>CAVQVK010000044.1:0-83066 GCA_963717035.1 uncultured Acidimicrobiaceae bacterium | reverse complement strand
CGATCCCGAACTGCTGGTGCTGGACGAGCCGTTTTCCGGACTGGATGTCACTAGCGCGCTGGTGCTGCGGCACGTCATCCAGTTCCTGGCCCACCAGGGAAAGGCGCTGCTGTTTTCCTCTCCCGTGTTGGAGCAGGTGGACAAGCTGTGTTCGCACCTGGTGGTTTTGAAGCGCGGATCGGTGGTGGGATTTGGGCTCCATGGAGGAGATGCACGCCGGGTTCGCGGGCCTGAGCCTGGAAGCCGGATTCATGCAACTGACCGAGCAGGTGGACGCCGACCGTATCGCGCACGAGATTGTGGCGGCGGTTCGGGCGCCTGCCCGCTAGGAACGGCGGAACGATGGGACCAGCACGCCGGAGGACGGCACCGTCCACCAAGAAGGTCGCTCCGGCGAAGAAAGCTGCGCTCTGTGAACACCACGACCAAGTCGAGCTCCACCACCAGTGCCCCACCGGCCAAGAAGGCGGCCGCTGCCGGCCCCTACGCCAAGGAGCCGAAGTTCCTCGAGGAGCAACAGGCCCTCCTCCTCGACGAGCGGGGGGTCTATCAGGGTCAGGCCGAGGATCTCCAGGCCGAGGCCGACTCGTTGGCCCAAGAGCGCGAGCCGGGCGACGTCCAGTTCGACGAGGAGTCGGGCGAGGGCGGCACGGTCACCGTCGACCGGGAACGCGATCTTGCCCTTTCGGCCCAGGCCCTCCTGGCCGTCGAGGAGATCGACGACGCACTGCGGAAGATCGACCGCAAGACCTACGGCGCCTGTGAGCGCTGCCATGAGGCGATCCCCAAGGCCCGTCTGCGGGCGCTGCCCTTTGCCCGCCTGTGTGTGGCGTGCAAGAGCGGGGGACTGTCGCGACGCTGACCGGTCAGGTCGGGTCCGAGACCCGCCGCCCCGAGTCCCGCTGGGGGAGCTGGCCCCGTCTGGCCGTCGCTTCGGCCGTCGCCGCGGTCGTGGTGCTGGTCGACCAGCTGACCAAGTCGTGGGCGGTGTCCCGCCTTTCACAGGGCCCCGTCCATGTCGTCGGCACCCTCGACCTCGAGCTGCAGCGAAACACCGGTTCGGCCTTCAGCCTCTTCCAGGGGGAGGCCGCCGTGCTGGTGGTCATCGCCGTGATCCTGGTCGGCGCCCTGTTGGTCCTGGCCGGCCGGGCCCCCACCTCGGGTCGTGCCGTCGTGCTCGGGCTGATCCTCGGCGGGGCACTGGGCAACCTCGCCGATCGGTTGTTCCGAGGCGACCACGGCGCGGTGATCGATTTCATCGCCCTCCATTTCTGGCCGACTTTCAACGTCGCCGACTCCTGCATCGTGGTCGGCTGCATCCTGTTGGTCGTGTCCCTGTTGCGGGGGAGGCGGACGTCATGACCGACCTCTCCCTCGAGGTGCCCCTCGTCGCTCGACGGCGTCCGGGTGGACCGAGCCGTGGCCCTGCTGGCCGACGTGTCCCGGTCCACCGTGGAACAGCTCATCGCCGACGGGCGGGTGCGGCTGGACGACCAGCCTGTACGGGTCAGGAGCCGGGCGCTTCGCGTCGGCCAACTGCTGCCGTCGAGCTTCAGGACGATGCCGTCCCCGAGCCGCCCGAGGCGGATCCCTCGGTCGAATTCGAAGTGGTCCATGCCGACGACCAGATCATCGTGGTGGACAAGCCGGCCGGCCTCGTGGTCCACCCCGGCGCCGGGAACCGAACCGGAACGCTGGTGAATGGCTTGCTGGCCCGGTTCCCCGATCTGGCATCGCTGGCCGAACCGACGGTGCTTTCCCCCGGTCACCGGCGACGATGGCGGGTTCCGGGCCAACGATCCCGACCGGCCGGGGATCGTCCACCGGCTCGATCGCGGGCACCTCCGGGCTGCTGGTGGTGGCCAGGACACCGGCGGCTACGGCGTCGCTGGTGCCCAGCTCACCGACCGGACGGTCGAGCGCCAGTACCGGGCCCTGGTGCACGGCACGGTGGAGTCAACCAACGGGATCGTCGACGCTCCCATCGGCCGGTCCGAGACCTCGCCTACCCGGATGGCCGTCACCCAGCGGGGCAAGCCGGCCAGGACCCGCTACCGGGTCGAAGCGCGCTATGACCATCCCATCCCGGTGAGCCTGGTGGAAGCCACCCTCGAGACCGGCCGCACCCATCAGATCCGGGTCCATCTGGCCGCTATCGGTCACCCGGTGGTGGCCGACGACCTCTACGGAGCACGACGACCCCTGCCCGGGATCGCGCTCGACCGGCCGTTTCTCCACGCCCGGTCGCTCGGCTTCGTGCACCCGGGGACCGGGGACGATGTCTTCTGGGACTCACAGCTCCCGGCCGAACTGCAGTCCGTGCTCGCCGCCCTGGGGGACTGAACGTCACCACGCGAGCCCGGACCGAGCCACCGGGGAACAGGCCTGGACCCGGTCAGGCCGCCTCGTACACCGCCTCGAGGGCCTCGCTGCCTCCGAGGGCCTCGAGAGCCTCTGCTTCGGCCTGGCGCACCTTGCGGACGCCCACGCCCAGGCGCTCGGCGGTGGTCTGGAGCGACGCCGGATCGGACCCGCCGAAGCCGAACCGATTGACGATGACCGCACGCTGCAGTTCCGTCAGCCGCTCGACCGCCTTGCGGACCAGATCGAGCGTCATGTCGGTGGCCACCTCGTTCTCGAAGTCGTTCGAGTCGGCGGACACCAGGTCACCCAAGGTGGCCGACGACTCCGACGTCGCCGGCTGGTCCAGGCTGGCCACTACCCGGGCCAGGCCCGAAAGGTTGCCCCGGGCCTCGGCGGTGAGTCCGGTCGCCTCATCGAGCTCCTCGGCCGTCGGGGCGCGCTGCAAGAGGTGGGTCAGCTCCCAGTTGGCCGCGTCGACCTGCTGGTTCCGCTCTGCCACTTCCATGGGCAGCCGGATGGTCCGGCCATGCTGCTGCACCGCCCGCTGCAGGGCCTGGCGGATCCACCACGTGGCGTACGTGGAGAAGCGGAAGCCACGCTCGTAGTCGAACTTGTCGACTGCCCGCATCAGCCCGAAGGTGCCCTCTTGGATGAGGTCGGGGAGGTCGACTCCTCGATCCTGGTAGCGCCGGGCCCAGTGGACGACCAGGCGCAGGTTGGCGGCGATCATCTCGCGCCGCGCCTCCTCGTCGCCGGCGGCCACGCGTTGGGCCAGGGCCGTCTGGGCTTCGTGGTCGGGCAGCGGATGATGGTCCAGGTCCCGCAGAAAGAGGCCAAGGCTGTCCGCGTCTGATCCACGGGCGTGTCCGCCCGACGTTGCCCTCCGAATACGCTCTGCAGTGTTCGTTGCGGTGCGAGTCGCCATTTCCATCCTCACCCTGGATCCAATTCCTAACGTAGATATCAACGCATCAAGGGGGTTCGGCATTCCGGCCCGGTCGGTTTGCTTGCCTGACGCGGCCATTCCTGGCTGTTCAGCTGGCCGTGATGCGCCCGACTGTCGGCCCAGTCGGCTTGCACGGGCGACCCTCGGGATGCTCCGCTACCCGCATGGACCCCACCGCCAGCCGCTGCTTTTTGATCCGTCACGGCGAGACCGAGTGGAGCCTCTCCCGTCGCCATACCGGTCGTCGGACCGACCTCCCCCTCCTGCCCGAGGGTCGCAAGCAGGCGGAGTCCCTCCGGACGCCGCTGGCCGAGTACTCCTTCCGGCTGGTGCTCCACAGCCCTCTGGCCCGCGCCGTCGAGACGGCTCAGCTGGCCGGTCTGGCTCCCGGCGCGGTGGCCGATCCGGACCTGGCCGAGTGGGACTACGGGGACTACGAGGGGTTGACCACCCCGGAGATCCTCGAGGAGAACCCCGGTTGGGATCTCTGGCGGGACGGGGGACCCGGGGGTGAGTCGCCGTCCCAGGTCGCGGCCCGGGTCGACCGGGTCATCGCCCGGGTTCGGTCGACCCCGGGCGACGTGGCCTGCGTGGCTCATTCCCACGTCCTCCGCGCCCTCGGCGCTCGGTGGGTGGGCCTACCCGTCGAAGGGGGCAAGGACTTCGTTCTCGATCCGGCGTCCCTGAGCATCCTGGCCTGGGAGCGCGAACGTCCGGTGGTCAACCTGTGGAACCGGACCTGACGGAGGATCAGTCGGTTACTCCGACGGCCCCTGGTCGACGGGCTCGGGGCTCGGGGGCGTCTCCCCCGGGTGCCTGTTGCCCGGGCCGGACCGCCCCGTCCACGGTGGGTCGCCGCTCGGAAGCGTGCGTCGTCCCTTCCGGTCGAAGAGGCTGGGCGGGGCTCCTCCAGGCTGGCGATCCACCGGCCGGGCCGGCTCGAGGGACTCCCCGTGGAACAGCCGCCGCGGTCCCGTCCACCGGGCCGGCGGGGCATCTATCAGCGCGGCCAGGGCGTAGCCGGTGTCCTCGTAGTTGACCCGCCATCCCTTGAAATGGGCCCATGCCTCATCGAGCGACCGGGTGACGGGGTACCCGATCTCGTCCAACCGGGCGACGGCGGCGTCGAACTCGGAGCGGGGCAGCCGGATGTCGCTGTCGGGACTCGGATCGGGGTCGTAGCGGATGCGGGTGACCTGGGCGATGTCCCGGAGGCAGGTGAACCCCATACGGATGCACATCCGGGCCTCTTTGGGGCTCGTCCGGGTCGAGGGCGAGGGAGAGGGCGGCGGCGTCCATGACGGCGATGAGGCTGATCACCCAGGAGTTCTGGGACCGGGGGGACCGGAAGAAGAGGAGCGAGGAGTAGCTGGTGTGGCTCTCGGCCACGTCTGCCCCCCATCGCTCCCAGTCGGCGAACAGCGCCGGCAGGTTGCCGATGAGGCCGACCAGTTGGTGGCGGATGAGCACTTCGGGGCCCCACGCCGGCGCTCCGGCCCGGCTCTCGAGCATGGTGACCAGAGTCTCCCGCCGGTTGTAGGCGCCGTAGAGGGAGGGGAGGTAGGCGATCTGCAAGGCGACCAGGACCATGCCCGTGGCCGCGGCCACGAAGTCGACCGCTCGGCCCCCGGTGTGGCGATCGGTGGCAAATCCCAAGGTGAACACCGACGACCCCGCCTCGGAGAAGGCGCCGGTGAGCGACAGGTCGTTCAGCCCCCACATGATGAGCCCGAAACCGACCACGCTGAAGGCCAGCCAGGTGGCCAGCAGGCTGATGAGGGCCGACGGCTCGCTGAGGGCGAGAACCCGGTCCTGGGTGGTGTAGGTGCGGGTCAGGTCGGCAATCTGACGAAACCCGAACCGCGTCAGTCTCATGGCCCAGGTGGTGAGCCCGCCCACCGTCGGCCGGGGGACGATGAGCACCCGGATGACGCCGGCGGCATTGACCAGGAGGACGACGACCCCGGCGAGCAGGACCAGCGCCCGACCTGCGGTCATCGTGAGCTCCGAGATCCCAGCGGCGCGGCGCCGGGGATCAACCGGCGGTCTGGCGCAGGGCCGGAACCCGACCTTGGGCTCGGTCCACCATGTCGGCCAGGTTGAACGAGTCCAGGTGGGTACGCATGTGCTCACCCACGTCGGCCCAGACGCTCAGCAGGACGCACTGGCCCTCGTGATCACAGGCCCCGTTGGCGTGGGGCTCTCCGAAGTCACCGGCCACGATGGGCCCGTCGACGGCGCTGACGATCTGGCTGAGGGTGATCTCATCCGGTGGCCGGGCCAGCACGTACCCACCGCCCACGCCGCGTTTGGAGCGGACCAGGCCGGCACCCTTCAGGGCCAACAGGATCTGCTCCAGGTAAGGCTGGGGAAGCCCGGTGCGCTCGGCGATGTCCCGGACCGACGGTGGGACCGTCGGTGGTGGTGTGCAGGGCCAGGGACAGCAATGCCCGGCTCGCATAGTCACCTCGGGTGGAAACCTTCACGAACCCATGCTAGAGCCTGGAGCCGAAGTTCCGCTGCTTTGCCTGATGGGACGGGCCGGTCTGAGCGCCAGGACCAGGCGGTTCAGTGCCCACCCAGCTTGGATCCGGCCAGGTCTTCGGCCATGGCCCACCCGAACGCCACCAGGCGACCGCCGGTGGAGGGATCCACTGTCTCGAACAGTGGTACCACCTCCTCGGGGGTCTTCACCTTGGGCCCGCCGAAGTCGAACCCACCGGACTCGCAGCCGTCACCGTTCAGGACGAAGGTCCGGTCGTCGATACGGCCCTCGGCCCCGAACCGCTTGGCCAGACGACGACCCCAGGCCCGCTCCTCGCCCGTCGCCTTGTGGTCGGCACCGGGGACCACGTCGGTCAGGCCGGAAAAGACCCGGAACCCCTCGGCCGCGACGAGCCTGGTCCCGACCAGGACATCCTCATCGGGAAAGGCCAGGAGGGCCCGTCGGTACTTGTCGCCCATCATCGCCCGCAGGACGGTATCGGCGCGTGCGGTCCGGTCGACGGTGGCCAGGCCGATGAGCAGCGACGGCGTGCCCCCGATCCGCTCCAGGGTCGAGAACGAGTACCCCCGCAGCTTGGTGCCTTCCCGGGCGCGGGTCACCAGCACCCACTCCTCACGCTGTTTCGACAGGAATCCGATGTCGAAGCGTGGCTCCCGCTCGGCACAGAGATCGGCCATCTCGGCCAGTTCGGTGTCGTTGATCGCCGTGCAGTCCTTGGTTTCCACCTGGATGGACATAGCTTGTTCCATGCTCCTCAGTCGCCTGCAAGAGCTCGTCTGCGAGGGTCGCCCGGTACCGTGTGAATGGTCCCGGTTTCCCCCGTCGTGCGAGCCGTGCGGGCAATTTTACCGGGATTTGATGCCACCTGTCCTATCCGGGCCCATTTCGGACCCTGCTCGAGGCCCCGATCAGCTCAAAATGGCCTTCGGCCCCAGCAGAACCCGGAGCTCGCCGACCAGTCCCCGGTGGCTGTCCACGTTGAACTCGGCCGGGAGCTTCAGCACCTTCTCGCCCACATGGAGCATGACCGGCGAGCCGCCGGGGTGCTCGGAAGGAGGTGTTTGAGCTGGTTGACCGTCGTGTCCGTCAGCGCGTTGGGTGAGAGAGAATCCGCAGCTCAGAGCAGCCCGTCCATGGACCAGATCCGGCCGCTGGATCTCCATGCACACCAGCTTCACCCGGTCGTCGCGCATGTCCACCCGACCCTTCAGCACCACGATGGCATCGTCGTCGAGCAGGGCGCCGTACTCGGCCATGGTCTTCGGGAACACGAAGACGTCGATGGACGCCTGGAGGTCCTCCAGGACGAAGGTGGCCATGAGATCGCCCTTTTTTGTGTACCGGCGGGACAAATCGGTGACAACGCCCCCGGCCAGCGCGAATCTGCCCCTCGTTGTTGAATCCTCCCGGCCCCGCCGCCCACGCCCAGCCCGTCGGCATCGATGTCCCGGAGCTCGGCCAACGTGCAGTCGGTGAGGCGCCCCAGCGATCCCTCCAACCCCATCAACGGGTGATCGCTGATGTAGAGGCCCAGCATCTCCTTTTCGAAGGCCAGTCGCTGGCTCTTGTCGAACTCGGTGTCGGGGATGGGGATCCGGGTATCGCCGAACCCGAGGGCCTGGCCGTCCTCCTCGGGCTCCAACGAGGCGAAGAGGCGACACGACGCCGGCATCGTGCTCCCGTCGCCGCTCGAGCGTACGGTCGACGATCTCCTCGAAGCCCAGGCACAGCCCCCGGCGAGCGTGGCCGAGGCAGTCGAAGCCACCCGCCTTGATCAGCGACTCGATGGTCCGCTTGTTCAGGACCTGCGGATCGACCCGCTGGCAGAAATCGTAGAAGTCGACGAAGGGCCCGTCTTCTCCCGCTCGGCCACGATATGGGCGACCAGTCCCTCACCCACGTTGCGGACGGCGGCGAGCCCGAAGGTGATCGCACCGGGTTCGGCTCGCGTTCCCGACCCCGGGAGGCCGACTCGGGCCGGCCCGTCTCGTCCCGGTGAAGTCGGCGGCGAAATCGGAGCGAGCGGTTCACGCTGGGCACGAGTACCTGGATGCCCATGGCCCGGCACTCAGCCAGGTACACGGCCGTCTTGTCCTTGTTGTCCTTCACCGAGGTGAGCAGGGCAGCCAGGTACTCCACCGGGTGGTGGGCCTTCAGCCAGGCCGTCTGGTAGGCGATCAGGCCATAGCCGTAGGAGTGAGACTTGTTGAAGGCGTAATCGGCGAAGGGCTCGATGATGTCGAAGAGCGTGGTGCCGATGGCCTCGCCGTATCCTTGGCTCACGCACCCGTCGACGAACTTCTTCCGCTCGATGGCCATGACCGAGCGGATCTTCTTCCCGCACGCCTTGCGCAGGTTGTCCGCTTCGGCCAGGGAGTAGCCGGCGAACTTCTGGGCCACCCGCATGACCGACTCCTGGTAGATCATGAGCCCTTGGGTATCGGCCAGGAGCTCCTCCAAGTCGGGGTGCACGTAGGTCACCGGCTTCCGGCCGTTCTTCCGGTCGGCGTAGTCCTTGTGCATGTTGGCGGCCATCGGACCTGGCCGGTACAGGGCGACCAGCGCGGCCACGTCATCGAAGCTGGTGGGGGCGAGCGAACGCATGAGCGAGCGCATCGGACCGCCCTCGAGCTGGAAGACCCCCATGGAGTCGCCCTTGCGGAGCATGGCGAAGGTGGTTTCGTCGTCGAGGGGGATCGCATCGATGTCCGGGCGCTCGCCGGTCGAGGACAGGATCAGGTCCAGGGCCCGTTCGATCACCGACAGGTTGCGCAGGCCGAGGAAGTCCATCTTCAACAGGCCGAGGTCTTCGACCCCGTGCATCTCGTACTGGGTGACCACCGGTGCGTTGGTCGGGTCGGAGCTGCCATCGGGCTTGCGCTGGATGGGGACGTATTCGGTCAGGGGCTCGTCGGTGATGACCACGGCGGCGGCGTGGATCCCGTCCTGGCGACGGAGACCCTCTAGCCCCTTGGCCACATCGATGACCCGCTTGGCCTCGGCATCGGTCTCGTACATGGCCGCGGAGCTCACCAGCGGCCGCGTACCCGTCCTCGTAGCCTTCCGTCTTGTCCAGGCAGGCGGCCAGCGGGGTGTCCCGGCCCATGAGCAAGCGGGGCATGGCTTTGGCGATCTTGTCGCCCACGATGTAGGGGTAGCCCAGCACCCGGGCCCCGTCCCGCACTGCGGCCCGGGCCTTGATGGTGGAGAAGGTGACGATCTGCGCGACATGGTCGGCGCCGTAGCGCTCGGAGGCGTATCGGATCATGTCGCCGCGGTACCGCTCGTCGAAGTCCATGTCGATATCGGGCATCTGGGTACGGCCCGGGTTCAGGAACCGCTCGAAGAGGAGGTCGTAGCGGATCGGGTCGAGGTCGACGATCTGGAGGCAATAGGCCACACAGCACCCCGCGGCCGAGCCCCGGCCTGGCCCCACCCTGATGCTTGCGAGCGGGCGAAGCGGATGAGGTCCCACACCACCAAGAAGTAGGCGGAGAAGCCCATGGAGCCGATAACGCCGAGCTCGTAGTCGAGCCGCTCGAGGACGGTGGCCGGGATGGGCTGGCCGTAGCGCTCCTTGGCCCCCTCGATGCTGAGGTGCCGGAGATACTGGGCGCCCGGTCCTCGTAGGCTCGCCCGCGAACTCGTCGGGCACGGGGAACTTGGGCAGGCTGACCCGGCCGAAGTCGATCTCCACATTGGCCCGTTCGGCGATGAGCAGCGTGTTGTCGCACGCCTCGGGGAGCTCGGCGAACAGGTGCCGCATCTCCCCGGCCGACTTGAGGTAGTGCTCCTCGCCCTCGAACTTGAACCGCTTGGGGTCGTCGATGGTGGCACCGGTCTGGACGCAGAGGAGCGCGTCGTGGGCGACGTGGTCCTCTCGGTGGGTGTAATGGCTGTCGTTGGTGGCCAGCAACGGGGCCCCGATGCGCTGGGCGATCTCGACCAGCGCGGGATTGGTCTTGTGCTCCGCGGCCAGCCCGTGGTCCTGGAGCTCGACGAAGAAGTTGTCCTTGCCGAAGATGTCCTGGAGCCGGGCGGCCAGGTGCTCGGCTCCGACCTGATCGTCGGCCAGCAGGGCCTGGAGGACCACCCCGCCCAGACAGCCGGTGGTGGCGATGAGCCCGTCGTGGTGACGCTCGAGCAGCTCCCAGTCGAGCCGGGGCTTGTAGTAGTACCCCTCCAGGTAGGCGGCGGACGAGAGCTTCAACAGGTTGCGGTACCCGGCTGTCGTCTCGGCCAGGAGGGTCAGGTGGTAATAGAGCTTCTCGCCGCCGTCGACGTCGCCTCCGGTGTCGTCGACCTTGCCCCGTCGGACCGGTCGATCGTGTCTCGATTCGGCGGCCATGTAGGCCTCCGTGCCGATCACCGGATTGATGCCGGCCTCTCGACAGGCGGCATAGAAGTCGAGGACCCCGTACATGTTCCCGTGGTCGGTGATGCCGAGTGCCGGCTGACCATCCTCGACGGCCGCCTGCACCAGGTCCTTTACCCGAGCGGCTCCGTCGAGCATCGAGAACTCGGTGTGGGTGTGCAGGTGTGTGAACGACCGTGTGGCCAACGGTGGCGACCTTCCTCCTGTCGTCCACCGGCGGGTTCTCCACACCCTGTGGACGAGTTACAGCGGTGTGATTCTGACCATAGCGCGGTGGGCCGGGTGACGCAGACGTTCCGGATCCCGCTACACCGTGGAGGGGCCCGGCCGGGGGCCGCCTGCCGAGACCCGGCCGCTGCCTACAGGTGACGGCTTACAGGTCCGGCTGCGGCCTATGGGTTGGCAGGTCCGTAGCGGCCTACAGGTAGGTGCCCGGCCGCCCCGTCGTCGCGTCGACTCCCGGAGGCAGCGCCTGCTGGCGCATCTCGTCCAACTGGGCTCGGGCGGCCATCTGCTGGGCGACCAGGGTGGCCTGGATGCCGTGGAAGAGACCCTCGAGCCACCCGACCAGCTGGGCTTGGGCGATGCGGAGCTCGGCTTCGGAGGGAACCGAGGAGTCGAAGGGAATCGTCACCCGCTCGAGCTCGGCCACCAGGTCGGGGGAGAGGCCGCCGGCCAATTCCCGGATCGACTGCTCGTGGATCTCGCGCAGTCGGCCCCGCCCGGCTTCGTCCAGCGGCGCCTGGCGCACCTCCTCGAGCAGTTGCTTGACCATGGAGCCGATGCGCAACAGCTTGGCCGGCTGCTCGATGGATTCGGTGCGCTCTACCGCGGCGTCCTCGGCTCCGCCGGTACCATCGGCGTTGGGTTCGGTGGCGTTGGGTTGGGCGGCACCGCCCCCGGGTCGTTCGGACTGCGGGTCGACCCCCACGACCTCGGGTCGGAGCGGGCTCGTGCCTTCGTCGTTGAATGTGGTCATGAAGAAATGTTGCCATCCCCGGCGAGGCAAAGGAGCGGGACCAACATCTCGGCGGAGGTGAGCGACCCGTGACGGGCCGCCAGCCGGGTCTCGCCGGTGTCCGCCGGATCGAGGAAGGCGATGGGAGCATGGGGAATCAGGGCCACGTCACCCAGCCGTGATTCCACGCCGTCCCGGAGGGGTCCGCCGAACCAGGCATCATCGATCAGTTGGTCCCGGCTGCGCACCCACGTGGTCTCGCCGTGGAGCTCCTCAGCATCGACGAGCAGGTCCTTGGCCGCCCCCGGCTTGGCATGCAGCCACCGGAAGCGACCTTCGCCGGAGATGAAGCGGGTGGCGGACATGAGGTCCTTGCCCGGGAGCACGACCCGGGAGCCCACGTCCACCTGGCCATGATCAGCCGTCACCACCAAGACGGCGCCGTCGGGCAGCAGGGCAGCCATCTCGGCCACCAGCCGATCGACGCTTTGCAGCTCGGCGTCGTAGTACTCGCCCAGTCCGTGGGCGTGCGCCACCTTGTCGATCCCGTCGTAGTACGCGTACACGAACGTCGAGCCGCGGGCCAGGAGCCGGCGCGTCTCGACCACGATGGTGGACAGGACCCGATAGCCATGGAGCGGCGAGTCACCGAGGTGGACGGCGGTGAATCCGGTGCCTCCGAACTCGGAGCGGGACACGACGGGTACCGGGCCCGCGGCGCCGGGAAACGGCGGGAAGGGCTGGAACTGGGCCGCGGGAATGCTTCGTCGCGCATCCTGATCGTCCTCGACCCGACCTGCCAGCGCAGGACGTTGAGGACGTCGTCGTCGCCGACGGCCAATCGGTAGCCGAGGACACCGTGATCGGACGGGGGTCGGCCGGTGACGATCGACGTCAGAGCGGTCGCCGTCGTCGTGGGGACCACCGAGGTGATGGCGCATCCCGTCTGGGACGCGGCGGCCAGTGTCGGGGCGATCGCCGCCCGGTCTTGGAGTTGCTCCCAGCCCAGGCCGTCGATGACCAACAGCACCATCTGGTCGGCCCCGCGGGCCCGGGCGGGAAGCCACTCGGGCGAACGATCCGGGCCGGTGAGCAGGGCGGGTACCAGGTTGGTCAGACACGGACCGGCATAGTCGGGCAGAACGGGCTCGGCGTGAGGGTTGGCGGTGAGGTGGCCGGTGTCTGGGGTGGCCGGAGCGTTCACACCTGGACTGTAGGCGACGGTCGTCGACCGGCTGGGCGCGGCCGACCCGGCGGCCTGCATGGCGGCCAACCGGCGGCCTGCAGGGTGCTCGGGGAACGCGCTCAGCGAACCTCAGCCTCGAACCCGCCGTGGCCCGATCAGCCTCGTGGAACCAGTCCGCGGATCGTCTTGTAGCAGTGTCCGTCTCGAGGGCGGCTCACCGATGCCACCAGATAGTGAGGCTTGAACCCCAGCGCAGAGGCGAGGTCCTTTCCCTGCAATCGATCCCGTCTGGCTGCATCCAACGCCCGGATGGCGCCGAGGTCTTCGACGGGCAGCCAGTTGTCGCTCCGACCCCACCCGAACCGAATCCACACCGAGCGGTCCCCGGCCCGACGGAAGAGAACCGGTCCCTTGGTCGGCACCAGGAGGGCCAGTGAGGGGCGAAAGCCGCGAAATTCCAGTAGGGGGCCGACGTCCCCGGAAAGCCGAGGACGTGCTCCTCGATCGGCGCGGCCAGCGGATGCAGCAGATGACGGACCCGGCGCCCGTGGAGCGTCCCCAGATGACGCGGCAAACCCCGGGCGCTCACCGCCTCGGGCTGGGCCAGGTCATCTCGTTCGGGTTCGTCGGCCAGCACGGCCTCGACCACGTCGAAGGGAGCAAGGTCGGGTCGATGGCCTGTGGGCCACGGCACTCGCGCCCGCAGCAACGCGCCCGAGGCCAGGTCGATGCCGGCCGTGTCCTCCTCGTTGCAGGCCAGGACCAACAGGGTCAGCGACGAGCCACCGTCGATAGCGACACGGTCACGCGGGCTGATCGAGCGGACGAGGTCCCGGGCCGTACCATTTCTGGCGTTGCGGCGAGCGCGACCGCGGGGCTCCGACGGCGGCGAATTCCGCCGATCCGTTTTGGATCTCTTGGGCGTCTCAACCTGGCCCGGGTGGGACTGCGGATGATCCCACCCGGGTCTGGCTGCGGATCTGGATCCGGCCCGACCTCGAGATCCGGTGGTGGTGGGAGGGGATCCCTATGGACAGCCGGCCCCGGCCCGGCTTCTGGCGCAGACCTGACGTCCGGCGCAGACCTGACGTCCAACTCGCGACCGTCGTCCCACGCGTGCTCGTCGCCCGACGCGAACAGGTCATCCCATTCGAGCTTGTCTTCTGGCTCCGGCCCGGTTCCCGAGTCGATCTCGTCACCGAACTGCGTGCTATCACCGGATGATTCGGGCCCACGGGTTCTTCGACTGGGCGCGACCGGCGGGGTGCCCCCCGGCGGGGTCGGCCGTGGGTGGTCGATCGGCTCCCAGCCCCGACCGTGGTCGCTCACCGGAGTCTCCCGTCGAGTTGAGCCACCAACGTGTCCGGGTCCGTAGCTGGAAGCAGGCAGGCGTAGTTGTGGCAGACGTAGGCCTGTCCGGGCTCCCGACCCTCCCACAACGGCGACGGAGTGGGCTCTCCCCAGGCGAGGACGGCTTCGGGTAGCCACCGACGGTGCACCAGGTCGACCAGGTCGGGGCGGTCCCCAACCACCACGATCTCGGTGGTCCCGTGGGCGAGGAGGTGAGCGGCGAGCAACGTGGTGGCAAAGGCGGTGGGGTGCTTGGACAGAAGATCTCCGAGCAGGTCGACGATCTCGGTGGCGCTCGACCGATACCGGTCCGAACCGGTGAGGGCACCCAAGCGCACCAGGGACACGGCTGCGACCGAGTTGGCCGCGGGAGTGGCCCCGTCGAAGACCTCCTTGGTCCGGACGATCAGTGCCTCGGCGTCGCGTCCCGGTGGTGAAGAAGCCACCGCCGGCATCGTCGTGAAACAGGTCGATCAGGCCGTCAGCGGTCTCGATCGCCCGTTCGGTCCAGAGGGCGATACCGGTGAGCTCGCCCAGGCGAGTGAAGCAGTCGACCAGCCACGCGTAGTCGGCGGCGTAGGCCAGGTGCCGGGCGCCACCCTCTGCCTGCCATGACCGCAACCACCGCCCGTCAGCGGGCCGCCGGAGCTCGCGCCAGAGGAACTCGCCCACGGTGACAGCCAGCTTGGCCCAGTCGGATCGTCCGGCTGGCCGCCGCGGCCTCGACCAGTGCAGAGCAGAACATGGCGTTCCACTCGGTCAGCACCTTGTCGTCGAGTCCGGGGCGCACGCGATGGCTCCGGTACTCGAACAGCCGCCGCCGCCCCTCCTCCATCGCGGGCGGGCCGGTGAGGGGAGCGCCGAGCGGCCGCCGCAGGATGGTCGATCCCTCGAAGTTGCCTCCCGGGCGTCACCCCGAACCATTCGGAGACCTCGCCGGCGGCCTGCGAGCCCCACCGCCTCGGTGACCTCCGCCGGGGTCCAGACGTAGAACTTGCCCTCCACTCCCTTCGGAGTCGGCATCCTCGGCCGAGTAGAGGCCGCCCTGCCGGCGAGGCCAGTTCGGAGCCCACGTAGTCGATGATGCGCTCGGCCACGTGCAGGTAGTCCGGGTTCCCGGTGACCTGCCAGCCGCGGACGTAGGACCGCGAGCAGCCCGGCCTGGTCGTAGAGCATCTTCTCGAAGTGCGGCACCAGCCACTGACCGTCGGTCGAGTAGCGGGCGAACCCACCGCCCAAGTGATCATGAATGCCGCCGGCGTCCATGGCGTCGAGGGTGGTGGTGGCCATCTGGCGGGACAGCGCCGCACCGGTCTGGCTGGCATGGCGCAGTGCGGTGTCGATCAGCGTCGGGTGGGGGAACTTCGGCGCCGGCCCGAAGCCGCCCCATTCATCATCGAACCGCTCCGCCAGTTCGATCACGGCGGCGTCGAGGAGATCGGTCTGCCCTGCGCCCCCGCTTTCGCCCGACGCCACCGCACCGGTCACCAACGGTCTGGCGATGACCGAGCGCTCGGTCGACCGCCCGGAACAACTCGTCGGCCTGTTGTTCCACATCGGAGCGGCGGTCGGTCCAGACATCGGTGAGGGCCTCGAGGACCGTGGTGAACGAAGGCGAGCCGTGGCGGTCGTCGGGGGGAAAGTAGGTCCCACCGAAAAAAGGCCGGCCGTCGGGGGTGAGAAACATGCTCATGGGCCAGCCCCCCGAACCGGTCATGGCCTGGACCGCCTCCATGTACACGGCGTCGACATCGGGCCGTTCTTCTCGGTCGACTTTGATCGAGACGAATGATCGGTTGAGGGTGGCCGCCGTCTCTGGGTTCTCGAAGGACTCGTGGGCCATGACGTGACACCAGTGGCAGGCCGAGTACCCGATCGACAGGAAGATCGGGCTGTCGGTCTCCTTGGCCCGGGCGAAGGCCTCGTCGCCCCAGGGGTACCAATCGACAGGGTTGTCGGCATGCTGGCGGAGGTACGGGCTCGTCTCCTTGGCGAGGCGGTTCACGGTTGCTCAGCCTACGACCCCAGGATCGCGCCCCACGCCACCGATGGCCACACCGTGACCGGCCATCGCATCGGCGGCCCTGTCTATGGTGGCGGCCATGGAACTCCGACTCGACGGAAAAGTGGCCCTCGTTACCGGTGCCTCCCGCGGCATCGGCCTGGCCATCGCCACTCGGTTTGCCGAGGCCGGTGCCTCGGTGATGCTGTCCTCACGAAAGGCCGACGCGCTCGAAGCCGCGGTCGCGCTCATCGCCGAGCAGCGGGCAACGCCCGGCGCGGCGAACGACCGCCCTTATGGCGAGACGGCATGGTTCGTGGCCAACGCCGGAGACGAGTCCCAGGCCCAGGCGTGCGTGGCCGCCACCCTGGAGCGTTTCGGCGGCTTGGACATTTTGGTCAACAACGCCGCCACCAACCCCCATTTCGGGCCCACCCTGGACATCGACGAGAGCCGCGCCACCAAGACGGTCCAGGTCAATCAGCTGGGCGTCCTGGCCTGGACCCGCGCCGCCTGGCGGGCGGCCATGGCCGAGAACGGCGGGGCGGTGCTGAACCTGGCCTCGGTCGGCGGCCTGTCAGTGGAGGGGGGCATCGGTTGGTACAACGTGACCAAGGCGGCCGTGATCCATCTGACCAGCCAGCTGGCCAGCGAGCTGGGCCCCGGGGTGCGGGTCAACGCGCTGGCCCCGGGACTGGTGAAGACCGACTTCGCCAAGGCGCTGTGGGAGCCGGCCGAGGATCTCATCGCCGGGCGGCTGCCTCTCCGGCGACTGGGACTGCCCGACGACATCGCCAAGGCCGCCCTGTTCCTCTGTTCGGACGCGGCGTCGTGGATCACCGGCGACACGCTGGTCATCGACGGGGGTGCCCTCAGCATGCCCAGTGGGGGCGTGGTGGGCTGAGCGATCACGGGGTCAAGCGAGGTCGGTCCGGCGGACCTTTCCGCTCGATGTCCGGGGCAGCTCGGTGACGAGGACCAGCTCCTTGGGTGCCGCCCATGGCGCCACCTGGGCCGCCACCAACTCGCCCAGCTCGCCGTATCCCCGGCGGGGCCGTGGGATCGGCGGCCACCACCCAGGCCACCACCCGTTCCCCCCAGTCGGCATCGGGCCGCTTCCAGACGGCGACCTCGGCCACGCCTGGGTGGGCGGCGAGAATGCTCTCCACGGCAACCGGCCACACCTTCTCCGCTCCCGGTGACGATGACCTCAGCCATCCGACCGTGCACGATCAGACGACCGTCGGGTCCGAACGAGCCACCGTCTCCGGTGGGCAGCCATCCGCCGGCCAGCCGGGGATCGTGCCCGTCGCGATAGGCCCGCAGCAACATGGGGCCGCGGACCAGGATCTCGCCGCTCGATCCGAGCGAGCCGTCCCCCAGCCTGACCTCGGCGCCCTCGAGGGGCACGCCGTCGTAGACCAGCCCCGAACCGGTCTCGGTCATGCCGTAGGTGGTGACGACGTTGCCGGGGAGCGCGGTGGGGGGCGCCGCCCCGCCGAGCAGGACGACCCGGTAGCCCGAGGTGTCGGTGCGGCCGAGGGCCGTCGCCACCAGGGAGACCAGGTGGTGCCGTCTTGGGCTTCGTGCTCGACGGCGCGGGCGTCGAACCGCTCGTGGATCCGGTAGGGGGTACCCGTCTCCAAGGCCCGGGTGACCACGGACAGGCCGCCGATGTGGGCGAAGGGGAGGCAGGCCAGCCACCGGTCGCGGTCGGGGTCCACCGCGAGGCGCTGGGAGGTGGCCACGGCCGACGCGTGCACGGCGTCGTGGGTCAGGACCACGCCCTTGGGCTCTCCCGCCGTCCCGCTGGTCGCCACGACCAGGGCGTCGCCCTCCTCGGTGGGCATGCCTCCGCCGGGTAGCGCCCGGGTGCCCTCGGCCGAGACCACCCGGGCCGGCCGCAGGGCGTCGATGCAGCGCGCAGGACGGCCGGTCGGGGCAGCCGAGGGTCGAGCGGGAGCACGGCGTCGCCGGACTCCCAGGCCGAGCACATGGCCTCGACGAACATCGGTCCGGGAGGGAGGTCGAGCGCCAACAGCTCGGGCATGGGGTTAGCCTAAGGGATCGTACGAGTGATGACTCTAGGAGTGAATGGTCATATGGTTGATTCGGACGGAGACGGGACGGCAGGAGCAGGTCGAGCGGCGCTCCGGCCACCGTGATCAGCGGGGCGCCGGAGGACCCGGTCGACCACTTTCGCCGGGAGCCGTTGCCGGCCTGGGAGCGCCGGGGCGAGTACCGGGACATCCACTTCGATGTGGCCGAAGGCATCGCCAAGATCACCATCGCCCGGCCCGAGGTCCGCAACGCCTTCCGGCCCCAGACCCTCTTCGAGCTGGCCGAGGCGTTCAACCTGGCCCGGGACGACCCGACCGTCGGGGCCATCATCCTGACCGGCGAGGGGCCCGACGCCTTCTGCTCGGGAGGCGACCAGTCGATCCGGGGTGATGACGGCTACATCGGAGACGACGACGTGGCCCGGCAGGGCATCGGGCGGTTGAACGTCCTCGACCTCCAGGTGCAGATCCGGCGCCTGCCCAAGCCGGTGATCGCCATGGTGGCCGGCTACGCCATCGGCGGCGGCCACATCTTGCATCTGGTCTGTGACATCACCATCGCCGCCGACAATGCCCGGTTCGGGCAGACCGGGCCCAAGGTGGGCAGCTTCGACGGGGGCTACGGCTCGAGCCTGCTGGCCCGCACCATCGGGTTGAAGCGGGCCAAGGAGGTGTGGTTCCTCTGCCGGCAGTACGACGCCGCCACCGCCCTCGACTGGGGTCTGGTCAACGAGGTGGTGCCCCTCGGCGATCTCGAGCGCGAGACCGTGGCCTGGTGCCGGCAGATGCTCTCGCTCTCACCCATGGCGCTGCGGATGATCAAGGGCGGGCTGCATGCCGCCGACGACGGCCTGGCCGGGCTCCAGCAGCTGGCCGGCGACGCCACCATGCTCTTCTACATGAGCGAGGAGGGGCAAGAGGGACGCAACGCCTATCAGCAGCGGCGGCAACCCGACTTCTCGCCCTTCCCCGCCGCCCGTGATCGCACTCCGGCGGGGAGCAGGGACGGCCTCCGTGGCTGACCGGCCCCGCGGCTGGCATTCGAGGCCGAGAGGTCCGAGCCCCCGGGGCTCCCGGTGCCGATGCCGAGAGCCCCGACGCCGGCAGTTCTGATGCCGAGAGCCCCGCGCCGACAGCTCCGTGACCGCTCCGCCCCCGGGGCCGGGCCGGAGCCGGGGCCGGTCAAGCGCTGGGTGCTCGGGGCCCGGCCGCGGACGTTGCCCGCCGCGGTGGTCCCTGTGCTGGTGGGCACGGCGGTGGCCGCGTGCGGGTTCGCGGGCCAGGCCGGTTTCGTCCATCGCGCCGACGCGTTCAGCCCGCTCCACCCGGGCCTCCTGTGGTGGCGGGCAGCCGGCGCGCTGGTCGTGGCCCTGGCCATCCAGATCGGCACCAACTACGCCAACGACTACTCCGACGGGGTCCGGGGGACCGACGACGTTCGGGTGGGGCCGGTCCGGCTGGTGGCCACCGGGCTGGCCTCTCCGTCGGCCGTGAAGCGGGCGGCGCTGGGGGCGTTCGCCGTCGCCGGTGTGGTCGGCCTGGGTCTGGCCGCGGTCACGTCCTGGTGGGTGCTGGCCGTCGGCGCCGCATGCCTGGCTGCCGGATGGCTGTACACCGGCGGGCCCCGCCCCTACGGCTATGCCGGGTACGGCGAGCTGTTCGTCTTCGTCTTCTTCGGCGTGGTGGCCACGGCCGGCTCGGCCTTCGTGCAGAGCGGGCGTCTGGCCCTCCTCCCCTTGGTGGTGTCGGTGCCCGTCGGCTTGCTGGCTACGGCACTGCTGTTGGCCAACAACCTCCGGGACATCGCCTCTGACCTCGTCTCGGGCAAGCGGACCCTGGTCGTCCGCGTTGGTCGCCGGTGGGGTGGCCGCCTCTATGTGGGCTGCCTGGTGCTGGCCTTCGGGGGTGCGGTGGTGGCTGCCGCCTGGCGCCCCTGGTCGCTGCTGGCCCTGGCCGCGCTGCCCTTGTCCTACCGGCCGATGCGGGTGGTGATGGACGGAGCCGAAGGACGGGCGCTGCTGCCCGTTCTGGCCGACACCGGCCGCCTGCAGCTGACGTTCGGGGTGCTCCTCGCCGTGGGGTTGTGGCTGTGATCGGACCCTCAGCCGGGCCCGGCGGCGAGATGGGCGCGGACCACCGCGGTCACCGCGCCCGGGTCTTCCAGGTGAGCGGTGTGGCCGACCCCGGGTACCACGGCATGGATGGCGTTGGCACCGATCGCCTCGGCCATGCGGGCGCCGAGAGCGGTGAACTTGGTGTCGCGCTCGCCGGTGATCACCAGTACCGGCATGGAGAGCAGGTGCAGCTGGTCCCAGAGTGGGCGCTGCGTGCCCGTCCCGGCCAGCCTCAAGCTCGATGCCAACCCGGCGGTCGTGTTCATCCGTCGCTCAGCCAAGCCCGAGCGACCATCAGGGATACCGGCAAAGAGAGGACGATCGAGCCACCGGCGCAAGAAGGCGTCCAGCCGTTCGCGCTCATCCTTGGCCGGACCCTCGCCCGGGAGCGGGTCGAGATCGGAAGCCAACGACTCGTCGGCCGCCAGACGTTCCATCCGGAGACGGTCGTCCTCGATGCCGGCCGTGCCGGAGATCAGAATGAGCGACCGGACCCGGTCCGGGGACACAGTGCGGCGTGGCAGGCAGAAGCGAGCTCCCATCGAGTAGCCGAGGTACGTACCCGTCCCGCCCGCATCGACCAACAGCCGTGCTCCGGCGCTGAGATCGGCCCGCACGGCCGACGAACGGCCATGACCGGGCATGTCGACCGACACCACCTGGTGGTCGGTGGCCAGATCATCGGCCATGGGACCCCAGATGCCACCGGTCTGGGTGAAGCCGTGGGCGAGGACCAGACGGGGTCCGCTTCCGGTGGTCTCGGTGGACAGACGGGTGACGGTCTCGGCTGCAGTCGGGCGGCGGTGCCCGCCGCGGTGCGGGTGTCGTGGATGTCGGGTGTGCCATGTCGGGACCTGGCGATGAGCGTACCGACAGGGAGCGAGGGCCACGACGCCGAACGGCGGAAACGTTTCGGTGACGTGCAGGCGGCCTACGCGGCCACGTTGGTCGACGAATGGGTCCGCGCCGGGATCGAGCATGCCGTCGTGTGCCCGGGATCGCGGTCCACCCCGCTGGCCCTGGCGCTGGCCGCCCATCGGGACATGACCGTCCACGTGCGTCTCGACGAACGATCGGCGGCATTCGTGGCCTTGGGCCTGGGATTGAGACACCGGTATGCCGGCGGTGCTCCTCACCACCAGCGGCACGGCCGCCGCCGAGCTCCATCCGGCCATGGTGGAAGCCGACCTGGGTGGCACCCCGCTGCTGGCCTGCACGGCGGATCGGCCCCCGGAGCTGCACCGAGGTCGGCGCGCCCCAGACCATCGACCAGAACCGCTTGTTCGGTTCGTCGGTACGGTGGTTCTTCGAGCCGGGGGTGGCCGACGAAGCCACCTCACACACCTGGCGATCCATCGCCTCGCGGGCGGTCGCCGAGGCGCGGTCCGGCCCGGCCGGTCCCGGCCCCGTTCATCTGAACCTGGCCTTCCGCGACCCGCTGCTCCCGTCCACGTCGATCCCGCCATCGGCGCTGCCGGGCCGAGCCGGCGGTGCACCCTGGCACCGAGCCGAGGTGAGTCGACCACCCGCACCGGCGACGGTGGTCGCCGAGCTGGCTGACGCCGGGCGGCGAGGAGTCATCCTGGCCGGAGCCGGTTGTGGCGAGCCCGAAGCGATCTGTGCGCTGAGCCGATCACTCGGGTGGCCCGTGCTCGCCGACCCGCGCTCGGGGGCCCGCATCGACGCCCCCGGGGTGGTGGCGGCGGCCGACGGGATCCTTCGCTCTCGGGAGTTCACGGAACGTTTCGTTCCCCAGGTCGTCCTTCGTCTCGGTGCTCCGTGGGTGTCGAAGGTGGTGAACGAATGGGTGGCCGACTTGAGCAGGGCCGGCTCCCCGCAGTTCGTCGTGGACCCGTGCTGGCGGTGGCTCGACCCGGAGCGAGGGGCGACCACCGTGGTGCGAGCCGACCCGGCGGAGCTGTGTCGGGCCGTGGTCGACCACGTGGGGCAGCGGGACCAGGACTCCACCTGGTCGGCGGGATGGCAGGCCGCTGAGGCGGCGGCGCAGTCCGCGCTCACGGCCGCATTGGAGGCGGACCCGATCGGGAGCTCGGATCTCGGGGCCCTGGCCGAATCAGCCCTGGCCCGCCGGCTCTACCGGGCCGTTCCGGCAGAGGCGACTCTGGTCGTCTCCTCGTCGATGCCCGTGCGGGACGTCGAGGCCTTCGCCCCTCCCTGGTCCTCGCCCCCCCGGGTGCTCGCCAATCGCGGGGCCAATGGCATCGACGGCGTGGTGTCCACGGCGCTGGGCGTGGCCCTGGGCCGTGGCCGACCGACGGTGGCCTTGGTCGGCGATCTGGCCTTCTTGCATGATTGCTCGGCGCTGGTCCGCAGCCCGGGCGCCGACATGCCGTGCACGATCGTGGTGGCCGACAACGGGGGAGGAGGCATCTTCTCGTTCCTGCCTCCGGCCTCGGCCCTGGATCCACGACCTTCGAGAACCTCTTCGGAACGCCTCAGGCCAGCGACATCGCCGCCGTGGCCGGCGGCTTCGGCCTACCGGTCGCCGATGTCGACGATGTGGACGCGGCGGTGGCCGCGGTCGAGCGGGGTGTGGCCTCCGGCGGCCTGTCGGTCGTCCGGGTGCGCCTTCCCGGCCGGGAGGAGAATGTCGCCGGCCACCGCCGTCTGAACGAGTCGATCGTTCTCGCCGTCGACGCGGCCATCGGCGCCGGGCCTCGACCCGTCGGCGATCAGGGCGGCCGCCGGGTCAGCGCAGCATTCCGTTCAGCAGGGTGTGGGATCGTACGACGGGGTCGTTGAGGCCGGTGCCGGAGCCGGTGCCGCGCCCGAAGAGGTGGTCGGTGTGGTGGCCGGTGCCGTAGTGGGTGTGGCCACGGCTGGAATGGCGATGGCCGAGCCGTAGGCATCGATGGGGGGCGTGCTCACCGTGTTGGGGGTGGTGCCCAAGAAGGCGGTCAGCATCTGCTGTGCTGCGGGCTCGTCGACCACCAGGACGGAGCTGCCCCCGCTGGTGGTGGCGGCGACAGTCGGCAGGGTGACGGCCTGCAGGTTCGATCCCCCGAAGGCGTGATAGCGCTCGACGAGTGAGAACAGGTCCCCTTCGGTCAGGCCGTCGTCCTTGGAGAAGTCGTGCACCATGGAGCTGAGTAGTGAGTTCAACGTCAACGGGTTGTAGGTGGACTTGGCCTTGTTCAGCGCCGCGGCGATGACGATGTTCTGGCGCGTGATGCGACCAAGGTCAGATGTGGGGTCGGAGTGCCAGTAGCCGTTGGCGTAGTACTGGTAGTAGCGGGAGCGAGACAGGGCGAGCGCCGATGCTCCGTTGAGTACCTGGCAGCCCGCGGTGGGGATGCTGAGGCCGGAGTTGTTGTTGCCGTTGTCGTTGTCGCGCGCCGGGTAGGGGAAGTTGAGCGAGATGCCCCCGAGTGCGTTCACCGCGTCCTGGACACCGAAGAAGTTGACGACGATGTAGTGGCTGATGGGGATGCCGAAGGTGTTCTCGATGGTGGTGATCAACCCGTTGGGCCCGTTGTTGTAG
The DNA here is from genome assembly GCA_963717035.1 of uncultured Acidimicrobiaceae bacterium. GTDB lineage: Bacteria > Actinomycetota > Acidimicrobiia > Acidimicrobiales > RAAP-2 > DASXMT01. The sequence continues at coordinate 59,703 of CAVQVK010000044.1, read as the reverse complement.
GCCGAGTTGATCTTGTTGTCGGTGGACAGCCCCGTTCCGGCGGGAAGGCCGGAGAGCTGCACGTAGGTGTCGCGGGGAATGGACAGCGAGCTGGCCGTACCCGCCTGGGGATCGACGTGGATGATCTTGATGGTGTCGCTGCGCTGGCCGGGGGTCGACGCCGTGCTGCCGAAGTGCTGAGCCTGGGCTGCGCTCTCGCCCGCTCGCGAGTCGGACCCGATCAACAGGACGTTGTACGGCGCCCCATTGGCCGCGGGGACGCAGGTGGGACAGGGCGCCGAGCTGACTTGGCTCCACTCGTACTCGTTGTACCCGAACGCCGCTCCGGCGAGGACCAGGATCACGACCAGAACGAGAATCAACCAGCGCAGGATCCTCGATCCCCGAGAACGGCGCCGACGGCCCCGCTTGCGCTTGTCCTTGCGGCTGGGGATGTACACCTGGCCACTGAGGATCGGCCCCGAGAACTCGCCCCCACCGGATCGGCCGGGCACGCCTTGATCTCCGGGCGGTATGTAGCTGGAAGGGGACACGTTTGACCTGGGGCCTTTACCGGGTGAGGGGCCGATCACGTCACCGCCCGGCCTCGACGAGAGTTTCACCAGTTTCCCATGGTGAATGGGCCAATTACTGTCACCCTCGGATTTGGTCCCCTGCGTGAGCCTTCGTTACGGGGTCGCCGGGATCCACGAACCGTGGAAGCCGAAGGGCACCCGGACCGGCAGGTGCACGACGGCCACAGGCGGGCCGCTGAAGGAGGTGGCGTCGAGGATGACGAGATCGCTGGCGTCCCTCGTGGCGTCGTAGACGACGCTCAGGACCCAGCCCTCGTCCTCACCGTGCCCGTCTGCGGCCCGCACGAAGACCGGTTCGCCGGCTTGGCCATGCTCGCCGGGATCGAACCGGACCGACTCGTCCCGAGAGAGGTCGTACTTGATCGAATCCCGCGGGACTGTCCGGAGCGGACATTCCCACGCAGTACCCGAAACGGTGCGTCCGGCCGGCCACGGCGTCGTCGATTCTCGGGAACTCGACGGGGCTGTCGTCGAGAAGGGTTTCGCGAACCCGGCGACCAACCGGGTCGACGGTCCAGCGGGCGAGCATTGGTTGGCTGGCCGCGATGCTCTCGCCCGGCAACGTGTCAAAGGCGGAGTCGTAGCGCACCACGTCCATGACCACCGACTGGCCGTCGTCGTAGGCGTTCAGAACATGGAACACGAAACAGGGATCGATTCCGATCCACTGGATGTCGGAACCCCGTCCGTCTCGAGCCAGTACACCGACCCGGGCCCCGGCCTCTGGCATCCACTGGAACGGCAGGCTTTGACCGGCGGTAGCCAGATCGAGGTCGAACACCACGGGGAGGTCGAGGAAGACCATGCGGGTGGCCGTAACCCCGAAATCGTGGATCATCACGGCCCGAGGGATGTCGATCTCCTCGGTCTGGACGAGGACGCCGCCGGCATCGACAACGTGCGAGCGCAGGAACGGCGGCCCAAACAGGTCGTACCCGAAGAAGATGAGCTCGCCGGTTACGGGATCGACCTTCGGGTGGGCGGTCATCGGAGACGCCAACGACCCGTCGAAGTCGTGGATCCGTGCCCGTTCGAGATCGGGCGACAAGGCATGGGGGAATCCGGACTCGACGAGGGCCAGGGTTCGGCCGGCGTGGCGGATCACGTGGGTGTTGGCCGGGCCGTCGATGGGCTCGCTCGGCCCCTTCGGGGGGGTCGTGCCCCGTTCTGCGGCCAGCTTCCGGGTCCGCACCCACCGGTTGCGGTAGGACACCGCCTTGCCGCCTTCCAGCCCGATGGCATGGATCATCCCGTCGCCGCTGAACCAGTGGTACTGGCTTTGATCGGAGGGAATGATGGCGGGGTTCGGCCCGTTGCGGAGCAGGTGACCCTCGAGATCGGGCGGGATCACGCCGTCGATCTCCAGCTCGTGGTCCTCGGTTCGCTCCTCGGCCACGGGAGCAAAGTTGCCGCTCAGGTACGGATTGTCCATGGGGGCTCTTTCCTCGATCCGGGTCACGCGGTGGGGTCGCGCGCGACGCAGTGCGATCGTATCGGCAGCCTTCACCAGTGGTCGTCCGGGTGCGTGCTCAGTCACGAGGGATCGTCTTGAGGGCCGCAGGCCACGTGGCAGGCTGAGGCCATGGCCCGACTTGCTGAGGACCTCCGCTTCAGGGGTCTCGTCCATCAGATGACCGATCCCTCGCTGGGGGATCGCCTCGACCACGAGCACCTCACCGTCTACTCCGGCTTCGACCCCACCGCCGACAGCCTGCACGTCGGACATCTGCTGCAGATCTGCACCCTGCGTCGCCTGCAGCTGGCCGGACATCACCCCATAGCCCTGGCCGGGGGCGGGACCGGGTTCATCGGCGATCCGGGCGGGAAGTCCACCGAACGGGCGTTGCTCACCCCCGAGGAGCTTGCCCACAATGTGCAAGGGATCCGGTCCCAACTCGAGGGCTTCCTCGACTTCGGTGTCGATGCCGGCGATGCTCGGGCCACCCTGGTGGACAACAGCGAGTGGCTGGCCGGGATGGGTCTGTTCGAGTTCCTCCGCGACGTGGGCAAGCACTTCACCGTCAACCAGATGGTGGCCAAGGACTCGGTCAAGGCTCGCCTGGATCGAGAAGGGGAAGGGATCTCCTTCACCGAGTTCAGCTACATGTTGCTCCAGGCCTACGACTTTCTCCGCCTGTTCGATGACCAGGACTGCCGCTTGCAGATCGGCGGCAGCGATCAGTGGGGGAACATCACCATGGGCATCGACCTGGTCCGCAAGCTACGGCGTGTCGAGGTGTGGGGACTTACCTCCCCGCTCGTCCTGAAAGCCGACGGCACCAAGTTCGGCAAGTCGGAGACCGGCACTGTGTGGCTCGACCCGGCGCGCACCAGCCCCTATCGGCTGTACCAATTCTTCGTCCGCTGCGAGGACAGCGTGGTCGGCTCCTACCTCCGCTATTTCACCTTCTTGGACCATGATCAGCTGACTCTCCTCGACGCCACGACCGTGGAGCACCCCGAGCGCCGGGAGGCGCAGCGGGTTCTGGCTCAAGAGGTGTGCTCCATGGTCCACGGACGAGAAGAGATGGAACGAGCGGAGCGGGCCGCCTCCGCCCTCTTCGGGGAGGCCATCGTCGAGTTGGACGAGCCCACCTTGCTCGATGTGTTCGCGGAGGCCCCGTCGACCCAGGTGGATCGGGCTCGACTCGAGGGCGAGGGACTGTCTCTGGTGGACCTGTTGGCCGAGACGGGATTGGTGCCATCCAAGGGCCGGGCCCGGACCTTGGTGGAACAAGGCGGGGCCTACGTCAACAATCGCCGCGAGTCGGACATCGACCGGATGATCCGGAGCACGGATCTGCTGGCCGGAGGCTACGTGGTGTTGCGCAGGGGCCGAAAGGACTATCACCTGCTCCGGCTCATCTGACCCACCTGCTCCGGCTCATCTGAACCCACCTGCTCCGGCTCGATCTGAGCCCACCTGCTCCGGCTCATCTGAACCCACCTGCTCCGGCTCATCTGAGCCGTAGCCCGACCGGCTCCAAGGGCCCGGCTCACGGGCGGCTCCATGGGCCCGGCTCACGGGCGGCTCACAGGTGGGGCACCGTCGGCTCACGGGTGCCGGCCCGGACCGGTCGGCCGCCAGACGGCTTTCCTGGCCACCACGTAGACTGGCGATTATGCCTGCGACACCCGATTCGTCATCCAACACGTCGCCGGTCAGCATTACGTCGGGCCTTCCCGAAACCGTTCTTCCCCCGGAGCCCGACGATGCCACCGTTCGCTTGGAACGGGCTCTGGACGAGCCCCCGGCGCGGCGCCGGGACGCGGTGGCTGACGTGGTGCGCTCATTCCCCCGTTCGCTGGCCGGATGGTCGGCCCTCGGATCGCTGGCCGGGGACGACATCGAGGCGTACGCCTACTACCGGGTCGGCTACCACCGAGGTCTCGATGCCCTGCGTGCGGCCGGATGGCGTGGATCAGGAACCGTTCGATGGTCTGAGCCCTCCAACCGGGGATTTCTCCGATGCGTCGACGGGCTGCGAGCGACAGCCGGGGCCATCGGGGAGCAAGAGGAAGAGGAGCGCTGCGACATCTTCTTGCGACAGCTCGACCCATCGTGGCGTCCAGGAAGGACCGGGATTCACGGTTGAGCCGGCCAAAGGGCAAAGCCATGGCGATCGGTGTGGTAGCCGTGGCCATGCCCCTGCTCCTGACTGCTTGTGCCGGAGCCGAACAGTCGGGCACGCCGGCGCACCGGGTCTCCACGTGGGTCTCCGGAGCGGGGGCCGGCCCGGCCATCGGGGCGATCGTGGCCGACAATGCCTCGATCGACGAGGCGTTGGCCCAACATCGATCGGCCGGGATCATCCGAACGGCGTGCGCCCTGTTGGCCAATGACGCCAGCGCGGGCAATAGCAACCTGCCCACACCGGACAGCCAGCTGACCACGGCCCTGGAGAACGCGTACCAGGTCGAGTACTCGGCCGGTAACAACTGTTACAGCGGCGCCGGCGGAAATGCCTCCCTCCTACGGCAGTCCGCCAATGAGCGTCGACAGGGTGGGGCGGACCTGGCCCAGGCGGTCCGGCGCATTACTGCGGTAACCGGAAAGGTCCCGTCGACGACGACCACGACGGTGCCCGGAGGGGCAACAACGATCCCTTCGCTCCGACCTGACCGCATCCGGCAGACCTGATCGAGATGGCCCGACCCCGATCCCTTTGCTCCAGCCTGACCACCGCGGCTCGTGGGTGGCTACCCGCCCGTCGGCCGCATGAGCGCCCAGTAGGGTCGAGGCCATGCCCGTGCAGCAGGGAATCGTCGGTCCCGTGCCACCCGGTCGCGACCCGGAAGACTACGACCGCCTCCGGCGCCGGGTGCTGTGGTCCATGCCGGCCGGGCTGTACGTCGTGGGCAGCCGCTACGGCCACCGTCGGAACCTGATGACGTGCAACTGGGTCTCCCAGATGGCCACCAGCCCGAAGTTGGTGGCCATCGCCGTGGAGAGCGATGCCGTGACCGCGGGGCTGATCGCCGAAGGCGGGTCGTTCTCGGTCAGCATCCTTGCTCGGGAAGATCGGACCATGGTCCGCAAGTTCGTCAAGCCGGCCGAGGAGGTCGTTGTGGGGGACGACGGTGTGGCGACGACGATGCAGGGGATCGAGGTGACCGAGCTGGGAGACGGGGTACCGGTGGTGAGCTCGAGCACCGGGTGGCTCTCGTGTTCGCTTCGACACACCCTCGATCTGGGCAGTCATACCCTGTTCGTCGGGGAGGTGGTGGACGTGGGGGGCAGGGCCACCGGGCCGGACGACCATCCCGAGGTGCTCAGGATGGAGGACACCCGGATGAACTACGGCGGCTGATCGGGTCAGTCGCTCCTCGACGGAGTCCGCTCTCGTTCCTCGATGGAGTCCGCGGCGCCGAGAGGCCGATCCGTTGTTCAGGCCGGTTTCGGACGGAGGTCGATGCGGAGCACGAGCACCCCGTCGTCGAGCACCGCCTCGGCGTCGCCCAGCATGGCGAAGTCCATGAAGTCGGCCTGGGCCTGCTCCTTGAAGCGCTGCCGATCGGCCCCCTCGATGGGCGGCAGGCCCCGGTTCCGGACCGCCTCGGCTCGAGATCGGAACCGGGCCAGCATTTCCTGGGGGTCGAATTGCTCGGGCACGGGTCGATCGTAGCGGGGCTCCGGCGCGCGCCGTAGCTGTACCGCCCGCACTACACTTGTGACCGAACGGTGAACGACGGGATACCGGGCTGGCCTGGGCTCAGGCCGGATATGGCCTCTGGCGGGGGCAAGGAGTTTTTCGGTGAAGAAGGGACGCCATCGACGCTTCGAGGAAGCACGCAGCCTGAAACGGTCCGTGGCGACCGCAAACAGGCGGTGCCCCGAATGCGGCGCTGAACCAGACGACGAGCATGCTTCGTGGTGCCTGGCTACTGAGGACGAATTCGATGAGATCCTCGGCACGGTCCAACGCGGGCCCACCCATACCGAGGATGACCCACTGGCCGAATAGGCCCTAGCCCTCTCCGAAGCCCTCTTCAAACAGTGTTCGGTTCACTCCGGATGGCCGCGAGTTCAGCGGGCAGCGGGTCGCCTCACCGTCGGATGGGGCAAGGGAACAGCAGTCGAGTTGCGGTGCCAGCCGCGAGTCCAGATAGGCGGCCACCATCTTGTAGACCTTTTTCCCGGCCATAGCCTCGAGCTCGGTCCGCATGGTGACATACACCGGTTCGTGGCCGACGAATGCTTCGGGCGCCTCCGTGCACCACCAGTGGAACTCCTCACCGCCTCCACCCCAATGTCGCCTGTCCCATTGCCGGATGACCGAGGTGACGTGGCCATCGAGTGAGGTTTCGTCTTCTCGTCGCAATGGGAGTTGCCAGCAGACCTCGGGTTTCAGCTCCACGTGGCTGCGTTTCTGGGCCATGGCCGCCAGGTGCAGTGCACATCCGGCCCCCGCCGGAAAGCCGGGCCGGTTCAGGAAAATGCACGCGTCCTGCACCAGCCTCGTGCCCAAGTCGCCGTCCGGCAGTTTCTTCACGACGCCCTTTTGTCCCTGTTTGTGGAACTGCCAGATCTCCGGGGTCAGCTCGGCCGCGGCCCGTTCGACGGTGCGGGCGTCCTTCTTGCCGGTGAAATGGGCGCCGTACGAGCAACACCCTTGCACCAGCTCCGGGGCCGGCCCGGTGAGCACGCCTTGGCAGCCGTTGCCGAAGATGCACGTCCAGGCGCTGGTCATGAAGGTGACGTCGAACTGCCAGGTTCGCTCCTCGTCCGGGTCGTCGAAGCTGACCCACTCATGGGCATCGTGCGGAATCTTCGTGTTCGGGTTGGCCACGCCTTTATGATGTCAGGCATGCCCGGCGACCGTGACGACCTGCGCCCTGCGTTGTCGATCACACCCGACGCCCGCACCACCGTCATCGAGGCGCTGTCCAAAGAGAAGGGTCGTGGACGGCTCGCCCTGTGGCTCGAGGTCACCGGTGCCGACGGCGGTGCCTACGTCTACGACATGTACTTCCGGCTCCTCCACGACGCCAGCCCCGGCGACGTCATCCAACACGATGACGACCTCCCGGTCGTGATCCCCCGTACCAGCATGGACCGGCTGAACGGCGCCCGACTCGATGTCCTCACCAGTCCCGACGGCCAGGGCGGCCTGGTCGTGGTCAACCCGAACATTCCACCGACCGTGGACGAGCAGGGTTCATCCCCTCCCGAGGAGCCTTGGGTCGATCTGACCAGCCCGCTGGCCCGCCAGGTGGCTGCCGTCCTCGAATCCGAGGTCAACCCCAGCATCGCCGAGCACGGCGGTCGTGCCGATCTGGTCACCATGGACGGCTCCGTCGTCCATCTCCGTTTGAGCGGGGGGTGCCAGGGGTGCGGCATGGCCCAGGAGACCCTGACCCAAGGGATCGAGGCCATCTTGCGGGAGGCTGTGCCCGAGATCAGCGACATCGTCGACGTCACCGACCACGCCGACGGATCCAATCCGTTCTACGAGTCTGCGCACGGCTAAACCTCAGTCGGTTGGGTAGCACCCGGTGACCGCCCAGCTCATCGCCGGCGCATCGCTGACCGGGGTCGTGTTGGGTGGATTGCTCGATCCCCTCGGGCAACGGCTGGCAGAACGGAGCCTGAAAGAGCAGCGCCGAGGCAACCAGGCCAAGCCAAGTCCGTCAGCCCAGGGCTCGGTGGGGGACCCGGTACAGAGCTCGCTGCGAGACCCGGTACTGGGCTCGTTAGGAGACCCGGTACAGGGCTCACTGGGGGACGTGGAACAGCCGCCGCACCTCCTTCCCGCCGGAGTCAGTCCGGTTCGAACCGTCGGCGCCGCGCTGGTCACCGGGGCGCTGGTGGCGGGAGCGGCGAACCAGTCCGGTGCCCACCTGGTCGTCGTACCCTTCGCTGTCTTCTTCGCCCTGCTGGTAGTGGTGTCGACAACCGACTTGTCGCACGGGCTGATCCCACGTCGGCTCGTCTATCCGGCCCTGGCCACGGTTGGCCGTTGTTCGTCGTCGTGGCCGGGGTCGACGGGGAGAGGCACCGGTTGTGGACCGCCGGTATCGGTGCGGTGGCGACCTTTGCTGTCCTGTTCGTCATCTGGTGGCTGGCTCCCCGAGGGATCGGCTTTGGCGACGTGCGATTGTCTGCCCTCATCGGCCTGGCCACCGGTTGGATCGGCCTGCTCGACGTCTATGTCGCCGTTGTCTCCGGGTTCATCCTTGGACTGCTCTTCGGGATCGGCACCATGGGTCTGCGCGGAACCGGTCGCAGGACGAGAATCCCGTTCGCCCCCGCGTTGGCTGCTGGGGCGATCGTGGCCGTGTTCTGGGGAGCCCCGATCGTCCAGGCCGTTTTCCATCGGAGCATCTGAGCCGTGACCGACGGTTGCTCGGGTCATCCACGGGGCCGGGCCCTGGATGACCCGAGTAGATTTGCCTGAATGCTGCGCTTTTTGACCGCCGGAGAGTCCCACGGCCGCGCCCTCGTGGTCATCGTGGAGGGCTTGCCGGCTGGGCTCCTGGTCACCGCCGAGGACATCCAGCGCGGGCTGGCTCGCCGGCGGCTCGGGTATGGCCGGGGTCCGAGGATGCGGTTCGAGGCCGATGAGGTGACGTTGATCGCCGGGTCCGTCATGGTCGGACCATCGGCTCGCCGGTGGCCATCGAGATCGCCAACACCGAATGGCCGAAGTGGGAAGTCGAGATGTCTCCGGCTCCGGGTCTGCCGGAAAAGGTCCTGACCCAACCTCGCCCCGGGCATGCCGACCTCTCCGGAATGCTCAAGTACGGCCTGGCCGACGCCCGAGACGTGCTCGAGCGGGCCTCGGCCAGAGAGACGGCGGCCCGGGTGGCGGCAGGAACCGTGGCCAGGCTGTTGCTGGCTCAGATCGGGGTAGACGTTCTCAGCCACATCGTGCAGCTGGGAGAAGCCAAGACCAAAGGCTCCGTCCTGCCGATCGTGGGCGACCTGGCCCGGATCGACGAATCTGCGGTGCGCTGTCTCGATCCCGATGCCGAGGCCCGCATGGTGGCCGAGGTCAAGGCGGCGGCCAAGGTTGGCGATTCGCTGGGTGGGGTGGCGGAGGTCGTGGCCTATGGGGTCCCCGTCGGCCTCGGGAGCCATGTGCACTGGGACCGGCGACTGGACGCCCTGTTGGCCCAGGCCCTCATGAGCATCCAGGCCATCAAGGCGGTCGAGATCGGCGAGGGCCTGGATCTTCCCGGGCTTCGAGGTTCAGAGGCCCATGACGCCATCCGGATGGCCGACCCCTCGGATGCGGACAGCTCGCTCGGTGGCGGGTACATGCGCGACACCCATCGGGCCGGCGGCATCGAGGGGGGCATGTCCACCGGATCGCCGATCGTGGCCCGCGCCTCGATGAAACCTCTGGCCACCCTCAATCGACCCTCGCTGGGCACGGTGGATGTGGTGACCAAGGAATCGACGGTGTCCTTCAAGGAGCGCACCGACGTCACTGCCGTGCCGGCCATGGGCGTGGTGGCCGAGACCATGACGGGGCTCGTGCTGGCGTCCGAGGCCCTCCGGAAGTTCGGCGGCGATTCGGTCGCCGAGTTCGTACGCAATCGTGACGGCTACCTTCGGTCGTTGGGCGAGACGCCCTCGGCCGCCTCCCCACCTCATGAGTCCAATGCCTGATCGGCTCTTGCTGGTCGGCATGATGGGAGCAGGGAAAACGACCGTCGGCCGGTTGCTGGCCGAGCGGCTTGGATGGGCTTACCTGGACTCGGACGCCCAGGTGACCCGGACCACGGGACGGACCGTTCCCGAGATCTTCACCGAGGACGGTGAGACGGCCTTCCGGGCCGAGGAGACCAAGGCGCTCACTACGGCCGTCTCGGGCCCGGATCCGATAGTGGTATCGGTGGCCGGCGGTGCGGTGTTGTCCGAGGACAACCGAGACCTGCTCACCCGATCGGGGGTCGTCGTCTGGTTGCGGGCCCGGCCCGAGACGTTGGCCAAGCGGGTCGGCGCCGGCGCCGGGCGCCCTCTGTTGGGGGGCGACCCCGGCGCCGCCCTGACCGCCCTGTACGAGGTTCGACGGCCGCTCTACGACTCGGTTGCATCGGTGATCGTGGACGTAGACGAACTCTCCGCCGAGGAGGTGGCCGAGCGAGTGCTGGCCGGTGCCCGGTTGGGGCCGGGAGCGACGAGCTCGGGCAATGACGGGGACGCGGAGCGGGACGCGGAAGAAGGGGGACGATCGTGATCACCGTCCCGGTGAAGCTGGGGGAGCGCAGCTACGACGTGGTCGTCGGGGACGGCGCTCGGGAGCTGCTGTCCGACACCCTTTCCTCCGTGGTACCCAACGCCGCCCGGGTGGCCGTAGTGACCCAGGCGGGCGTCGGCGTGCGGGTGGAACCCGGTCTCCCCCACGAGACGTTCACCGTTCCCGACGGCGAAGGGGCCAAGTCGTTGTCGACCCTCGAGGATCTGTGCCGAGGGTTCACCCGGTTCGGCCTGACTCGAGGTGATGCCGTGGTGGCCGTGGGCGGCGGCGTTGTCACCGATCTGGCCGGCTTCGCCGCGGCCACCTACCACCGGGGCATCGCCTACGTGAACGTGGCCACCTCGCTGTTGGCCCAGGTGGACGCGGCCATCGGAGGAAAGACGGCGGTGAACATTCCCGAGGGGAAGAACCTTGTCGGTGCGTTCTGGCAGCCGGCCTCCGTCTTGTGCGACACGGCAACCCTGGCCACCCTGCCGAAACGGGAGTGGGCCAGCGGCCGGGGCGAGATGGCCAAGTACGCGTTCCTGGGCGACCCCGGGGGTCCCACCCCTGACGCGTCGTTGATCGACCTCCCACTGCCCGAGCAGGTGGCCCGTTGCGTCCAGATCAAGGCGGACGTCGTGGCGGAAGACGAGCGGGAAGGCGACCGCCGGATGGTGCTCAACTACGGGCATACCTTGGCCCATGCGCTCGAGGCGGCCTCGTTCGGGATCACGGGAGATCCGGATCTCCGTCACGGCGAGGCGGTGGCTGTCGGGCTGGTGTTCGCCGCCCTGTTGGCCAGGCGATTGGGCCGGATAGACGATGAGCGGGTGGCCCTCCACCATCGCGTGGTGGAGGCGTTTGACCTTCGAGCCGACCTGCCCGACGACATCGACCCGGCCTCACTGGTCTCGTACATGGGTCGCGACAAGAAGGCCCATCACGATCTGACCTTCGTGCTCGATGGCCCCCACGGGGTGGAGCCGGTGAGGGGAATCGACGAGGCGGACGTGCTGGCTACCCTGGCGGAGATGGCGCCGCGATCATGAGTGACCAGACACTGATCCTGTTGCTGTCAGGGCCGAACTTGAACCTGCTCGGTGATCGGGAGCCGGCCATCTACGGCGACGCAACGTTGGCCGATCATGTGGAGGCGGCCAGCAGTGCTGCGGCGTCCCTCGGCCACCGTCTGGAGCACGCCCAGTCGAACCATGAAGGCGACCTGATCGAGTTCGTTCAGCAGGCCCGAGGCCGGGCCGCGGCGATCGTGATCAACGCCGGAGCCCTGACCCATACCTCGTGGGCCCTCCACGATGCACTGGCCTCGTTCGACGGAGTCGTCGTCGAGCTGCACCTCTCCAATCCGGCCGCCCGTGAACCGTTCCGCCATACATCGGTCATCGCCCCAGTGGCCGACGGCAGCGTGGCCGGATTCGGCGCCCTGGGCTACCCCCTGGCCATCGAAGCCGTCCACCGGATCCTCGACGAACGGGCCGAGGAACGAGCGTGACCGGCGCGGGACCGTTGTTCACCGAGCCCCTTTCCCCCCTCGATGTCTCGGGCCGGTTGGACCGCCTTCGGAAGACATTGCCCGAGGCCGGCGTGGAGGGGCTCTTGGTCACCTCGGCGGCCAACATCCGCTGGTTGACCGGCTTCACAGGATCGGCTGGTTTGTTGCTGGTCGCCCCGCAACGGGCCGTCCTGACCTCCGATGGCCGCTATCGGACCCAGTCTGAAGAGCAGCTGGCCGAAGCGGGAGCGGCCGAGGCCACCGATATCGTCATCGGGGGCGCCCAAGCTCAGCGCGACGCCATCGTCGCCGCTTGGGACGAGGTCCCGAACCTCGGACTCGAGGCCGACGACGTGACCTGGTCCGGTCAGCGTAGTTGGGACGAGGCGTTCGGCTCGGGAGTGTCGCTGGTCCCCACCCGCGGGTGCGTCGAAGGCCTTCGCCTGGTGAAAGACGACGGAGAGGTGGCCCGGATGGAGCGGGCCGCGGCCATCGCCGACGATGCCCTGGCCTCGGTAGTGCCTCTGCTGGCCCGAGCCGAAGCTGAGTCGGTCACCGAGGCATTCATTGCCGCGACCCTCGACCACGCCATGCGGGCCCGCGGGGCCGAGGACAGTGCCTTCGAGACGATCGTGGCGTCCGGGCCGAACTCGGCCAAGCCCCATGCCCGTCCGAGTGACCGCCGGATCCGGGCCGGCGACCCGGTGGTGATCGACTTCGGAGCCATCTACGAGGGCTATCGCTCGGACATGACCCGGACGTTTTCCATCGGGGGCGAGCCCGCCGGCGAACTGGCCCGGGTCTTCTCGGTCGTGGCCGAAAGCCAGCGCGTCGGGGTGGCCGCCGTTGCCCCTGGTGTCGTGACCGGCGACGTCGATCGGGCCTGTCGCGACGTCATCGCCGAGGCCGGCTGGGCGGAGCGTTTTGAGCACGGAACGGGCCATGGTGTTGGCCTCGACATCCACGAGGCCCCGTCGGTCGGGCCAGGGGCAACTGCTATCCTCGAACCCGGCGTCGTCGCCACCGTTGAGCCCGGGGTCTACCTGGCGGGCGTGGGTGGGGTCAGGATCGAGGACACTCTCATCGTGATCGAGGACGGGCGCCGCCCGCTCACCATGTTTCCGAAGGATGTTCCGCTCTGATGGCTGTATCGACCAACGATCTACGCAACGGCATGACCGTCAACCTGCCCGAAGGGCTGTTCTCCGTGGTGGAGTTCCAGCACGTGAAACCCGGCAAGGGCGGAGCCTTCGTGCGCACCAAGCTGAAGAACGTACGTTCCGGCGCGGTGATCGAGCGTACGTATCGAGCGGACGAGAAGCTCGATCAGGCCATCATCGACAAGCGGGCCATGCAGTTCCTCTACCGGGACGGTTCCGATTACGTTTTCATGGACACCACTTCCTACGAGCAGCTCCAGGTCGCATCGAGCCTGTTGGGTGACGCGGCCAACTACCTGAAAGAGGGCGATGACGCGGTCTTGCAGTTCTACGGAGATGAGATCGTCGGCGTTGATCTCCCCGCGGCCGTGGAGTTGACCGTGGCCGAGACCGAGCCGGGCGTTCAAGGCGACCGTGTGTCCGGTGCTCGCAAGCCGGCCACTTTGGAGACAGGCCTGACGCTGCAGGTTCCGCTGTTTGTCAACCCGGGCGAGAAGATCAAAGTCGATACCCGCTCGGGGGAGTACCTGACCCGAGCCTGAGCTGCGCCCCGGCCAGCTGCAGTTCGGGCTCCGTCCCTTCCGCCCCGGCCGAACGGGCCTCACCGAGCTACGCAACCCACGTTCACCAACCCGCGTCCACCATGGAATCCGCCCCCCGTCACCAGGCCCGAGAACGGGCCGTGTCCCTCCTCTACGAGGCGGAGCTGAAGAACGAGCCACCGTCGATCGTGATCGCCGAGTTGGCCGTACCGCCCGATGAGTTCACCGTAGCCCTACTGGCTGCCGTCGAGAACCAAAAGGCCGAGATCGATGCGATGGTGGGCGACGCCGCCATTGGCTGGGACATCGACCGGATGGCCGTGATCGATCGCAACGTCCTCCGGCTGGCCGTGGCCGAGCTGCTGTCGTTCCCCGAGGTGCCCACAGCCGTTGTCCTGAACGAGGCAGTAGACCTGGCCACGGGGTACTCGACCGACGACTCGGGTAGCTTCGTCAACGGCATCTTGGCCACCTTGGCGGTTCGGATACGGGGGTAGGCGCCTCGACTGCGCTGACGGTCACCTTGGAGACCTGTCGCACGCGGTCGTAAGCGGTCTAACCACCCGCGGCCGTACCACCCGCGGCCGCACCTCCGCCGCCGAAGCGCCCGGCACCACCGCCGATCCCGCCGCCACCGAAGCCGCCACCGCCGCCACCGAACCCGCCGCCACCGAAGCCCCCGCCACCGAAGCCTCCGGTCGACGCAGTGGTGCTCGAGGACGGGACCGCAGCAGAGAGGTCAGCGAGGACCACCGTCGTTCCCTCGGAGAGTCCCGAGGTGATCTGGGTGTAGACGCTTCCCACCACGCCGACGGAGACCTTCTTCCGTATCGTCGTGCCCGACTGCAGGACCATTACGTACGAGGTGGCGGTACCGACGGTGTGGACGGCTGAGGTGGGGACGGCACGCGTGTTGTCCACCTGGTGCAAAACGACTTGGACCTGGGCTGTGGACCCGGCGGCGATGCCGTGGGACCCGCCGGACAGGACGACGATCAACGGGTAGGTGTAGCTCGAGCTGCTGGCATTGACCGGACCTACCCGGGTGACGGTTCCGCTCGACCGCGTGGTTGACCCCGTTGACCGTCACCATGGCCTGGTCCCCGACTTTGACCTCCGCAGCCTGTGTGCTGGTGAGCGACGCAGTGGCCTGGTAACTCCCGGAGTTGATAATGGTGATCGCGTTACTCGTGGAGCCCGCTGTCACCGTCTGGCCGGTGGCCAGGGTCACGCCGGCGACCGTGCCGGTCAGGGGGCTGGTCAGCTGGGCATCGGCCAACGACTGCTGCGCCCCGATCAACGAGGCGGTGGCCGAGTCGATGGAGGCCTGATCGGTGGCCAACTGTTGGGCGCTGTTGGTGGCCGCAGAGCCGCCGGTCGCACCCGATCCGCCGGTGCCACCCGAGCCCGATCCGCCAGTGCCACCCGAGCCGCCACCCGAGCCCGATCCGCCGGTGCCACCCGATCCGCCGGTCCCGCACCCGATCCGCCGGTGCCGCCCGCACCCGATCCGCCGGTGCCACCCGATCCGCCGGTGCTCCCGCACCCGATCCGCCGGTGCCACCCGATCCGCCCGTCGCACCCGATCCGCCAGTGCCACCCGAGGGGCTGGTCGACGCCAGCACCTGGGCCAGAGTGGCCTCGGCGCTGGACACCGCCTTCTGGTCTGAGGTGACCAGCTGCTGCGCGGCCAGGGACTGGCTGAGGGCGGTGGTGCATGCCGTCGGATCGGGGGGCGAGGTCGTGGTCGTGGTGCTCCCGGTGCCGGCACACGTGGACTGGGCCTGGGCCAAGGCGGTCGCCGACTTGGCCGCATCGGCATCGGCGGTCTGCTGGGCGGCGACCACCGCTTGTTGCGCCTGGGCCAGGCTGGTCCCGCTGGTCGCACTGGTGAGGAGCCGGTTACGGTCGCCCGGCCGAGGGCGTGACCGCACCTGTGGTCGATGCGCCGGTTGAAGATGATGCGGACGCTGGATGATGTGCCGGTTGAGGATGATCCGGCGCCGGATGACGTTGATGCACCCGAGCTCGAGGACTGGTTCGTCTCGTCCTCGGTCAGCTTGGCCTGCGCTGGCCGCCAGGTTGGACTGGTCGGCCGACAACTCTGGGCTCAGCGCCGTGGTGTCGAGGGTGGCCAGAGTCTGTCCGGCGGTGACTTGCTGGCCCACGGCGACGCTCACCACCACACCTTGCCGGCCACCTGGAAGCCGGCCGGGCCGTGTCTCACCGGGCTGGCATTCCCGACCACCCCGAGCGTCTTGCTACCGTGGCGTCGGACACCTTGGTCAGTGCGGTAGCCCGGTTGCCCCGAGGCCCTCGGCGGCCCAGGCGGCCGACACGCCGGCGACGAGGGCGCGACAACCACGTGTCGCCGAGCAACGGCGCGGCGTCGGCCCCACCAGCGGTTGCCGCCCGGGTCGGATCGGCCATTGGCACCGTGGGGCCGGCGCCACCACCACCGGATGGCGCCCCCGTCCGGGGAACCTGCGGGTCCGCCTGTACACGATCTTGCCACCCGGTCGAGGTGATGCGGACACTGGCGGCGGTGACGGCACCGGTTGAGTCGCGTGCTACCGAGCGGCGGTGACGCAGTCACCGACAGCCAGGTTCGACGCGGCCGCGTCTGGGTCTCGGTGTAGGTGGTCGAGCGAGTTGATGGTGATCTTGACTTTCGTGGTCTTGGCGGCCGTCGGCTTCTTGAGCTCGGCCGACTCCCCGGAGATGTTGGCCGACGAGAAGCCGGAGACGCCAGGGTGTTCGGCCGTCACCGACGTCACCTTGCCGCTGGCGAAGCGACAGTTTCCACCCGGGCCGCATCACCGCCCGGGGCCCCACCAGCCTCCGGCCGGCCGCCGCACCCGACCCCGTCGGACCCGCCGCGCTCCAGCCGTCGAACGCGGCCGGCCGACCCCGAATGCCGCCCGGTGCGTGCACTTCCCGCCACGCGGCTGGCTGACGGTGACCGTCCGGGCCGTGATCGTGGACTTCGACGACTGATCCGTGACCGTGACACAGTCCCCGGCTGCTACCGACGAGGATGGCACCGTGACGGTTCTGGTGAAGGTGGTGGACGGCGTCCAGTTGACCGTGATCTGGCCGCTCTGCGGTTCTGGACCTCCATCGACGATGCCGCTGACAGCCGCCACCGACCCGGACTCAACGGCGGGGCGAACCGACGCGCTCGGTGGTGGCCGCTGCCGGCCGGACCGTGGTTGCGGCCAGGCTGGCGACCAGCGAGATGCCGATGACGGCCGCCGGGACCGTCCGGCGCATGTGGGGACTGGGACGCTTCATGCTGTGGTGTTCTCCTTCATGTGGGACGGGCTCCTTCATGTGGGACGGGCTACTTCTCTTGCACGTTCTCTTGCACGTTCTCTTGCGCGGGTCCGCTTGCCTCGGGGTGGGGTCCACGGTTATTCGCTGCGAAGGGCGTCGATGGGAGCCAGGCGGGCCGCCCGCGACGCCGGGTAGACCCCGAAGACCAGGCCGATGGCGATGGCCACCACCAGGGCCCCGACGCTCGCGGACACCGAGAGCGTGATCGGGTAGCCGATGGCGTCGGGCAGCAACCCGGCCCGAGCACGGCCAGCAGCGCGCCCGAGCGCACCACCGGTCAGGCCGAGCACCGATGCTTCGAGCAGGAACTGGCGGCGGATGAGCGGAGGCGTGGCGCCGAGCGCCTTGCGCAGGCCGATCTCGCGGATCCGCTCGGTCACCGACACCAGCATGATGTTCATTACCCCGATCCCGCCGACCAGCAGCGAGATGCCGGCGACCCCCCCGAGCAGGATGGTCAGCGTCCGGTCGACCGAGGTAGCCGTCGAGACCAGCGACTGCTCCGACGCGATGGTGAAATCGGCGTCGGCGGGGGTGGTGATGCCGTGGAGGGCCAGCAGTTCGGTGTCGGCCTCCTGGTAGGCGGCCGACAGGGTGCTGCCGAGTCGGCCTGGATCAGGATGGAGCTGAGCGAGGTGGTGCCGAAGATGCGCTCGGTGGCGGTGCTGATCGGCACGATGACCTGGTCGTCCTGGTTCGAGCCGGTGGTCGACGACGAGGAGCCGACCGAGTTGAGCACCCCGATGACCGTCATCGGCACGCCGTTGACGTTGACCGTCTGGCCGACCGGGTCGACTGCCGCTGAACAGCTCCGAGGCCGTGTCCGACCCGAGGACGGCGACGGCGGTGTGGTCGGCGACGTCCTGGTTGTCGATGAAGCGGCCCTGGGTGACGGTGCGGTCGCGGACCGTCTCCCACGACGGGTGGTGCCGTTGACCGTGGATGGTCCAGTTGTTGGAGTTGACCCGTCGGTCAGCGTCTCCGAGGACGACCGACCGGGGCAACGGCCTTGATGTCGGGCGCCACCGTCTTGGAGGTGAGCGCGGTGGCGTCGGCTTCGGTCAGCGTCGACGCCGAGCCGAAGCCGCCGCGGATGCCGCTGCTCGAGGTGGAGCTGCCCGGGGTGACGGTAACAGGTTGGTGCCCAGGGAGTTGATCTCCGAGCTGACCTGGTTCTGCGCGCCCTGGCCGAGCCCGACGGTCAGGATCACCGCGGCGATCCCGATCATGATGCCCGAGCACCGTCAAGCCGGATCGAAGGCGGTGGGTCCGTACGGCGTCGAGGCCGGTCCGGAGGGTGTCGAGCCAGCTCATCGAGACCGGCTCGTGACCGGCGACGATCAGCCCGTCGCGGATGCGGATGGTGCGTTGGGCGACCCCGGCCACATCGGCGTCATGGGTGATAGCACGAGGGTCCGCCCGGCCGCGTGCAGCTCGTCGAGCAGGACCATGATGTCGGCGGCCGACGTGGAGTCGAGCGCACCGGTCGGCTCGTCGGCCAGGATCAGGTCCGGGTCGCTCGACCAGCGCCCGGGCGATGGCCACCCGCTGCTGCTGGCCGCCGGACAGCTCGCCGGGCCGGTGCTGGACCCGGTCTTCCGAGACCGACCCGCTCCAGCGCGGTCATCGCCCGCTCGCGTCGTTCGGCTCGGCCGATCCCGGCATAGGTCAGGGGCATCTCGACGTTCCGCCACGCCGTCAGCGAGGCCAGCAGGTTGAACTGCTGGAAGACGAAGCCGATGCGGCGGTTGCGCACCGAGGCCAGGTCGATCTCGTCCATGTCGCTGACGTTCTCTCCGGCCAGCCGGTACGTCCCGTCGGTCGGGACGTCGAGGCAGCCCAGGATATGCATGAGCGTCGACTTTCCCGACCCCGACGGGCCCATGATCGACACGTACTCGCCCTCGTCGATGCGACAGGCTGACCCCTCGCAGGGCAGCGACGGCAAAGGCCCCGGTTCGGTAGACCTTGGTGACGTGGTCGAGCTCGATGACCGGCGTGAGTGTCAACCACCGACGGCTCAACCACCGACGGCTCCACCGCCGGCGCCGCCGCCAAAGCCGCCGGCCCCGCCCCGGGAACGGCTCGCTCCCCCGAAGCCGCCGGCCCCGCCGGCCCCGCCGGCGCCGTCCGGTCCCACCGAAGAGACTGCGACCTGCTCCGCCGGCGGTGCCGTTGAACTTCACCACCTGCTCGAGCACCTTCTCACCCGCACTCAGCCCGCTGGTGATCTGGGTCTGGCCATTCGAGCTCACGCCGGTGGTGACCGAAGCGAGAGGTATTCCCCCCGTTCTGAACCACGGTGACGGTCGATTGGCCCCCCGAGTAGGAGATGGCCGCGGTCGGCACCTCAACGACGTTGTTGAGCTGTTTGACGATGATGGAGAGGGTGGCCGTCGAGCCGGCATAGATCCCCGTCGGGTTCCCCGTGACGGCGATGGCCACCGGGAATGTGGCCACGGTTGAGCTCTGGGTGGCGATCAGCCCCACCGAGGAAACGGTGCCGTAGACGTTGGTGGTCGATCCGCTCGGCGTGATGACGACCTGTTGGCCCTGCTTGATCTGGCCGACCTGGGTGTCGTCCACGGTGGCGTTGACGACGAAGCTGTTGGTGGAGATGACGACGACTTGCGCCGTCGACGAACTGCTCGATGATGACGAGCTCGAGCTGGCCGCCGACGAGCTGGCCCCCGACCCCGAGAGACCACCTCCCGCGCCACTGCTGGATCCGCCGCCCGAGCCGGCGCCAGAGCTTGATCCGGTACCGGAGCCAGAGCCAGTGCCAGAACCGGAGCCGGAGTTAGAACCGGAGCCGGAGTTAGAACCGGATCCTGAACCGGTGCTCGAGCTAGACACCTGTTGTCCGACAGTGAGGCCTACTGAGGCGACGGTTCCAGTGATGGTCGAGGTCAGCGAGGCATTGGCCAGGTTGGTCTGGTCCGAGGTCAGCTGGGACTGCGCGGTGGTGACCGATGCCTGGTCCGAGGCGATTTGGCTGGACGAGGCGCCCGCCGATTGGTCGCTCGACAACTTGGCCTGGGCCGCGGTGAGCGACGATTGGGCCGCGCTGACCGTGGCCTGGAGGGCGGACGGGTCAACGGTGGCCAGTGTCTGACCGGCGGTGACCGTCTGGCCGGCGCTCACGTTGACCGCGGTGACGCTGCCGGACACGCCGAAATTCAGGTTGGCCTGTTGGGCGGGGGCGATGGTGCCGGAGGTCGACACCGTTTGCTTCATGGTGCCGGTAGTGGCGCTGACCGTTTGGGTCGTGATCTGCAGTGCCGGAGCAGTGGAGCTACTGGTGCCCAGCCAGATGCCGATGCCGGCGCCGGCGACAACCACGACCACGACGGCCGTGATGACGATGTTCCTCCGTCTGAACCACTGTTTCGGACTGACCCCGACCTCACCATCAGTGATCGGGATCTCCTGGGTGACCTCATCGGGACGCACGAGTGCGTCCGATTGGGGCTGCATGGCCTTCATCCCCACTGGTTCTCCTCGTCTCGGACAGGTTCGTTCTCTCGTTACGTCGAGCTCCGGGCGACGCGATGCGTCTTCCCGGGGACCTGGATCAGGAGTTGAGCCAATGTTCCTCAGCGCAACCTTCGATCAACCTGTGTGCCCGCTTAGAAACCTGGCCAGAAGGGTCTTGATGGGCACCGAACGCCCCGTACGGCGGCGCTCAAAATGGGCTGGGAAGGTGGATGCAGAGCGCACGTGGAGAGGGGAACAGGTATAGTCAGGCTCTGACCGTAAAACGGGTCCCGTGAGGCCCGAACGGACAGGAGGAGCAGGTGGCCGAACGCGAACGCAGTCATGCCCGACCCAGGGGTGCTGTATTCGTTCCCCGGGCTCAGGTGATGTCGGCAGCCGACGTCCACCGGGCCATCACCCGCATGGCCCATGAGATAGCGGAGCGGAACCGCGGTCTCCACGATCTGGTGCTGATCGGGCTGCAGACCGGCGGGATCACCATTGCTCGACGTTTGGCCGAGACGCTCGAAGGCGCGGAGGCCGTAGCCATCCCGGTCGGTACCTTGGACGTGGCCTTCTACCGCGACGACATCGGACTTCGTCCGGTCCTACCCGAGGCGGTCACGGACATCTCGTTCGACCTGACCGGGGCGACCGTGGTCCTGGTCGACGATGTGCTCTTCACCGGACGGACCATCCGGGCGGCCCTCAACGCGCTCAACGAGTACGGCCGGGCTCAAGCCGTCCAGCTGGCCGTCATGGTCGATCGAGGGCACCGCGAGCTGCCGATCCGACCGGACTATGTCGGTAAGAACCTGCCCACTCGACGAGACGAGATGGTCGACGTCACCGAGGAAGGCGTGGCCTTGGGCGACCTGGTGTCCCGATGAAGCACCTTCTCGCCGTCGACGACCTAGGCCGGGATGGGATCGTCGAGGTCCTCCAGCTGGCCGACTCGTTCGTGGAGGTGGCCCAGCGGGCCAATCCGAAGGTACCGGCTCTCCGGGGCCGCACGGTCGCCACGCTGTTCTTCGAGGACTCCACTCGAACCCGCGTGTCGTTCGAAACGGCAGCCAAGCGGCTCTCGGCCGACGTCCTCTCCTTTGCCGCAGGCTCGTCGTCGCTGAAGAAGGGCGAATCGCTTCGGGACACGGTGGAGACGATCGAGGCCATGGGCATCGATGCGGTCATCGTTCGCCATTCGTCGTCCGGTGCCCCGTTCCAAGTGGCCAACTGGGTGAGCAAACTGAGCGTGATCAAAACGCCGGCGACGGTTGGCACGAGCACCCTACCGAATCGCTCTTGACCTCTACACCGTCCGACAGGTGATGGGGGACGAGAGCATGGACTGTTTCGACGGTCTGCAGGTCGCCATCGTGGGGGACATTCGCCACAGTCGTGTGGCCCGGTCGCAGGTCGCCGCCTACAGCGCCCTCGGTGCCGAGGTGACCCTGGTGGCACCGGCCACGCCTGCTGCCGCCGTCGGTGGAAGGCTGGGCGATCTCGGGGACGAGCCACGACTTCGACGACGTACTGGCCAAGGCGGCTGTGGTATCGCTGCTCCGGGTCCAGGCCGAGCGGGGGTGCGCGGGTTCGTGCCCAGCCTGCGGGAGTACACCGCCGGGTACGGGCTGACCAAGCGACGGGCGGCGCTACTCCGGCCCGAGGCCATCGTCCTCCACCCCGGGCCCATGGTGCGAGGAGTGGAGATCGCTTCGGAAGTCGCTGACCTGGCCTCTGCCCATATGACCCGCCAGGTGAGCAACGGTGTGGCCATA
Source organism: uncultured Acidimicrobiaceae bacterium (assembly GCA_963717035.1). Classification (GTDB taxonomy): domain Bacteria; phylum Actinomycetota; class Acidimicrobiia; order Acidimicrobiales; family RAAP-2; genus DASXMT01. The sequence continues at coordinate 37,636 of CAVQVK010000044.1, read as the reverse complement.
CGCATGGCCGTCCTCTTCTTACTCCTGGGGCAAGGATCGATCGGTGGCATCCACGGCGGATTGGCCCACGACGAGTACGAGGGCACCGACCACGGGCAGGTGGTCGGCGGCGAGCCTGACCACGGGCAGGTGGTCGCCGGAGAGGACCACGGGCAGGTGGTCGGCGGGGGAGCCCGACCACGGGCAGGTGGTCGGCGGAGCCAACCAGGACGGGTCCCCGAAATGCACCCGACCGAGATGGCCCATGAGGAGACCGATGGCTGAGCCCACCTTCATCATCACCGGAGGCACGGTCGTCGATGCCACCGGTGAGCGGCGGGCGGACGTCGTCGTGTCCGACGGTCTGGTGCTGAGGTAGCCGCTGGACTCGACGCCCCGCTGGGAGCCACCGTGCTCGACGCCGGTGATTGCCTGGTCGCTCCCGGGCTGGTCGACCTCCACACCCACCTCCGCGAGCCCGGGCGGGAGGAGGCCGAGACGGTGGAGACCGGTACCCGTGGCGGCCGCGCTGGGCGGCTACACCGCGGTAGTGGCCATGCCCAACACGGACCCACCTCTGGATACGGCCGCCGCCGTTCGTGAAGTGCTCGAGCTCGGTCGAACGGCTTCGGCTGAAGTGGCCGTGGCCGGCGCCATCACCGTCGGGCGCGCCGGTGAGCGGTTGGCACCGATGGCCGAACTGGCCGAGTTGGGCGTCCACCTGTTCACCGACGACGGTGCCGGTGTCCAGTCGGCAGGCCTGATGCGCAAGGCCCTGGAGTACGCCCGCGGCATTGGCGTGACCCTGGCCCAGCATTGCGAGGACGGATCGTTGGCCTGTGACGGCGCTATGCACGAGGGTGCCTGGTCGAGCCGGTTGGGCATCCCCGGGATGCCCGCCGCGGCCGAGGAGGTCATGGTGGCCCGGGACATCGCCCTGTCCAGGCTGACCGGCGCTCCGGTGCACTTCCTCCACTTGTCGACCGCGGCCTCGATCGATCTGGTCCGACGAGCCAAGGCCGCCGGCCTGTCCCTGACGGCCGAGGCTGCCCCGCACCATTTCACGCTGACCGACGCCATGACTGCGGGCTACGACCCGGTGTTCAAGGTGAACCCGCCGCTGCGGCCCCAGTCCGATGTCGACGCCGTCCGGGCCGGATTGGCCGATGGGGCCATCGACGCCATCGCCACCGACCACGCCCCCCATACGCCGGAGACCAAGGACCTGCCTTTCGATCACGCTCCTCCGGGCATGCTCGGCCTGGAGACGGCGTTGGCTCTGGCCATCACCGAGCTCGATCTGCCCTTGGCCCGGATCATCGCCCTGCTCAGCTGGCAGCCGGCCGCCATCGCCGGGCTGACCGAATCCCACGGCGGGCCGATTGTCCCCGGGGCGGCGGCCAACCTCTGTGTGATCGATCCCACCGAGACCTGGACGGTCGATGCCACCGCCCTGGCCAGCCGCAGCCGGAACACCCCCTACGCCGGTCAGACCCTTACGGGGAGGGTCCGGCACACGATGCTGCGGGGCACCCCGACGGTGTTCGAGTACGAGGCCCAACGATGAGCACAGCGACGATGAGCCGATGAGCACCGACGCTCTGTTAGTCCTGGCTGACGGCCAGGTGTTCGAGGGAGAGGCCATCGGGTCCGTCCCCACCGATGGCGTGGCCACCGGCGAGGCCGTCTTCAACACCGTGCTGTCGGGCTATCAAGAAGTCCTGACCGATCCGTCCTATGCCGGCCAGGTCATCGCCTTCACGTACCCCCACATCGGCAACTACGGGGTCAACCCCACCGACGAGGAGGCGGCCGTCCCGCACTGCAACGGGATCATCGTGCGGGACCTGGCCGAGCGACCGAGCAGCTGGAGGTCGGCCGAGACGCTGGAGCACTTCCTGGTTCGCCACCACATCCCCGGGGTGACCGGGATCGACACCCGCCGGTTGACCCGTCACCTGCGGGACTCGGGGGCCATGCCCTGCGCCTTCGGCACTGCGGCCGAAGCGGACCTGCTCGCTGCCGCTCGAGCCGCGCCTCCCACCGACGGGCAGGACTTTGTCTCCCGGGTCACCACGAAGAAGCCGTATACGTGCGGCGAGGGCCGGTACCGGGTGGTGGCCTATGACTTCGGAATCAAAGAGACCATGCTCCGCCACCTCTCCGAGCTGGCCACGGTGACCGTGGTCCCGGCGTCGACGCCGGCCGACGAGGTCCTCGCCTTCGAGCCCAACGGGGTGTTCCTGTCCAACGGCCCCGGCGACCCGGCCGCGCTGCCCGGCATCAGCGCCGAGATCGCCCGGCTAGTGGGCGAGGTTCCCGTCTTCGGGATCTGTCTGGGACACCAGCTCCTGGCCACCGCGCTGGGTGGGTCGACCTTCAAGCTTCCTTTCGGCCATCACGGCGGCAACCATCCCGTGCAACGACTGTCCACCGGTCAGGTGGAGATCACCTCGCAGAACCACAACTACGCCGTGGCCGAGGGATCGGTGATCTCGGCCGATGTCACCCACCTCAACCTCAACGACGGGGTGATCGAAGGCATCCGCAGCCGGGACGCGGCGGCGTTCAGCGTGCAGTACCACCCCGAAGCGGCCCCCGGCCCCCACGACGCCCGCTACCTGTTCGACGAGTTCCAAATGCTGATGGAAGAGCGGGGTAGGTCCTGATGCCCCGCCGCACCGACATCGAGACGATCCTGGTGATCGGGTCGGGCCCGATCGTGATCGGTCAGGCCTGTGAGTTCGACTACTCGGGGACCCAGGCCTGCCGGGTCCTGGCCGAGGAGGGATTCCGGGTCATCCTGGCCAACTCCAATCCGGCCACGATCATGACCGATCCGTCCATGGCCTACCGCACCTACGTGGAACCGCTCGACCCCGTCGTGCTGGCCGCCATCATCGAGCGGGAGCGACCCGATGCCCTCCTGCCCACTCTGGGCGGGCAGACGGCGCTGAACCTGACCATGGACCTGGCCCGCGGACGGGCTGGTCGGGCCGAGTGTCCTGGACCGGTTCGATGTCGAGCTCATTGGGGCCAACGCCGAGGCCATCAGCACGGCCGAGGACCGCGACAAGTTCAAGTCGGCCATGGAGGAGATCGGGCTCGAGGTTCCCCAGTCCGGCTTCGCCCACAGCCTGGACGAGGCGCTGATCATCGGGGAGTCGATCGGCTACCCGATCATGGTCCGTCCCAGCTTCATCCTGGGCGGCGCGGGTACCGGCATTGCCCGGGACCGGGACCACCTCACCCAGCTGGCCGCGGAGGGACTCGATGCCAGCCCGGTGTCCGAGGTCTTGGTGGAGCGTTCGATCGCCGGCTGGAAGGAGTACGAGCTCGAGGTGATGCGGGACCACGCCGACAACTGCGTGGTCATTTGCTCCATCGAGAACTTCGATCCCATGGGGGTCCACACCGGTGACTCCATCACGGTGGCGCCGGCCCAGACCCTCAGTGACGTCGAGTACCAGACCATGCGGGACGCGGCGTTCGCCTGCATCCGTCGCGTCGGGGTGGAGACCGGGGGCTCCAACGTGCAGTTCGCCGTGGACCCGGCCACCGGACGACAGATCGTGATCGAGATGAACCCGAGGGTCTCGCGCTCATCGGCCCTGGCCTCGAAGGCCACCGGGTTCCCCATCGCCAAGATCGCCGCCCGGTTGGCCGTGGGCTACCGGCTCGACGAGATAACCAACGACATCACCGGGGTGACGCCGGCGTCCTTCGAGCCCACCATCGATTACGTGGTGACCAAGATCCCGAGATGGGCGTTCGAGAAACTCCCCGGGGCCACCAACGAGCTGGGTACCCGGATGCAGTCGGTGGGCGAAGTCATGGCCATCGGCCGAACGTTCCCCGAGTCACTGCAGAAAGCCGTGCGATCGTTGGAGCAGGGCCGTTCCGGTCTCAACGTGGACCCGGGGGAGCGCGACGTCGACTCCGTGCCCACCGATCGGCTGTTGTCCCGGGTGAAAACCGCGACGACCGACCGCATCTTCGAGCTCGAGTCGTTGCTGCGACGAGGCGTGACCGTGGACGAGGTGGCAGCGACCACCGGCATCGACCCGTGGTTCCTGGCCGAGATAGGCAAGATCGTCGATGCCCGGCTGGGCCTGGCCGGGCGCGTGGTCGGTGGTCTCCGTCCGTCCGAGGTGGATCGGCGCACGTGGCGCCGGCTGAAGCGCCTCGGGTTCTCCGACGCCCAGTTGGCCTACGTGTTCAACTTCGGCGGCGCGGCGGCGGGTGCGGGTGTGGCCGGTGCGAGTGCGGCGGCCGGCGGCGCGGCGGCTGGAGGCACTGAACGGGGCCCAAAGGCGGTAACCGAAGAGGACATCCGACAGGAGCGCTTGGCCCTGGGCGTGCGAACCACCTTCAAGACCGTCGACACCTGCGGCGCCGAGTTCGAGGCGCACACGCCCTACCACTACGGCACCTACGAGGATGAGGACGAGGTCATCCCGTCGGACCGACCTCGGGTGATCATCCTGGGTTCGGGCCCGAATCGGATTGGCCAGGGGATCGAGTTCGACTACTGCTGCGTGCACGTGTCGTTCGCCCTCCAGGCGGCGGGGTTCGAGACGATCATGGTCAACTGCAATCCGGAGACGGTTTCGACCGACTACGACACGTCGGACCGGTTGTACTTCGAGCCGCTCACGCCCGAGGACCTGGAGAACGTGTTGGCCGCCGAGCGAGATGCTTCGATCGGCAAGGGCCGCTTGGTCGGGGTGATCGTGAGCCTGGGGGGACAGACTCCCTTGAAGCTGGCCGGGGGGCTGCCCCCCGAGCTCGTTCTGGGGACGTCTCCCGCGTCGATCGATCTGGCCGAGGACCGGGAGCGCTGGAACGAGCTCTGTGGCCGGCTGGGGATCCCGCAACCTCCGGGGGGCACCGCGGTGACCGCCGCCGAAGCGGTGGCTGTGGCCTCCGGCATCGGCTACCCCGTCCTGGTTCGGCCCAGTTACGTGCTCGGGGGCCGGGCCATGGAGATCGTCTACGACGACGAGCGCTTGACCCAGGCGGTCAACGACATGGCCGCCTCCCTCAACCGGGAGGGCGGCGTGACCGCCCAGCGCCCGGTCCTGGTCGACCGTTTCCTGGAGGACGCCGTCGAGGTCGACGTGGACGCCATCCGGGATGCCACCGGCGCAGTCGTCATCTGCGGTGTGATGGAACACGTCGAGGAAGCGGGCGTGCACTCCGGGGACTCGGCTTGCGCCTTGCCGCCCCAGACGCTCAGCGCGGGTGTGGTCGCCGTGCTCGAGGACCACGTCCGATCCATCGCCGAGGCCCTCGACGTTCGCGGGCTGTGCAACGTGCAGTTCGCGGTCAAGGGCGACCAGGCCTACGTCATCGAGGCCAACCCGCGGGCCAGCCGCACCGTGCCCTTCGTGGCCAAGGCCACCGGCGTCCCCGTGGCCATGGTGGCCGCCCGGGTGATGGTAGGGGCCACCCTGGCCGAGCTGGCCGAGGAGGGTCTGCTGTCGGAGCCGGTCGGTGGGCACGTCAGCGTGAAAGAAGCCGTGTTGCCCTTCAACCGGTTCCCGGGAGTCGACACGCTGTTGGGCCCCGAGATGCGCTCCACCGGCGAGGTCATGGGCATCGATCGGACCTTCGGGCTGGCCTTTGCCAAGAGCCAGATCGCCGCCGGGAACCGGTTGCCCACCGAAGGCACCGTGTTCCTGTCGTTGGCCGACCGGGACAAGGCGTCCGGGCTCGACGCCGCCCGACAGTTCTCGGACATGGGCTTCGAGCTGGCCGCCACCTCGGGAACGGCAGCCGCCCTGGAGGCGGCCGGGATCCCGGTCGCCACCGTGGTGGCCAAGGTGGGCGATCCCGAGGGCGAGGATGCGGTGGCGCTGATCGCGGGGGGGAAAGTCCAGCTGGTGGTGAACACGCCGCGCGGTCGAGGGCCCCGTGCCGATGGCATCCACATTCGAGCTACGTCGTTGCTGCATCAGGTGCCCTGCCTGACCACGGTGGCCGCGGCCCGGGCGGCGGCGGCGGGCATCGCCGACTGGATCGAGCATCCCTTGTCGGTACGCTCGCTGCAGGAGTACCACGCCGGATGAGCGGGACCGGTGGGGGCCAGGGCGGGGCCGGTGGTGGGGGCCGCATTCGTGCCGGTGGTGTGGGCCGGGTTCGGGGGGGTCGTGCGGGCCGGGCCGGTGGGGGCCGGGGAACTGGTGGTGTGGGCCGGCCTGGAGGTGTGGGCCGGGTTCGGGGGGCATGGCGTGCCGTCTCGGGCACGGACGTCGATCTGACGACCCGAATCGGTTCGATCACCCTCCCCAATCCGGTCATGACCGCATCGGGTACGGCCGGGCATGCCGACGAGCTCGGCACCTACTTTCCGTTGGGGGAGTTGGGTGCGGTCGTGGTGAAGTCGCTGTCGGTCGATCCGTGGCGGGGTAATCCTGCTCCCCGGGTACACCAGACGCCGTCGGGCATGTTGAACAGCGTGGGCCTCCAGGGTCCGGGGCTCTCCGCATGGCTGACCGACGACCTGCCCCCGCTGATCGCGTCGGGCGCTCGTGTGGTGGTGAGCATCTGGGGACAACGAGTGGACGACTTTGCCCGAGCCGCCAAGCAGTTGTCGTCGGCGATCGCATCGGCGCGTGAAGCTGGACAGGCGACGCCCATCATCGCCATCGAGGTCAATGTGAGCTGTCCCAATGTCGAGGATCGCCGCAAGATGTTCGCCCACTCGCCGACGGCCACGGCCGAAGTACTCAGCGCGGTCAGCGACGTGTGCACCCTGCCCCTGTGGGCGAAGTTGAGTCCCAACGTGGCCGATCTGGCCGAGATCGCCGGCGCCGCCCTCGGTTCGGGGGCCGAAGCGATCACGGTGATCAACACGGTGCTGGGCATGGCCATCGATGTCGAGCGACGGCGTCCCGTGCTCGGGGCGGGCGGCGGCGGGCTGTCCGGTGCCGCCGTGCACCCGGTGGCTGTCCGTGCCGTGTATGACTGCCGCACTGCGTTCCCCGATGCCGCCATCATCGGGGTTGGGGGAGTCATGGGTGGGGTCGACGCCGTAGAGCTGATCCTGGCCGGAGCTGACGCCATCCAGGTGGGAACAGCGACATTCCGGAGCCCGCGGGCTCCCCGGCAAGTGCTCGAGGAGCTGACCAGCTGGTGCGGGAAGCACGGGGTTCGATCGATGGCGGAACTGCGAGGAGCGGCTCATGAGTGATGTTGGTGGTTCCGGGGGTTTCGGGGCTTCGGCTGCCTCGGCGGGTTCCGGCGGTTCCGGCGGTTCCGGCGGCTCGGGCGGTTCCGGGGGCTTCGGGGCCCGGGTGGCTGCCGCAGTGTCGGCCACAGGTCCGTTGTGCGCAGGGATCGACCCTTCTTCCTCGTTGCTCGGCGACTGGGGACTACCCGACACCGCCGATGGTTTGCTCGAGTTCGGCAACCGCTGTGTCGACGTGTTTGCCGGGGCGGTTCCGGTGGTGAAGCCACAGGTGGCGTTCTTCGAGCGCATGGGCGCCGCCGGGATGGGCGCCCTGGAGGTAGTGATCCGCCGAGCTCGGGAAGCCGGCCTTCTGGTGATCGCCGATGCCAAGCGCGGCGACATCGGCTCGACGTCGGCGGCCTATGCCTCGGCATGGCTCGATCCGGACAGCCCCCTTGCTTCGGACGCGATGACTGGCGTGGCCTATATGGGCCTGGGAGCCATCCAGCCGATGATCGATATGGCACAGTCCCATGGAAACGGGGTGTTCGTTGTGGCGCGGAGCTCGAACCCGGAAGGGCAAGCCCTGCAGGAGGTGACGGACTCGAGCGGCCGGTCGATCGCCGATGGGCTCCTGTCCGATATCGCTGCTCGGAACGCAGCTGCGCCCGGTGTCATCGGCGCAGTAATCGGTGCGACGCTTGATCGGTCCGCAGTTCTCACTGCCCGGACTCGGCGGTCCGATCTTGGCGCCGGGCGTGGGTACTCAAGGAGGCAGCGCGGCGGGTGTCGCCGCTCTGTTCAAGGGCTGCCCGGCTGGCTCGGTCTTGCCCGGGGTGTCCCGCTCGGTGCTCGCCGCCGGCCCGGATGTGGACTCACTCCGAAAGGCCGTGCTGGAGATACGGGATGAGATGGCAGGGGCATTGGCTGGCTGAACTGGCGGCGGCCTCTGGCTCGCGGTGGCGGCGTCAGGACCGGACCGTCCGGCTCGGGCGGCTAGAAGAGCGGAGGCGACTCACCGCTGGTCGCCGCGGCGGCCCGGCCCCGTATTTCGGCCTGCCCCGGTCCCCGATGGTGCACTCGGTTTCGAGTTGTCCCGCTTTGGCTTGCCCGTTTTGCTCCCGCTTCGAGTTGCTCGGTTTCGGCTTCCCACTCGGTGGGTCGGTCCCCGATTGGGTCCCAGTGGTGGTGTCGGCCTGATCGTTCCGGTCGCGGTTGGGGTCAAGAGGCCCCCGCCGGGATCGCTCCCGAGGTCGGGATCTGGTCGCAACGGAGAGAGGGGCTCGGGTGCTTTGGGTGGGTCGAAGTGCCAGTTGCCGTCGTCGTCTTTGTAGACGACATAGCCGGCGTTGGTCTTTTTGTCGTGGTGCCAGGAACACAGGCGCACCAGGTTGGAGAGCGTGGTCGGGCCCTTTTGGTTCACCGGCTGGATGTGGTCGATCTCCAAGAACGTGGTCGAGCCACAGCCCGGGACCGCACAGCACGGATTGTCGTTGGCCAGCGCGGTGCGGATGGGGGCATGATGTAGCGCCCGGGGTGGCTGATGGTGTGGACCTCGGTCCCCTGGTAGAACAAGACCTTCAAGTAGGCATCGGACAACAAGGACTCGATGACCTTGACCGGGACCTCGCCCACCCCGTCGATCTCGGAGACCTGGTTGCCCCGGCTTCCCGGTTGAACAGGGCCTCGTGGTCCACCCGGACGTTCACGACGGTCTTCGGGCGACCCTTTCGAGACGAGTCCCCACACAACAGCTCCACCAAGGCGTCAGCGGCGTAGGCGGCCATGGGCTCTCGGTCGCCGTTCTTGCGGGCCGAGTTGAACCGGTCCGTGGTGGCGGCGTCGAGGACCGAGAGCAGCTGTGCCCCCCGATCGGGGGAAAAGCGTCCCCGCAGGCACACAGCTCCTTGCTCGTCGACCCAGTGGCGCAGGTGGCGATCGGCGTGGATGGCGGCCAGGGTGGCCTCGGGGTCGGCACTGGCTGCTCGGGCCCTGGTTTTCCGACACCGGTCCCGCAGGGCGGCCATGGGCTCGCCCTGGGCTGCTTTGACCAGCTCGGACTCCTGGCTCGGATCCACGGCCACCGCACCGGCCAGCTCTTTCACCTGGGGCTCGGACAGCTTGCCGTTGCGCAGGGCCTCAGAGGTCTCCGGCGCATCGGCCAGGGCCTTGCCCGTCTCCAAGGTGGAGTGGGCTTGTCCCACCCCGACCCCTTCGGTCTCGGCGATCAGCGAGGCGGCGTTCTTGTGGCCGGCGTCTCGCCAGATGTTGGAGGACTCGATCCGGGTGGCCAGGGCCAACTTGGCCGCGGTGGCCAACCGCAGGACCTCGACCACCGAGGTGTACAACTTCTGGGCGTCGGCTCCGGTGAGGCACCCGGGCTCCAGAGCCGAGACCGCCCGATGGAGCGAGGAGCTGGCCTGGTCGAACAGCTCGCCGAGGCGAAGGTCGGAGTCCGTGCCAGACGGCCCACCGCCATCCACGTCGCCAGCCGTATTGCCAGCAACATCGGCGCCGGGGTTGGCCCCTGTCCTGTGCTTCGAATCCACCGAACTCATGTGTCCAATGATGCCCGAAAGGTGTGACAACACTTGGAAAGACAGGGAAAGCGCTGGTCAGGAGCGACAAAGCCGAAACCAAAGAAATCAAGGATTCGAAGGCCGCCAGTACACACTGGAAGAACCGAAGCCCGCCCGCTCAGCCAGCCAACCCGACGTGTCCGACTTCGGGCCTCGGCCATTCAGGTGCGTAAGGACATGGCCTCCGCCTTCTCGCATTGATCGGCCGTACCTCATTGAGGCGCCCGGCCTCGGTCTCTCCTGATCGGCCTCGGTCCATTGGCACCGGACGTCGGGCACGAACTGTGCGGGCCCGCTCAGGCGGCTGTCACTACGGCGAAGGTGCCGCCGAAGGAGCGAGGGCCCTTGACGCCATTGCCGTTGCCGGTGGTGGCGGGATTCAGCGGATTCCCGTTCGAATCGAGTCGGGGAACCTCTCCCGAATAGAAGTACAACGGCTTCCCGTTATAGGTGACTTGGTGCGTCCCGTCGGCACGGACGATCTCACCGACCGACTTCTTGGTCAGACTGCCCGTGACTAACGGCGAGCTTGTGGTCAGAACCGGGGGCCATACCAGGGCACAGGCTCCGGTACACGTGCTGTGGTGCGGCGAGTCTTTGCTGTAAACGTATGTCGTCACGGCTGTGGCTCCGACCGCGGGGAACATCATCGCGCTGACCACCGACTGGCCTGTGGTCAGTGTCTGGGGCGAGATCGTCGCCGGGCTGACCGCGGGGCCGCCTGTCTTGGGCGAAACGAGGTACCAAATTCCGTGCCACGGGGGCAGCGGGACCACTGTCTCTACAGAAATTTTCTCCCGCGTACTGGTGGGGCCCCATGTCGAAGAGATAGAGGGGATGGCCGGCGTAGGTGACCTGGCGGGCGTGGAGGTCCTTCCGGTAGATGCTGCCGAGCAGCCGGTGGTTCACGCCGGCCCCGGCCACCGGCTTGCCGGTGGTCACGACGGCTGGCCAGTCCGCGGTGTGATCGGTCTCCGCGCCCGTGCACGAGACCTTGAGCGCAACGACTACCGACGTACCGCAGGCCACGTGCCCGGGTTCGTCGCGATTGAACAAATAGACGGAATAGCCGGCGAACTGCCCCGAAGCGACGGTGAGTATCTTTCCGTACGGACTTTGCCGGGCTGCGATGACCGTGCCTGTCGATCCAGCGTTCGAAGTTGTGCCCGATGCCGGTAATGCCGTGAACGTCCCGACCGCCGAAAGGACCACCCATGTGACGACCAGAGCCGATATGGCCGAGGCGAGGCGTCGCTTCATCTATGTCTCCCATCGTTGTGCGCGCTCTGTACGCGTTCTTGCATGGCCATTGACTCACGCGGACGGGATCGGAAACAGGGCGTAGGTACCTCTTTCGCGGGTGGTGCCACCACGACTCAAATCTCATACCTCGAGCAACGGCGATCGGTATCGGTGGCTCGACGGCAGCACTAGGGAACTCATCCAAGACCAGCAGCATTTGGTTGTCGACGGTCGGGCTGACGACGTAGACACTCGATCAGGCCTGGACGTACCGGTGATGGTGGAGGAGCCGACTCAGACCGCCGAAGCTCCAACCCGGAGGAGCCGGAACCCGAAGCTCCAACCCGGGAAAGAGCGTTGCCGGGGAGCAGTCACATTCGGAACGGAGGCGCTCCCCCGAACAGGTCGTGGAGCACGGTGCGTGCGGCGTACACGCCGCACATCCCGTGGACGCCCCCGCCCGGAGGGGTGGAGGCCGAGCCCAAGTACACGCCCTTGAGCGGCGTCTTGTAGGGATTCCAGCGGATCGTCGGGCGGAAGAGCGTCTGGGCCAGGCTGGCCGCCCCTCCTCCGATGTCGCCGCCGACGTAGTTGGGATTGCAAGCCTCCTCGTCGGCCGCGGTGCGCGTCGACCTGGCCAGGACCAAATCGGAGAAACCCGGAGCGAACCGCTCGATCTGGGCCTCGATGGCCGCCGTCATGTCCACGTCGGACCCCGACGGGACATGGCAATAGCCCCACAAGGTCTGGTTACCGCTAGGTGCCCGAGTGGGGTCGGCCACTCCCGGTTGCGCGACGATGCAGTACGGGCGTTCGGGATGGCGCCCCGCGTTCACGTTGGCTTCGCTGGCCGCAACTTCGGCGAAGGTACCGCCGAGGTGCAGGGTCCCGGCCCGCCGGCACACCTCCGCGCTCCACGGGACCGGGTCGGACAGCGCCCAGTCCACCTTGCACACACCAGGACCGTAGCGAAATCGGCCTAGGGCCCTGCCGTACCCCGGCGGCAGTTGGGGGCCGGCAATGGCAGCCAGTCCCTTCGGGAGGTGTCCAAGATGACGGCAGTGGACGGGGGAGCTCGGACAGCGACCGGACCCACTGACCGGTGGTGACCGTGCCCCCGAGCCGCTCCAACTCGGCCGTCAGTGCGGCGGCGATCGTCGAGCTCCCACCTTCGACTACCGGCCATCCGACGGAGTGGGCGGTCATGATCAACAGCAGGCCGAACGCCCCAGTGAGTGGCGCGGTCAACGGGGCCATCGAGTGGGCCGACACTCCTGCGAGCAGCGCCCGGGCCGGTCCGGATTCGAAGTGCCGAGCCAGGCGGTCGGCGGGTAACAGGCCGAGGAGTCCGAATCTGGCCAGTGCCGCCGGATGGGCCGGCATCGACCGCAACGGGGCCAGCACCTGCTCGGCGATCGCTCCGGAACGGTCGACCAGCGGACCCAGCATGCGCCGGTAGGCGGTGCGGTCGACGGCGAGGGATGTGGCTGTGTCGTCGACAGATCGGAACGCGGCGGCCGCAGTCCCTCCGTCGAGCGGGTGGGCGAACGGGAGCTCGGGTTGGCGAAGGGAATGGCGCAGGCCGTCAAAGGCTGGTTGGCGGAAGAACGGAGAGGCGAGCACCAACGGGTGGACTGCGGAGCAGACGTCGTGGCGGAAACCCGGGAGGGTCAACGAGTCGGTCCGGCATCCACCCCCCACCGTCTGGGTGCCTTCGATGACCGAGACGGAGACACCGGCGGCCGCCAAGGTGATGGCGGCCGCCATCCCGTTGGGACCTGAGCCCACCACCACCACGTCCACCGAGCTCATGGCGCGACCCTGCCCCGACCCGACTCCATCCGTGCAGTCTTACCCCTCGAGATAGGCCCGGACAGGGTGGCTGCCGGTGTCGACGATGGGGGCTGGCACCACCATGAGGTGAGATCGGACCTGTCCCCCTGGGCCTGAATCAGCTGAACCCGGCCAGGAGGACCGGTGCCGCCAGGCCTGAATCGGGTGAACCCGAATCAGCTGAACCCGGCCAGGAGGACCCGTGCCGCCAGGCCGAATCAGGTGAGCCCGAATCAGGTGAGCCCGAATCAGGTGAGCCCGGCCAGGAGGAACTGGGGCTAGGAGGACCCGTGCCGCCACGCGGAATAGGCGTCCAGTTCGCTCACTCGGAACGCAAGAGGAGCGCAGTCGGGGTGCGGGCGGCGATGCGGGCCGGGATGGCGGCGACCAGGTTGGCCAAGACCAGTGCGCCCACTGCGATGAGCACGATGGTGGTAGCCGGGACGGTCGGGGTTGGGACAACGTTGATCTGGTGGGCGAACAGGATCCACAGCGATCGACCGACAATGATGCCGGCCGGTATTCCGAGCGCAGTCCCGATGGCCACCGCGATGCTGGATTGCCACGAAATCGTCGCGGCCAACTGGCCCCGGGTGAAGCCAAGGGTCTTGAACAGTGCCAGGTCCCGTTGTCGGCGGCGCACCGAGGCGATGAGGGTCAACCCGAGCGCGGCGGCGACGCCGGCCGCCATTGCTCCACCGAGGATCGCCGGGGTGCCCCCCATCGAGCGATAGTTGACGATCTCGGCCGGACGCTGGACGGCGAGGAGGGACACGCCGTAGTCGGCGGGCGTGCTGGCTGCCGTCGCGATCCGCTGACAAGGAGCGCAGACCTGCACCGGGCGACCCGTTCTTCAGGCGGACGAGGATCGCGTTGGGGCCGGGCGCCGCGCCGGGTAGTTGGTAGCCGGAATTCGCGGTCGTGGGGAAGATCTGGGAGGACACAACGGCGCCGGTCCCCATCTCGAGATGCTGGCCACCCTCGCCCCCGCCGATGGTCGGCATGGTGGCCGTTCCTACGATCGTGAGTCGGCCCGGGCCGGTGGTGCCGGCGACCCGGGCGGTGACCGTATCGCCGAGGCGTTTGTGCAGCTGGTCCAGCGTGAGCGCACCCAAGACGATCTGGTCCTTCGCCTCCACCGCGTGTCCGGAGAGGAGGGGCGGCGACACCGTGGCCCTTGGGGGCTCGCCCAAGGTCGGGACGCCTATCTGGCGACCGATCCGCATGGTTCCAAACGAGACCCCTGACCACGCCGCCACGTATCGATCCCGGTTGAGAAGGCCAGCAGCCCGGTCTCCGGGGATGACCCCACCTTGATTGGAGCTCAGCTCATAGCTCCAATTCCACCCGTAGAGGGCGGGATGGGAGATGAGCGTATTGAGGCTGGCCCCGAAGGTGACCGTGCTGATCACCACCACAACGGCCAGAACCGACCCGAGGATGGCCGAGCGTACCGGCACGGCATTCCGGCCGACGCCAGGCTCCAGCGCGAAGCGGACACCGGTCACTGCCGACTCTGGCAAGCCCGAGGCAGCTGCGTACCCGGCGACCGATGACCGTTGCCGAACCGGCGGCTGTCGGCGTGAGCCAACCCGCTGAGGCGCGAGGCGGTAGCCGACGGCCAGGCCAACTGCGCTCAGCACGACCACGAGCACCGCAAAGCCGACGGCGAGCACAGTCCAGTCAAAAGCCACCCCGGGCGAGGGATCGACGGGCCGCACCGGCCCTAGCGGGGAGAGGGGGGACAGAGCGACAGCCACCCCTCCGGCCAACAATGATCCGATGACAACGGCGCCAAAGATCCCAATCAGCCCGTCGCCGAGCGTCATGGTCGGGTCGGCGCCCATCGAGCGCAACGTGCTGAGATCGACAGCTCCTAGCCGTAGTTGGCGCCCGATGATCTGTGCCGCGATCAGCAGCGCAGCGAGCGCGCAGATCCCACCGAAGACGCCGAGGGCGATGGACTCGGGCTTGATGGCCCGCTCGGCTTTGGCCTCGATCGCTGGTACTCCGTTTGCGACGAATGGCGCGAACCCTGACGGCAAGATGTTCGAAATCTCCCGCTGGACGGTGGTCACCTCGGTGGGGCCATTCGCCTTGACGGCAGCGGCGGTGTAGTACACACAGCAGGTGCGGAGGGTCCTGGTCAACGCGGGCGGGAAGGCCAGGAGATTCGCATTGTTCCCGCCATCGGTGTCGTCTTGGACGACCGAGGTGTTTTGCACCACCACCCCGACCAGCGTGGCCCGAAACCGATGGTAGGGGGCCACTCCGGTGGTGCCGAAGGCTGACGAGTTGGTCTGGGCATTGGTGTACACCCCGAAGGGGACGACCTCTCCGACGTGGAAGCCGAAGGTCTTGGCCGTCGCTTCCGTCACCACGAACTCGTCAGTGCTCCGGGGATCGAACATCCGACCTTGTGTCACCGTGGCTTTGTTCAGATTGGGGCCCGCCGCATTGCCGCTGCCGATAGCCTCGCCCGCGCTTGCCGGATAGGCAGCAGGGCTCTCGGGAACGCCATGATGGCCCAGTGGGATGATGTTGAGCCCATACGCGGTGGTGACCTCCTTCACATGGGGGAGCCGAGCGATCTGGGCCAACAGGCCAGGGTTGTAGCCGAGGCCGGCGGCTCCGGGGGCCGGGTTCACGAACGAGGTGATGCCGTTCAGGTCGGATGGGTTGGTGCTGGCCAGATACCGGGGGAACGAGGACTGGGTGCGCCGGGCCGCGGCGATCGATCCCATGGCCAGGCCCCCGACCAAACCGATGAGGACGATGAGCGCAAGGTAGCCGCCCCGTCGTCGTCCGAGCGTGGCCGCGAACCGGTACCACGCCACCTGAACAGCCGGGCTACTCAACTGGGCACTTCCAGAACCATCAACTGTGCTCTTCCAGAACCATCAACTGGGCACTTCCAGAACCATCAGTCCGCTCGCAATACGATCGCAGTCGAGGTGCGGGCGGCCATGCGCCCGGGGACCGCGGCCACCAGATTGGCGAGCACGAGGGCACCCACCGAGATGATCACGATCGACCAGACCGGGACGGTCGGCGCGGGCACGGCGTTGATCTCGGTGGCGAAGATGTTCCACAGCAGGCGCCCAGCGATGATCCCCAAGGGGACACCCAAAATCACCCCGATGACCACAGAGACACTCGATTGCCAGGCCACGGTGGCCCCCAGCTGGCGACGGGTGAAACCGAGGGTCTTGAGCACGGCGAGATCGCGCCGGCGCCGGCGCACCGAAGCCACCAGGGTCAACAGGAGCGCGGCCATCGCTCCGGCGGCCAGGGAACCACCGAGCACGACGGGTGTGGTCCCGAGCGAGCGGTAGTTCACGATCTCCGCCGGCCGCAGCACGGAGAACACTGCCACCCCGAAGTTCGACGGGTTACTCGTCGCGTTGGCGATCCGCTGCAGCGATCGGAGGGCTACCGCGTGGTTGGCCCCGTCCTTTAAGCGCACCAGGATGACCTGGGGGCCGGTCTGCGGGTCGGCGAACGGGTTCCGATCCGCCGGCGGAATGACCGTGTAGGGAACCACGGCTCCGCTTCCCATCTCCAAGTGCTGTCCTCCCGCGCCACCTCCGATGGTGGGCAGGGTTGCTGTCCCCACCACTCGCAACCGGATTGGTGCCGTTGCTCCGTTGTCCACGACAACCGTGTCCCCGACCTTCTTGCCCAGTTGGCCCAAGGTCACCGCACCGAGCACGATCTGCCCGGGCGCATCGAGCCCGTGACCGGACAGGATTGGAGGTGCGACCACGGTGCCGGGATGCGCGCCGAGTACCGGTACAGGCTGTCCATTGATCTCGAGGTCGGCAAAGTACACCCCCGACCACGACGCAACCGAGCGATCTTGGGCCAGGAGCTGCGCCGCCGGCTGCGCGGGGATGTCTCCGGATCCGCCCCCGGCGGCCAGTACATAGTCCCAGTTCCACCCATACAGGTTTGGGTGGGAGACCAGCGAGTCGAGGCTGGCCCCGAACGTCACGGTGGCGACCACCACCAACAACGCCAAGGCGGTACCGAAGATGGCCGAACGAACGGGTGTGCTGTTGCGCCCGTTCCCGGGATCGAGCGCGAAGCGGACACCCTCCACGGCAGGCGCCGGCAGGCCCCAGCTGGCCACCAGGCTGGCCGAGCTCGATTGCGTGCTTGCCCTGCGACCCCGCCGTCTCTCCGATTGCTGCTGAGCTTGGCGGTAGGCCATCGCCGTCGCGATGGCGCCCAGGCTTACGGTCAGGACGACGAAGCCAGCGCCGAGCACCGTCCAGTCCCAGGCCACTCCCAAGCTGGGATAGTACGGTCGGATCACGCCGATCGGGGCGATCGGAGACAACGCCACGGCAACCCCTACGGCAACGAGGGAGCCGACGACGATGGCCATGAGGAGACCCAGAAGGCCGTCGATCACCGCCTCGGCCGGATCGGCCCCGAGTGCCCGCATCGTGCTCCGCTCCTCGGCCCCGAATCGGAGCTGGCGGCCGATGACCTGGGTGGCCACGATCAGCGCGACCAAACCGGCGATCCCGCCGAACACCCCGAGAGCAATCGCCTCGGGCTTGACCGAGCGTTGCGCCTTGGCCTCAGCGGAGGCGGTAGAACTGATTGCCACCGGGACGCCCTTGGGCAGCACGCCGCGCACCTCCCGTTCCACCGCGCTCACTTCGGCGCCGTCGTTCACCTTCACCCCGGTGAATGCGTAGTTGACGCAGCACGAGAGCAACTGCCGGGTCAGTGCTGGGGTGAAGATCTGCAGCGATGTTCCGGTGTCCACATCGTCCTGCGCCACCGTGGTCGGGTCGATGATGATCCCGACCAGCTTGGCGTCGATCGTGCCGTGCGGCGGAACGCGGGCGGTGCCGAAACTGGGTAGTTGGGTCTGGGCATTTGTATAGATCCCAAAGGGAACGACTTGGCCCACATGGAGCCCGAGGCCCTGTGCGGCGAGGGAGTTCATCACGAACTCGTGGGGGTTGCGGGGATCGGCCATCCGCCCCTGGAGGACGGTCACCTTGTCCCAATCGAAGTAGGCACCCCCCACACTTCCTGAGCCGTTCCCGGGGTTGGCATCAAGTCGATTCGGGGAACCATCCCTGTTCAATGCCACGAGATTGAGGCCGGTGATGGTGGTCACGTGGGAAACGTGGGGCAGGTGGGCGATCGTGTTGACCAGACTCGGGTTGTAGCCACTCGAGCTGCCGGTCTGACCCAGTAGCCCGGTGCCGACGCCGAAGCTGATCGGATTGGTGCTGGCGGCGTACACCGCCGGGGACGCCAGGGTGCGCCGGGCACCGGCCACCGATCCCATGGCCAGTCCTCCCAGCAGTCCGGTGAGGACGAGCACGCTGAGGTACCCGCCCCATTGGCGGCCGAAGGTGGTGGTGAAGCGGTACCAGGCCGTCCTGAGCGCGGACGGGCTCATCCGCCGCCTCCGCAAGCGGGTCGACCGATCGTGCGCCTGTGCCTGTGCCTGTGCCTGTGCTTATGCCTGTGCCTGTGCCACATCATCAGCGAAATGCCCCCTCCTCCCTGCAGTCTGATCGACTCTGGGCCACTGACCAAGGGCGGCAACCCGCCGATTCCCGGTGTACTACCACCACCTAGTACACCGGATCACCAGGGCCGTTGCCGTCACTCGCTCGGCCTCATCCGCAAGAGGGCCGACTACGGTTGACGCCCATGGACCCTGTCCGGGTGGTGCTCGCCGAGGACAACACACTCCTGCGTCAGGGGGTCGAGAAGCTCATCGCCCACCAGGAGGGGCTGGAGCTGGTGGGAACGGCCAACGATCTGCCCGGTCTTCTCATCCTGGTCGACGAAGTCGAACCCGATGTGGTGATCACCGACATCCGGATGCCCCCAACCGGCACCGACGAGGGCATCCACGCCGCGGCGCACTTCCGGGAACACCGCCCGGATGTCGGCGTGGTGGTGCTGAGCCAGTACGCCAACCCGGAGTACGCGTTCGCCCTGCTGGCCGACGGCTCGGCGCGCCGCGCCTACCTGTTGAAAGAGACCATCGCTGGTGTCGACGAGCTGGTTCGGGCCATTCGGACCGTCGCCGAGGGCGGCTCCGTCGTCGACCCCGCAGTGGTCGACTGTCTGGTCGGGGCGTCGGCTCCCCGCCGCCCCTCGGACCTCGACCGACTTACCGAGCGTGAGCGAGAGACGCTGGCTGAGATGGCCCAGGGCAAGAACAACGCAGCCATCGCCGCGTCCCTCTTTCTCTCCGAGCGGGCGGTGGAGAAGCACACCAACTCCATCTTCTCGAAGCTCGGCCTCACCGAGGAAGAGGATGTCAACCGTCGGGTCAAGGCGGTGCTCATCTATCTCGGCGGCCAGGTGACCGGTTAGCCACACCGAGCGGGAGTGCTAGCTCCCTGTCGGGCGGGTTCCGCTCATGGGACAATTGACCATCATGAACGATCAGCTGCCGGTACTTGTGGTCGACGACCAGGCACCATTTCGTTCGGCCGCCCGCGCCGTGGTCCGCCGGATGGAGGGCTTCGACTTGGTCGGCGAAGCCACCAATGGCGAAGAGGCGGTGGCCATGGCCGCCGAACTGCGCCCGGCCCTCGTGCTCATGGATATCAACATGCCGGGTATGAACGGGGTTGAAGCCACCCGCCGGATCGTGGCCTCCGAGCCCGGGGTGGTGGTGATCCTCTGCTCCACCTACAACCCCCAAGACCTCCCGCCGGATGCCTCCACCAGCGGTGCCCGTGCCTATGTCAACAAAGAGGAATTCGGCCCGGCCGAGTTGCAGCGGATCTGGAGCGAGCGCGACACCATCGAGTTCCTACCCAGCTGACCGTTTCGCTTGCTCTGGGCCGGCTGAGACTCACTTCGCCCCCTCTGGGACCGGGTTCACCTTGGACAGCGTCCTCCCTGGGCCGCCCCAGGCTCAGGTGAGCGGGATCGAGCCACGCACGGTGGACCCGACCCGAGGGGCCGACTCCCAGCGGACCGATCCTCCGATGGCGCCCAGCCGGTCGCTCATGTTCATGAACCCGTGGCCGGCCTGCGCCACCTTGGGGTCGAATCCGGGGCCGTCGTCGCTCACCGTGAAGAGGAGCCCGCCCTCCTCCTCCCAGACCCGCAACTGCACATGGGACTCGGGCGCGTGCTTGGCCGCGTTCTGCAAGGCCTCGAGACAGCAGAAGTACACGGCCGCCTCGATGTCGGCTGAGAAGCGTCCGATCCCGTCCACCGACGTGTCGACGTCGAGCGGGCACCTTGACCCGACGGCCCGGAGGGCCTCGGGCAGTCCGTTGTCCATCAGCAAGGGCGGGTAGATCCCATGGGCCAGATCCCGCAACTCCTGCACGGTCGTCTTGACGTCGGCGGCGATCTCGTCGAGGGCAGCGGCGGCGGCCTCGGGCTCCTCGGTCACCAGATCACGGACCAGGCGAACGTTGACGGCCAGCGCCACCAGGTGTTGTTGGGCACCGTCGTGCAGGTCTCGTTCCACCCGTCGTCTCTCGGCATCAGCGGCGGCCACGATGCGCGATCTCGAGGCGCGGAGCTCTGCAGCCTGGCGCCGAACCTCGTCGAGTGTCGACTGGAGGGCCGAGTCCAGCCGGACGTTGTGGAGGGCCAGGCCCACCTGACGGGACAGCTCGGTCAGGACGATGTCCTCCTTTTCGGTGAACGGCGGCTCGGTGGTCGGCCGCTCGACGACTACCAACCCGAGCAGATCGCCGCCATAGGTGATCGGGCAGACGCGCAGCTGGGCGTGATCGCGCCCGGCGATAACCGCGGGGAGCCACACTGCTGTCCAGGCATTCCCGGACACGCCCGCCCGGGCCACGATCGGTTGCTCCTGCGGGCCGATGTGCAGGGTCCCCGGTCCTCGGTCGGGGATCGATGCGCTGCGCTCGAGGACTTCGCTGGTACCGGAGAAGACCTCGGCGCTGGTCAGGGCCATCGACTTGTGCAGCGACTCCGTCAGTTGGAGGAGCAGCTCGTCCATGGTCACCGCTCTGGTCAAGCGGGTGCTGAAGGTCTTGACCACATCGTCGGGCACAGCATTGGTCCCGTAGACCAGACGCTGGGCCAGCTGTTGGACCCGCTGATGAGAGACCGATGCGCCGAGGGCCACGATGGCTGCGGCCAGAATCGACAGGCCGAGCACCTGTCGGTCCCCCGAGCTCGGCTGGTGACCGAAACCCAGGATGACCAAGAGGTAGACGGCCAAGACGACAGCGGAGAGGCCGGTCAGGGTCAGCAGCCACACCAGTATCCGGTCGGACTTGCCCAGCAAGCGGGGGAAGGTGGCTGCACCCACTCCGATCGGGACCAGCACGGTGGCCCCAGCGGCAGTTGGCCACGGATGACCGGGCCACTTGACCAGCACGGCCAGGCCCACGACCACCAGGCCCACTTCGACAGTGGCCACCGCGCCGGCGGCCAGGGTCTGCATACGCTGTCGATCGATGCCCGGGGCAAAGCGGTACCGGCGGAAAGCGGCGGCCGATCCGATGGCGATGGCGATCAACCACCCGGTGACGGCCACGGCATCGGTCAGGCGTCCCGGCCCGAACCAGGCCCACAGGCCCAGAGCGGTACCGGCGGCGTAGCCGAGGGCAACGCCGATCCGTCGCGGCCTCGAGCTCAGGCGCCCGTCGGGCACGGCCGACAGGAAGTGGATGCACACAGCCATGAGCACGGCGGGAAGGATGGTGGCCACCGCCCGTGCGGCATGCGCGGTACCCCCGCCGGTGGTCACGCCCACCACCGCGGCGGCGAAGCTGGCACCACCAAGGCACGCAGCGAGGGCGACGATACGGCCCAGCGGTTTGAGCTCGCCGCGTACCAGTAGGCACGCGGCGGCAACCACCCAGCCCAGAGTCAGCTCGAACCGGATCACGTCAGCGGTGGTTGCGCCGGCGTCGACGGCCTTGACGAAGGCGATGCCGACAAGGACCAACGCCGGTACCACCAACAAGACATCTGGCGAGAGCCGCGCCCTCGCGTCCCAGGTTTGGTTGGCTTCGTGGGCGACGATCGCCCGCCCCCGCGGTGGCTCGAGGTCAAGGGGCACTCCGAGGGCGAGGCCCTGTCGGTCCCCGGCCGTGGTGGGCATCACGGTCACAGGACCTCATGCAGGGCGCCGGCGGGACTTCTGTCCGGGCTGTCGACCATCTGCCCGTCCCGCATATAGATCAGGTGCTCGGCGGCCTGGGCCACATCCTTGTCGTGAGTGACCAGCACGATGGTCTGTCCCCCATGGTGCAGGCGGGAAAGCAGCTCGACGATCTCGTGGCCACTGTCGGAATCGAGGGCCCCGGTGGGCTCGTCGGCCAGCAGGATGGTCGGCCGGTTGGCGAGCGCCCGGGCGATGGCCAACCGCTGGCGTTGGCCGCCGGAAAGGGAGCCCGGCACCGCCTTGGCTTTGTCGCCCACGCCCAACAGGTCGAGAAGGTCTCGGGCGCTGGTCTCGGCCGGGCGGCGCTTGGTGCCGGCGATGATGGCCGGCAGGGCGACGTTCTCCAACGCGGTCATGCTCTCCAGCAGGTTGAAGAATTGGAAGACGATGCCGATGTGCTGCCGACGGATCCGAGAGAGCTCGTCCTCGGTGCGGCCGGTAACCAGCTGGCCACCCACCATGATCGTTCCCTCATCCGCGGTGTCGAGCCCGGCCACCAGGTTGAGCAGGGTCGACTTGCCACAGCCGGACGGTCCCATCAGGGCCACGAAGTCTCCTGCCGGCACCCGTAAATTGGCGCCCCGCAGCGCCCGGACCGGGGCGTTCTCCGCCTCGAACGTCTTGCGCACGCCCTCGACCACCAGCACGTCGGTCTCGGTATTCATGCCATCCGCTCCCCTCGCGAGAGATCGGTTGCCGGAGTCCGGCGAGGAGTGGCTGGCGGACCCTGGTGCGGAGTGGCCGGCGGACCCTGGTGCGGAGCGACCGGCGGACCCTGGTGCGGAGCGACCGGCGGACCCTGGTGCGGAGCGACCTCCGGAGTCCGGC
This sequence comes from uncultured Acidimicrobiaceae bacterium, assembly GCA_963717035.1. Classification (GTDB taxonomy): domain Bacteria; phylum Actinomycetota; class Acidimicrobiia; order Acidimicrobiales; family RAAP-2; genus DASXMT01. The sequence continues at coordinate 14,847 of CAVQVK010000044.1, read as the reverse complement.
GACCGATGCACCACGCCCGTATCGGGGTGTCCCTCCCTTTGACCAATTGCTCAGGCAACAGCCTCGCCTCCACCGGTGCCGCCAGTGCGTCCATGGTCGCCTGGCTCAGCACAGTCTCCCCCGAATCGGCCAACTGCTGCAGCCGTTGGGACAGATTGACCGTGTCGCCGACCAGGGTGTACTCGAGTCGTTCCTCCGACCCGAGCAGGGCGGCGGCTGCTTCGCCGGTGGACAAACCCACGCCCAGCCCGAACGCGGGCAGGCTCTCGACTTCCCAGGTGGCGTTGACCTCGGCCTGCAGCCGATGGGCGTCGGCGGCGGCGATCAGGGCCCGATCGGCGTGATCGGGCTGCGAGAAGGGGGCCCCGAACACGGCCATCACCGCGTCGCCCACGAACTGCATCACGGTTCCGTCCTGTCCGAGGATGGCCGCGTTCATGGCCGCTCGGTGGGTGTTGAGCTGCCCGGCGAGCTGGCTCGGGTCGGCGTGCTCGGCGATGCTCGAGTAGGAGCGGATGTCGCTCATCAGGACCGTCACTTCCACCATCTCGGTCCGCCCGATGTCCCGGCCGTCCCGCCGCAACTTTTCCGCCAGGCCGCCAGGGAGAAGGCGCGACAGCGACTCACCCTGCTCCTCCCGGTCGACAATGCACTGGTGGAGCAGCCGTAGCCTGCGGATGGCCCCATCGGTTCCGGCCGAAACCCCTTGGGCCAGTTTGACGAAGAGCGCTTCGACCTGGGAATCGACTGCCTCCGGGGTGGTGCGCTGTGCCACCGCGATCGCCTTGATCGGTTTGCCCTCGGCAACCGAGCCCAACAACGACTCCTCGGCGACGGTGAGGCCGCCGTGGGTGGTCACCGGGCTCACCAGGGCGTCCACGATGGAGGGGTCAAGAGCGGTGCCGCCGGTGGCCACCGCCCGCACCGCGTCCACCAGCTGATTGCCCTCGGCGATGTGGTCCTTGAGCAGGTAGCCGTAGCCGGCCGACCCTTCGGCGACCAGTGAGACGGCATACTCGGGATCGTCGTACTGGGAGAGGATGATCACGCCGGTGCCGGGGCACCGTTGGCGCACCTCCCTGGCTGCCTCGATCCCCTCGCGCTGGAACGTCGGGGGCATGCGGATGTCGGTCACCAGCACGTGGGGCTCGGCGGCCACCACACCGGCGACCAGGCTCTCGTAGTCGTCGGCCACACCGACCACGACGAGGTCGTGCTGTCGCTCGAGCAAGGTGCGGACACCCTCGCGGACGATCACGTTGTCATCGGCCAGGAAGACGGTGATTGCATTGCCCGAGGGCGGGTCCTGGGTAACCATGATCCACCAGTTGTCCCATATCGACGGGCCCGATCACAGGGCGGAGGCACCCGATCGCCGGTGGTGCCAGCCACACCGACAAACGTGGCGAACACACTGGTCGCCCAGTTGCTCCGCGAGCACTGTAGTCATTATGCGAATTGAGAGCTCGGTGACCACCCTGTCGTGGATTCCGTCGGAGGCCGTCCGGGGCGGGACCCGGGTTGTGTTCGATGCCGGATTCACCCACTACGACGATCCACCGCCCGATGCCATCGATGACATCGACGCCCTGCGGGACACTGATCGCTTCCGGTTCGCCAACGTTCTCTCGGCCTGGATGGAGGTAGACGGGGACCGACGGGTCACCGGCTGTGGCTACTCAGCGGGCGGCATGATGGGGTCCACCACCGTGGCCCTCGGTGGGCTTCATCACCAATTCGAGGCGGTGGCCCTGCCCGACCTCCAGGCGGCGCCGGAGGTGGGGGACGGATGGGTGCGGTTCACCCAGACCACCGGGGGACGGACCGGACTACCCGCTCCTCGACCGGTCCGTCGCCGACCCTTCGTCCAGTGGCAGGCCCCCCTGGTGTGGACGACCCTGGGCCTCGTCCTCCACGCCGACCGACCCCCCACGTTCGAGGTCCGAGGAGCCAGTCGATTTCCCCGCCACTGGATCTACGACGGCGACGGCCGCCTGTCAGCGAAGTCGGGGCTCACCGACTTCCGCGATTGGTACCGCAAGTCGTTCGGCAAGCACACGCCGTGGGGGGACCGGGACTCACCCGCCCTGGTCACCGCGGTCGAGTCGGCCCTCGAGCGCTCGCTGTCGTCCCACATGATGCACGACGGGAGCAAGCCCAAGATCCGCACCGTCGGTGCCGGCGCCACCCTGGTGACCGAAGGCGACGACGGCACCGACGTCTTTCTGGTCCTGGACGGGGTGATCCGGGTGGAGAAGGGCGGCGAGCGGCTGGCCGAGTTCGGACCGGGCGCCGTGCTGGGCGAGCGGTCGGGTATCGAAGGCGGGCGGCGGACGTCGACGCTGGTGGCGGTGACACAGTGCCGGGTGGCGGCGGTGGAACACTCGGTGATGGACCCGGCCCAGCTGCAGGAGCTGACCAAGGGCCATCGGAACGAAGACCTGCGAGCGTAGGGGTGCGCGTCCACTTGTTGGGCGTGCGCGGCTCGACCCCCGCCCCGGGGATCGAGTTCGCCCACTATGGCGGCAACACCTCTTGTGTGGCCATCGCCCGCGGCACCGAGCCGCCGTCCCTGGTGCTCGACGCCGGTACCGGCATCCAGCAATTGGCCGCCTTGCTCGACGGTGCCCCCTTCGAGGGGACGGTGCTCCTTTCCCACCTCCACTGGGACCACGTCGAGGGACTCCCGTTCTGCACCGCGGTCGACCGGGATGACGCCCGTACCGACCTGTTCGTGCCGGCCCAGTCGGATGGCACCGGGGCCGCCGACGCTCTGGGTCGGATGATGTCGCCGCCCAATTTCCCCATCGGCCCCGAGGAGCTGCGCGGCAAGTGGAGCTTCTCGTCCCTCGAGACCGGCTCCCATCTCCTCGACCAGTTCTCGGTCACCGCCGCCGAGGTGGCCCACAAGGGTGGTTGCACCTACGGCTACCGCATCACCGATGGCCCTTCGTCTTTGGCCTACATCCCAGACCATTGCCCGACTCTCTATGGCCGCGGACCCGAGGGCTGGGGTGACTACCCCCGGGCGGTGGTCGAGCTCGTCCGGGGTGCGGACGTCCTGATCCACGACGCCTTGCTGTACGCCGACCAGCTCCCCGACGGCGCGGCCTTCGGCCACGCGGCCCTCGAGTACGCCGTAGCCCTGGGTGCGGTGGCCGACGTCGGCACGGTCGTCCTGTTCCACCACAGCCATCGACGTACCGACGCGATGCTTGACGTCGTCACGGACCGCTACCGGGACCAGTCAGGTCCTCGGGTGATTGTCGGCGCCGAGGGAACCGTCATCGACCTCTGATTCCGACCGGCGGGAGGGCACCAGGGCTCAGGCGGGGAGGTCGGGCGGGCTCAGGCGGGGAGGTCGCGCCGGCTCAGGCGGGGATGTCGCGAACCGGCGGCTTGGTGACCTTGCCAGACCGGATGCAGGACGTGCAGACGTGGAGGCGACGGGGCGATCCGTCTACGAGGGCACGAACCCGCTGGATGTTCGGATTCCACCGACGCTTGGTACGACGATGAGAGTGACTGATGCTCATACCGAACGACGGCTTTTTGCCGCAGACCTCACACACCGCTGCCATGACGCGTCGACTTCCTTCCAAATCCTCGGGGAACGGCGATAAGGTTAGCATCCTGCTCATGGGGGCTTTGGAGACGCTCAGCGCATCGGACCTGCGGAGGTCGATCAGCGCCTTTCGCGACGCCCTCCGTGACCATCAGGACGTGATCAACCGTCTGAACGTCTATCCGGTGCCGGACGGCGACACCGGCACCAATATGGCATTGACCCTGGAAGCGGTGGTTTCCGACCTCGCCGAGCTGTTCGGTGGCACGACGCCAGACTCGAATGCGGGCCCGGGTCCCGACTCGAAGGCCGGCCCGGGTACGGACGGCGACCTGCCCGATCTCGCCACCACCTGCAAGGCCATCGCCCATGGCTCGTTGATGGGGGCGCGTGGCAATTCGGGAGTCATCCTGTCCCAGCTCCTCCGGGGCATGACCGACGAGCTTGGCTGCTTGCCTGGCCTCGTGGGCCCGACGGAGGTGGCCCGAGCGCTGACTAGGGCAAGTGACCTGGCCCGACAGGCGGTGATGCGCCCGGTCGAGGGAACGATTCTCACCGTGGCCGCGGGGGCGGCCGAAGGGGCGACAGCGGCCGCGGAACAAGGAAAGTCGCTGGTCGACGTCCTCGACGCCGCTCGGTCTGGCGCGGCGGAGGCACTGGCTCGGACACCCGAGCTCCTGCCTGTGCTGGCTCAAGCCGGGGTGGTCGATGCGGGCGGAACGGGCTACCTCCTCTTTTTCGACGCACTCCTGTTCGTCGTGGACGGCCGTGCCATCCCAGGGCCCCCCGAGCTTCCCGACAACTTTGACGCAGCCATTGCGGCCACCCACGGTGGGGGCGCTGAGTCAGCCGAGGAACTCCAGGCCGCAGTGCTGGCCGGCTTGCGCTACGAGGTGATGTACCTGCTCGAAGCGCCCGATGAGACCATCCCTTCGTTCAAAGAGGTGTGGGCCGGCATCGGGGATTCCATTGTCGTGGTGGGTGGCGACGGCATCTGGAATTGCCACATCCATACCGATGACATCGGCGCCGCGGTTGAGGCTGCGCTGGACGCCGGCCGTCCCCGGAGGATCCGCGTGACTGACCTCTTGGAGCAAGTGGAGGAGGAACGGTGGGTTCGCGAGGGGGCGGACAACGCCGCGTGGGGTCCCTCAGATGTACCGCCAGGACCTCCGCCCACCACCGGAGCCGTCGCCGTGGCCACTGGCGTGGGGATCGGAAGGATTTTCCGCTCATTGGGAGTGCATCGACTGATTGCCGGAGGCCAGTCGATGAACCCGTCCACGGCGCAGATACTCGAAGCGGTGGAGGCCCTCGGCTCCGACGAAGTGGTCATCTTGCCGAACAACAAGAACATCCGCCCGGTGGCCGAGAGTGTTGACGCACTCACGTCGAAGACGGTTCGGGTGATCCCCACCAACTCCATTGCCGAAGGGTTCGCCGCCCTGTTGGCCTATGACCCCGGAGCCCACATCGACGCCAACGTCCAGGCCATGGAGGAGTCTGCCGAACGGGTGGTGGCCGGCGAGGTGACCCAGGCCGTGCGGGACGCGGAAAGCGACGTGGGTCCGATCAAGGCCAATGACTGGCTTGGGCTCTCGCGACAAGGGATCGAGGTGGTGGCGGACAGCATGTTCGCGGCGGCGTGCGCGCTCTTGGACGTGCTGGTAACCGATGATCGCGAGCTGGTCACCATCATCGAGGGTGAAGGAGCCACCGCCGCCGATACCCGACGGATCACCGAGTGGCTCGGGGATAATCGTCCGGAGGTCCAAGCCGAGGTACACCATGGAGGCCAGCCTCTGTACCCGTATCTCTTTTCCATCGAGTGACCAAGCCAGTGGCGGGATCGTCCGGCAAGAGGACCGGTGGTGCCGGAGCCGATGGCTCAGTTTCGAACCGGGCCGGAAGCGGGGGCAAAGGCGCAGGTGCGGGGCCGGCCGGAGCGGGGAAGTCCGGCGCGGGGACCGCCGGCGCGGGCAAGTCGGAGCGGGGAAGACCGGCGCGGGCGCCGCCGGAGCGGGCAACGCAGGAGCGGGGAAGACGGGCGCGGGGAAGTCCGGCTCGGCCACGGCCGCAGCAGGCAAGGCCGAGGCAAGCAGGGCCGGAGCGTCAACCGTGGACATTCCCGGGCGGAAGCTTCGGCAGCTGGCCGAGCTCCCCGTCACGGTCTTGAAGAAAATCGGGACCGCATCGGCCAGGGAACTGGCTGAGCTCGGGATCGAGTCTGTTCTCGACCTGGTCACTTACTATCCCCGCCGCTATATCGACGGCACCCGGCTTGCTCCGTTGCGGGATCTGTCGGTGGGCGACACGGCATCGGTCCTGGCCACAGTGCGCCGGGTGAACCGACCGCCGAGTGGTCGCTACCGACGGGGCCCAACTCGGGTGGAGCTCGACGTCAACGACGGCACCGGCGGCTCCAAGGTCGTGTTCTTCAATCAGGCCTGGCGGGCCAAGCAGCTTCCCGTCGGCACCCTGGCGTTGTTCTTCGGAAAGCTCGGCACCTACCGGGAAAGCCGCCAGATGGTGAATCCGACCGTTGAGGTAGTCCGCGCCGCCGGCGGCGTGGATGACGATGGGGACGAAGCCGCCGACGGGAGCGGTACCGACGACGTCGGTGCCAGCGGGCGGATCTACCCCGTCTACCCATTGTCCGAAAAGGCCGACCTCACCTCGACCCGCATCTCGAGGTTCGTGTCCGAGGCCCTCGATCGGGCCGGGACCTTCGCCGAGCCGCTCGATGCCCGCTGGCGAAGTCGGTTCAGGCTCATCGACCGAACCCGGGCCTTTCACGACATCCATCAACCGGCGACGATGGCCGACCGGGAACCGGCCCGGCGTCGGCTGGCCTTCGACGAGCTGTTCCGCCTCCAGCTGGCGCTGGTACTGCGCCAGCGGCGGCTCGAGTCCGACGCCCGCGGCATCCGCCACGTGGTGAACGGCCCCGTTGGGGGCCAGCCGTCGCTGCTCGACCAATTCCTGACCGGGCTGCCCTTTGAGCCGACCGATGCCCAGCGCTCCGCCATCACCGCCATTTCCGCAGACCTGGCCGGACCGCTTCCCATGCACCGGCTGCTCCAGGGGGATGTGGGCGCAGGCAAGACGGTGGTGGCGGTGGCCGCGCTGCTGATCGCCGTCCAAGGTGGCCATCAGGGCGCTCTGATGGCCCCGACCGAAGTCCTGGCCGATCAACATTTCTTCGGGGTCCGATCCTTGCTCGAAGGACTGTCCGTTCCCGACCCCAGCACGCTCGAAGGGAGCCGTCCGCTGCGGGTCGCCCTGTTGACGTCCAAGACGCCGGCCGCCGAACGAACCCGACTGCACCAGGGTCTGGTCGACGGTGGAGTGGATCTCCTGATCGGGACCCACGCCCTGTTGACCGATGAGGTCCGGTTCCATTCGCTCGGCGCAGTGGTCATCGATGAACAGCACCGCTTCGGTGTGGAACAGCGAGCCGCTCTCAGGGCCAAGGGCCGGGGTGACGATGGTCTCGGGGCCGACCCCGACCTCTTGGTGATGACGGCGACGCCCATTCCCCGCACGGCGGCCATGGTCGTGTTCGGTGACCTGGACATGACGACCATCGACGAGCTCCCACCGGGTCGGACACCGATCACTACTGAGTGGGCTCGGACGGCGATGGATGAAGCGGCGGCGTGGGAGCGGGTGCGGACCGAGGTGGCCGCCGGGCACCGCGCCTTCGTGGTGTGCCCCCTGGTCGATGGGTCGGAACGAGTCCAGGCCAAATCGGCCACCGAGGAGGCCGCCCGGCTGCAGGCCGAGGAGCTGAAGGGCCTGCGCATCGGGCTATTGCACGGGCAGATGCGACCGTCCGAGAAGGAGTCGGTCATGGCCGACTTTCGAGCCGGCGCGCTCGACGTATTGGTTGCCACCACCGTCATCGAGGTCGGGGTGGACGTGCCCGAGGCGACGGTGATGGTGATCGAGGATGCTGACCGGTTCGGGATCGCCCAGCTCCACCAATTGCGGGGTCGGGTGGGGCGGGGGAGCGACCTGTCCTGGTGCTATCTGCTGTCCGAGAGCGACGCGCCCGAGGCAGAAGCGCGCTTGGGGGCCATGGAGCGAACGACGGACGGGTTCGAGCTGGCCGACGTGGACCTGGAGCTCCGGGGCGAGGGCACCATCCTGGGGGCCAGGCAGAAGGGTCGCAGCGACCTGAAGCTGGCCTCGTTGCTCCGGGACCGCGATCTGGTCCTCCAGGCTCGGGAGGCGGCGGTGTCGACCGTGGCCGACGACCCTCTTCTCGGACGTAACCAGCTGCTCGAGGACGAACTTCGCCTCTTCATCGACGACGACGAGGCCGAGTTCCTGTTCAAGAGCTGATTCGTCAAGAGCTGAGGGTGACCAAGGGCCCGCCAGTAGGCCGACAAGTGCCCGCCGGTAGGCCGACAAGGCCCGCCGGCGACCAGTGCCCGCCGGTAGGCCGACATGTGCCCGCCGGTAGGCTGAATGGCGTGCGCGTAATCAGTGGTGAGCTGCGGGGCAGGAGGCTTCATGCCCCGCCGTCGAAGACGGTGCGGCCGACCTCCGACCGGGTGCGCGAGGCCATCTTCGACATCCTCTTCAGTCTGGGTGGCGTCGAGGGCCTCTTGGTGGCTGACCTGTTTGCCGGGTCCGGGGGCCTGGGGATCGAAGCCCTGTCGCGCGGGCGGCGTCGGTGACCTTCGTGGACAGCGACCCGGCATCGATGACCTGTATCCGCGAGAACCTGGCTGGGGTGGGGCTGGGCGACGCCGAGCGGGATGGCGATGCCACCCTCGTGCGGGCCGACGTCGGCAACTGGGTATCAAACACCGTGTCTCGTTACGACCTGATCCTCTGTGACCCCCCGTATGCGTTTGAGGGCTGGTCCGAGCTCGTCGGTCAGCTTCCGGCCGACCTTGCCATCTTGGAATCGGGTTCGGAAATTGTCCCGCCCGAGGGGTGGAGAGTCATCAAAACCAGGCGGTATGGCAGTACGCTCGTAACAGTGGCCCGACCAGATCGGGTCACGGAGAAAGGTGTTTTGTGAGGATCGCGCTCATTCCAGGATCGTTCGACCCCGTGCACAACGGTCACCTCGAGGTGATCGAGCGGGCGGCTCGCCTATTCGACGAGGTCGTCGTGGCCGCGCTGCGAAACCCCCAGAAGAGCCAGGTGCTCTTTGACCTCGAGGAGCGCAAGGCCATGCTCGAGGAGTCGATGACCCATCTGGCCAACGTGCGGATCGTGTCGGTGTCCAGCCTGGTGGTGAACGTGGCCCGCGACGTCGGCGCCACCGCCATCGTGAAGGGCCTCCGAGCCGTCTCGGACTTCGAGAACGAGTTGCAGATGGCCCAGATGAACAAGGAGCTGTCCGGGGTGGAAACTCTGTTCATCCCCACCAGCTCCGCCCACTCGTTCATCGCCTCGCGGCTCTTGCGTGAGGTGGCCCGCTTCGGCGGGGATGTGAATGCCTTCGTTCCCAAAGTGGTAGCCCTCCGGCTCCAGGAGAAGTTCGCTGGTGAGTGAGTTGTTCGAGGACCTCGACCAGCAACGAGCGGCCGGCCAGGAGCGCGACGCCGAAACCCTGGTCCGACACGTCCTCGACCTCATCGAGAACGCCAAGCAGATGCCCCTGTCGGCCTCGGTCCTCATCTCCAAAGAGGAGGTGGCCGAGCTCTTGCAGGACGCCTTGCAACGAATGCCCGACGAGCTCCGCCAAGCCCGCTGGCTGTTGAAGGAGCGGGAGGACTTCATTGCCGAGAAGTCCCGCGAGGCTGACGTGCTCTTGGAGGAGGTCAGAGTGCAAGCCGAGCGCATGGTCCAACGCACCGAGATCGTGCGCCAGGCCAATCACGTCGCCCAGCGCATCCTGGACGATGCCAACGAGGAGGCGCGGCGCCTCCGCCATGAGGTCGAGGACTATGCCGACCAAAAGCTGGCCAGCTTCGAGATCGTCTTGGACCGGACCATGAAGACGGTCCGGGCCGGTCGGGAGAAGCTTCAGGTCTCACCGATTCCTCCGGTGGAGATCGGCGAGCAAGGCGACACGTCGCTGGCACCCTCGCCATCCAGCGTGCGCCCGTCTAGCGTGCGCCCATCCGGCGAGCCCGGCGCCCTCGGCGCACCCGACAGCCCGAGCGCAGGTGTCGGCGCGGTCGAGGACCCCGACGGCTTCTTCGACCAGGACCTCGACTGAGCGGGGTGGATCCGGTGCGGTCTGCGCCTCATCGGCACCCGGTGGCTATGGCTCCGGATTCCGATCGCGGTGCAGGATCCGGGGCGCACGAGCCGCTCGAACAGCAAGCCGTTCATCGTCCCCGCGGCCAAGCTCGCGTCGCGTGGCGGGAACGGTCAGGCGTGAGCTCCGGCAAGGCCCGATCGACGACCTGGCCACCATGGGATCGGCGGTTCCCGACGACGCCGAGGTCACCGTGGAGGTCACGCTGTCCTCGTATCCCGGCGGGGTGATGGCGTCGGGCATCGTGGGCGCCCCGTGGACGGGCGAGTGCCGTCGGTGTGGCCGACCAGTCGATGGCGCGGTCCGGGCCGCCGTACGGGAACGCTATGTCGAAGAACGCTATGTCGAAGGCGGCGGGATGGACGCCGATGACGAGGCGTACCCGCTGACCGGCGACGAGCTCGACTTGGAGCCCCTGGCCAGGGATGCGGTGCTCCTGGACCTGCCCCTCGCACCCCTGTGCACCGAGGACTGCCTGGGGTTGTGTCCCCAGTGCGGGATCAACCGAAACGAGGAGTCGTGTTCGTGCGAGCAGCCCGCCGATCCGCGGTGGTCGGCGCTCGATGCGCTGCGTGACCAGGGGTCGGTCGGAGAGGCGTAGAATACCGCTCCTATGGCCGTCCCCAAGAAGAAGACCTCCAAGTCGAAGAGCCGCAGCCGCCGGGCATCCAACTGGGTGCTGCGCCCCCCGGCACGCTCGGTGTGCCCGCAGTGCACGCACGCCAAGCTTCCCCACGTCGTGTGCCCGAATTGCGGGTGGTACAAGGGCCGCCAGGCGATCGAAGTCGACTAGTGGCTCGCGGCGGCGAGCGGCCAACCGGTGAGGCGTTCGCTGCACTCCCGGTAGCAGTCGACGCCATGGGCGGCGATCGAGCCCCGGGCGAGATCATCGCCGGCGCTCGCCGAGTCTCCGAGGAGTCCGGTATATCCGTGCTCTTGGTCGGTCAACCCGATGCGCTGGTGGACACCGGCGGCCTGGCCGAGCTGCATGCCTCGGAGGTCATCGGCATGGACGACGACCCGGGCCAAGGGGTTCGCCGCAAGAAGGACTCCTCACTGGTGCGGGCGGCCGAGGCCGTTCGGGACGGCAAGGCGATGGCCATGGTCTCCGCCGGCAATACCGGGGCCGCGATGGCGTCCGCCCTCTTGCGCATGGGGCGGCTGCCGGGAGTGATCCGCCCGGCCATCGCCACCCCCATCCCCAATCCGGGAACCGATCGACCCCCGAGCGTCCTGCTCGACTCGGGAGCCAACGCCGAGTGCAGCCCGCAGATGCTGGTGCAGTTCGCCCAGATGGGGGCGGCGTTCGTCACCGAGCGCTACGGGGTGAAGCGGCCGACGGTCGCCCTGTTGTCGATCGGCGAGGAGAAGTCGAAGGGCACCCCCCTGGAGAAGGACACCCATGCGCTGCTGTCTGCCGGTGCGGGTGGCCCAGGCTGGAGTTCATCGGCAACGTCGAGGGCCGTGACTTCTTCCACGGCGTGGCCGACGTGATCGTCACCGACGGCTTCACCGGGAACGTGGCCCTGAAGACCATGGAGGGCTCCATGAAGTTCCTCATCGGTGCTCTCACCGAGATCCTGGCCCGCGACGACGTGAAAGAGGCGGCGGACGTGCTGTACCCGCACCTGTTGCCGCTGGCGGCCGAGCTAGATCCCGAGGGAACCGGCGGCGCCATGCTGCTCGGGGTCAACGGCGTCTGCGTGATCAGCCACGGATCGTCGTCGGCCGTGGCCATGGTCAATGCCATCACTGTCGCCCATGACCTGGCCGTGGCCGGTCTGGTGGCGCACGTGGCCGGTGCGGTCACCGAGGTGCCCGTCCCCGAGGGCTGACGGCCCCGGGCGAGGCTCAACCGATTTATCGGTCAGAAGTCCCGGGCGATGTGGGTGACTCTGGATCTCGTCGGTCCCGGCATAGATCTGGAACACCTTGGCGTCGCGAGCCAGCTGCTCCACCCGGAACTCGGACATGTACCCGTTGCCCCCGAAGAGCTGCACGGCCTCCATGGCCACCTCCGAGGCGGACTGGGCCGAGTACAGCTTCATGGCCGACGCCTCGGCCAGCGAGAGGCTCTTCCCGGCCGCTGACATCTCGATGTGGCGGAAGACGAGGTTCTGCACGTTGAGTCGGGCCACCTCCATCTTGGCCAGCTTCAGCTGGATGAGCTGCCGATCGCCGATCCGGGTGCCCCAGAGCTTGCGGTCCTTGGCGTACTCCACCGACAGCTTCAGGCACTCTTCGATCAGACCCGAGGGACATGGCGGCCAACCCCGCTCGCTCCTGGACGAAGTTGGCCTTGGCCGACTCTCGGCCGCCACCGTCGGCCTCGTCCTCCGTCTCGCCCAGCAACCGGTCCTTGTTCACCCGGACGTCGGACAGGAAGAGCTCGCCGGTGGGGGAGGAGTGCAGGCCCATCTTGCGGAAGGGCTTGGACTGCTCCAGGCCGTCCGTCCCCTTGTCCAGCACGAACGTGAGGACTTGGCGGTCCCGGATCGGAGTATCGCTCCCATCGTCGAGCTTGGCGTAGAAGACGATGGTGTCGGCGAAGGGCCCGTTGGTGATGAACGTCTTGTTCCCGTTGAGGATGTACTCGTCGCCGTCCCGGCGGGCCGAGGACTTCATGCCCCCGAGCGCGTCCGAACCGGAGTCGGGCTCGGTGATGGCCCAGGCCCCGATCTTGTCCAGGGTCAAGAGGTCGAGTCCCCAGCGCTCCATCTGGGCCGGCGTACCCCGCTTCATGACCGTGCCGGCAGCCAGTCCCACGCTCACGCCCATGGCGGTGACGATGCCCGGGCAGTAGTGGCACAGCTCGATGATGGGGATCAGGGCGAGGGCCGCCGCGCCGCCGTCGCCCGTAGCGCCGCGGGCCGAGTCCTCGGCGGCCGCCGAGGCATCAGACCCGGAAGCAGGGCGGGCCGAGCCGCCCGATTTCTTTTCCAGCTGCCTTTTGAACCGGTCCCGGGCCAGTTGGTCCATCCCGAAGGTGGCATAGAGCTTCCGCATGATGTCGTACGGAGGCAGGTCGCCGTGCTCCAGAGCGTCGATGTTGGGCTGGACCTCGGACTCGATGAACCGACGGATGGCATCACGGATCATCAGCTGTTCTTCGGACCATTCGAACATGGTTGACCTTCCAGATTCCTTGATGAGCGGGATGTCACCCTGGGCCGGGTCAAGGCTAACCGCCGGGCACCTACAGTCGTCATGTGCAGATTCGCCGACGAGGAGGAGCCAACGAGCCGACGCCGTTCGAGCGGTGGGGTGGCGAGCAATTCTTCGTTGACCTGGTCGATCGCTTCTATGCCCAGGTGGTAACCGACCCCCTGCTCACCCACATGTACCCCGAGGATGTCACCGAGTCGAGGGAGCATCTCGCACTGTTCCTGATGCAGTACTGGGGTGGGCCGACCACCTACAACGAACAGCGCGGCGCACCCCGACTGCGAATGCGGCACGTGCCTTTCACCATCGGACAGGCGGAGGCCAAAGCCTGGCTGCGGCACATGACCGCGGCGGTTCGGGCCGGGGACATGGACCCCGACGACGAACAACAGCTCCTCGACTACCTGGCCATGGCGGCCGAGAGCCTGGTCAACGCCCGGACGTAGCCACAAGGCCAGTACTCCGCTGTGTCCCTAACTCCGGCCCGTCGATCCGGCTCTCTCCGACAGTCTCGATAGCGGCCTAATGTGTCGCCTGACCCCACCACCACGACGCCAGGATCAACCATTTGGGCTGGGCCTATTACTTCGTGCCCGAGACCCTGGAGACGGGAACGTCGCTCGGGCTCGACGGATTCCGGTTCTATTTCCTCGGTCGGGGCGGCGTGCTCGGCGACGTCGATGCCCGGTGGCGAGTAGTGCGTTCGGCTACTTCAAGCCGGCGCTGGTGGCGGACATGTGGAACTCAGCCAAAGCGATCATGCCTCCCCGGGAGGCGGCACGTATCCATTTTTCCTGCAGCGCCGAGCTGGGCCGCCGGCACTTCACAGAGTCGACGGGCTGGCGAGTTCTGCGCTGCCGCCGGTGCCGTGAACGAGGCGGCCGACCCGGTGGGCCTCGCCTTGTACTCGGGGTTCCGGTCCGAGCCGCTGGTCGAGGACCTACCTGGTCGAGCCATGCAGCTGGTCTCGGTGTTACGAGAGTTCCGAGGCAGCGCGCACCTGATTGCCGTGAGAGCCTCGGGGCTCGACGCCAAGACCGCGCACTTTATGCGCCGCCCAAATGACATCGGCATGTTCGGGTGGACGGCCGAGGAAGCCCCCGAGATCGGCGACACCGAGCGTGCTCAGTTGGCGGCGGCCGACGAGCTCACTGACCGGTTGGTAGCTCCGGCCTACGACGCGGTGGACGACGCTGGACGCAAGGCAATCCTGGCCGGTCTCGACCAGATGGAAGCGGCGGTTAGCGCCTTCCACTAGTCGCTCGATATGCTTCTCGCTAGCGGCGCCTGGTTCCATATGTGCCGACCCGCTGACTGTTCCCTCAGCTGGCACGGCGACGGAACGAGCGACGTCCACGGACACATCGAGCGTCTGGGTGCCGCCCCCTCCGAAGACGATGCCCTTGACGGGCGAGACGTCCGAATAATCGCGACCCCAGGCCGTGGTGATGTAGCGGGAGCCCACCAATTGGTCGTTGGTGGGGTCGATATCGAACCAACCCCACCCGGGAACGAACACCGACGGCCAGGCGTGCGAAGCGTCCCGGACGCGCGGGATCGTCTGCCCGAACTACCTCGTCGACGAGGCGCACCTGATCGCCGACTACGCCGCCCTTTCACGGCGCACCAGGCCCTGGCCTTGGTGCCGGTGGCTCGACTGGCCACGTTCGCCCGTTTTACCGACGCGAACCGGACGGTTTCGGCCTGACCCGGGCTACACGCCGCGCGAAGCGGCCGGGCCGGCGCGTCCAGCCGCGCGGGTGCAGCGCTGGGGGAATGGGCGCTGGACGCGGGCGGCGAGCGCTGGAGCAATGGCTGGCAACGGGCGCCGGGCCACCGCCTGGGCTGCCGGGCTGCGCGCGCGCGCCGCGCGGACGTCGTGCTGGGGGTG
>CAVQVK010000043.1:0-46211 GCA_963717035.1 uncultured Acidimicrobiaceae bacterium | reverse complement strand
GACCGACAACCTGGCGAACACCGTGAGACGAGTTGTCTCGCCGGTCATCTTCGTGTGCAGCTGATCTGCCGTTCCCCTCTTCGGCCCACGACCGCCAGCGCAATATGGTAGCCATGTAGATCGTAGTCATGTATGCTGAATCGGTGAGCAAGACTCCCGAAGAACCGACGCCCGGCTACTTGGTCTGGCGGCTGTCGATCAAATGGCGGGTGGCGGTCGACCGCGCCCTGGCGCCACTCGGGCTGACGCACGCGCAGTACGTCGTGCTGTCGTCGCTGCTCGCCATGGAGCGCTCCGGGGGCCCACCCACCCAGCCGCGAACTGTCCGATCACACAGGCCTGGAGGCCCTATACGTCTCGAAGCTTGCCCGCGCTCTCGAGGCAGACGGTCTCGTTGGGCGGGTCCGAGACCTCGAGGACACCCGGGCGGTGCGGCTGTCGCTCACCGCGAGCGGACGAGAGGCCGTCGGTCCCGCCATCACCACCGTCCAGATGCTCCTCGACCGGCTACTGGCCCCGCTGGGAGGCCGAAGCGACCCGCGCGCGGCCACGTTCGTCCGCGACCTGACCTCCCTCCTCGAAATCCCGCTCGACTCCCCCAGCTAACGAAAGGAACCCAAGACCATGCCCGAGATCGCTGTGCTCGACTCGACCATCCACTACCAAGAGTCAGGGACCGGGACCGCCGTGGTCTTCCTCCACGGCAATCCGGGATCCTCCCATCTGTGGCGCAAGGTGCTGCCCGGGGTGGGGTCTGGGCGGCTGTTGGCGCCCGATCTCATCGGAATGGGGCGCTCGGGCAAGCCTGACATCGGCTACCGCTTCGCCGACCACGCGCGCTATCTTGACGCTTGGTTCGACGCCCTCGATCTTCGCCATGTGGTGCTGGTCGGCCACGACTGGGGAGGCGCGCTGGCCTTCGACTGGGCGAAGCGGCATCCCGAACGCGTGCTCGGCATCGCCTTCTTGGAGAGCATCGTGAAGCCAATGGCGTGGGAGGAATTGTCGCCTCAGGCCCGCCAGCGCTCTGAGGCCATCCGGACCCCCGGCACTGGCGAGGAGATGGTGCTCGACCAGAACCTCTTCGTGCGACAGGCGTTCACTGGCGGCGTGCTCACTCCGGTGGGCGACGAGGACCTCCAGACCTATCTTGAGCCCTACCCGACCCCCGACAGTCGTCGCCCCATCCTCGCCTGGGCGCGCCAGCTGCCCCTGGGTGGCGATCCCGCCGAGCTGGTCACGCGCATCGAGGCGTACGACACGTGGCTAGCCACCAGCACTGACGTACCCAAGCTGCTCATGACCTTCGAGGGGTCACCCACCCTGCTCATAAGCAAGGAGGTGGCCGACTGGTGTGCGACCACTATCGCCGACCTCGAGATCGTGGCATGCGGCCTGGCCGGCCACCACGCCCCCGAGGACCGACCAGAAGAGATCGCCGCGGCCATCTCAACCTGGGTGGACCGCCACAGGCTGTTAGCCACAACACCCGACGTCCCTCGGTCGATGCGGAGTTAATTCCAGTTGTCGATCTTGATGTCGCCGGGGTCAGGAATACCCTTCCCGGTTTCGAGAAGCGACTTGAGGCTCATAAGAAAGACAGCCCACTTCGTACTGCAGTGATGCATGAACTCCACGGGCTCTTTCCAGTCTTGGTGTTTGAAGAGGATGACGGTGTAGTCGTCCTCCCGCTTGAGCTCCCAGCGCACTGTGGTGCCGATCCATTCTTCGGGCCCGTCCACCACTTCCCAGAGCACACGTGTGTGGCGGGATCGAGTTCGAGGACCTCATATCGAATCCACCAGCCTCAAAGCGGAATTGGATCACTCCGCCGACTTCGGTTTCGCCTTGCGTGTTGTGCGCCCACCATCGGGAAAGACCTTCCCGGGTGGTCAATGCCTGATAGGCATCGTTCAGCGACGACGACTTGATTCCGACTCTGTGCAAAATATCCGGCATTTGTAGTTCCTTTCTCTACTTGTCGGTTTTCGCTTGGCCAGTGAACTCGATGATCTGGACGTAACTGCCGTCGGGATCGAGGAGGCTGCGCGAACAGACCTGACTGGCGCTGCTCCAGTTCGGCCACCCACGTCACTCCGACGGCGTTCAGGTGAGCCACAGTTTCCTGGGCGTCCTCGACGTGGAAGTTCACGATCGTCCGGCCGGGTTCCGGGTTCTTGTCGGCGACATCGGTCCGCTTGTCGAACACCAGCAAGACCCCGCCGACATTCAGGTGGCCTGGCTGGTCGGGCTGATCCGGTGCGAACGCCGCCCGGTACCAAGAGCGCAGCCGATCGGGATCGGTACTGCCAACCAGCATGCTTCCGAGAATCGTCGATGCCATGTTCATCTCCTTTAGGTAGTTCCTTTGAGAAACTGACCCTAACATTGTCGGTTCCCTAAGGCAACTCAGTTAGGATGTGGCCATGCAGAGAACCAATTTCGGCGACATAGCCTGCTCGATCGCCCGCACGCTCGATGTCGCGGGAGAGCCTTGGTCGCCGCTCATCATCCGGGACGTCTGCTGGGGCCTGAGGCGCTTCGACGAGATTCAGGACGATCTCGGGATCTCGCGCAAGGTGCTCGCCGAGCGCCTCAAGTGGCTCGTTGCCAAAGGTGTCCTCGAACAACGCCGCTATTCCGATCGACCCCCACGGCATGAGTACTGGCTCACCGAGAAAGGCTTCGAGCTCGCCGACGTGCTGTTGGCGATTGCCGCTTGGGGCGATCGCTGGACGGCGGGCGATGCCGGACCGCCTGTTTTCTTCCGCCACCGCAGCTGCGGAGAACTGACCCACGCCGAAGTGCGTTGCGCCCACTGCGGCGATCTGCTCCACGCCGGAGATGTGGATGTCGAGGCCGGGCCTGGTGCCAAGCGCCCCGAGGTTGCATAACCAAGAGGTCGTTCTCCTCGAGCTGACTGCACCCCGGCGCGGTATGTCGGTCGGCTGCTGTCAGTCGGTCTCGACGAAGGTGACCTTGGCCAGCGGGCTGTGCGCCACCCATTCCTCGAGTACGGCTTCCGGCCACGGACTGTCCGGGGCTTGTCGGCGGTTGAACTCCTCGACGAAGACGGCGAGGACGCGCCGGCGCTCCGCCGGGTCGACGATGACCGTGGCCGTTGCCGGCAGGTCGGCGACGACGCCGTGCTTGAGGTGGAAGGCGAACTGCGGTTGAGCGGCCAGGTTGGCCAGCCAGTTGCGGGTCTTCGGTCCAGGGATCCCGCTCAGGTAGATGTCGTCGCCCAACCGGTAGAAGACAATCTCGATCCGCCGCGGCTCGCCGGAACGCCGGCCCCTGGTGGTGATGTCGATCGTGCGATCCTCGATCGTCGAGGAGGCATCGATGGCCAGCGCCTGGCGCACGTCGTCCCTCATCGGAATCACGCCTGGCGGTAGTAGTGGTCCTGTTCCAGGTCCTCGAGCAGGCTGGGCCCGGTCGGCTCCCATCCGAGCAGTTCCCGGGTTATGGCGGCCGAGGCGGGACTGTCCAGGGAGACGAAGTGGCCCAGGTGACCGAAGCGTTCGCCGGCGTCGGCGGGGGCGACCGAGGCCGTCGGGATGCCGAGGTGGCGGCCCATCGCCTCGGCGATCTCGCGGAAGGCGACGCCCTCGTCGCCGACCGCGTGCAAGACCGAGCCGGCGGGGGCGGCCTCGACGGCCAGACGGGCCAGGCGGGCGGCGTCGGAGCGGTGCACGGCCGGCCAGCGGTTGGTGCCGTCACCCACGTATCCGGCCACGCCCGACTGGCGGGCAACGCCGACGAGAGTGGCCACGAACCCGTGGTCGCCGTCGCCGTGAACCGTCGGGGGGAAACGCAGGACCGACGAGCGGACGCCCGTGCCGGCCAGGGAAAGCGTGAGCAGGGCGGTCGCCACCCGGCGCCCGGCGGGGTTGGCCCGGACCTCGGCACTGGGCACGAGCCCATCGTCCTCGGTGGCCACCCGCCCGGCCGTGAGCCCGAGCATGCCCGAGGCGAGCACCAGAGGCCGATTGGAGTCGGTCAGGGCCGCGCCCATGGCCTCCACAGCCCGACGGTCGGCGGTGGCGGCGGCGGCGAAGTCGCCGCCGAAGGCCACCTCGTGCTGGAAGGCCAGGTGGACCACCCCGTCCGAGTCGGCCGCCGCCTTGGCCAGGCCGTCAGGGTCGTCGAGATCGCCCTCGTGAACGATCGCACCCGCCGCCTCCAGCCGTTGCGCTGATGCCTGGGAGCGGGCGAGACCGACCACCTTGTGGCCGGCCCCGAGCAGTTCGGGGACGACGGCTGAACCGATCCAGCCCGATGCGCCGGTGACAAATATTCTCATGGTGGTACCTCCGGGGGCCTTGATGTCAGTAACTGCCATCAACCTTACGCCTGACGTCAGTGACTGTCAACGGTAGGATCGAGATCATGGGTCGATGGCAGCCGGACAGTCGCGGGCGGCTACAGGAAGCGGCTCTCGCCCTGTACTCAGAGCGGGGCTTCGACCGGACGACAGCCGCGCAGATCGCTGATCGAGCCGGGCTGACCGAGCGCACCTTCTTCCGGCACTTCGCCGACAAGCGGGAAGTGCTCTTCGGCGGGTCTGCCCTGCTCCAAGAGCGGATCGTGGCCGGCGTGGCCGGGGCGCCCCCGGAGGACGGGCCTCTCGACGCGGTGGCCTGCGGGCTCGCCGCCGCCGCGGCCATGCTCGGCGAGTTCCGCCGCGATCTGGCCCGCCAGCGACACGACGTCATCGCCGCCAACCCCGAACTGCGCGAGCGCGAACTCGCCAAGTTGGCCGACTACGCCGCCGCTGTCGCCGCCGCCCTGGGCCAGCGAGGCGTGAGCGAGCTGCAGGCGACCTTGGCCGCCGAGACCGGCATGACGGTGCTCCGCGTGGCCCTCGAGCGATGGACTAGCGGGGACGACGGGCAGGACCTCGCCGCCATCATGCGCGACTCCGTCGCCGAGCTGCGGGCGGTGACGGGCAGCGAATGAGCCCAACCCCAGCGCGTCCGCAGTCGACCCGAACGATCGACCCGGCCTCGGCACGCTGCCGATGTCGTTACGGTCGAGCTCGATCGAAATGAGCGTTCACCGTCACCCAGCTCCTGGTCATGACCGCTTTCTTCATGCCCAGGATGCTCTTGGTGACTAGAACCTCGGTAGAGAGTGTCGCTGACTCCCCCATGCTCCCAACCTCTGCGAGCAGCGTGACCGACGTCGACCGCCCCTGAACGGCGAGGTTCCCGACCACTTCGAGATCTTCTGAGGGAGCCGGGCGCACCTCCGTGACCGTGAACGTGATCGTCGGATGGTTGGCGACGTCGAAGAAATCGGCGGAGCGGAGGTGGTCGTCGCGTTTCTTGATCTTGGTGTCGATGGAGGCGGGGTCAATCACGATCTCGCCGGTGACCCGTCCGTCGGCGTCGACGTCCACAGTTCCTTCGGTTGCCTGCAGCGTTCCTTTCGCCCGGATGAGCCACGCGGCTCTGGTGCGAAAGCTCACCGACGTTCGCTCCCGGTTGAGGCTCCACGTGCCGGCGAGGCTGGTCAGGTGGGCTTTGGTCTGAGTGGTCATCGTCTTGCCCTCACGCCGAAGCTTCGACGTTGTCGGCCGCTTGGGCCGCGGCCATCGCCGCCCGAGCCCGGAAGACCCCCGGGGTGAGCTCACCGGCGGCCCGCGCCGCCTCGAGCGCCGACGACCACCAAGCCAGGTCGTCGAGCATGACGTCCAGACTGACGCTCGCCATCGGGTCGTGCAGCTCGCCGTCCTCGCCGAATGCCGTCGCCACAAACGGGATCACGACGGTGTTGCGCAGCGGAACGGCTTCGGCCTCGATGGCGACGTGGGCGAGATGCTCGATCGCCCGGATCCCGGCCCCGATGCCGGCGCTGTAGCCGACCGCAGCGATCGGCTTGTTCCGGAATCCGAACGAGATAAAGACGCTGTCGATGGCGTTCTTCAGGACCCCGGGAAGGCTGTGGTTGTACTCGGGGGTGATGACGATGTAGGCGTCGGCCTCTTTGATCTTGTTGTTCCACGCCTTCACGATCGGCTCCGAGTACGTCGGGTCGCTGAAGTCCCCGATCGTGCCCACGTGCTCGCCGAAGAACGGCAACGGCCAGTCCCGAAGGTCGACCACCTCGACGTCGAAGCCCCCGTGTGCCGAGGCTCTCGAGACGACCCAGGGCAGGACAAGGTCAGCGGTCCGGGTCGGGCGTGTGCTCCCGACGATGATTTGCAGTTTCGACATGTGGCCCTCCGTGGGACGACTCGGTTCTCAATACATGGCATAGCACCAATCATTGGTGATACACAAATTATCTGCCCTGGGTGTAAGCCTTGGTGGGTGACCGAGGTGTCGACCAAGGTGGACTATCAGTGCCTGCCCCTGCTTGGTCACCTGGCCCGTATCGGCGCCCGAGCCGCCGAGGCATCCATGTCGCCCGACGGCCTCCGTCCCCGGCACGTCATTGCGCTCAAGCTGCTCGACGAGCGGGGGGCCCTGAGCCAGCAGGGCCTCGGCGAGGTGCTGAGCCTCGATCCAAGCAACGTCGTCGGGCTGCTCAACGAGCTCGAAGAACGCGGGCTGGTCACGCGACAGCGCGATCCCGCCGACCGACGCCGTCACATCGTCGAGCTTTCTGCGGCAGGCGAAAGAGCGCTGGCTGTCGCCTACGTCCGACTGGGTTTGGTCGAGGACGATCTGCTCAGCGCCCTCAGCACCGACGAACGCGCCACCCTCTACCACCTGCTCGTCCGGGCCTTGGGTGCCCGGTCAACTCCTTGTAGCGCCGCAGACGAAGAGCCGCCCGACCTGAGCTGCTAATCGCTCGGAGTGCTCTCCCGGCTGGTCAGCCCTCGTCAGCCAGTGCGAGGTTGTTTACTTGCACACTGATGAGCGGTCGGCACTCGATTCGAGGTGAGCGCCACTCCACCGGATGAGCTCCTGGAGCGCCGGGCGCAACGCCATCCCCGACTCCGTCAGCTGGTAGGCGGCACCAAGCGGTGGCCCTTCGATGATCTCCCGCCGCACCAGACCCTCGTCGATGAGCTCGCCGAGCCGCTGGGAGAGCATGGACTCGCTGATCCCGGACACAGCGCGACGGAGATCGGCGAAACGCACGGGGCCTTCCATGAGCGCGGCGAGGATACGCCCACTCCACCGCTTCCCCAGCAGCGAAAAGACCTTGATGAGGCTTTCTTCTGGGGACATTTTCGCTTCTTCGGACACCTTCGCTTCTGCCGACCTTTTGGGCATATCGAAACTATAGCCCCTAACCTTTTGATTGACTACTAGTATTTTACTAGCGACCTGTGTTACCGTAGCACCTAGACATTACGAAGGCACCCCGCCAAGGTTTCCGGGGCGGAGACCCGGCCTTAACAACAGGACCGGAAACCAAATGAGCACAGCTCTTTTCCGAGCCTGCCTTTCCGATTTCGAGGCGGGCGAACCGAGTCCAGACCCCAGAGAGAATCACCCCAGAGAGAGGAAAGGCCATGACGAGCAATGTGATGACGGCATCAGCGGAAGCTGACGCACGGACGCAGAACCCCCACCACAATCGGCGGTGGCTGATCCTGGCCGTGCTGGGCCTGGTCCAGCTCATGGTGGTGCTGGACGCCACCATCGTGAATATCGCCCTACCGACAGCCCAGCACGCACTCGGTTTCTCCAATGCCGACCGCCAATGGGTCGTAACCGGCTACGCGCTGTCCTTTGGCAGCCTGCTATTGCTCGGCGGTCGCCTCTCCGACATCCTCGGTCGCAAGCGGACCCTCATGATCGGTCTGGCCGGGTTCGCCGCCGCCTCTGCCCTCGGTGGCTTCTCTACCAGCTTCACCATGCTGTTGTTCGCCCGGGTGCTCCAGGGCTCCTTTGGCGCCCTGCTGGCACCGTCCGCCCTAGCCATGATGACCACGACGTTCACCGACCCCAGCGAACGCGGGCGGGCCTTTGGCATCTACGGCGCCATTGCCGGGGGAGGGGGCGCCATCGGCCTGCTGCTCGGAGGGATCCTCACCTCCTACGCCTCATGGCGCTGGACCCTGTTCGTGAACGTGGCGATCGGGGCGGTGGCCATCGCCGGTGCTGCCATGCTCCTGTCCAACAGCCGGGCCGCCAACCGGCCCCATCTGGACCTGCCCGGTGCGATCACCGCGAGCACCGGGCTGTTCGCTCTGGTCTACGGGTTTTCCCATGCCGAGACCACCTCGTGGGGGAACACGTTCACCATCGCCAGCTTGGTGGCTTCCGCCGTGCTGCTCTCCATCTTCGTCGCCATCGAGCGACGGGTGTCCCAGCCGCTGCTCCCACTACGAATCGTGGTCGACCGCAACCGGGCCGGTGCCTACATCGCCGTGTTCACGGGCGTGATCGCGACGTTCAGCATGTTCTTGTTCCTCACCTATTACATGCAGGGCACTCTCCATTACTCCCCGGTCGTGACCGGAATCGCCTACCTGCCGATGATCGTCGCCCTGATCGGTTCCGCCCAGATCGCGACCAACGTCCTGCTTCCCCGCTTCGGGCCCAAGGTCATGGTGGCCACCGGCATGGTGATCGCGGCCGTGGCCATGCTGCTGCTCACACGCATCGGGCTTCACTCGAGCTACGTGACCACCATCCTCCCGGCGCTCGTCATCTTGGGTCTCGGGTTCGGGCAGGTCATGGCTCCCTCCGCCAGCGTGGCCACCGTCGGCCTGACCAGTGACGCCGGGATCGCCTCGGCCATGGTGAACACGTCCCAGCAGGTGGGCGGATCGGTCGGCACGTCGCTGCTCAACACCCTGGCCGCCAGCGCGGTTACCGCTTACGCCCTGGCCAACCACGCGACGGCAACCTCCGTTGCCACGTTGCAGGCTCAGGCCACGGTCCACGGCTACCGCGTCGTGTTCACCTATGCCGCCGTCTTCCTGGTGGCCGGAGCGGTCATCGCCGGGCTGCTGCTCCGGCGAGGGGCCATGGCGTCGCTCCAGATAACGGGTGTACACGACGAGGCGGGAGTGACGGCCCTGGATTCGAGCGGTGAGCCGAGTGTCCCAGTGGACGCCTGAGCGGAGCAACACATCGTCATCAAAACTCGATGCCCGCGCCCGATCTGAGGAGATCTGCCATGTCGAGCTATCTATACCGACATGCCCACTTCGCGTTCCGGCGACAGCGACTGGTCCTGACCATCTGGCTGGTCGCCGCCATCGGCGCCATCGGCGTCAGTCAGGTCAGCCGCCGCCGTATCCACCAGTAGCTCACGCCCGCGAGGGCAAGCGCCAGCACGACGAACAACGCCGTCTCGTAGACCTGGAAGGGCCAAAAGCGGCTGGCTGGTTGGTAGGTCGCCACGCCGTGGAACTTGGCCGAGATCTCGGAGATGCAGTGGTGGAACTGTCCTCCAGGAGCAAGCACCGCGTTCTTATGACCGAGACTCGCTCCGACTCCTTGGTCTCCGACTCCTTGGGGGGGTCCGAGGACCCCGGGGCAGACCTTGTTCAAGTAGGCACTGGTGGGCTGGTGTCCCGCCTTGTCGACGATGGACGTCGAGAGGACCCATCCGTTCGGGACGGTCAGGTTGGGCGCCACGACCCTCACTCCCGACGGAGTCATGACAAACCCGCCGAACGAATTCTGCCCAAGTTTCAGGCTCTTCGTGATGGGGGACTCGAAGTGCGGGCGGATCCAGTAAGTGATCGCCAGGCGGGCACCGACGTAGCCGACGAGCGTCGTCGCCATCGCAGGAAGAGTCTTACGGAAGATGAGCCCGGTGGTCGCCCCGAGGGCGAAGGCGAATCAGCGCGTAGCCGAAGGGAACGATCCCGAACATTCCGAACAGGGCGGGCGAGAATCGGTTCTGGTTCACGATGTTGATCGGGTTGGCCCACCACGCCACCATGAGACTGAGCCCGCCGGCGAGCATGCTGCTGGCCAAGCCGACAAGGGCGAGCTTCACCGTGAGCCACCGCGCCCGGGTGATGCCCTGCGTCCAGGCGAGGCGGAAAGTCCCGGACTCGAGCTCACGGGCGATGAGGGGCGCGCCGAAGAAGACGCCGACGAGGGCGGGGGCGATGAGCAACACCGCCATGAGCGCGGTCTGCAAGGCCTTGTCGGTGTTCGTCACCTGGTTCGGCGAAGCGCGGTAGACGTCCATGAGGTGCGGGCCAGTGATGGCAAGCACGACGGCGACGACGACAAGCGCTCCGATGCCGGCGATCGCTTCGGTGCGGAACTGGCGCCAGGCGAGTCGAATCATCGCGCCACCCCCACGAGCGTCGGGGACTGGGCGGCGTTCCCCGTCGCCCGACTCATGTAGGCAAGCACGAGATCCTCGAGGTTCAGCTGATCGACGGTCCACTCGGGGTCGTGGATCGGCTCGTCGTGTCGGATGATGAGGGTGCTCTGGCGCTCGGTGTCGCTCCTCTCGACGACCTCCCAGGAAGAAGGCAGACGCAAGCCATCGCGCCGAGGGGCGCTCAGGCGATGGTGGTCGGCGAGCAGCGTCTCGATGTCCCCTGCGACTTGAACGCGGGAGGCGACGAGCACGACCAGGTAGTCACAGACCCGCTCGAGGTCGGCGACGAGATGCGAGGAGAGCACGATGCTCACGCCGTGCTCGACGGCAATGGCCATAAGGGCTTGGAGGAACTCGCGGCGAGCCAGCGGGTCGAGGCTCGCCACCGGTTCGTCGAGGATCAGCAGCTCGGGCTGCTTGGCGATTCCCAAGGTGAGAGCGAGCTGGGCCCGCTGTCCGCCCGAGAGCGTGCCGGCCTTCTGGTGAGGATCGAGCCCGAGGTGAACGATGCGCTGCTCGGCCAGCGCCCGGTCCCAGGTGGGGTTGACCCAGCCGCCGAGGTGCAGGTGGTCGGTGACCGACATGCCGGCATAGAGCGGCGTGTTCTGGGCGACAAAGCCGACACGACCGAGCTGCTCGGGGCCTTCGGCCGGGGTATGCCCGAGAACGTTGATGCTGCCGGCGCTCGGTTCGAGCAGGCCGACGGCCAGTTGCAAGAGCGTCGTCTTGCCCGCCCCGTTCGGCCCCACGAGGCCGACGATCTTGCCGGTGGGAATCGACAGGGTGCACTCGGAGAGCGCGGACGCGTCGGCCGTAGCGCTTCGTGAGCCCGGCGGTCTCGATGGCGTCGGTCATGCTACCCCCTCTTCAGCGGAGGACCGAAAGGTGTCCTGGAACAGCGCCTCGATGCTCTCCTCGTCGAGGCCGGCACGGTGCGCCTTGGCCAGCCAGCGCAACAGCTCCTGGCGCAGCGGCCCGTGGGCGGCGAGCGACTCATCGCTCAAGGTGGCGGTCACGAAGGTCCCGATTCCCGGCCTCGGCGCCACGAGCCCGGCGTGTTCGAGCTCCTTGTACGCCTTGAGCACCGTGTTCGGGTTGATGGCCAAGCGCTCGACCACCTCTTTGACCGTTGGCAGCTGATCGCCCTCGTGCAGAATGCCGAGGCGGAGCGCCTGCCGGACCTGGCGCACGATCTGCTGGTAGGGAGACACGCCCGAACGTGCGTCTAGGTGGAACTCGATCACCATGACTCCATTCATCTAGTGGGGTAGATGAATAGTGACCCAAGAAGGCGGCAAGGTCAAGGCACCCCTATGGCGCCGGGATCGCGATGCGGAATTCGGCCGACATGGTGATGAACTCGTCGGTGACCCACTGTGCGACGTTGGCGGGATAGTGCGCTGGCAACCCAAGGATGATGTGCTCAAAGCCGGCGTCGATCGCCTCGCCGATCGCGTCCTGGGTGACGCCGGGCTGGTCGTAGGAGACGGACAAGTGGATCGATCGGGTGACCGAGGCGGGGTCGCGACCGATCTCGTCGCAGTAGCGATCGAGCAGTGCGCTCCGGCTTACGGCGTCATCGATGTCGCCGCCGGGCATATTCCACAGGTCGGCGTGCTCGGCGACTACGCGCAGCACCGGGGCCGAGCGTCCGCCGATCAGGATCGGCGGGTGGGGGCGCTGGATGGGTTTGGGGTTGCAAAACGCTCCGGTGAGGTGGAGATAGGCGCCACGAAAGTCGAACGGCTCGGTCTCGGTCCACAACCGCCGGATAACTGTGCACGCTTCGGCGAGGCTGCCCACGGAGTGGGCAAAGTCGTGGAAGGGCAGGCCCTGTGCCTCGTACTCACGCCGGGCCTGAGGGAGACTGGGTCGCGAGCCGGCGCCGATACCGAAGTCGAGCCGTCCACCGGAGACGATATCGACGGTGGCGGCGATCTTGGCCAGCATCGCGGGCGGTCGAAAGCGGTTGCTGGTTACGAGCAGGCCGAGGCGCAGGCGTTGGGTCTGAGCGGCGAGCGCCGAGAGCAGTGTCCAGCCTTCGTAGATCGGTCCGTTCGGGTCGCCCCCAATCGGCATGAGGTGATCGAACAGCCAGGCATGTTCGATGCGGGGATCGTGTCCGCCTCGCGCCAGACCCGCAGGAGGTCTTCGTAGTCGACGTTCATCGGAGCGGTCATAATCCCGAATCGAGGGCGGGGTGTTTGCGGCATGAGTCGGTTGGTCCTTTCAAGTGCGGGTGGGACACCTCAGCGACAACGAACGATCAGCGACGTCGCAGCGTCGCGTCCAACAAGGCCGGGGGCGTGTCGATCTTCTCGTCTGGGGCAAGGTCGACGCCGGGAGCGACTATCGCGTCGATGGCGTCAAGGACGTCGGCCGAAAGCGCGGTATCTGCCGCGGCGAGTTGCGACTGCAAGTGGTCCATAGTGCGGGGTCCGATGACTGCGCTGGTCACGCCCGGGTGGGCCGTGACGAAGCCGAGGGCAAGCTGGACCATGGTCAGGCCGATTTCGTCGGCAACGATGGCCAACCGCTCGACGGCGTCGAGTCGGGCCCGGTTCGAAGGAATGGTGAGGTCGAAGCGTTCGGGCCTCACCGTCGACCGGTGGGTGCTGATCTCCTTTCCTTCGCGCACCGCGCCCGATAGCCAGCCTGATGCCAATGGACTCCACACCAGGACGCCGAGGCCGTATTGCTCGGTGACGGGCAGGACGTGGGTCTCGATCCCACGCTGGAGGATCGAGTAGCTGGGTTGCTCAGTGACGTAACGGCTCAGATGGTTCTCTCGGGCAGCCCACTCGGCCTCCACGATGCGGTAGGCGGGGAAAGTCGAAGAGCCGAAGTACCGG
Source organism: uncultured Acidimicrobiaceae bacterium (assembly GCA_963717035.1). GTDB lineage: Bacteria > Actinomycetota > Acidimicrobiia > Acidimicrobiales > RAAP-2 > DASXMT01. The sequence goes on along the minus strand of CAVQVK010000043.1, from coordinate 33,102 downwards.
ATCTTGCCGGCCCGTTGCAGGTCGGTCAGAGCCGAAAGAGTCTCCTCGTCGCTGGTGTTCGGGTCCCACCGATGGATCTGGTAGAGATCGACGTGGTCGACACCGAGACGGCGCAGGCTGTTATCCAGCTCGGCGACCAACCAGCGGCGCGAACTGCCTCGGTGGTTGCGCTCCTCGCCCATGGGCATGCTCGCCTTGGTTGCCAGCACGATGTCGTCACGGCGACCGGCAATCGCCTTGCCGACCATCTCCTCTGACTCGCCCTGGCTGTACATGTCGGCGGTGTCGATGAGGTTGATCCCGCCCTCCAGAGCAGCGTCCACCATGGCGGTGACGTCGTCCTGGGTGGTACGGGCGATGCTGCCGAAGTTCATGGCGCCGAGCACTAGGGTGCTGACTTCTACACCGGTGCGGCCCAAGGTGCGGTACTGCATGACTGTTCCTCCTTGAGAGATAAGGCGAACTTGCGATGCGTGGCTTGTCTTCGGTCTGCCGGTTCTGGCATCCTGGAACAAACGGAACTGTGATCCGCTACTATATCCGGAACCTGGTTCCGTTTGTCAAGTGGAGTGACGGAGGTAGTAGGCGCAGTGGTCGACATCGACAGCGGATCAGGGCCGTTAGCCCCGCGGAGGCGGGCCGACGCCCGGCGAAACGAGGAGACGTTGCTGGACGCGGCCGCCGCCACATTCGTCACGTCCGGCGTCGATGCACCCGTGCGCGACATCGCGGCCAAGGCCGGCGTTGGCGTCGGCACGATCTACCGCCACTTCCCGACGCGAGCCGATCTCATCGTCGCCGTCTACCGGCACCAGGTCGAGGTATGCGCCGAAGCCGGTCCGACGCTGCTGGCCAACAGCACCACACCGCACGCCGCCCTGGCCCGGTGGATCAATCTCTTCGTCGACTTCTTAGTGACGAAGCACGGCCTCGCCAAGGCGTTGCAGTCCGACGATGCCGCCTTCGAGAATCTGCACGCCTATTTCCTCGATCGCCTCGTCCCCGTGTGCGCCCAGCTGCTCGACGCCGCTGCCGACGCGGGTGAGATTCGCCCCGGTACCGATGCCTTGGAACTGCTCTTCGGCGTCGGCAATCTCTGTATTGGCGCGGAGAACAACCCCCGCTACGACGCACGTCGCATGGTCGAACTCGTCATCGCCGGACTGCGCCGCCACTAGGGAGAGCCAGCCGCGAGTCCCCGGACTGGCCCAAACGGAACATCGTTCAGCGCTTCAGGGGCGCTGACTCCCGCTCGGACTGGAGTTGGAGCTCGTTCCAGACCACTCGGTCGTCGTTCAAGCGGCGGAGCGCTCGGGTACCGGCCGGCGACGCAGGCTCACGCTCGAGATGGCCGGGGGTGTATAGGCCACGTCGTTGGGGCCGGCGTCGGTACCGGGTGGAGCGATCTCGTCGATCCGGTCGAGGACCTCGTCGTCGAGAATAACGTCGGCGCCGGCCAGCAGGTCGTCGAGCTGTTCCATGGTGCGCGGCCCAAGGATCGCCGAGGTGACACCCGGGTGGGCGATGGCAAAGGCCATCGCCAGGTGGGTCATCGGCAGGCCGGCCTTCTCGGCCAGCGGGATGAGCTGTTCGACCACGTCGAGCTTGCGGTCGTCGCCGAAGTGCTGGGGCCTGAAGCCGGACCGGTGCGTGTCGATTTGTTGGCCCTTACGGTGTCGGCCGGTGAGCAGACCCTGGCCCAGCGGACTCCAGACCAGCGTGCCCATCCCGTAGCGCTGACAGGTCGGCAGCACTTCTCGCTCGATGCTCCGGTTGATGATCGAGTACGGCGGTTGCTCGGTCCGGAAGCGCTCGAGGCCGCGCCGCTCGGCGACCCATTGCGCCTCGACGATCTCTGAGGCCGGGAACGTCGACGTACCGATGGCGCGTACCTTGCCACTGTGTATCAGGTCGGACAGGGCCGACAGAGTCTCCTCCACGTCGACCCTCGGGTCGGGGCGGTGCACCTGGTAGAGGTCGAGGTGGTCAGTCTGCAGGAGGCGTAGGGAGTTCTCGACTGCGGTGATGATCCAGCGCCGTGAGTTGCCCCGACGATTCGGATCGTCGCCCATCGGATAGTGCATCTTGCTGGCGAGCACGATGTCGTCGCGACGGCCCTTCAGCGCTTTGCCGACGATCTCCTCGGATTCGCCGTGGGAGTACACGTCGGCAGTGTCGAGAAAGTTGATTCCTGCGTCCAGGGCCCGGTGGATGATCCGGATCGACTCGTCGTGGTCGGGGTTGCCCATGGCCCCGAACATCATGGTGCCCAGGCAGTAGGGGCTGACCTCGATTCCGGTCCGGCCCAGAGTCCGGTACTTCATATCTTTCTCCTTAACCGGCGCACGGTGGCTCCGTTAATCGGACGCCGTCCGCAAATGCTCGTCGAACACGATCTCGACCAGCGGGCTGTGCGCGAACCAGTCGTCGAAGTTCTGGCGCTGGCTGACTCGCGCCGCGTACTCGGGCCGGTCTTGCAGGTCGAGGACCGCGGAGATGACCCGCCGCCGTGTCGCCTCGTCGACCGGCACTGCGGTCGCGGGTAGGTCGGCTTTGACCCCGTGCTTGAGATGCACGGTAAACCGCGGATTGGCGCGCACGTTCGCATACCAGCTGCGGGGGAAGGGCATACCGGTGAGGTACCAGCGACCATCGACGTGGTGGAACCAGATCTCGATGCGGCGAGGGATGCCGCTGTGCCTGCCCAGTGTCGTGATCTCGATCGTGTGCTCGGCCGGGGAAGAGTCCGGTCCGATGTCGAGGGCGCGGGCGACGGCGTCGTCAACGGTCACTATCCGCTCCGCCGCTCGTCGTCGAGAGGCGTCTCGCCGTCGTCCACTCCGTTCCGGTCCGGCGCGCGGTACTCCATGCTTCTCCCCTTGCAGGCGTTCGGTGAGTGGTCGGCGACCTTCATGACGGCCGCCGGGTTCGCGGTGACTGTCCCGGAATCCGTGTCACGTTCCGGTACCTCCATGAAAGCAATGCCGCGGGCGCCGGGCCAGCAAGATCCTCTCGCATGGTTGCACAATCCTCTTCGTTCAGGCGACGCGGTATCGGCTAGAGGTCTGAGACCTCTACCTCGGCGAGCTCAAGGGGTGTCTCTTCGTCTTCCGCCTGCGAAGCCCGATGGGTGGTGACCAGGATCAGACAGAGGATCGCCCCGAGAGCGAGGGCGCCGACGCCCCAGGCAAAGGCAACGGTGTAGCCGTGGACCAACCCCGCGGCGGTACTACGGGCACCGTGTTCGACGATATAGCTGGCGGTGGCCGAGGCGGCGATGGTGTTGAGTAGGGCCACACCAAGCGAGCCACCGACCTGTTGGGTGGTATTGACCAGGGCGCTGGCGACACCGGCGTCACGTTCCTTGACGCCGATCAGCGCCGTGCTGGAGAGCGCCACGAAGGCAAAACCAAGGCCAAGGCTCATCACGATCAATCCCGGCAATACGTGACTGGCGTAGCTCCATCCCGGGTTCATCTGGGTGTACCACGCCATGGCCAACGCGCCAGCGGTAAGACCTCCGGCCATCAGCGGACGAGGTCCGAACCGTGGCAGGAGTCTGCTGGCAATGCCGGCGGAGACGACGATCCCTCCGGCAAAGGGCAGAAAGGCAATGCCGGACTTCAGCGCGGAGTAGTGCAACGTACCCTGCAAGAAGTACACGAGGAACAAGAACATCCCGAACGAGGAGATACCGATCAGAAATGAGGCCAGGAAGGCGCCGGCTCGGTTACGTTCGGTGAACACCCGAAGGGGGAGCAGCGGATTGGCGGTGCGAGCCTCGATGACGACGAACGCGGCCAGAAGCACAACCCCGGCCACGATGAAGGCGACGGTGCTGGATGCTGACCAGCCGATCGTGCTGGCCTTGGTGAAGCCGTAGACGAGCGAAACCAGTCCGAGGGAGCTGGTGAGCACGGCGGGCACGTCGTAGTGCGGCTTGCCTTCGGCCCGGCTCTCCACCACGATGGGAATGGCCGCGGCCGCGGTGAGCAGGGCGATCGGGGTGTTCACGAGCAACGTCCACCGCCACGACGCGTACTCAGTGAGAAGACCACCGAGGACCAGACCGAGGGCAGCTCCGCCGCCGGAGACGCCTCCATAGACGGCAAATGCCTTGGCCCTCTCCTTGCTTTCGGTGAAGGTGACCGAGATCAAGGAGAGCGCGGCGGGCGCCATCAGTGCGGCGAATGCGCCTTGCAGGGCGCGGGTACTGAACAGCCATCCTGCGTTCTGGGCCATACCGGCGAGAGCCGAAACGGTTCCGAAGCCGACCAAGCCGATCAGGAGGGCTCGCTTACGTCCTATGAAATCGGCGATCCGCCCTCCCAGCAGCAACAGCCCACCGAAGGCCAGGGCGTAAGCGGTAATGACCCACTGGCGGTTGGCCAGGGAGATATGCAGCGCCTTCTGGGCTGAGGGTAGAGCGATGTTGACGATGGAGGCGTCGAGCACCACCATCAACTGGGCGACGGCAATGATGGCCAGCGCCAGCCAGCGGCGCGAGTTGCCCTCCGGGGGCGACGATGAATGATCCAGGTTGACGGTAGTGATGCTCATGGTGCTCGTCTCCGTTCGTTCTCGCGCCGGATGCCGGTGAGCCGGCCCAGCGTTTTGATCTCGATGGTGCGCTCGGCCATAGAGGAGCCCGACCCGATGTCGACGACTTGAGCGCAAGATGCTCGATGCTCTTCGTCAGGCGGGTCGCCCTCGAATTGCGAAGCATCGACCCGGTCCTGGGGCGTCGCCTCCAGCGAGCAGCTAGCTCCGAGCCTTCAGCGCGGCGGCCAGCTCCCGCCACTGTTGTCGGGGGAGCGGACCGCGGCCGTATTCGCCGGCGGTGAGCACCTGGATGGCCACGTGATTAGCCCCGGCGGCGTGGTGCTCGGCGATGCGGTCCAACACCGTATCGGCATCGCCCCACGCGATCACGGCGTCGAGTAGCCGGTCGCTGCCGCCGTCAGCCAAGTCGTCGCTAGTGAATCCCATGCGCCGCAGGTTGTTGGTGTAGTTCGGCTGGGTCAGATGGGGGCTGAACACCGGGCGTGCGATCTGACGGGCCTTGACGGGGTCGGTCTCCAGGACGACCTTCTGCTCCGGAGCGAGGAGGGGCTCGGGCCCGAGAATGTCCCGAGCCTTCTTGGTGTGAGCTGGCGTGACCAGGTACGAGTGGACCCCGGCGCTGCGCTCGCCCGCCAACCGAAGCATCTTCGGGCCGAGAGCGGCCAGCACGCGGCGGTCAGTGGGCACCGTCGGGCTGAGGGCGTCGAGTTCATCGAGGGAGCTGACCATCTTCTGGTAGGGACGGTATTCCTGGCCCTGGGTCATGCCGGCGTGGCTCGAGCCCAAGCCGATCAGCATGCGGCCAGGATGCGAACGTTCGACTCGCTGGTAGCTGGCCGCCACCCTGGCGGGGGGATTCATCCAGATGTTGATGATCGCGGTGCCCACGACGATACGGCGGGAGGCCGCCAACAGGGCTTCGTGGAGCTCGAGTCCCCCGTCCGAGAAACCCAGCCAGAGGGCCCCGTAGCCGAGCTCGTCCAGCTCGGCGACAGCTTCAGCGGCATCGTCGTTCTCTTGCCAGAGGCCATATGTCCAGATGCCGACCGGTCCGATGTCCAACGCCATCTCAGCTCCTTTCCTTGTCGTCCCCCTAACCTGCCTGGGCTCGATCAGTCGTCCGGTACGCCGACAGCGTCGGAGCCTCCAGCGTTGTAGGAGACGAATTTGCTGTTGGTGTATTCCGTTATGCCGAACGATCCGTTTTCGCGCCCCATGCCGCTGTGCTTGTACCCACCGATCGGCGCGTCCGGGTTGGCACTGAACGAGCTGTTGATGCTCATCCGGCCGGTGCGTACCCCTTCGGCGACGCGGAACCCCCGCTCGACATCGGCAGAGAACACGGATCCATTGAGACCGTACGGAGTGTCGTTGGCGATCCGAATGGCGTCATCCTCGTCTCTGAATGACAGGATGGCTTGGACGGGACCGAAGACCTCGTGCTGAGCGATCGCCATCGAGGGCTCGACGCCAGTGATGAGCGTGGGGTTGAGGAAATAGCCTTTCGGGAGATGCTCCGGTCGACCGCCCCCGTAGGCAAGCGTTGCCCCCTCGGCCTGCGCGGCGCTGATCATTCCCTCGATCCTGGTTCGCGCGCTGTCGCGGATCAGGGGACCCATGGCGGCTGCCGGATCGGAAGGATCCCCTACCGTCACCTGGTCGAGGAGGGCGACGACCTTGTCGACCACCTCGTCGTGGATCGACTGTTCCACCAGAGTGCGGCTCAGCAGCATGCAGCCCTGACCGGCGAAGAAGGTCGTGTTGGCCGCGACTTCGAGCGCAACCCGGTCAGGGTTGGCGTCGGCGAAGACAATTGCGGCATTTTTGCCGCCAAGCTCGAGCACCACGCGCTTCAGGTCCGGCGCGGCTTGAGCCATCACCATGCGGCCTACGGCGTCCGAACCGGTGAAGCTGATGATGTCGACTCCCGGGTTCGTGGTCATCTCAATACTGGCGTCGTTTTCGCCAGAGATGATGTTGACCACGCCGGGCGGAAATCCTGCCTCTTGGACGAGGTCGCCAATGGCCAGGACTTCAAGCGGCGTGTAAGGCGACGGCTTCAGTACGACCGTGCAGCCCGCGGCCAACGCAGGGATCAACTTCAGGAAGCTCACGAACGTCGGACCATTGAAGGGCACGATCAAAGAAGCCACCCCGACCGGCTCGCGGAGCACGACGCCTTGCGCAAGTGACGGGAGGCCCGAAACCGTCGGGCCGATGTACGGGTTGACGGGTTCCCTGAACGAGAATGTCGGCAGCAGACGATCGGCCGTGTCAAAGCACCATTCGATCGGCAGCCCCACTTGAGAATCGGCGTACATGGTTCCGATGCCAGCTTCGCCGACCATGAGTCCTGCGATCTCGGCTCGTCGGCGATCCAGCACCTCCCCCAGCCGGCGGATGTACTCGCCACGCTGCTTTGGAGTCGTACGGCCCCACGGCCCCTCGTCGAACGCCTGCCGGGCGGCCGCCACTGCGCTCGCGGTGTCCTTCGCCGAAGCGACTGGTGCCGAGCCGATTACCCCTTCTGTTGCCGGGTTGATCACCGGCATCGTCTCGCCGCCCTCCGGCTCCACCCAACGATCGCCGATAAAAAGATGGTCTCGCGTGAAAGTCATGTCTCCTCCTTGCCGATGCTCTGCCCATTGATTCGCCCCAACTCGCAGGTCCACTGCCAGTCGTGGTGGCCGAGCTACTTGATGGTGACTGTTCCGGAATCGATGGCACGTTCCCGTACCTTCATGGAAACATCGCCGTAACGGCAGAGCCAGCAAGATCCTCTTGCCTGGCTGCACGATCCTCTTCGCTCAGGCGACCTTCATTGCAGCGCCGCAGCCGCGGGACCGCCTCCACCACGCATGCGCGCCGCATCAAGGCTGGGCGGGGCACCGAACTGGCGCCGGTACTCCCGGCTGAACTGGGACGGACTGTCGTACCCGACGCGGTGGCCGACGGCGGTGATGTCGTTCGGCCGGTTCGCCAGCAGCAATCTCGCCGACTGCAGCCGGATGTGCTTCTGAAACTGGATCGGGGTCATCGCCGTCACCGCCTGGAAGTTCCGGTGGAACGCGGAGACACTCATCCCCGAAAGTTGGGCCACTTCCTCGACCCGGAACGGCCGGGTGTAGTTCTCCCGGATCCACTGCACCGCCCGCGTGATGTGGCTCAGGCTGCTGTCGGCGAGGCCCACCTGGCGAACGACGTCGCCTTGTTCCCCGGTCATCAACCGCCAGAGGACCTCGCGCTTGACCAACGGGGTCAGAACCTTCCGGTCCCGGGGCCGGTCGAGCAGGCGCACCAGCCGCACGATGGCGTCGAGCAGCTCGTCCGGGGCGTCGCTGACCGCAATTCCCGGGTGTGCGGTGCCGGGGGATCGCGGCAGGTCCCCCGGCCCGGCGGCCAGCAGCAGCTCGGCGATGGCGGCCGGTTCGAGGGTCATCCCGAAACTGAGCGTGGGGTGGCCCGGGGAGGCGTCGATGACCTGTCCCGTCACCGCGAGGTCGAGTGATGCGACAAGGTACTGACCAGCGCCGTACTCGTAGACCTGGTCTCCCAGCGCCAGACGCTTGCCACCCTGGGCGATGACAACCAGCACCGTGCCCGAGGTCGAGGCCTGCGGCGAGACGGTGTGGTCGGTCTCGCAGATTCGGACGCCGTCGATGGCCGTGGTCAAATCGGGACCCACGTGCCGTTCGAGCACGTTGCGAAGCTCGTCCAGAGACACGTCACGATTGCACCACAGAACTCGCGGTGATCGCCAGGCGGCGAGAGGATCGTGCAAGCACTCAGGAGTTTCGTGAAAGTGACCGTCTGGCCTCGGTGGCCCAGTCAGCCTCTGTCGACCTGGTCGAGCGGGCTACGCAGGTTCGGCGTGGCACCACCACGAATGGGTGATGCACTGACAGCGCTGCGGCTCGCTGTGGCCGCCAACGACTCCTCCCCATGTCGTAACAGCGTCAGCGTCCACGTCGACGCCACAACCAAAGGATCACGGCGATTGCCGCAGCCACGGGGATGACTCGCTTGAGGATCGAGGGTCCGGCCGTCCCCATCAGGTCGACCGGTTCGGCCGGCGCTGAGTGAATGGTGCGCACCGACGAGGTCTCCGGGATACCAGGAGCCTCCTCAACTTCCGGTGAGGACGCCCCTGGACTTTCTGACTCCGGCTTGGCCGTTGAGCTCTCTGACAGCACATCCGCCTCGAGTCTGTCCGCGAATTCGCCGAGCATTTTGGCACTGACATCGCCCATGATGCTCCGGCCGAATTGAGCAACTTTCCCGGTGATGGAAAGGTCGGTCTCGATGGATACCAACGTCCCCCCCTCGTCGGGAGTGGCGGTGGCGACCACTGTCGCCGACGCATTGCCTTGGCCCCGAGTGTCACGCCCCTCGGCGCGAAGCACCGCACGATGCTGCGCATCGTCCTTCTCGAGAAAGCGAGCAGTCCCCTTGTACTGCGCAGTGATCGGCCCGACCTTCACCTTCACCACCCCGCGATACTCGTCACCCTCTACCTCTTTAAGTTCGGCTCCGGGCATACAGGGGGCCACGCGTTCCAGATCGGTTAGCACGGCCCAGGCAACATCGATGGGAACTGACACTCGGAATTCATTCTTCAGCTCCATCGTTGGAGATCCTCCTCGTTGTCAATGTCGGCCGGCTGGCCCTCGCAAACTACTTCGCACACCAGGTCGGGGCGTTCGCTCATGAGCACACGTGCCCCCTCGTCTCCCGCTTTTGGCAACAACGGCCAGACCGCTCGAGAAAGACGAACAGGAGGTCGTCGTCTACCTTCAAACGTGGCGACGGCTATCGGGCTGGGCGTGGCCGCCACCAGGGTCCACGCCGCCGACGGGACCAGCGGCTGATCCCCGAGGCCGACCACCATGGCTTCATGATCGCGCTCGAGGGCCCAGGAGAGCGCGGCCTGCAGCGAACTGGCCTGTCCGGTTGCCCAGGCAGCATTTTCAATCACAGTTACACCGGGGGGAACCACCGTCCCGAGGTCGGCCGCCCCAACGATCACTGCAACCTCGTCGAGGTCGGCATCCGACGCTGCGGTGAGAGCCCAGGACACCAGGGGCCGGCCTCTGAACGGGGCGAGCAACTTGTGTCGGGGACCGTCGAACCGGCTACCGCCACCGGCGGCCAGGACTATGGCGGCGGTGCTCATGGCAACCAATCCACATGAAGCCCGTGGTATTCGCTGCTCACAGGCCTAAATGGGTTGGATGGGCCAGGCCGGATGGTGAGCGATGGATCGGTCCCGTCCCGTCACGGAGGGAGGGAACGCTGCTACCAGAGTGAACGGCCACGATCTCTGCGCAGATGGCCACTGCGGTCTCCTCCGGGGTTCGCGCCCCGATGTCCAAGCCGATAGGGGCCATGATTCGTATCAGGTCCAGGTCGGTTACCCCTGCCTCGCGCAATCGCTCCTCGCGGTCGTGTTTCGTTCGTCGCGAGCCCATCGCCCCGATGTATCCGACCCGGGTGGCCAGTGCGCCCACGATCGCCGGCACATCGAACTTGGCGTCGTGAGTCAACACGCACACCGCATCGGCGGGCCCCAACTGCGCACCGGCGCGGGCGAGGTACCGATGCGGCCAATCCACCACCACCTCGTCCGCATCGGGAAATCTTGTCCGTGTCGCAAACACAGGGCGGGCGTCGCACACGGTCACCCGAAACCCGAGCACGTTGGCCACCCGGACCAAGGCCCTGGTGAAGTCCACTGCGCCAAAGATCACCATGTGCGGTGCTGGAGTGAACGGTTCAATGAAGACGGAGACCGCCGTGCCGTTTATCTGGCCTCTCCAGCCATAGTGGCGCTCCCCGGGCAGTCCGGACTCCAGCGCGCCTCGCAGGTCATGAGTCACGGCTCGGTCGAGGTCGACGTCCCCAAGCGAGCCCAACACGTCGCCCTCGCCGCGTACAAGCAATTTCGACCCCAAGCGAGGGGAGACGTCATCATGAGACGCCGCCTGGTCCGGGTCGGATGAGACCTCTATCACCGTGGCTAACGCCACTGGCTCTTCAGCTTTGAGGCAGTCCCGGAGGACGGCGTAGAGCTGACTCACCAGTCCAGCGGTTCGACAAACACCCGGATGGTCCCTCCACAGGTCAATCCCACAGCAAAGGCCTCCTGATCCGAATAGCCAAACGTACAAAGCCGGGGCTGACCATCGGCCAGCACCTCGAGAGCTTCAGAGACCACGGCTCCTTCGACGCAGCCTCCTGAGACCGAGCCGGCAACTTCACCCTTGTCGCTCACGGCCATGGTGGCTCCGGCATCACGAGGGCCCGATCCGACAACACCGACCACCCTGGCGATGGCGACACGATGCCCTGATGCTTGCCACCGCTCGATGTCGGCCAGCACCCCCTTCACGGGGTTTCCGTCCCTTTCACCAGCTCTTTCATCAGGACCATCCCTCTATTTTACCGTCATGAAGGCGAGCGCCCTTCGCCTCGCTCACTGGGCGACGACACGTACCAGCGCCTCGAGTGATGCGGCGGAATGCCCTTCGACGAACTGGTCAACGTAGGGAAGGGCGGCCGCCATCCCCCGGGCGAGAGGCTCATACCCCTCTGAACCCTTGAGCGGATTGGCCCAGATCGTCTGATGAGCAGCGCGATGCAGCCGGTGCATCTCGCGGGCCAGTTGTTCCGGATCGCCGCGATCCCACCCATCGGACATGATCACGACTATGGCGCCCCGCGCCATGCCGGGTATTCCAAAGCGATCGTTGAAGGTCCCGATACCTTCGCCCAGCCTCGTTCCACCCGACCAGTCGAGCACCCGCTCAGAGGCTTGGGTCAGGGCGGCATCGGGATCCCGCACCGACAGTTGGCGGGTGAGCCGGGTCAGACGAGTTCCGAGAGCGAACGCCTCGACCCGACCCCTCCCGACTACCGCAACGTGGAGGAAACGCAGAAAGGCGCGGGAATAAGGCTCCATTGAGCCGCTCACGTCGCACAAGAGGACGACTCTCCGGGGACGTTGGGTGGATTCCCGGTGGATCATCCCGGAGACCTCTCCCCCCGACCGCAGGGCCCGGCGCACGGTTGCCCGCGTGTCATGACGACCATGGTGATGGTGAGAGCGCCGGGTGCGCCGGGAATGGCGCACTGCATGCACGCGGAGATCGCGGAGGAGACGGGCGATCTCCTCAAGTTCTTCCGGAGTGCATTCCGAGAAATCCTTGTGAAGAAGTTGGTCGACTGGGCTGTATCTGATCACCGGGACCGGCAGGAGCAGGCCATCGTCGTTGTCCTTGGGGTCAGCCTCCAAACCGGCATCGTCCGATGACCGATCCAGTGGCCGGGGTGGCGAGTCCGACCTCGAGGATCTGCTCGACCAGAATGAATCGAAGATGCGGTCATAGGTGGCGATGTCGTCGTGCCGAGTGACCAATACGGACCTGCCTGCCCAATACACGAGATCCAGGCGGTCGATACCTACCGCCTCGACAGCGAGGACGTAGGTGAGGACACTGTCCATCGGGATCGCCAGGTTGGCGCTCCGGAGGTCTTCCACGAATTTCACCAAGAACCCCGTGATCGACGCATCTTCCAGTTCAACCATGACGGGCGGCCTCTTCGATCAAGCCGGCCAAGTCGGATCCGGCCACTCGTTCCACGTCCTCGCGGGACTTGGCGATGCTGCCCAGGGTGCGCAAGACGGCGCGCTGGTCCAACTCGGCGCTCCCGAGGGCGGCGAGAGCGCGCGCCCAATCGATGGTCTCGGCCACACCCGGTGCCTTGTACAGGCCCAAGCCGCGTATCGTCTGAACTGCCGCCGTGACCTGGCGCGCCAGGCGCTCTTCGACTTCTGGAACCTTGAGGCGCACGATAGCGACCTCGCGGGCGAAGTCTGGGTGTTCGACCCAGTGGTAGAGGCACCGCCGTTTGAGCGCATCGTGCACGTCGCGGGTCCGATTGGAGGTGAGGACGACGAGCGGAGGCTCTTTGGCCCGAAACGTTCCGAGCTCAGGCACCGTTATTGCGTAATCGGCCAACACTTCGAGAAGAAACGCCTCGAACTCGTCGTCTGCCCGGTCGACTTCGTCGATGATCAGGACGGGAGGGGCCCGCCTTCCCGGTGCGTCCGCGATGGCTCGGAGTAGCGGCCGACGGACCAAGAACCGCTCCGAGTACAACTCGTCTTCCACGGTCCGGCCATCGTCGAGGCCACCGCCATCCGGGCCGCGAAGCTCAGCAGCCCGGAGGTGCAGAAGCTGACGAGAGAAGTCCCACTCGTAGACCGCCTGACTGACGTCTATCCCCTCGTAACACTGAAGACGCACCAACTCTCCACCAGTCCATCGGGCCAAGGCGTTCGCCACCTCGGTCTTGCCACCGCCGGGCTCGCCTTCCAAAAACAGCGGTCGGTGGAGAGCCATGGCCAGGAACACTGCGGTGGACAGGCCGTCGTCGGCCAGATACCCGCATGCCTCGAGTCCTTGCCGGACGTCATCAGGGTTCGCCGGATCTACAAAGAGTGTCGGACCGCCGATCGGATCCGGGAGTGCGCCGCTCATCGACACCCGTCCGTGTTCTCTCGGCTATCCGACCCGGACAGCGCGGAGGTAGACATCAGGCTGATCTGGCAGACGACAATCAGAGGTTCACGCTTTCAGCTCCACGTTCGAGTTCCTCGCCGGCGGCATCCTCGTTGGGGAACGCCGCCATTTCGGCCGGTGGCTCACGCCAGGGGTCGGCCAACGTCCCCACCCCGGCGTCACGAATGGCCCGCCAGACACGCTCAGGAGTGCAGGGCATGTCGATATGCCGTACACCAAGGTGACTGAGCGCGTCGACCACGGCGTTCTGCATGGCAGGAGTTGACCCGACGGTGGCCGACTCTCCAATCCCCTTGGCCCCGAGATCGTTGGTAGGTGACGGCGTCTCAGTATGGGCGGTGGTAAACGAGGGAAGCTCGGCGGCACTCGGGATCGCGTATTCAGCGAGAGTGGAGGTAATCGGGTTGCCGTCTTCGTCGTAGAGATATTGCTCCCACAACGCCTGCGCGATCCCTGAGGCCAGCCCGCCATGAACTTGACCATCGACGAGAAGCGGGTTGACAATGACGCCGCAGTCGTCGACAGCAAAGTGTTGCACCGGCACCACACGTCCCGTCTCGATGTCTACTTCGACGACGGCGATGTGGGCGCCAAAGGGGAATGTCGAACCAGTTTGATCGGTGTCGTGCTGCACCAGAAGCGGTTCACCCCGCTGGGCGGCCGTGCGCGCAACCGCAGCCCAATCGAGGGCCCGACTGGGGACACCGGCCACTCCGAGCCGACCGTCGCCGACCACCACGATGTCTTCAGGGGCTGCTTCAAGTAATTCGGCGACCAGCGCTTTCGCTCGTTCGACCACGAGCTTCGAGGTTTGCAACACGGCGGTGCCGCCGAGCTGCACTGATCTGGACCCGCCCGTCCCGCCACCGCGCGCCACCAGCTTGGTGTCGGATTGCACGTAGCGGATCTGCTCGATGGGCACGCCAAACTGGTCGGCGGCAATCTGCGAGAAGGCGGTGGCGTGGCCTTGTCCGTGCGCGGAGGTGCCCGCCTTGACGGTGATCATGCCGTCATCGTGTACCTCCACCTCGGCGAACTCGGCTCCGCCACCGGTTACCTCGACGTAGCAGGCCACGCCGATCCCGAGCTGCAGACGATCTCCGCGCGAGCGGCGGTCGGCTTGATCCCGTCGTAAACCCTCGTAGTCGGAAATGCGCAGCGCTTCATCCAGTGCCGCCCCGTAGTCGCCGCTGTCGTAGTCGGCGCCCATGACGGTGGTCAGTGGGAACTCCTCGGGCTGAATAAAGTTCTTGCGCCGCAGTTCGACCGGATCAATCCCGAGTTCGTCCGCAGCCATGTCGACAATCCGTTCCAAGAAGGCTGCGGCCTCGGGACGCCCCGCACCTCGGTACGCCCCCATCGGGGTGGTATTCGTCGCCACAATGGCCACGTCGAAGGCGATGGTAGGGATGTGATACACCCCCTGGGCCATAACCTTGGTTTGGCCGAGCACGAGGATCCCACCGAAACCGGCATAGCCCCCCGCGTCGCCAATCATCCGACAACGCATCCCGACCATGGTGCCGTCTCGCTTGAGTCCGAGCTCCACATATTGAACCTGCCCGCGGCCGTGAGACAACGCCACCATGTTCTCTGAGCGAGTCTCCACCCACTTGATCGGGCGGCCGAGCTCCAGCGCGAGTTTGGCGATGACCACCCCCTCCGCCGAGAGATGCTTCGCACCGAATGAACCACCGACATTGGGAGCGATGACGCGCATCCGCTCGGGCGGCACTTCCAACAAGCCCGAGAGGACACCCCGAACCATGTGCGGCATCTGGCAGGAGATGTGCACGGTGAGGTCGTAGTCGGTCCCGGTCGGGTCGACCGCGATGGCGCTTCCCTCCATGGGCACCACGGCCACCCGCTGGTTCTCGAATCGTCCTCGTACGATCACATCGGAGCCAGCAAGCGGATCGTCGTTGCCCGAGCGCAATCCGATGATGACATTGCTTCCGATGGCTTCGAACTGAGGGGACGAGTCCGCGGCCAGCGCATCCTCCATCTGGATGACTGCGTCAAGCGGCTCATAGTCCACTTCCACCAGTTCAGCGGCGTCCATCGCCAGCGCCCGAGATTCAGCAACCACCACGGCCACGGGATCACCGACGAAATTGACGCGGTCCCTGGCGAGGGAGGGACGTACCGCCTCGGGGCGCAACACCATGAAAGCGGGAGCAGCCGGAAAATCGAGGTCCGCTGCGCTGTACACCCCAATGACCCCGGGCAGGCCAAGTGCCGCGGAGGTGTCGATCGACTTAATGACAGCATGCGCGATCGGGGACCGCACAAAATAGGCCGTCAACATCCCATCGATGCTGAGGTTGTCGACGTATGTTCCGGCACCACGCAGGAGGTCGGGGTCTTCTACTCGTCGGATTGGCTTTCCGGAGAACGCTCCTGCACCCATCGTCATGAAGTCGCCTCCTCGAGCGCTCGGCGTACCAGCACGGTAGCGAGATGTCGGCGGTACTCCGACGTCGCATTGATGTCACTCGGCGGATCCGTTCCCTCATCGGCCGCCGCGGCGGCCTCAGATGGGGACGCTCCGCCGCTCAGCGCGTCCTCGACCGCCCCGGCCCGGAGCGGTGTGGATCCCATATTGATCAGAGCAATTCCAGCGTGCCCATTGAGAACGGCGGCCACGCCCACAATCGCCCAGTCTTGGGCCCGACGGTTGAACTTCTGGAATGACCACCCAGCGTCCGCCACCTTGGGTACACGTATTTCGATCAACATTTCGTCTGGAGCGAGCGCGGTCTCAAGAAAGCCCCTAAAGAAATCGGCCGACGCTATTTCACGCCGCCCGTCCGGACCTTGGGCCACGAGGGTGCCGCCGAGAGCGAGGATCGCGGCGGGAAGATCCGACGCGGGATCGCCGTGGGCGAGCGTTCCCCCGAGAGTGCCGCGGTGACGCACTTGGGGGTCGCCAACTTCATGTGCTGTATGGGCCAAGAGCGGGACCTGCTCTCGCAACAGTGGCGATGTTTCAAGGTCGTGGTGCCGCGCCAGCGCCCCGATTGCGATCTCATCGCCTCGTTCTTGGATATACGAAAGATCGGTAACTCGGCCGACGTCGATGAGCACAGACGGAATGGCAAGTCGGAGCTTCATCAATGGCAAGAGCGAATGCCCACCCGCCAGCAGCTTGGCGTCGTCGCCGTGATCGCCCAGCAACGCGACGGCCTCTTCTGCTGATCCGGCGCGCACGTAGTCGAACGCCGCGGGTATCACGAACTCGCCTCAGAGACCATCCCACGGTCTGATGCGCAAGCCAGGACCGCCTTCACGATGTTGTGATATCCGGTGCACCGGCAGAGATTGCCCTCGAGGCCTTCTCGAATTCCACGTTCGTCGAGTTCGTCCTCTTCGTCGAGGAGTGAGACCGCCGCCATGACCATTCCGGGGGTGCAGTACCCACACTGGAGCGCGTGGTTCTGGCGAAACGCCTCCTGAACCGGGTGCAACGTACCGTCGGGGCCGGCCAGGCCCTCTATCGTCACAATGTCGGTCTCGTCGGCCTGAGCAGCAAGGAGCGTGCACGACTTCACCGACTCACCATTGAGCAGCACGGTGCAAGCGCCACACGAACTGGTATCGCACCCGATGTTGGTGCCTGTGAGACCGAGGGTCTCCCGGAGGTACTGCACAAGCAAGTGTCTCGGCTCAACCTCGTCGCGATGTGTCTCGCCGTTGATCTGCAAAGAGATCATGACCACTGGCAACCCTCCCCGACTCCCTGTTCGCTCACCATCAGAGCCTCATCCTAGATTCCCCGGAGAGAAGTCGAGCGGGCCTGGGAGCCGCCGCCGGGCCCGAACCGCGGCCGACCGGCTCCGAGCGTCCAAGGAATCGCCTCAGGAGGCCCCCGGCTGATGCCGTTCCACCACCCCATCACGAGTGGCAAGCTCACCCCGACCGCCCGCTCATCCGCTCGTACGAGCCCGGCAAGACTGAGGTGGTGCGCGAGGAGGCCAGATGAACGAGGAACAGTTCCAGAAGATCCAGTCGGGGCAGGGTTTCATTGCCGCTTTGGACCAGAGCGGCGGCAGCACCCCCAAGGCCTTGAAGGTCTACGGCATCGACGAGAACCAGTACTCGGACGACGACGAGATGTTCGCGCTGATGCACGCCATGCGCAGCCGGATCATCACCAGCCCCAGCTTCAGCGGTGATCACATCCTCGGGGCCATCCTGTTCGAGGACACCATGGATCGTGACATCGACAGCCGGAACTCTGTGTCGTACCTGTGGGATGTGAAGCGGCGTGGTCCCGTTCCTGAAAGTGGACAAGGGCCTGGCCAGCGAGCACGACGGCGTCCAGGTCATGAACCCGATCCCTGCTCTTGCCTCGCTACTGTCACGTGCCGAGCAGAACGGCGTCTTCGGCACCAAGATGCGCTCCTTCATCAGGCTGGGTAGCCTCACCGGCATCACCGCGGTCGTCGACCAGCAGTTCGACCTCGCCGACCAGATCCTGGCCGCCGGGCTCGTCCCCATCATCGAGCCCGAAGTCGACATCCACAGCTCCGAGAAGGGCAAGGCGGAGGAGATCCTGAAGCAAGGCATTCTCGACCAGTTGGGCCAGCTCCGGCCGGACCACCACGTCATCCTGAAGCTGTCGCTACCCGATGTCGACGACTTCTACTCCGACCTCGTCAGACATCCCAACGTCGTGCGAGTCGTCGCGCTGTCAGGCGGATACGGTCAACGCGAGGCGGACCTCCGCCTGGCCGGGAATCACGGCCTGATCGCCAGCTTTTCGCGGGCCCTCACCGAGGGGCTGTCGATACACCAGAGCGACGCGGAGTTCGACACCACCCTGGAGCACTCGATCGACACCATCCTCGAAGCGTCCCTTACCTAGTCTCCGCTCGTCGATCGGACCACGTTTGCTCGGGCAAGCGGCCCCGAGCAAACGTGTGGGGTGCCGAGAAGGCGATCCGCGGTCGGTCGATCCGACGTCGCCCTACTGGTCGAACTGGCCGGGCTGGTAGTCGCCGGCCGGTTGGCGGGTGATCACGTTCAGGCGGTTGAACGTGTTGATGAGGGCGATGAGCGCAACCAATGATCCGAGCTCTTCCTCGTCGTAATGCTGGGCGGCGTTCTCCCAAGCCTGGTCGGTGACGCCCCCTGCCGCGTCGGCGATACGGGTGCCCTGTTCGGTGAGCTCCAGGGCGGCGCGCTCGGCTTCGGTGAAGACCGTCGCCTCCCGCCAAGCCGCGACGAGGTTGAGCCGCAGCTGGCTTTCGCCGGCCGCTTCGGCATCCTTGGAGTGCATATCAGTGCAATAGCCGCAGCCGTTGATCTGGCTGGCCCGAAGCTTGACCAGTTCCTGCGTGGCCAGGGGTACGGTCGACTCGGTGAGGACCCGACCGGCGGAGTTGAGGTACTTGACGAACTTCATGACGACTTCGTTGTCGAAGGGATTGAGGCGGGCGTCCATGATGGACTCCTTTCGTTGAGTTTGGATCCTGATTCCAAACGATTCTCAGCCCTTTAGACGAGATAACCCGGCCGTATGTGACATGAGGAGGGAGAGAAATTGTTGTGGACCCGTGCTGCGAGAGAAGAGGGCCGTCAACAAGCTGGTGAGCTGACGCACAACGACGCTCCGCGGCCAACGCCTCCTGGCTCGTCCGCCGCTGTGCGGCCGCTGGTCAAGAGGTTGAGAAGGGTTTACGTTCGAACAGAGGCCACCTCGCCACCAGGATGACCAAGACCGCGGCCGCGGGCGGACGTGATGACGAGCTCAGGGCAGGCAGTGCGTCACGATGGGCCGGACCTCGCAGTTACCGACGCAATCCGGGACGTACTTCTGATGGAGTCGCAACATGCGGGAGCCAATCTCGACTGCCTGCTCAAGTGACGGCGCCTCGACAACGGCGAAGCCGTGAACCGGCAATCGTGCGTCGCTGCGATGCAGACCGCTCGTGGACAGCTCGACCCGCATAGAGTCCGCCTGCGACGCCAACCCCCCGGTGATGACGAAACTGCCCGCCTGAAGTTCGTTGTCAACAAACTCGGTCATCGCTGATTGAAGGTCGGCCGGGGAACTCGTTAACTGGTCCAAAGTCAGTGTCAGGAAGAACTGCATGTTGTCTGCTCCTTGGTCAGCGACGGACACGGTAACGGATGTGTGTGGCTTCCGGAGTGTCGATCACTCGAACGATCTCCAGCTCGATTCTCGTCGGCAACACCTCGAACAGTCGGAGCCCGCCACCGAAGAGCACCGGGACTTGGTGAATCTGAAGCTCATCGAGCACACCCGCCTCGAGCGCCGTCTGTGCTGTATACCCGCCGTGGACCAGCACGTTTCGGTCACCTGCAGCATCCTTCGCCTGTGCCATCGCGCTGGCGATTCCATCGATCACGTACGTCACCAATGGATACTTCTCGGCCGACGCTCCCGGCGGCCGATGACTAGGTACGAAGATGGGGACGCCGTCGTGGTGATCGCCGCCCCAGTGATCGACCTGCTCCACGGTATTGCGACCGGATAAGACCGCGCCGGTCATTTTGATTTCGTCCAGGAACTGCTTGCCGATCCCTGACGGATCACTGGTCTCGGCGGTCGGCCCGGCGTCCGAAGCAAATCCATACCACTCGTGGAGCCGCATGAAGTCGTCGCCACCCGGGTTGTCGGGTCCATCGTTCGGACCAGCGATGTACCCGTCAAGCGACATCGACATGTAGAGCACTGATGCAGACATTTCGATCTCCTCGAAATTGATTTCATTACTCGATGGCTAGACGGCTCGGCATCCCAAAACTCATCGGCGTGGCTCGCTCAACGGTGGTTCATGCCAGGACGGTCCTAAGCACACTCGCCGACATCGACATGACGAACCTGCTCATCGACGTAGACCTTCCTGCAAGGATGCCGTCCACTCGTCCAGACGCTCGTAGGACGCGGTCAGACCGGCTGCTGCGCCGTGGCCGGCGAGCTACCCGGCATCAGCCATCTCAGCCTGCTGAGTGATCGCTTGCAGCGTGCGGACGGTCGTCTCAATGTCGCCAGCGTCGAATTGGCTGAGCAGCCGGACGGTTGGGGCACTGATGTACTCGCGGAGGTCCCTGTAGACGGATTCCCCCTTGTGCGTCAGATCAACTTCTTCGTCGCCGGTAATCAGACCATCGCCCTTGAGACGGGAGAGCAGTACCGAGGCCGAGTGGGCGGTCATGGTCGGTGAGCCCTCGAGGTCGGCGTTCAGCGCCTCGCGTGCGAGGTTGGGTCCGCCTGTCGCGATCAACGAAAGGGCATACCAGGTCTCGGGGGTCGTGTCGCGCTCTGCAAGGTGCTGACGGAGCACAGTGGTCATCGTGCGCTCGGCAAAGGCCAAGGTTCGGCCGAACTGACGCATGGCATCGGTCGGTGCTGTCATCTCGTGCTCCATTCCGTTAGGATTCGACAGGTACCTGACTACTCTACCAACTAGACAGGAGCCTGTCTATACCGTGACAACAGAGGAGTCGAACTTTCCAAGCCGTCCGCTCATCGGGCTCCTGTTGCGACTGCTGCACCAGCACTACGCGCAGGACATCGAAAATGCCTTGCGCGACGCCGGATTCGGCGACCTGCGTCCCCCGCACGCCAACGTGTTTCCCTTCGTGCCGGCAACAGGGATTACCGTCTCGGACCTCGCCGGGCACGCTCGGGTGCGCAAGCAGACCATGGCCCAGGTCATCGACGAGCTCGAGCGAATGGGCTACGTCGAGCGCCGACCGAACCCCGAGGATCGGCGATCGCGGCTCGTATTCCTGACCGACCGAGGCGCGGCAGTCAGGCCGGTCACGCATGCCACGGCCGAACTGGTGGAGAAACGCTGGGCAGAACTCACGAGCGACCACGAGCTCGAAGCACTACGCGCCTCGCTACTGCGGTTGCTGAACGAACTGAAAGAACGGGAGGCGCCAACGGCGTCATCGTCGGCGCTCCGCAGTTCGGATCGGCGTTGATCTGTCGTTTGCTCTGCCTCGGCTAGGTCGGTGGTTGTTTGACGGCGTAGTCAGCAAGGCCGGTGCGGAGTAGCCCCATTGCCTGGTTGCCTTCGCGGCGCAGGTCTCGAACGAGGTGGGGCATGTCGAGGGAGTCTTCGAGCAGTCTCTGGCGGACGTAGGTGATGAGAGAAGCGTGGAGCCCGACGAGCGTGTTGGCGACGACCGAAGCGCGGATGTCGTTCGGTCCGGTACCGGTTTCGGCTCTGAGCAACGCGGCCAATGACTCGGTGTAGCGGGAGAGGATCTGTCTCTCCCGGGCGAGCAGGGCGGGGCTTGCTCCGATCATGCGCGACACGCTGAGCAGTGCCTGCTTGGCGTCATCGTCCTCGGCGGCGAGAAAGCCGCGAGGCTGAGTCACGAACCGCCCGAAGGCGTCGAGCACCGACTCGCCCGGCGAGCGCTCCCTGATGGCGGCGAGCAGCTGCTCTTCGAAGGCCTCCATCCCCTGGAAGACGAGGTCCTCCTTGGTGGGGAAGTAGTTGAACACCGTCGCCTCGGAGACGTCGGCTTCGCGGGCGATCTCGGCGACGCTCACCGCCTCGAAGCCGCGCTCGGCGAAGAGCCGCCGGGCTGTCTCGGCAATGAGGTGATGGGTCCGCTGCTTCTTGCGCGCCCGCAGTCCGAGCTCCATGTCCATGTCCATGTCCATTCAGTCCTCATGCTACCAGAAATATTTTGACACATTAGATTTAATGTGACTATAAATCTATAGTGACACTGGAACCAGGAGGGCAACGGACGAGCTGGAAGCGAGGCCTCGGGCCTCGCCGATGCGAGGGAGGAGACACATGAGCACGTTGAGCACCGGCCGCGTCTGGCCGCCTGAGGCGCCTGAGGACCTGGCCGCACCGGAAAACGTTCCCTCGACGCCCTCGGCGGTGCCGCCATCCCAAGGGGTGTTGACCAGAGAGATTCTCGTGCCCGCGGTAGTGGTCGTCCTCGGGGCGATCATGACCATCCTGGACGCCACGATCGTCAACGTGGCGATTCCCACGCTCGGTCAGGATCTCCACACCTCGATCTTGACGATCCAGTGGGTCTCGACGATCTACCTGCTTGCTTTCGCCAGCGTCATCCCTCTCTCCGGCTGGGCCGCCGGACGGTTCGGGGCCAAGAGCGTGTGGCTGGCCTCGCTTGGGCTCTTCATGCTCGGCTCTTTACTCTCAGGGCTGTCACCGTCGATTGGAGCCCTTCTCGCGTTCCGGCTGCTCCAAGGTCTGGGTGCCGGGATGATCATGCCCCTCGGCCAATCGATCTTGGCCCAGGTTGCCGGACCGAAGCGCATGGGCCGGGTGATGAGCATCATCGGCGTGCCGATGTTGCTTGTCCCCATCTTCGGTCCGCTGATCGGCGGCTCTCTCATCAGCGCGGCCAGCTGGCGGTGGATCTTCTTTGTCAACCTGCCCGTTGGTGTGGTCGCCATCGTCCTGGCCATCCGCCTGCTGCCGGCCGCACCACCGCGGTCCGGACCGCGCCCTCGATGCTGCCGGAGCGGTGTTGCTCTCGGGCGGGCTCGCCCTGTTCCTCTACGGGCTGGCCCAGACCAGTCAGCACGCCCAGCTGGCAACGCCGAGCACGCTCGGCCCCATGGGGGCGGGGGCGGTCCTGGTCTCTTTGTTCGTCCGTCACGCCCTGCGGGTGCCGCACCCCCTGCTCGACGTGCGTCTCTTCCGCCAACGCGGTTTCGCCAGCGGCGCTGCGGTCAACCTCGTGGTCGGCGTCGCCCTCTTCGGGGTCGCACTGCTTTTGCCGCTGTACTTCGAGATCGTCCGAGGTCGCAGCCCCCTCGACACCGGGTTGCTTTCGCCCCCCAGGGATTGGGTGCCGCCCTCTCGATCAGCCTGGCCGGGTACCTGACCGACAAGGTCGGTGCCCGTCGGGTGGTACCTGGCGGGGTAGTGCTCGCCCTGTTCGGCACCGCCTGGTACACCCAGATCGGCGCGCACACCTCCTACTTGGCGACGGCGGCTGCCCTCCTTGTCATCGGACTGGGAATGGGCGCCACCGTCACCCCGGCCATGGCCGCCGCCTTCTCGGGCCTGCCCGCTGCCGCCATGGGCCAGGCGACCAGCATGATCAATGTCGTCCAGCGCGTCGCCGGCGCTCTCGGCTCGGCCCTGCTGGCCGTCGTGCTCCAGCAGGCCATGACCCACCAGCTGATTGGGTTCCACGGCGGGATCGGCCAGGCCGGCGCGCTCGCCGCGTCGTCCCCCCACGCCGCCGCCGCCCTGGCCAGTGCCTTCGGGATCAGCTTTGCCGTCTCCTTCGGGGTCTGTCTGGTCGCGCTGGTGCCGGCTCTGCTGCTCCCGGGACGCTCCACCCAGATCGATCCCCCGCCGCAACCTCTATCCGAGCAAAGCAAAGGAGAACTGACATGACCCAAACCGTTGAATCATTCCTCGCCGAATGGGCCGGTGCCGAACGTACCGGAGACACCGACACGCTCGACACGCTCCTCACCGACGACTTCGTTGGTGTGGGCCCCCTCGGGTTTGTGCTGCCCAAGCAGGCGTGGCTGTCCCGCTTCGCTGGCGGCCTTGTCTACGACAGCTTCACCCTTGAGGAGGTCCAATCACGCCAGCACGGTGATGCCGCTGTGGTAACCGTTCGCCAGGTCGGGCGCGGAAGCATCCAAGGCTACCCGCTCCCTTTCGAGGCAGTTCGCGCCACCCTGACCTTGGTCAGCCTCGCAGACCACTGGCAAATGGCGGGCATCCACATGAGTTTCATCGCTGGCACCCCCGGAGCGCCTCCACTGCCCAGCATGGCTCCCCCTTCCACCACCGGGGAGGAGCCATGAACCGTCCAAGCAGTTCGACCATGAAAGAGGGACACATGACCAACCGTCGACCACCAGGTCGCCAGGCGCAGGCTGTCGTCTTTCGATTCGTCAACGTGCCCATGCGCATCATCCTCGGGCTCCCGTTTCCGACTCCGCTGGCGAAGCGGCTCATGCTGGTGCACCACGTCGGCCGCACGACCGGAAGGCACTACCGCCAACCTGTCAGCTACGTACGCGACGGCGACGTGCTGTTTACCCCCGGCGGCGGCAACTGGACCAGAAACCTCCGCCACGACGATCCCATCCACATTCGCCTGCGCGGAAAGGACGTGACGGCCTGGCCGGAGCTGATCGACGATTCGGCTGAGGTCGAACGGCTCCTGGGGGTCATGGCCGCCGCCAACCCGGCGCTCGATCGTTTCGTCCCCATCCCCAAGACACCCGACGGACGGCTCGATCCGGCCAGCCTGGCCGCGGCCATAGAACACGGCTTCCGCATCGTGAAATGGCGACTCGACCAGACACCGAACGAATCCCACAACTTGGGGCACAACGAGAGGAGCCAACAATGAGCGTCGAACTCGACCACACGATCGTCTACGCCGGAGACAAGCGGGCCTCTGCCGCCGTTCCTGGCGGGCATACTGGGCATCCCGGTCAGCCCTGATGTCGCCCGCTTCGTACCGCTGCAGCTCGCCAACGGCGTCACCCTGGACTACTTCGACGCCGACAACCCGGCACCTCAGCACTACGCCTTCACGGTGAGCAGTGACATCTTCGATGCCGCCCTCACCCGGGTCTACTGAAGCCGGCATCGGCTACTTCTCCGAGCCCGGCGGAGAAGGACAAAGCCGGCTCTACCACAAGCGCGGCTGTCGAGGCTTCTACTCGCGCTACGCCACCAGCTCCGTTGATCAGCGGATGGCCGAGCGGCGCAGATGGCACCAGCGGCGAGCGACGTGCACGCTCAGATAGCCGAGCAGCACGATGGCTGAGAGCGTGTGCCACCCGATATCCGGGAGTGGGATGCCGACGTCGCTCAGGCGGACCATCCCCTTGTTGGTCGACAACAGGTCGTAGATACCCGACGCGAGCAGGTTGAGGGTGAGCAAGGTCAGGACCAGGTCCGACCACGCCAGCCGGCCGCGGCGGCTGAACCACGTGCGGATCCGGCCCAGATTCCCGAGTAACCGGGTGACGGTGTGTCGGCGTTGCACCACGTGGACGCCGGCCAGGGCCACGAAGGCCAGCCCGATCACCACGTGCACGGTGAGGCTTTGGCTGAACACGAGTGCGGCCAGCGAGCCCGCGAAGGTCCCAATCAGCCACAGGTGGACGAGCCAGCGGGCCCGAGAACGCCGTCCGAGCTCGACCGCTCCGCTCTGGACCGGAGCATCCTCCTGAGGTCGGGTCGGGCTGCTGCCGATGGTCATCGGGCGGCTACTCCGCCGGCCGGGTGGATATCCCCTTCGGGTCCCGTCCCGCCAACACCCAACCGATGATGGTGGCGGCAACCGGCATGGCAATCACGATGAGGAACAGGTTGTTCCAGGGGAGGTGATCGATGAGGTCCGACAGGCCACCTTCCAGCGAGTTCGAGTAGAACCATCCGGCCAGCCCAACGTAGGCGGCCACCGTCCCGAGCAGCGCGCCGAGGAAGGCGAGGCCGCCGGCGGTGACCGCCGTGAGGCTGCGCCGGGTGCGGAGCTTGCGCCGGTGGCCGTCAGCGTGCGCAACTCGCTCGCTGTCTCGCTCCGGATGAGGCCGACGCTCATGGCCAGGATTCCGAGGGCGAGGGCGATGCCGAACACGGTGGCCCAATTCACGATCTCGGCCGAAGTCGGAAGGTCGTTCTTCGACTCGATGCTCAGATTGTTGGTGGCCGCCACCGTTTGGGCGTTGGTGATCTGGGCAGAGGTGATCGGGCTGGTGGCCTGGAGGATCCAGCCGTCGAGGCTGCTCTGGCCGGCGACGTGCAGCCGACGCAACGCACTCTCGGTGATCAACGTGTTGGGCGCGTCGGTGCCCGTGGGCAACTGGCTCTCTGCTTGGACAACCGGGTGGGCGACGCATGAGCCGGGCGGACAGGAATTCGTATTGCCTGGACCGGGACCCCCGCCGCCGACCGCTCCGGGGCCGACCAGCACGCCGCCGCCCTTGCCGCCGCCGGAGGTCAGCTGCACGCCCGAGCCCGAGAGCCCAGGGCGTGAGCTGAGGACGTCGACGTTGGCGGGAATGGACGACGGGTTGATGCCGTAGGCCCGCAGCAGCGCCGGCGTCGCCACGTAGATGGGGCCGTTCCACTGACGGCCCGAGCCGGTGGGGTTCTGCAGGCCGGCCGCCGGATTGTCGAGCTCGATGACCGCGGCGCCGACAGAAGAGGCGATGGAGTGGACGGAGGCCTCCTGCGACGGGAGACTCGGCGTCGCCGAACTGGTCCCGTTTGGTCCCGCGGCATTGCCGCTCTGGCCGCTCGGGCTCCACACCGCCAGCTCATTCGACGCCATGTTTGGGCCGACGTAGTCGAAGACGTTGCTGTAGCGGGCGACAGCGACAGCGCAGATGACCACGGCGATCAGAACGCCGACGCTAATGGCCGACAGGGCCGAGCCGGACCGGGCCCGGTACCGCGACAGGTCGCGCAGAGACAGGCGGATGGCGATGGGCAACCTTCTTCCGAGCCGGGCCAGCAGGGCCAGGAAGAACGGCGCAACGAGGATGATCCCGGCGATCAGCGCGATGAATCCCGGCACCAGCCACTTCACGCCGTTGCCTTGGTGCCCCGCGCGCCGAAAGCGTGAACATGAAGAACCCGATGGCCAGCGCGATCACGCCGGGAACGAAGGAGCGGCGGATCTGGCGCGGCGGCGCGGGGCGTCCGGCCAGGGCGCTCACCACCGGGACGCGGGTGACGGCGCGGGCGGGGTGGCCCGCGGCGACAAAGGTGGCGACGACGGCGAGCACCATGGCCAGCACGATCACGACCCACGGCAGGGCGAACGTCGGAATGAGGTGGTGCGCGCTCTGCTCGTTATGCGGGCGGTAGGCGAGCCAGGCCACCAGACCCAGCGCGAAGCCCACCACGGCGCCCACGGCTCCGACGATGACGCCGTTGGCCTCCAGCACCAGCCGGACGTTACGGTCCGTCGCCCCCATGGACTGGAGCATCCCGAGAGCGCGGCAGGCGGCGCTGGGCCAGCACGGTGAAGCCGCCGATCGACACCAGCGCGATCAGCAGCATGCCGACGGTCGTCAGCGCCAGCACGATGGTCTGAGGGTTGATCGAGTTGTTGTTGAGCGAGCCCGGCGTCGAGACGTTGGGCCCGATACGGCCCGGGTTCACACCCGGTGCGTCGAAGAGGACATCCACCGTGGTCGGGTGCGTCACCTGCCCGGGGAGAACCAGCCCGAACTCGTCGAGCAGGCTCTGGGGGTTCTGCACGATGCCGACGACGGTCTTTCCACCTTGGGACCAGGTGTCGCCCACCGTGAGCTTGAGCTCGGACGCCAGCCCAGGGGTGAGGGCGATCTGGTTCGGCCCGGTCGGGTAGTGCCCAGAGAGCAGCTGGAGCATCGGCCCGCCGTACGGGCCGTGTGGGTCCTGCGACCGGAGTTGGTACGTCTGGCTGCTGCCGGGGACGTTGAAGGTTTCGTTCTCAATGACCTGGACCGTGCCGAAGCGATGCTCCAGCGCGGCGGTCTGGGCGGCCACGAGGTTCAGATCGAGGTGATGCTTCCCGGAGTTGGTGTAGGTAGCCAGGTCCTGCGCCGTGCCGTATCCGGCGTTGGCCGGGGGCGGGGTGTTGGTGGCGACGGTTGCGCCGACCACGACGGCGGCCACGGCGGCGATGACGAGGAGCAGGATGAGCAGCTGTTGGCGCCACTCGCGCTTGAACAGGCGCCAGGCCCAGCGGATCATGGCCCGGCGGGCCGGGACGCCACCGGTAGTCGCTTCGGGGGCCGATCCGGTCACCGGACTCTCGAGGACGCCGACGCTCATTGGTTCGGGAGATGAGCGAGGAAGGCTTCAGAGCTCTCGGCCGGCAGGGTCTGGTCGACGATTCTGCCGTCGCGGAGGAAGATCACGCGGTCGGCCCACGAGGCGAGCTGGGCGTCGTGGGTCACCACGACGGCGGCCATCCCGCGGCGGCAGGCGGTAAGGATCAGGCGCATGACGGCCTCGGCGTTGGTGGAGTCGAGCGCGCCGGAGGGCTCGTCGGCCAGGAGCAGTTGTCGCCCCCCGACCACGGCTCGGGCGATGGCGACCCGCTGGCGCTCGCCCCCCGACAGCTGGTCGGGGTAGTGCGCCGCCCGGTCGCTCAGCCCGAATTCCTCAAGCGCCTCGAGCGCCGCTGCCTGGGCCTGGCGGGCGGCGACGCCGTCCAGCTCGAGCGGCAGCGACACGTTCTCCACCGCGCTGAGCCCGGCCAGCAGGTTGTAGTCCTGGAAGACATAGCCGATGGACTTGCGGCGCAGGCGCGCCTTGCCGTTGCGCGACAGCGAGGACAGCTGCCGGCCGCCGACGTACACCTCGCCGCTGGTGGGATCCTCGAGGCTGCCGGCGATGGTCAACAGCGTGCTCTTGCCCGAGCCGCTGGCACCCATCACCGCGACCAGAGACCCGGCGTCGACCGAGAGATCGACGCGCCGGAGGGCGTGGACCTCAGCGGCACCTTCTCCGAAGACCTTGGTGATGTCGCGTAGTTCGAGGTAGCTCATCGAGGGCCTCCTACCTTTCGCCGAGCCTTGGGGAGGGGGAACGACTGCGGCTCCGGCGCGTCCACGCCCGCCGCGGCTCGCTTCAGACGGCCGTCGGCCGTGTCCAGCCACCTGACCAGCGAGTCGAGCCGGAAGAGCTCGGCGTCGACGACCAGGGCGAAATTGAGATCGAGGCGGGACTCGTCCTCCTTCAGATGAGTCCACTGCTGCATCAGCTCGACCAAGTAGCGGCGGTGCACCTGCACCACCTCGTGCACGTCCACGCCCGGGAGCTCGAGCGCGACGAGGACCTTGATGACGAGCTCGTTACGGGGCGGCGAGGAGAGGTCGGGCGGAGTGCGCAACCATTCGGCGAGCTCGGCCGCGCCGTCCTCGGTGATGTGGAAGCCCTTCTGGGGCCCCTCGTCGGCTGCGTCGTCCGACTCCACCAGGCCGTCCCGCTCGAGGCGCTGCAGCGTCGTGTACACCTGCCCGACGTTGAGCGGCCACACCTCGCCGGTGCGGACCTCGAATTCTTGCCGCAGCTGCAGGCCGTACTTGGGCCCCTCGCTGAGCAGGGCCAACAGGGCGTGACGGACGCTCATACATCACTCCTTCGAAGTATCATACTGAGTATACTACGCCGAATGGCCCTGACTTGGCAAGGGGGTCAAGCCCCCCCTCGATATGAGGTCAGCTGAAGCGGGCGGTGAGCGTCCCGGTCAACTGCTCAGCCGACACCGCCGGTCTGTCGCTCCGGCTCGACCAGGACCACAACGCGCTCTTGCCCCCGGGGAGCTCCTTTAGCGGGAGTTGTCGGTGCGCCACGAGACGTAGTCGGCGACCGCCGTGGCGACGTCGAAGGTCGGAGCGAAGCCGGTGTCGTGGGTGAGCCGGGTGATGTCGAGGTAGGGGTCGTCGCCGGGGCCGTCCTGGCGTCCGGGAAGCAGATCGAGCCTCAGGCCGGGGGTGATCGCCTGCAGGGCGTCCGCGAACTCGCGGTTGGTGAACGGCCGGCCGCTGGATACGTTGTAGATGTCGTGCCGCACGCTGTCCGCGGTCATCAGGAGGGCAATGGCGCGCCCGGCGTCGGATGCGTAGCAGCAGTCACCACCGTCGTCGGCGTGCAGCAGCGGCGGCTTCTCACCGCGGAGCACGGCGCTGATGTAAGGGGGGATGTAGAAGAACGGTGATTCCGGGTCGACGAGCGGTCCCCAAATGGTCCCGATCCGGAGCACGACCGGCTGGACGCCGCTGCCCTCGAGGCTGTGCGTGGTGAGCGGCTCGACGGCCTTCTTGAAGGCGACGATCAGGTGCGGCAGCTGCGCGGCGGGCAGTGCAAGCTCCTCGTGCCAGGGGGTCTCGGTCCGACCGGCGTAGACGCCGAGGCTGCTGGCGACGGCGAACCTGCGCACGCCCCAGGTGCGGGCGGCCTCCAGCGCGTTGAGCAGGCCGGTCGTGTCGGTGCGGAAGTAGCAGACCGGGTCCTCGTCGGGGATGCTGCCGGCGAGATGGACGATGTCGGTGATGTCGTGGCGGTCGGCGAGGGCAAGGAAGGCCTCCCGGTCGGTGACGTCGAGGGGTTCCGCGGTGACCCGGCCGGCGAGGAACGACGGGACCTCGGTCCGGCGGTGGGCGGTGACCACGACCTCGTGTCCGAGGTCGACGAGGGCGCGGGCGGTGTGGGCGCCGATCATGCCCAGCCCGCCTGTGACGAGGATCATCTGCGAATGGTAGGCGACCCGACGAGGGTGCCCCTAATCGATTATGACCAGGCCGACGGCACGGTGGCCCTGCTGCCAGCCAGGACCGTCCATGGTCACTCGGGCCGCTCTCGGATGTTCACTGGGGCCGCTCCCGGACGACCTCAGCCGGGCTCTTGTCGTCGCGGAGTCCAAGAAAGCGCGGCTGGCGCAGCCGACCGTCGCTCGTCCATTCGGCAAATCCGATCTGAGCGACGAGTGTGGGCCGCGTCCAGTGCACGCCGCGGGGAATCGGTCGCACATCCACAAATGCCGGCTCGGCCGTTTCCAGCTTCCGCAGCCGGATACCGAGGTCGTGGAGTGTCGCCTGGGTGTAGCCGGTGCCGACCTTCCCGGCGTAGCGGAGGGTGCCCTCTCGTAGTAACCGACGAGCAGGGCGCCAAAGTCCGTCCGGCTGCCGCCGGGATCGGTGTAACCGGCGATGACGAACTCCTGCTCCCAGACGCACTTCAGCTTCAACCAGTCCTTCGAGCGGCCAGCGACGTACGGTGCGTCGGCGCGCTTAGCGATGAGCCCTTCCCAGCCGGATCGGCAGGCCTCGTCGAACCGCCGCTGAGAGTCGTCGCGCCACGCCTCGGTGTGCTGCAATGCCGAGCTCGACCGGATCGTCCCCGTCAGCCGGGCGCGGCGCTCGACGAGGGGCCGGTCGGTGAGATCCTCCCCGTCGACCTCCAGGAGGTCGAAGACGCAGTAGACGACCGGGTCCTTGGCCACCTGCTCTGGAGACGGCCCGGATACCCCGAGACGCTGCTGGAGCCGGGTAAAGGACGTCTGGTCACCGTCGTAGGCCACCACCTCGCCATCGAGCAGGAGATCCCGGGAGTGTTGGGCCGCCACCGCGGCGCGAACCTCGGGATAGGTGGAGGTGAGATCCTTACCGGTACGCGACTCGAGTCGCACGTCGGTACCTGCTTTGCGTGTGACGCAGCGCTCTCCGTCGAGCTTGCGCTCCAGCAGCCAATCGTCGCCGAAATCGCGACGGTCGGTCAACGTGGCCAGCATGAGCGGGATCACCATGCCATTTATCGTTTCACGTGGACGTCGATAGAAATAGTCCCAAGAAACCCACTGCCGCCTCCCAAGAAATGTCGCGGTGGATGTCGAGAACCGGCGGCGGCTCCGTCCCCGGAGTGAACACGGCCACAATGGGCCGTACCGCACGAAGGAGAACATGATGGCCAAGTACCTGCTGCTCAAGCACTACCGGGGCGCGCCGGCACCGGTCAACGACGTGCCGATGGACCAGTGGACGCCGGAGGAGGTTTCGGCCCACGTGCAGTACATGCAGGACTTCGCCGCCCGGCTCGAGGGCACCGGCGAGTTCGTCGACAGTCAGGCGCTCTCCCCGGAGGGCACGTTCGTCCGCTACGACGGCGAGGGGCGGCCGCCGGTCACCGACGGCCCGTTCGCGGAGACCAAGGACCTGATCGCCGGCTGGATGGTGATCGACGTCGAGACCTACGAGCGGGCGCTCGAGCTGGCCGGCGAGTTGTCCGCGGCTCCGGGTGCGGGTGGGAAGCCGATCCACGAATGGCTCGAGGTGCGCCCGTTCCTGGCCGCGCCCCCGACCATCACGGAGTGACGCACGGTGGACGAGGCCCTGCTGCGGACCCTCACCCCCACCGTGATCGGCATCCTCGTCCGTCGCGGAGCCGACTTCGCGGCGGCCGAGGACGCCGTGCAGGACGCCCTGGTCGAGGCCGTGCGCGTGTGGCCGGACGACCCGCCGCGGGACCCCAAGGGCTGGCTGGTCACCGTGGCCTGGCGCAAGTTCCTCGACGCCGCCCGCGCCGATACCTCCCGACGGCACCGCGAGGTACGCGTCGAGGGCGAGCCCATGCCCGGCCCGGGCGAGGTGGTGGACGACACGCTCCAGCTGTACTTCCTGTGCGCGCACCCGTCCCTGACACCGGCTTCGGCCGTCGCGCTCACGCTGCGCGCGGTCGGCGGCCTGACCACGCGTCAGATCGCGCAGGCCTACCTCGTGCCGGAGGCGACCATGGCCCAGCGGATCAGCAGGGCCAAGCGGACCGTCTCGGGCGTCCGGTTCAACCAGCCCGGTGACGTCGCCACGGTGCTGCGCGTGCTCTACCTGGTCTTCAACGAGGGCTACTCCGGCGACGTCGACCTCGCCGCCGAGGCGATCCGGCTCACTCGCCAGCTGGCGGCCAAGACCAACCATGAGGAGGTCGCGGGCCTGCTCGCGCTCATGCTGCTCCACCACGCACGGCGCCCGGCACGGACCGGCCCCGACGGCAGGCTCGTGCCTCTTGCCGAGCAGGACCGCAGCCGGTGGAACACCCGCCTGATCGCCGAGGGCGTCGACGTGCTCCAGACAGCCCTCACCCGCGACCGCCTGGGCGAGTTCCAGGCCCAGGCCGCCATCGCCGCGCTCCACGCCGACGCCCGGACGGCCGAGGAGACCGACTGGGTGCAGATCGTCGAGTGGTACGACGAGCTGGTGCGCCTCACCGACAGCCCGGTGGCCCGCCTCAACCGGGCCGTCGCGGTCGGCGAGGCCGACGGCCCGCGGGCCGGCCTGGCCGCCCTGGCGGAGCTCGACCCCGCCCTGCCCCGCCACGCCGCCGTCGCGGCGTACCTGCACGAGCGTGACGGTGACCCAGTGACCGCGGCACGGCTCTACGCCGAAGCCGCCCGATCAGCGCCCAACCTCCCCGAACGCGACCACCTCACGCGACAGGCCGCACGGCTC
>CAVQVK010000042.1:0-119473 GCA_963717035.1 uncultured Acidimicrobiaceae bacterium | reverse complement strand
GGACCGGTTCAGGTAGCCAAACTGCCGCGGCAATCGGCGTTTTTCCGCTCTGAGCAGCATTATCGTGCTCTCCGCGGCATTTTTGTCCGGCGGATCCAGTTTGTGCGCTCGAGCAGGTCCCGACACGGGCATCGAGAGCCAGTATCCGTACGTCCGGGTGCCCTCTTAGCTCCTGTCACCGACTTGGCACACAAAAGTTGGGAAGTCGTGATGCCCCCGCGCCGCGACCGCCCCCTGGTCCCGCCCCACGACCGCGCCAAAGAACCGCCCCCTCCCCCCGCGGCCGCAAAGTTGAAGATGCCGGTCGTCGCATAGGTGAGGGTCAGCCCGCTGGCCGTGATGGCGTAGATCCCCGCCGTGGCCAGCCCGCTGATGGTGAAGATTATGAATTCATGCATCAGGGGGGTCTTCCCGGCAGAGAATCGTTATCCACCAGTGCTCGGCAGATGGATCAGTCCCTTCGGGTCGCAGTTCCAGATGCCGCTGTTCGGGTTGGTGACGGCCTTGTTGTAGACGAACTTGTTGGGCTTCACCGTCATCAGACAGAAAACACGCGCTCGGGATGGGATTGTTGTTGGACATCGCCAGCTGGGCCACCGGGGCGGTGAGCCCTCCGCCGGTCCAGTTCTTCTGCGCCGCCGCGTTCTTCAGGACACACGCGTCGGTCAGGTTGGCACCGCAGGCGGTGGCCGACTTGGCGAACAGGACCCACGAGTTGATCGCCAGCTCGTCGCTCCAGTCGATGGTGTCGCCGCCGGCGTACTTGTGCATGATGCTCTGCAGCTGCTGGAGCCCGGGACTCTGCGACGCCAGCTCGAAGGGCCAGTACTGAATGGCGGTGTAGGTCGTCGGGAACTGGGCCTGGGCGGCCGCCTTAACCGTCGCCGACGCATAGAACTGCGTGGTGAGAAGCATGAAGGCCGGGTTGTAGCCCACGGTGTTCATGGCCTGCACGTACGGGGTGATGTCCGAATCGTCCGACGGCTGGAGGGCCTGAACCCCCTTGGACTGGGCCTGCTCGACGTAGGGCTTCCAGTCCGTCACCGTCAGGGGCGGCTCTTGGAAGTCCAGGGTCTTGTATCCCTGGGCTTCTGCCGCCAACCGCCACTTCTGCTCCGGCTCGAGGATGCTCTGCGTGTTCTGGCCTCCGGTGCCGAAGGCCTTGACCGCCTTGGGGTACTTCTTGGCCAACGCGCCGTACCACCCGGCCGAGACGATCGAGTTGTTCGTTCCCGCCGGGTTGACCTGCAGCGGCGCGCCCACTGCGGCGTCGGACACGGTGAAGCCCGTTATCTGCCCCAGCCCACAAGCGACCCGGACCTGCACGGAGGGCTGATCGAGGGCCATCCCGCCGCCGACGGACATGAAGTCCTGCTGGCAGGCCTGGTTCGTGACCTGGGCCGCATTGAACAGGGCGGCGTCACGGTTGTGGACCACGACCTTGCGCCCGTTGATGCCACCGGCGGCGTTGCACCACTTGGCGAACGCTCCGGCCGCCTGGAAGAACTCGATGTCGAGACCGGGCTGCACCGTGTTGCCCGGATCGCCGAATGTCGCGATATTGATGCTGTTCGACGAGACCCCTCGAGTGCTCGAGGCACCGCCACTTCCGGAGCCGCAGATCTTGCCGACACCGGGCCACGTGCCGTTGGTCGAGACCGTGGCCCCGCTCGCTGCCGATGACGATCCGACGGTAACCCCGGTGGAGACGACCAGCGATGCTGCCGCCACCACCAAGGAGAGGAGTATGGCCCGCCAACCTGCGTTCTTCGATCTCATTGTGCCCCCCTGTCGGCAAGACCTTGCGTCTTGCGGTCCGTTATCGATCGGCCAGCGGTACACCACGAAACCTGCGTGTCGCTCCGCAGAACATACAGCTACGACCGGAACATATCAAATATTCATTACGCTCCACCAGGGAAGCATAGGAGGCGCTATGACCACCATAGGGATCACTATGATTAAAGGCTACCCGCTATTCTCTGGGCTGGGCGAGGGAGGGCTTCTTCGATGGTTGGCGCAAACAAGGTTCCGGTGACTGTTGACCTGGGCCGACGCGCTCCGGCCGGATGCCGGTACATGGCCACGGACCTCTTCGTGCCCGACCAGGAGAGCCCGGCGTCGCTCGTGTGGTGTTGCGTGCCCGGTGGTGGCATAAGCCGGGCCTACTTTGACCTGGAGGTTCCCGGGTCGGACGATCTCTACAGCATGGCCATGTTTGCGGCTGAGCGCGGGCACTACGTCCTCACCATCGATCCTCCGGGCGTCGGCGA
Source organism: uncultured Acidimicrobiaceae bacterium (assembly GCA_963717035.1). Taxonomy (GTDB): domain Bacteria; phylum Actinomycetota; class Acidimicrobiia; order Acidimicrobiales; family RAAP-2; genus DASXMT01. Next base: position 117,200 of record CAVQVK010000042.1, on the reverse strand, counting down.
GAGTGACTCGCCGACCGACGGCTACGAGCTGACCCCTTGGGTCGTGGCCGACGTCCTCGATCTCGTGGTGACGGAGGTGCTCGACATGATGGCGGCCGGCAAGGTGGAGGGGGTATCGCCCGGTGTCCACCGGGAGGCCCTTGGCGTCGGCCACTCGGCGGGAGGCTTTCTCATCGCCTGCCAGCAGGCACGCCATCGCCGCTTCGGTGCCCTGGCCCTGCTCGGGTTCTCCAACAGCGGGCTTCCCGCCGTCCTCACCGAGGAGGAGGCGGCCTTTGTCGGTCGTCCCGAGGAGTTGGCGGCTGCGCTCCCTGACCTGGTGCGGGCCCGGTTCGGCACACCATTACCTCAAGGCACGAGCTCCGATTCGGACATGCTGTTGGTGGGAGCACACTCGAACCAGGCCAAGGCGGCAGCCGCTCGAGCCGGTTCTCGGCTCCTGGGGCTGGTTGGCTTGGCCACGCTCGTACCCGGGTCGATCAAGCCGGAGCTCGACCAGATCGATGTTCCCACGTTCGTCGCCCTCGGCGAGCACGACATTGCCGGCCCGGCGGCCGCCCTGCCCGGGCAACTCCCTGCGTGTCGCGACCTGACGCTGGTGACGTTGGCCGGGATCGGGCACAACCACAACGTGACCGACTCGCGGCTCGAGCTGTGGGACCGGCTCGAGCGCTGGGTGCTCTCGCTGGCCCAGCCGGATCTGCCTGCCATTGTCGGTAGCCAGACCGCCGGCGGCGAGTGAGCACGCCACGACGCCTTTGGCGGTGTCCAGTAGCCAGATTCGGGCACGCTCCTGGGGGATTAGGAGAGCGCGCCCGAGTCTGGTCACTGGGCCGGCCATCGCCCCTCGCTAAATAGCCCGGTAGATAGTAACCGCTATGGCGACGATAGCCCGGTGGCCGGTGGTGGACAACCGGTCCCGTAGAGTGTGGAGCGTGGGTACCACGGCGAAGAAGAAACCAGGGGTCGTTCGAGTACCCCATCGCCCGTCGCTTGGCGATGGGGATACGGCCACGAAGAGACGAGTCATCGACGCCGCCGTGGCCTGCATTCTCGAGTGTGGGTTCTACCGGGCGAGCACCAATGAGATCGCTCGGCGCGCCGGGGTCACATGGGGCGTGATCCAGCATTACTTCGGGACCCGAGAAGCCCTGATGCTCGCTGTCCTCCAAGACGGCGCCCGTCAGTTCGCCGAAGTGGTGGAGGGTGCCCACATCGAAGGGGACACTGCCGTCGAGCGGGTCGAGCAGCTGATGGACATCCTCACCTCTCACTACGGTCGGCCCGAGTTCTTGGCCTACCTGCAGGTGCTGCTCAATATGGACCACGATCCTCGCACCAGCGTCGAAGTCCGAAAGACGATGCGAGAGGTCGCCGGGCGGTCCCAAGACCACGTCCGGCGACTGTTACGGGAAGGCTTGGGCCCAGCAACCAGCACCCCTGACCTGGCCACCACGGTGTTTCTCGTCCTCCGTGGATTCGCCATCAGCCAACAGCTCCAAGGCACGATGGCCTACGACGTTTCTGCGCCCAAGGCCGATCGTGCGGTCCGGCAGCGCCGTATCCTCGCGGGCATACTGGCGCCGTACCTCGAACAGGGCTGAGTCCGAACACAGGGTCGAGAAGTACCGAAGGAGCGAAGTACTGAAGAACACGCAGCGTCCGTCGCCCCCGGGGAGGTCGATGATGTCACCATTTTCGAGGAGCGAGGTCGAATCGGCCTTCGCCCGGTATTGGAAGATCGGTTGTGTCGATGAGGAGTGGTCGGCGTGGACGGACCTCTTCCATCCCGACGCCGAGTATGTCGATCACTTCTGGGGTCGGATGTACGGCCGAGAGGAGATCAGGCTCTGGATCGCAGCAGTGATGAAGGGAGTCCCAGAGATCTATACGGTTCTGGACTGGTTCGCCGTCGACGACGAGAAGGTCGTCTTCCGCTGCCTCAACCGTCGAGACAACCCTGATGAGAGCGGGCCTTCCTATTTCGACTTCCCCGGCCTCTCTGTGCTCTGGTACGCCGGCGACGGTCTGTGGGCGGCCGAGGAGGACTATTGGGACCGCGATGGCGCCCGCCGGACCAGCATCGAGTACGCCGACGCCTGCAAGCGAGCGGGGGTGTCGACGCCGGATCAGCGGATGACTCGGAGGTACTGGCCCGATGAGCCCTCGTGGGCTGGGCGCCAGGAACCGCCGGCGCCGTCGTGGCTGGGGCACGACGAGATCGAGCCGATCACCAAGCCCCGGCAATTGCGAGAGCTCCTCTCGCCGTTGCGGCCCTAGGACGACGAAGCCCTGCTAGGTTGAGTCATACCAGACACTATGTACCGCAGCCGCTACCCAGTGGCCAGCCAGAAAAAGGGGGGCTGAGCACGAGGTGATCGTCGGCGCCGCAACGAGAGAGCAAACGATCTCTCGGACGGAGCTGCACCCCGCGACTGTCACCGGCCCAGACTTCCCCGGAGGACGTTTCCATGACCAGTGTGCTCAACGGCATTCGTGTGCTCGACCTATCGTGGGGCGTCGCCGGTCCCATCACCGGCATGCTGTTGTCGGACAACGGTGCCGACGTCGTCAAAGTCGAGCCGCCGGGCGGCGATCCGTTCCGCTCCTCTCCTGGATACGCAGCGTGGCTCCGGGGTCGTCGCAGCGCCGAGCTCGATCTGACCGAGGACGCCGACCGCGACACGTTCTTGGGTCTGGCCCGCAGCGCTGACATCGTCCTGGAGAGCTTTGCCCCGGGGACGACCGCACGGCTGGGCATCGACGCCGATACGCTCCTGGCCCAGAACCCGTCGCTCATCTATTGCTCGATCACGGGATACGGGCCCCACCGTGGACATCGTTCCCGTCCCGCCTACGACGCATTGGTGGCCGCTCGGTTGGGCCTCCTCCACGAACAGCGCGGTCACCTCGGAGGAGCGATCCCCTACATCCACGGCGAGGATCCGTACCTGCCCGACCTTCCCGTCCCCGAGGGGATGGAACCCGGATCGCCCCGGTCCGGACCGATCTTCACCTACACGCCGTGGCCGAGCATCTCCGCCGCCTACCTGGCCACCACGGGGATCAACGCCGCCCTCTTGGCCCGGTTGCGTACCGGTCGAGGTCAGCACGTGGAGACCTCGCTGCTCCAGGCTGCGCTCTCGCTGACCACGTCCAAGTGGTTGCGGGCCGAACACAACGATGAACCCGGTTACCGCTCATGGATCCACGACCGACGAGCGCCGAAAGGGTTCTTTCAGTGTGCCGACGGTCGTTGGGTCGAGCAATGGGTACCGAACCCGCGATTCGTCATGTCGAGCGCGGACGGCGACACGCTGGCCCACCGACGCGACATCGACAGCGTCCGTAACGATCCCGACCGGATCGGCACGGCGCCCGAGAACATCGTTGTGCTGGCCCACTACTTCCCCGAGCTGGTCGATGCCTTCGCCCGCTTCGACAGCGACGACTGGGTGCGGGTGGCGCAAGAGGCCGGGGTCCCCCTCCAACCGGTGCGCACACCCGAAGAGGCCCTGGCCGATCCGGCATTGGTGGCCGAGTCGGCCGTCGTCGACGTGGACCACCCCGACTACGGCGCTCTCCGCCAAATGGGCATCCTCTACGGCCTGAGCCGCACTCCGGGCCGGGTCCAGGGCCCGGTGCCGCAGGTCGGCGAGCATACGGCGGAGATACGGGCCGAGGCCCGGGCCGGATCGGCAGTGGTCGACGGGGGCGCAGTGGTCGACGGGGGCCCACCGCCAGCGGACACGCACGCGGCGCCGCTGGCCGGCGTGACCGTCCTCGATCTCGGGTTTGCCGTCGCCGGGCCCTTCGGCACCCAGGTCCTGGCCGATCTCGGCGCCGACGTCATAAAGGTCAATGCCACCCGCGATCCGTGGTGGCACGCCAACCACATCGCCTACGGGGCCAATCGGGGCAAGCGCAGCATCTGCATCGACCTGAAGACAGCCGAGGGTCTGTCCGTCCTCCACCGCCTGGTCGAGCAGGCCGATGTCGTCCACTCGAACATGCGTAGGGACGCACTTCGCCGCCTGCACTGCGACGAGGAGTCCCTGCGAGCCGTCAATCCCGACATCGTCTACTGCCACACCCGTGGCTTCGACCGGGGGCCACGGTCCGACTCGCCCGGCAACGACCAGACGGGATGCTCGTTGGCCGGCGTGACCTACGAGGATGGCGGCACCGGGGACGGCGGAAAGCCATTTTGGTCCCTGACCTCGTTGGGCGACACCGGCAACGGGTTCCTCTCGGCCATCGGCGTCATCCAGGCTCTGTACCACCGGGCTCGGACCGGGGAGACCCAGAGCGTCGACACCTCCATCCTGAACGCCGGTCTCCTGGCTGCGTCCATGACCTCGGTGAAGGCCGACGGCACCGCCGTGCCCCGCCCGCGGCTCGACCATATGCAGCTCGGCCTACACCCCCTCTACCGGCTCTACCAGACAGCCGACGGCTGGGTCTGCATCGCCGCCATCACCGAGGAGCACTGGCGCGGCCTCGTCGGCGCGCTGGGCGAACCAGCCTCGCCGGCGACCCCCGCTTTGGCGATGCTGCCGGCCGGACGGCCCACCGACACGAGCTGGACGAGGCCCTCGAGCCCCTGTTCCGGCGCCAACCGTCAGCCGATGTCTTTGCCGCCCTGGACGGGAACGGGGTGCCGTGTGAGATCGCCGATCCCGAGTTCTCCCTGCACGTGTTCGACGATCCCGAGATGCGGGAGCACGAGCTCCTCGTGGAGCAGCAACACCCGAAGCTCGGGCGGTTCGAGCACTTCGGCACCACGATCTCCTTTTCGGACACGCCGGGACGGATCTGGGGTCCACCGCCTGTGGTCGGCCAGCACACCCGCGAGATCATGAGTGAGCACGGCTTCGACGAGGACGAGATCGAGAAGTTGTTCGCCGGTGCCGCGGTGTTCGAGGACCTGTGGGTCGACTGACCGTGCCGCCAGACACCAGGGCAGGCCCGTCCGTGACCGCGGTGTCGGCCATCGGCGCTCCGGACGCCGAGACGATCAGGCGGGACATCGAGGTCGACGTGTCCGATCTCGTCCCGTTCCCCGGCCCGGTGATCGTGCGCGGCTGGGTACTGCGCTCCGCTCCGGCTCGACCGGGCGAGACCACCGCTCGTGCTGTGCTGCCTGGCCGGCGGTCATTGCTCCACGGAGTACTTCGACCTGCAGGTACCCGGCCATCCCGGCTACAGCATGGCCGAGCACCTGGCCGGGCGCGGGTTCGTCGTGCTCTCCTTCGACCACATCGGCCTGGGCGCCTCGAGCCGGGTGGACGACATCGTGCGGGTCACCCCCGCACTGGCCAGCGCGGTCAACGACCACGCCCATCGCACCGCACTCGAGGGACTGGCCGCCGGTACGTTGCTGCCCGAGCTCGGCACGCTGCCGAGCTCGACAGTGGTCGGGGTCGGGCACTCGATGGGTGGGATGCTGGTCACCGTCCAGCAGGCCCGACACGCCACCTTTGCCGGCGTGGCTGCGTTGGGACACGGGGGCAAGGGCCTTCCCCAGTTCCTGACCGAGGCCGAGCGTGCGATGGCCGACCGGCCGCCGATCCGCGACGAGGACGTCGTGGAGCTGGCCCGGGTCCGTCTCGCCGGCGCGCCGCTGGTGGGCACGTCCCGGCCGGAGTCCGGCACGTTCATGGCTCATGATGTGCCCCGAGCCGTGCGGGCCGCATTCGCGGCACAGTCGACCGAGCTCCTGTTCTCCTGTGGCCTCACCTCGATGCTGCCCCACGCAACCGACAAGGAGAAGTCCGACATCACCGTGCCGGTGTTCCTCGGTTTCGGCGAGAACGACCTCACCCGTGATTTCATCGGGAGTGTCGCGCTCTACACATCGAGCCGAGACATCACGCTCTTCGTTCTCCCCGGTTCGGCCCACTGCCACAACCAGGCAACCCTGCGTGCCGTCCTCTGGGATCGACTGGCCCATTGGGCCTACGGACTATGACCGACAGTTCTCCGATGGCCTGGTTTCGGCCGCCGGAACGCGTTGGCCGTCGTCCATATCAACTACTATGATTAGCCCCCGCCAGCTACGAAGGGAACCGCCATGACCCGTCGATTGATTTCTGCCGACTCTCACGTGCGTGTCTCGCTCGATGTCATCCGCGAGCGGGTTCCGGCCTCACTGCGCGAAGCCTTCGACGACGCCATCGGCATGCAGGCGGCCGATGAGAAGAGGCTCAAGGGGGGCAAGGAACTGGACATGTCCGATTGGGACCTGGATGCGTTCCGTGATCCCGGCTACTCCGATCCCGTCGCCCGGCTGGCGGCCATGGACCGCGACGGGGTGCAGGCCGAGGTCCTGTACTCGGAAGTGTCGGCGTTCCGACATTTCGGCCTGGTGAAAGGGGACTGGAAGCCGATCAGCCGCGCCTTCACCGACCACCTGAGTGAGTTCGCATCGGTCGACCCGAAACGCCTGGCCGTGTCGTACCAGGTGCCGATCATCGACATCGACTACGCCGTGCAAGAGGTGCTTCGCCTCGCCGGCCTGGGCGCCCGTTCGGTCCATCTGCCCAACTTTCCGTCCGAGCTGGGCTTGCCCGACTACCACGATCCCTCCTATGACCCACTGTGGGCGGTGCTTTCCGAGACCGGTATGGCCATCTCCCACCACCTCGGGACCGCGCCCTACCTCTACGACGTGTTCCAGCGGGATCCGACGCCGCAATGTGGCATCTTCACCTCGTTGCCCGCGCTCACGCTTGCCCGAGGTGATCGCCTGGTGGATCCTCACCGGAACACTCGAGCGCTTTCCCAAACTGAAGATCGTCTTCGTCGAGCCCAGCCTGTACTGGGTGGCCGGGTTCATCGCTTCGCTCGATCGCAAGTCGGCCGGACCCTACGACTTCCCGGGCATGGAACTGAAGCCGAGCGAGTACTTCCGCCGCAACATGGCCGTGACGTTCATGGACGACGAGTTCGGCCTGCGGCAGCGCCACGAACTCGGCGTCGAGAACATCCTGTGGTCGACCGACTTCCCCCACCCGGCGACCACGTGGCCGAACTCCCAGGCGGTCGTGGAACGCCAGTTCGCCGACGTGCCCGAGCCGGAGCGAGAGCTCATCTGCGCGGCCAATTCCTCCAGGTTGTACAACCTCTGAGCGGAGCCGAGGCTCGGACTCAGTCCGTGCCCGTCGGCTCTCCGACCTCCGAGTTGGGCAGGCCCCGTCGCCAATAGGCCTTGGCCGAGACCTGATCCCGATCGAGACCTCGATCACGCAAGGCCCCTTGGACGGCGCGCACGACGTGGCTCTCGGCGGCGACATAGACGTGTCCACTCCCGGTGGGGAGATCGGCATCAGCGACGGCCCCGATCATCAATGAGGGGTCACCGGGCGCCGAACGCCCCAGTCGGTGCAGCCAACGGATCTCCAACTGCTCCATCGGGCCGGACTCGGGCTGTTGCTCGTCGGCCGGAGAGTCGATCTCGATGAGGGCGATGGCCACAGAACCGGGCGCCAGGGCTTCCATCATGGCCAGGGCTCCGGGCTGTCCGGTCTCGTCACAAACGAAGAGGTGCCAGTCGGCCTCGTCGCGCAGGAAGACCTTGCCCCGTGGCCCGATGGCATCGATGCGACTGCCGACCTGGGCCGCCCGTATCCAGTCGGTCCCGGGGCCGGCTCCGTGCAGGGACACGTCGAGGGTGATCGCGGTCGCGCCCCGGTCGAGCCTGCGGATGGTGTAGCGCCGGTTCACCACCCGCTCGCCCGGTTGTGGCACCCGAAGCATCAGGTCCTGGCCGGCCCGGTAGCGGAGATCCCCGAGGCCTGGAGCGGTCAGGACCAGACGATGGAGGTTCGGGGTGAGCTGCCCGGCCTCGGTCACCTCGAGGGACCAGAGGGAGGCGTCGGACAGGGGACCCCCGGGGCGGCCCACCAGGTCGAGCATTCGGTCTGAGGTCATAGCAGCAGCACTCCAAGATTGAGCGGGACCACCGACCGACCGACAGCCCTCCTGGTTGCACCCTACGGGCAGGACTCGCTGAACGGTGCCAGAATTGGGCAACGATCCAGTCCCACCTCCACCGATCCCCGGCTGGCCAGCCCGTCGAGCGGCGGCGGATCCTCGAGAAGGAGCGAACCATGGCCAGGATGCGGTTCAACCATATGGAGCTGTCGTTCCCAGCGGGAACGCTCACCCAGGAGTTCCGGGACGACGTGGACGCCTTTTACTGCGATGTCCTGGGCTGGGAAGCCCTCGACACCGAGGTAGTGGGGCAATCCTGTCACCTGCTGCGGCCGGACGACGGTCAATTCATCCTGCTGGCCGAGGGCAAGGAACCGATGTCATCACCGGGTTACGACCACCTCGGACTCCTCATGGACACCCGCGACGAAGTCGACTCCGTGCTGGCGGAGTGCTACCGGTTCCAGGAGAAGGACCAGCGCCTTCGCATCAAGGAGTACGAGGACCTCACCGGTCCGACGATCACCGTGCACGCCTTCTATGTGAAGCACCTGTTGCCGATCTGGTTCGACGTGCAGTGCATGGAGTGGCCCGCGGGCAAGGGGCCGGCCCGCCGCTGGCAGTATTCCTGATCCACGACTTGGATCTGATCAGCGGAATCTCGACGGCGTCGTGGTGTCTCTCGTGCTCAGTCGAGGTCGCCCAGCGCGTTCCGTAGGTCCTCTTCGGCATTGGCCACGCACTCATCGCAAACCGTTCCGCAGGTCGGGCAGCAACGCTGCTTCCACCCCGGGCAGGTTCTCGAGGGTGAGCATCGTCTTGGCCCGGACCGCCGAGACCCGGGTGGACTTGACCTGAATGAGGGCCAGCATCCTCAACGCCTCCCCTTCTCCGTGATCGGCCACCAGGCGGGCGACGAGATCGCGCTCATCTCCGTTTTCTCGCACGATGTCCCACGTGGCGTTCAGTACCTCCATGATCTCTCCCGGCCACGAACGGTCCCACTGCTCCAGCGGCTCCCTGGAGTCTTCATCCATCAACCGCACTCCTTGAGTCGTCCTCCTTCGCCCTGGCCCACCCCTCGGCGTCCCCACCGGCAGACCTGACCGAGACGAAGATCCACCTAGGGGAGAACGGGCAAGAGGGACGGATCTTGTGGATGGCGTTCTACCTGTCGGTCGGTAGCTGGTGCTCGCCGGCCGAAGCGCCCCGGTGGTCGCTACGAGACCACGCAGCTGGGAGGGGCGCTGCCGTGGGCCGGTTTCGGCGGCGGCGTGGCCGGGAACGCCGCCGCCAACGCGTTGGCGAAGTCGGCAGATCGCTGAACCGATCCGGCGGAGGAGTAGTGGATCCCGTCCGATATGAACCAGCCGGGCTGGGCTACGGACGCCCAGTCGTAGGCGCGCAGGTTGGGGTACGCGGGGCAGGCGGCGACCAGGGCGGCGTTCCACTGTTGCATGTTCGACGTCGAGTAGTCGCCGCTGGTCAGCAAGGACACGGAATTGACCCACAGGACCGGTTGGTTGCCGATGACCGACATCATCCGTTGGATACGGGTTTGGGCATTCACGTTGGAGCCGACGGCGATGTCGGCCGCGTCGTTGGTGCCGAGGGCGATCACCCAGCATCCCGTGGTAGCCCTGGGCGATGATCTCCTGTGCGATCGTGTAACCGTTCGGCTCGTTCTGGTACGTCTCGACGATGGAGCGGGCCCCGGAGATCTGGAGGTTGACGCTGGTGACACCCACCCGGGCGTACTGGGCCGGCAGCTGCGCAGACGGGTCGAGGTAGTCGTTGGAGACCAGGCTCTCGGAGGTGGAGTCCCCGATGTCGACCACGGACGTGCAACTGGTCATCGGGGGCGGGGGAATGGTGCTGGTTGCCGGATTGGCAAGGGTCGTCGTGGTCGGTGGGTGCACGTGGCGAATGCCCGACACCGCATGGCCCAGGTTCACGTTGGCGGTGGTGACCGCGGCCAACGTGTCGGCCGGCGCAGCCGGGATCACTCCGACGAGGGCTATTGCGGTCACGCCCAGCCCCACGACGGCGGCAATCGCCGCGGTCCGTTGGGCGGTTCGTCCGGTGGGGAGGTGCCATCCGGCCACCCGGAACTGCCGCCACCAGCGGCCCAACGCACCCTGGCGGACGGGCGTCTCGATGAAGCGCCAGGACAGGGCGGCGATGCCGACGATGGCGATGACCTGGATCAAGACCCGGAAGTGGTCGACGCCATGGGTGACCGTCGGGGTGGTGAGCACGATGATGGGGTAGTGCCACAGATAGATGGCGTACGACCACAGCCCGATCCATCGCAGCGGCCCCCAACCCAGCGCCCGGCCCACCCAGGTGGCCGGATGGGACGCGGCCATGATGACGAGCAGGGTGGCGAACGAGAGGAGCACCAGGCCACCGTGATAGAGGAACGGCGAGTACTGGTTGGTGCGCCACATCAGCAGGGCGATCCCGAGCAGGCCGACCACCCCCATCGTGTCGAGCAGCCGGCGGGCCCCGATCGTGGTGTTACCGGTCAGCTGCCGGCTGGGCCAGACCATAGCCAGTGCGGCCCCGAACAGAAGCCCGAACGCTCGGGTGTCGGTCCCGTCGTAGAGCCGCGTCGGGTCGAGGCTGGGGTGGAAGAGCACGGCCATCTCCACCGCCGACGCCACCGCCGCGACCAGGGTGACCCCGAACAGCACATCACGACGCGCGGCCACGCTCCGGACGCGGCCCCGGGTTCGGCCTTGGCCGCCTCTCCTGGCCCATAGCAAGCCGGCCAGAAGCAACCAGGGCCACAGCAGGTAGAACTGTTCCTCGACGGCGAGGGACCACAGGTTGCCCAGCGGGGACGGCGGCCCGAACCGGGCGAAGTAGGACACGTGGTGGAAGATCAGCCACCAGTTGTTGGCGTACACGGCCGACGAGAAGACGTCGCCTCGAAGCGCGCCGAGCTGCGTGGGGTCGCCGATCGAGACCCAGATCGACACCACCGCGAGCATAACGAAAAGGGCGGGCAGCAGCCGGCGCGCCCGTCGGAGCCAGAAGTCGGCTAATTGCAGTTTGCCGGTCGAGCGCCACTCGCTCATGAGCAGGTCGGTTATCAGGTAGCCGCTCAGGGTGAAGAAGACGGCCACACCGAGGAGCCCGCCAGGCAAAAAACCGAAGCCCAGGTGGAAAACAACAACCCCGATCACGGCCACCGCCCGCAACCCGTCCAGGCCAGGCATGTAGCGCTGGCCGCGCCCGAGTGGCTCAGGCACAGGGCCTGTCCTGGGACGAGGTAGCGCCGCTCATCGATCGAGCGATCCGGGCAACCGGGGCTCGGCCATACGAGCCGTTTTCTTCCTCATCCTGCGACATGCGTTCCCTCGTCCTGGGGCATTCGCGCTCGTCGCGTTCACCCAGTTGCTGTTAATGGTCGATGAATCTACTGCCGATTCAGGCACGACTGGTGTCTCTAACTTGGCGCCATCTCCGACCCTTGGCGGCCAGCCAGATTTCGCCGTCACCGGCACCCGGGATCCCGTGGAGAACCGAGTCGTCGTTCGGATACCAAGCGCTACACATTAGGCGATCGAACGGCTTTTGAGCGGCGTCGCCGCGGTCAGGTACCGACGACCTCGGCTACCCGCTGGAGCGCATCAAGGTGCTGGCCGAGCGTGGTGAAGCCTGCGCCCATGGTGTTGACGCTCACGTGGCTGACACCGGCGTCTCGCCAGATGGCAATGTGCTCGGCCACCTCTGATGCCCCCTGGCCCCACTGGACCCGGGGTTCAATGCCGATGCTGGCCGGATCGCGCCCGGCCTGACGAGCGGACTCGTCGACGATGGACCGGGCCTCTTCGACCGTGGACCGTGCGGGAACATGGGGAACCAGCCATCGGCGAGCCGACCAGCGCGCCGATAGGCCGGCGGAGACGCCGCACCGAACCACACGGGGATCGGTCGCTGTACCGGCAGCGGGGCGATGCCCGCCCCCGTCAGATGCTCGAAGTTCCCGTGATGGGTCACGCTCCTCTCGGTCCACAGCCGTCTCAGGAGCGGCACCTGCTCGTCGAGGCGCCGGCCCCGGGTCGAGAAGTCCTGGCCCAGGGCTTCGTACTCCACTGCGTTCCACCCGAGCCCGACGCCCAGGCGGAGCCGACCGTTGCTGAGGAGGTCGACCTCTGCTGCCTGTTTGGCGACGAGGGCGGTCGGTCGTTGGGGCAGGATCACGATACCGGTCACCAGCTCGAGCACGGTGATGGCGGCCAAGAAGCCGAACAGCACCAGGGGCTCGTGAAAGGTGGTGTCGACGTCGTAGGGTCCGGACCAACCCTCGTGCACGGACGGATCGGCGCCGAGCACGTGGTCGTAGGCCAAAATGTGCTGGTACCCGAACTCCTCCACGGTGGTGGCGTAGGTCCGCACCTTTGGGGGTCCCCGCCGATCTCTGTCTGTGGAAATGTCACACCCCATCCGCATGGTGGAAATCTACCGGGCGGCTCTTGTTGGGTCGTTGGATCAGGCCAAGACCGCACCCAGCGGTACGTACGGGAGGTCGTGGGCCTCAGCCACCGGCGGGTAGACGACGGAACCGTCAACGGTGTTGACGCCCAGACCAAGTGCGGGGTCGGCCGCACACACCGGCGCGCCACCCTCGTCCGGCAATAGCGCTGGTGTAGGGCAACGTGGCGTTGGCGACGCGTGGGTCGAGGTGTGAGGGAACGGCACCGGGCATGTTGGCGACGCAGTAGAAGAGGGAGCCGTTGACCTCGAAGGTGGGATCGAGAGTGCGTGGTCGGAAGCGGGTGGCCTCGAAGCACCCGCCCTGATCGACGGAGATGTCGACAGCACCGAGCCCGGGCCGCATGTCCGCTACCAGCGGTCGGAGACCAACTTCGGTGCCTTGGCCGCGAGGCAGGTACCGCACCGATGACGATGTCGGCGTCCGACGCACGTCTTCTTCGATGGCGTGGGTGCTCGACGCCACCGTCTCCAGCGCCCCGCGGAAATGGTGGTCCACCTGTCCGAAGCCGCTCGAGTCGGTCGAGGACATAGACGTCAGCAGTGCATGCCCGACGGCCAGCGTGGCTGCGGCCATGCCGGCCACGCCGGCGCCCAAAATGACCACCGGGGGCAGCGCACGCCCGGGCACCCCGCAGACCAGTACGCCCCCGACCGCCAGCCGGGCTCATCAGGTGATGTGCCCCCATCCAGCGGAGCCATCCGACCGGCTACCTCGCTCATGGGGGTGAGGAGGGGGAACGAGCCGTCGGCGAGCTGCACGGTCTCGTAGGCGATGGCCGTTGTTCCGCGGCCAACAGAAGCGTCGGTGCACGGGCGAGAGGCAGCCAGGTGCAGATAGGTGAACAGGACCAGGGTCGCGACGGAGATCGCGGCGGTCGAACGGATCCTCGGCGACGGGCTTCTTTGACCTTGCACACCATGTTCGACTTCGGCCCAGACCTCATCGGCCGTGTCGAGGATGGTGGCTCCGATGGCGGCGAACTCGTCGTCGGGAATGGAGGATCCGACACCGGCACCCTTCTCGATGAAGACGGTGTGTCCCCTCCGAGTCAATTCCCGGGCGCCGGCCGGTGTGATCGCCACCCGGTACTCATTGTCCTTCACTTCATTGGGAATGCCGACTCTCATTGAGACAACGTCCTTTCCCGAGGCTCGCCAGCTTGTCGGGTTCGCATGTCAACCCACAGTAGGAGCCCATTAGGGAACGGCGACCTCGTCGTCGGGGTCCACCCCGAAGAGCCCCACCGGCGTGCCGATGCTCTCGGGGACGAGGGTGGGAGTGGACTTGTTGAGCACTTCGCCGCGGAAGTACTGCGGCCGAATGCCCGAGTAGACGAGCATCAGCACCACGCCGAGGAGGAGGGCCACGAGGTCGATCAGGAACACCCCGCCGATACGCCAGCGGGGCTGGAAGGGGAGCGTCCACGAGGTGTAGCTGTTCGCCGGGTTCCAGTAGTGGTAGAAGGCTGAACACCATCGCCCCGTACAGCATCAGGCCGCCCACCACGGGCAGGATGCCACGCATCCACAGGTTGCGGGCGCTGTCGGTCAGGTTGTTCCGGTAGTACCAGGCGCAGGCGAAGCCGGTCAGGCCGTAGTAGAAGGCGATCATCACGCCCAGGGCGGAGACCGAGTCGGCGATGATGGTGCCGGCCGAGACGTAGTTCATGATGACGTAGAGGATGATCGACAGTCCCCCCATGGCGACGGTGGACACTGCCGGCGTGAGGTGTTTGCGACTGACGGAACCGACTTGGAGGGGATCGACTTGTACACCGCCATCGACAGGGTGGTACGGGCGGTGGGCAGGATGGTGGTCTGGGTGGAGGCGGCGGCTGAGCTCAGGACCATCAGCAAGAGCAGGTGGCTGAGGACGCTCCCGAAGCCCGACGTGCCGAACACCGCGCTGCCCAGGCCTGACAGCACATCGTTCTGGTTGGGCGGGATTGCCGAGCCCCACCCCTTTGGTGCCGAGCCCGGCGAAGGACTGGGTCGACAAGACCACCAACAAATAGGTGACCAGCAGCACCACGGTCGAGAGGACGGCGGCCCGCCCGGGACCGTCTCCGGATTGGCCGTCTCCTCGTTGATGGAGACGGTGGTGTCCCAGCCCCAGTAGATGAACAGCATCAACGTGACGCCGTTGACAAACGCCGACGGGCTCGAGATGTCGAAGGGGTTGAACCACGACCAGGACGGCACCAGGTGGCCGACCGGGGCGCTCCGTTCCCCACCTTCACCAACGCCACGATGGACAGCACCGCCAGCATGGTCAGCTCGATACCGAGCAGGGCTTTCTGGAAATTGGCCGAGATCTCGATGCCCACGTAGCAGATATACGTCATGGCCACGATCCAGGCGATGCCCACCAGCAGAACCCAGCCGCTGGCCGCGTCGTGGCCGATCGAACCGGTATTGAAGAGGAGGAAGACGTACTGTCCGGCAACCTGGGCCAGGCTGGCCATCACCAGTATGTCGGCGGCGATGATGGCCCACCCCCCCATCCATCCGGTTCGGGGCCGAACGCTCGGGCGGCCCAGGTGAACGTGGTCCCACAGTCGGGATCGGCCTTGTTGAGCTCCTTGTAGGCGAACGAGATGAACAGCATCGGGACGAAGGCCAAAACGGTGACGATGGGAGCCTGGACGCCGATGGCCACGACGACGAAGCCGAGGGTGGCGGCCAAGCTGTAGGCGGGGGCGGTCGAGGCAACGCCGATGACGGTGCTCGAGATGAGGCCGAGGGCGCCCGTCTTGAGCCCCTTGTGCACGTGCTCCACCCGTTCCACGGCTCCGGGAACTACTACTTCGGAGGTCATCGCCATTGCCCCTTTACTCGACCGGTGCACCAGACCGGAGTGGTTTACCCATCGATGTAGCTCATGACGTGCTTGATCCGCGTGTAGTCGTCGAAGCTGTACGACGACAGGTCCTTGCCGTACCCGGAATGCTTGAAGCCACCGTGGGGCATCTCGGCCACGATCGGGATGTGGGTGTTGATCCACACCGCGCCGAAGTCGAGCGCCTTGCCATGCGCATGGCCCGGCTGTGGTCCTTGGTCCAGACGCTTGATGCCAGTCCGTACTCGACGTCGTTGGCCCAGGTGACGACCTGCTCCTCGTCGGAGAAGCGCTGCACGGTGATGGCCGGACCGAACATCTCCTGTTGCACCATCTCGTCGTCCTGTTCCACCCCGGTGACAACGGTGGGGGCGAAACAGAAGCCCGGGCACCGACCGGCGTGCCCCCGGTCACCACTTCGGCGTGGCTGGGCAACCGGTCGAAGAACCCCTCGAACCGGGCCAGCTGGGCCGCGCTGTTCAACGGGCCGAAGTCGGCGTCCTCCCGGTCGGTGCCGCCGACCTTCTGATTCGGGCCTGGTCGGCCAACGCGGCGACCAGGTCGTCGTAGACACCGGGCGCGGCCGCACTCGAGTGGCGGCGGTGCAGTCCTGGCCGGCATTGAAGAACCCGCCAACGGCGATCCCCTCGGCCGCCGCGGCCGGTCGGCGTCGTCGAAGACGACGACCGGGGCCTTGCCCCCGAGCTCGAGGTGGACCCGCTTCAGCTGCTTGGCCGCGGCGCACGGCCACTTCGATACCGGCCCGTACGCTCCCGGTGATCGACACCATCGCCGGGACAGGGTGGTCGACCAGCAATCGCCCCCGAGTCGCGATCGCCGCACACCACATTGAAGACGCCGGGCGGTAGTGCTCGCTCATCATCTCGGCCATCAGCAGCGTGGTGACCGGGGTGGTGTCCGCCGGCTTCAACACCATGGTGTTGCCGGCGGCCAGCTGCCGGGCCCACTTCCACACGGCCATCATCAGTGGGTAGTTCCAGGGCGTCACCGCCGCGCAGACACCGATCGGCTCTCGCCGGACGAACGAGGTGTGGCCGGCCAGGTACTCGCCGGCGGACTTGCCTTCGAGGATGCGGGCGGCGCCGGCGAAGAACCGGATCTGGTCGACCACCTGGGGCGATTCCTCCGCCAGGGTCACGGCCACCGGCTTGCCGGTGTTCTGGGACTCTGCTCGTACCAGCTCGTCGCCTCGAGCTTCGATCGTGTCCGCTATACGGAGCAGCGCCAGACTCCGCTCCGCCGGAGTGCTGTCGCGCCATCCCGGGAAAGCCGATGCTGCGGCGGCAAACGCGGCGTCGACATCGGCGGGGCCCGAGATCGGTGCCTCGGCGAACACCTCGCCGGTGCTGGGGTCGATGATCGGGGCCACCGACCCGCTCTTCCCCTCCACGTACTCCCCGCCGACGAAGTTCGACAGCGTTCCCATCGCTCCGCCCGAAACGGGGGTCGATGTTCGTGGGCTCACCTGTTCCCCCTCCGTCGGATCCATGTTCGGACGGGCCACGATCACGTGCGCCCCCGAACGTCTCTCCGGCCATGGTGACGGATTTCGAGCCCGCACACAAGGGATATCGTTGTTACATCTAGGTTTCACGACGATTTCGCTTGACTTTCGCCGTCAATTGCGTTGTAACTGCTACCAGGAGGCGATTGTGGCGCAGGGGTCAGTGGATCGACGGGAGAGACGGGAAGGGGCGCCGGTTTCCGTCTCGCGTCCGTCTCCCCCGCGGGGCTCCTCGACGAGATCAACAAGGCCATCGTGGAGCAGCTCCAACAAGACGGTCGCCGCTCGTACGGCGCCATCGCCGGGTCGGTCGGCCTCTCCGAAGCCGCCGTTCGCCAGCGGGTCCAGAAGCTCCGCGAGGCCGAAGTCATCCAGATCGTCGCCGTCACTGATCCGCTGCAGGTCGGGTTCCGGAGCCAGGCCATGGTAGGGATCCGAACCGAGGGGGACGTGCGGGAGATCGCCGACCGCCTGGCCGCGGTGGACGACATCGACTACGTGGTGATGTGCGCCGGCTCATTCGACATCCTGGTGGAGCTGGTATGCGAGGACGACGACGCCATCGTCGAACTGCTGAACGGGGTCATCCGGCGCATTCCCGGCGTCCGGGACACCGAGACGTTCATGTATCTGAAGTTGACCAAACAGACCTACACCTGGGGGACCAGATGACAGAGATGAGCACCGACCAGCTGCAGGAGAACGCCAAGGAGCACCTGTGGATGCACTTCACCCGCATGTCGACCTACGTCGACCACGAGGTGCCGGTGATCGTCCGGGGTGAGGGCGTCCATGTGTGGGACCGGCACGGCAAGCGGTACCTCGACGGCCTGTCCGGCCTGTTCACCAGCCAGGTTGGCCATGGCCGCGTCGAGCTGGCCGAAGCGGCGGCACGCCAGGCCCGCGACCTCGCGTTCTTCCCGCTGTGGAGCTATGCCCACCCTCGGGCCATCGAGCTGGCCGGTCGTCTCGCCGATCTCGCCCCCGGCGACTGCAATCGCATCTTTTTCACCACCGGAGGATCAGAGGCGGTCGAGTCGGCGTGGAAGTTGGCCCGCCAGTACTTCAAGTTGGCGGGCGAGCCGAACCGCACCAAGGTCATCAGTCGGGACATCTCCTACCACGGGGCGACCATGGGCGCGCTGTCGATCACCGGCTTGTCCGAGATCAAGACGCCGTTCGAACCGCTCGTCCCCGGAGCGATCAAGGTGCCCAACACCAACTTCTACCGGGCCAAGTACTTCGCCGACGATCTCGATGCCTTCGGCCAGTGGGCCGCCGATGCCATCGAGCAGGCAATCGTGATCGAGGGTCCCGACACCGTGGCCGCCGTCTTCGTCGAGCCCGTGCAGAACAGGAGGTTGCTTCCCTCCACCTCCGGGTACTTCCGGCGGGTCCGGGAGATCTGCGACCGCTACGGGGTGCTGCTGGTCTCCGACGACGTCATCTGCGGTTTCGGCCGCCTGGGCTATTGGTTCGGAGCCGATCGCTACGGGTACCAGCCGGACATGGTGACGATGGCCAAGGGATTGACCAGCGGCTACTCGCCGCTCGGGGCCGTAGCCGTCAGCGATCGCCTGGCCCAGCCCTTCCTCGAGGGTCAGAACAGCTTCTTGCACGGGGTCACCTTTGCCGGGCACCCGGTGAGCGCAGCCGTCGCCCTGGCCAACCTGGACGTCATCGAGAAGGAGGGTCTGCTCGAGCACGTCCAGACCAACGAGCCCATCTTCCACGCTGCCCTCGAGACCCTCAGCGACCTTCCCATCGTCGGTGACGTGCGGGGGGCCGGGTACTTCTACGGGATCGAACTGGTCAAGGACAAAGAGACCCGCGAGACCTTCGATGACGATGAGAGCGAGCGGCTGCTCCGGGGCTTTCTGTCCGGGGCGCTCTACGACGCCGGCCTCATCTGCCGGGCCGACGACCGGGGCGACCCGGTCGTGCAGTTGGCGCCCCCGCTCATCTGCGGCGAGAGCGAGTTCGAAGAGATCACCTCGATCCTTCGAGCGGTCCTGACCGAAGCGTGGACGAAGATCTGACGTCACCGGCGGGGGAGGAGTATCGCCATCTCTCCCTCTGGTGGGATTCGTTGGCCGGACCGATCGCCGTGCGCCCGTCGCTGCCCGGCGACATCGACGTCGACGTGGTGGTGGTCGGTGCCGGTCTGACCGGGCTGTGGACGGCCTACTACCTGACCGAAGCCGACCCGACGTTGCGGATCGCCGTCATCGACCGGGACGTGGTCGGCTTCGGCGCCTCGGGACGCAACGGCGGGTGGTGCTCGGCCCTCTTCGCCACGTCGGGGCGGCGTCTCGACCGAGCCGCCGGTCCCGGGTCGGGTGAAGCCATGCGCCGAGCCATGGAACAGACGGTCGACGAGGTGGGGCGGGCGGCGGCGGCGGAGCGAATCGACTGCTCGTTCGCCAAGGGCGGCACGGTGGTGCTGGCTCGAACCCCGGCCCAGCAGGCCCGAGCCGCTCACGAGGTCGATCAGGCCCGTGCCGGCATCGGTCTCGATGGACTTCGGTTGCTCTCGGCCGAGGAGGCGTCGTCCATGGTCAGGGCCACCTCGGTGCTCGGCGGGACCTTCACCCCGAACTGTGCCGTCGTCGACCCCGCCCGCCTGGTCCGCGGCCTGGCCGAGGTGGTGGAGGGTCGAGGCGTGGCCATCTACGAGGGCACCACCGCCCACCGCGTCGAGCCCGGGGCGGTGAGGACCGATCACGGGACGGTACGGGCCACCACCGTGGTCCGGGCGACCGAGGGCTACAGCGGGAGCCTGTCCGGCGAGGAACGGACGCTGGCTCCCGTCTACTCCTTGATGATCGCCACCGAGCCGCTGCCCGACGAGTTGTGGGCCCAGATCGGTCTGGCCGAGCGCCAGACGTTCAGCGACTTTCGCCACGTGGTGATCTACGGTCAGCGGACGGGCGACGGGCGGATCGCGTTCGGAGGGCGGGGGGCGCCCTATCACTTCGGCTCGGCCGTCCAGCCGGGTTTCGATCGTGATCCGCGGGTCCACCAGGCGTTGCACACCACCTTGGTCGAGCTGTTCCCGGTGCTGGCCGGCACAGCCATCACCCACCGGTGGGGCGGTCCCCTCGGCATCGCCCGGGACTGGTTCGCGTCGGTGGGCCTCGACCCGAGAACGGGTCTGGCCTGGGCCGGCGGGTACGTCGGCGACGGGGTCTCGACCACCAATCTGGCCGGCCGGACTCTCACCGACCTGATACTCGAGCGCTCCACCGACATCACGACGCTTCCCTGGGTCGGACACCGGTCACCCCGTTGGGAGCCCGAGCCCCTCCGCTATATCGGGATCAATGCCGGGCTCCGGCTGGCGTCGGCCGCGGATCGGGCCGAGGAGAGGACGGGACGGACGACGTGGCAGGCGCGGGTGCTCGATCGGGTGACCGGAGGCTAGGCAGGCCTGGCGGTATCCATCTGGCCGCGGTATCGATCTGGCATAGTGGCGCGGTGAACCCAGGCGTGCGCTAGATGATCTTCCTTCCGCGGTTAGCCCGATCCCTGCATCATCCGGCGTTGGCCGTGCTGTTGGGGTTCGTTCTCGTCGGCATCTCGGTCTACGGCCTCGTCAGCGGCCACATTCCTAAATTGTGGGCCATCCTCATCCTGGTCGTCGGTGCCCTCAATGTTCTGAGAGCCGTTCCCCATCCGGGCGCCGCCCAGCCGGCAACTCCGGTGGGTGGGGCGCAATCGCCTGCGGCATCTCGCTAGCGACTGCCTCGGCGACCGCCGCTCTCCGAGTGACCCGGGCCTTCTCCCTGCTACTTTGACGGCCATGCCACCGACCAGCGAGCGCATCCGACTCGCGGTGGTGGGCGCCGGGAATATCGCGCCGGTCAACGTCAACGGTTATCTCCAACACGAGCGTTGCGACGTGGTCGCCGTCTGCGATCCCATCGAGGAGAAGGCCCGGCGCCTGGCCGATGCCTGGGGCGCGCCCAAGGTCTTCACCGATCTGGACCAGTTGTTGTCCGATCCCGATATCGACGCGGTGGAGATCCTCACCCCCACCCACCTGCACCACGACCATGTGCTGGCGGCGTTGGCCGCCGGCAAGCACGTGTCATGCCAGAAGCCCGTGGCCAACACCATCGAGGACACGCGGGAGATGGAAGCGGCGGCGGCCGAGCACGGGGTGACCCTGCGGATCAGCGAGTGCTTCCGCCACTACCCGCCGCTCGAGAAGGCCAAAGAGCTGATCGTGGCCGGGGCCATCGGCCAGCTGAGCAACATACGGATCAGGACCATCGTCGGTACGACCGACTCCTCGTTCCAGGCCGACCTGCAGCCCGAAGGGTACATCTGGCGTCTCGACAACCAGAGCCCCGGGGGGCACCTCTTCGACGACAACGTGCACAAGTACGCCATGGCCCTCTGGTTGGCCGGTCAGGACGTCACCTCGGTCCAGGCCATCGTCCGCCGACGGAACTTGTTCCTCGAACCGTGCGTGGCCATTTTCGAGTACGAGGAAGAGCAGCTCCTCGGGTCGATGGAGGTCAGCTACGCGCCGTCGATGTCCATCCGCAGCTCGTACTACGGCGCCGACGAGTTCTTCGAGATCCAGGGCGACGAGGGGTTCATCTGGGTGACCCGTTGCACGGGCGAGATGCTCGATCTCGCCCCCGTCCTGCTCTACCAGGGGACGAACGGCAATGGACCACTGCGTGAGATCCCGGTCGAAGACGCCAACTGGGGGAGCGGGTTCGATCGCTCGGCTGCTCATTTCATCGACTCCCTGCTGGCCCGGACGACGCCGGACATGACCGCGGACGAGGCGGTGAAGGTGCTGCAGTTGTGCTTCGCCGTGTACGAAGCGGGAAACACGGGCCAGCGGGTGGACCCCCGGACGATCACCGGCTCGGTCAGCCCGACCGGTTGGGCGGCCTGGTGACCGGGAACGGGGGTCGGCGATCGTGGCGGTGAGCGGCCTGGCCAACCTGGCCATCAAGGTGGCCGACCTCGATGAGGCCCTCGCGTTCTACGAGTCGGTGGGCGCAGCGGTGCAGGACCGGATGATGTGGAACGGGAGCGAACGCGCCGATGTGGACCTCGGCCCAGTCAAGCTCACCCTGTTCACGCGGGCCATCTACGAGGACGCGCTGGCCCTGCCCGAAGAGTGCTTTCTGCATCCTGCCCTCTTCAGCGACAACCTCGACGACGACCTCGCCGGTCACACCGTCCTGTGGGGCCCGACCGAGGTGGAGGGCCCATTCGGTCGTCGCCGAATCGCCTTCCTGGAAGCTCCGGGGAACATCCGCCTGGAGCTGATGGAACAGCTCGCGGACCCGGCCACCGATCCCACCCCGCCATCGGCCACGCTACCGTGAGCCAGTGGTGAAGCTCACCCGGATCTTGCATCACAGTGTGAACGTGGAGGGCGAGCTCGGCGATGCCGTGGGGTTCTACGGGCGACTGTTGGCGCTGGGCGATCTTCCTCGTCCCGAGATCCCCGGCGTCGAGGGCCGCTGGTTCGCCGCCGGTGATGTCCAGGTGCACTTGGTCGACGCCCCTGCCGGTCCCGGTCCCATCCGACCCACGGGGCCGCACGTGTGCTTCGGCGTGGAAGACCTCGACGCGGCCGTAGCCGAGCTCGAGGCCGAGGGCATCGAGTACACCACAGGTGCGCAAGGGGCGACGGTGCAGATCTGGATCGTCGACCCGTCGGGGAATACCGTCGAGCTGCAACAGGACCCCGCCTTCGCTCGGTAGGGCCCACGAGAGACAGGAGCCAGTCCATGGAAGCAGGCGTCCATTTCGCAAACTTCACCTTTCCCGGCGGCCCCCAAGCCTTGAGCTCAACGCTGGCGACGGCGGCCATCGCCGCCGAAGAGGGCGGCTTCTCGTGGTTCACCTTGATGGATCACTGGTTCCAGATGGACGGGTTCGCCACCGCCCAGGACCCGATGCTCGAGGGCTACACCTCGCTCGGCTTCCTGGCCGGTCAGACGAAGCGGATCACGCTCAGCCTCCTGGTCACCGGCGTCACCTATCGCCCTCCCGGGCTGTTGGCCAAGACCGTCACCACCTTGGACGTGCTGTCGGGCGGCCGGGCCATGTTGGGCATCGGCGCCGCCTGGTACGAGCGAGAGCACATCGGTCTCGGCGTGCCCTTCCCACCGGTGGGCGAGCGGTTCGAGCGATTGGAAGAGGCTCTGCAGATCTGTCAGCAGATGTGGAGCGACAACGACGGGCCCTACCGGGGAAAGCATTACCAACTGGCGGAGACCATCTGCTCACCCCGCCCGATTCAACAGCCTCGGCCCAGGATCCTGATCGGGGGGAGCGGCGAACGCAAGACCCTGAAGCTGGTGGCCAAGTACGCCGACGCGTGCAACCTCTTTGCCACCACACCGGCGGAGGCCGAGCACAAGGTCGACGTGCTCGCTCGCCACTGTGAGACCGAAGGCCGTGATCCCGCCGAGATCACCAAGACCATCTTGGGTGGAGGCGATCCCGTCGGCGACCCCGACGCCTTCGTCGCCGACATGGAGGGGTATGCCCGGCTAGGGATCGACCTGGTCGAGATCATGCCCCTGGGGCCCGACCCGGTGGCCATCGTCAGCGAACTGGGTGAGAAGGTGGTACCCCGGCTGGCCGAGCTCGGCCCGTCGTAGGAGTCTCAACGTAAGACCTGGTCACAGGGGTCTCGCACGCGGCTCGGTGGGGACTATGGCGGCGATTGATCCGTTTGCCGTTCCTGGCCCCTATAGTGTCATCATGCAATGTCATCGGCCGATGACATTGGCGAGACGGGCAGATGACCACGGCGGTTCGAGCAGACAACGGAGCAGGGACGGACGGGCCATCGTGGCGGCTCCGCGCCACCGTGCCCACGCTGGTGACGGTGGCCGCGCTGGTGGCCATCGTCTCGAGCCTGGGCGCACCCCTCATCCCGACCATCGCTCGCTCCGACGGCGTCTCGTTGAGCACGGCGGAATGGCTGCTGACCGCGGCCCTCATGACGGGGGCGTTGGCCACCCCGGTGATGGGACGCCTGGCCGATGGACCGATGAAGCGCAGGGTGATCGAGGTCGCCCTCTGCGTCGTCCTGGTCGGGTGCGTCGTCTCTGCGGTGTCGACCACCTTCTTGGTGATGGTGGTGGGTCGAGGGCTGCAGGGTGTCGGCCTCGGGCTCCTGCCCGTCACCATGAGCATTGCCCGGAGCCGGCTTCCGGCTGAACAGGCTGGGCGGTCCATCGCCACCCTGTCGGTCACCGCGGCCGTCGGTGCCGGTCTCGGGTATCCGCTCACCGGGGTGATCGCCCAGGTGTTCAACTTCCGGGCCGCCTTCTGGTTCGGAGCGATCACGGTCGCGCTGGCTCTGGTCCTCGTTCGGTTGGTCCTCCCGCTTCGGTCCGATGCGCGCTCGCGGCGGCTCGACCTCCTCGGAGCGGGGCTCCTCGGTCTCGCCGTCATCGGCGTCTCCGTGGTCCTCAGCGAAGGAGGCCACTGGGGCTGGACGTCGCCCGCGTCCCTGGGGATCGTCCTCGGGTGCGTCGTCCTCGTCGGGCTGTGGGTCGGACACGAGCTGCGGTGCGCAGAGCCGCTCATCGACGTCCGGCAGGTTCGCAACCGGTCGGTACTCACCGCCGACGTCTCCGGGTTCCTGATCGCCGTGGCCATGTACATGTTCCTGCCCATCATCATCGAGTTCGTGCAGATTCCCGTGGCCGACGGGTACGGGTTCGGGGCCTCGGTCGTGGTCTCCGGCTTTGTCTTCGTCCCGCTCTCCGTCGGGTCGTTCCTGGCCAGTCGATGCTTGACCGCCTACCGCCGGCATTTCGGCACGAGGAGCATGATCCCTCTCGGCTCCTTGGTGTTCGCCGGGTCATCCCTGTTCTTCGCCCTGGAGCACCGCTCACTGTGGGAGGCCTTTGTCGCCGCCGGGTTCGCCGGGATCGGGATCGGCTTCACCTTTGCGGCCATGCCCGGTTTCATCGTGCGGGCCGTTCCCCCCAGCGAGACCGGGAGCGCCATGGGCTTCTACCAGGTCTTGCGCAGCATCGGCCTGTCGGTGGGGAGCGCTCTCGCCGCCGCCGTGCTGACCGCCTATACCCACGCCGGCCGGACCAACCCCACCATCGAGGGCTTCCGGATCACGTTGCTGGTCGCCACGGGGTTGTGCATCCTCGCGCTCGTGGTGAGCTACCTGCTGCCCGGCAAGGATGCCGACCGGCGGCCGGGCCTGTCCGAGGAGGTCGAGGAGATGATGGAAGAGGAGGCGGAAGTCGAAGGCGCCGGGTCTGATGTTGGCCGGTGAACCGCTCGGCGAGGAACGAGAGGCGGCGCAGAGATGACCACCCGTCAGCCGGCCCCCCGGCCGGCTTACCAGTCAGAACCAATCGGTCGAGGGACTCGGCGGCCAGCAAGCAGGCCTTGTTGCACGCCGCCCAATCGCTGTTTGGGCTCCGAGGCTTCGAGGGCACCACCATCCGTGACATCGGCGATCTGGCCGGCGTCGACGCCGCGCTCATCGCCCGCTATTTCGGCAGCAAGGCCGACCTGTACATCGCCGCCGTCGTGGCCGAAGGCCAGGGCGACCAACCGTCTTTGCCCTTGGAAGGGTTGGAGGACATGGCCAAGGTCCTCGTCGCCCGTACCGACGAGTATGGGCTCGGACCGGTGACCCAGGCGCTCATCCGCTCCGACACGTCCGACGAGATCCGGACGGCGGCGCAGGCTCACCTGATACGACGGCTGGTGGAGCCGATGACCGCCGACCTGACCCGAACGGGGACCGATCGACCGCGGCTTCGAGCGGAGATCGTCGTGTCGGCCCTGATCGGGATCAATCTCGGGCGGGCGCTCGGTTGGTTCGACGAGTTGCAGGCCGTTCCCCGGGACCAACTCGTCGACCTGATCGCTACCCTGCTGGGCGGGGACCGGGCTTCGCCGACCGGGGATCCCGATAGCTAACGCCGCCGCCGCGACGTCACCGCTCGATCTCGGCGTCCGAGTGGTGACCGAGACGATGGCGACCGGCCCGGTGCCAGAGGAACACTCCCACCACGACGAAGAGGAGCCACGGCACGTGCCGGACGGACATGGTCGAGCCGGCGGCCACGGCGACCAGGGCGATGATGACCAGGAAGGGGACGAGCCGTCGGGGCCGGGGCTGCGGGGGTGGTGGTTCCGTGGTGAGCGGGGGGAGGTCGTCGAACAAGCCATGGAGGTCGCCCCGTGTCGTGGCCGCCAGCGCCTGTTCGAGGCGCACCTTGAACTCGGCCTCGTCGAGGCGACCATCGGAATAGTGGCGGGCCAGCTTGTCGGCGACCTCGTTTCGCTCGGCGTCGGAAGCCCGAAGGACGGCATCGGATTCCGGGGTCGTTCGGCGCCCGGTGGTCGGGTAGGCAGGGTCCCAGCGGTAACGCATGCAGTGTCCTCTCGGATCGGCGATATGGCGACGAAGATGCTCAGCGGGCGCGTTCTCGGGCCAACAGCTCTTCGGCCACCGAGAGGTCGGCATCCTCTTCCGGGATCAGGAGCCAACCGGCCAGGTAGAGCGGGACGGCGAGCCCACCCAGGAGGGTGAGGGCGACGAATCCGATCCGGACCAGCGTGGGGTCGATATCGAAGTAGTCAGCCAGCCCCGCAGCCACGCCGGCCAGCATTCGACCGTCTCGGCAGCGGTGAAGGTGGTCCTCGGAGACCACGTCCGGGCTTGGCGTCGTGTGAGGTGGTGGCGTCGTGCGGGGGGTGGCGAGGTCCATATCGGTAGCTTGGCGAGGCCTGGAGCAGAAGGAAATCCGGCACCTCCCTGGTCGGACCCTTACTGCAGCGGGGAGGGGTCAGGGTCATCCCTGATGACGGCAACTCGCCGCTGCGCGATCATTTGGTATCGCCGAATTCACCGATGCTGGTACGAGTGGGCCCGAGGCGGCTGCCCCTGAGTCTTCGGGGGAGCCGGGTCGAGGGCCGCACGCATCCTGGCCGCCGCCTGAGTTGGGGCCGTGCGCGTCATGGGGGCCGCCTCAGTGGGGGCCGCCTCAGTGGGGGCCGCGCCGCGGCGGTCGCGGTCACCGCAGGCACGGAAGAGTGCAGAGGCCGATCCGCAGGAGCTCCCAGGTCCGAGTCCTGGCCGGGGTCTGTGGCGGCTTGTCCCAGGCTGTCGGCATCGACGTCATGTTCGTGCGGATTGGATTCGTTCTCCTGTCGCTGGCGAGCGGCGTGGGAATTCTGGTCTACGCCCTGGCCTGGCTCCTCTTGCCCCTCGAGGGCGAGACGTCCACGATCTTCTCGCGGGCCATCAGCGACCGGCGAGGCATCCGATTGGTCATCGCCATCCTCCCAGCCCTTGTGGTGGCGCAATTCGTCGCCGGTGCGTTGCACATAGGCGCCCTCGGCTCGTTCAGCTGGCCCGTGCTCCTGGCCGCATGCGCGGCCGTCCTGATCGGTCGCAATGCCAGCAACGAGGAGCGGGTGTGGATCAACAACGATCTGATCCCCATGCTCCACGTCGAGGGCGACCGCCACGCCCGCTGGAAGCTGGTCGTGCGCTCGGGGCTCGGCGTCGGGTTGGGCGTGGCTGGGGTCATGGTGTTGATCCTGGGCCACACCACCGGCGCCGCGCTGCGTCCGGTGGGTGGCGCGCTGTTGGTCATCGCCGCCATCGTGATCGTGTTCGGCCCGTGGTGGCTGAGCCTGGTACGCGACCTCTTGGCCGAGCGCCAGGCGCGAGCGATGGCCGACGAGCGGGCCCAGATGGCGTCTCACGTCCACGATTCAGTTCTCCAGACGCTGGCCTTGATCCAGCGCTCGGCTGATGATCCTCAGCACGTGGTCCGCTTGGCCCGGGCCCAAGAGCGCGAGCTCCGCTCGTGGCTGTTCGAGGGTCGGCCTCCGGGCACCATCGGCAAAGAAGCGACGACGCTGGTTGACGGGGTCGGCGTCCTCCAGCGTCAGATCGAAGCCGACCATGGCATCACCGTCCAGCTGGTGGTGGTCGGCGACTGCGCGTTGAACGACGGGCTTCGTGCCCTCCTCGACGCAACCAGGGAGGCCACCGTCAACGCGGCCAAGTGGTCCGGAGCGCCGCAGGTTTCGCTCTATGCCGAAGTCGAGCCCGACGCCGTCATGCTCTTCGTGCGCGATCGTGGCCAGGGGTTCGACCCCGATGCCGTTCCCGGGGACCGTCAGGGAATAGCCCAATCGATCCGAGCCCGCATGACCCGGTTCGGCGGATCGGTGGTCATCCGTTCTTCTCCCGGGAAGGGAGCCGAGGTTCAGCTGTCGATGCCTCGACGACAGCTGGTCAGATGAGCGACGGGGGTCGACCGCGGATCTTTCTGGTCGATGACCACGGCATGTTCCGGTCCGGGGTCCGAGCCGAGCTGGGCAGCGCGGTCGACGTGATCGGCGAGGCCGATGAGGTCGATGCCGCCGTCGAACTGATCAATGAGCGCATCCCCGATGTCGTCCTGCTCGACGTCCACCTACCGGGCGGGGGAGGGCAGGCGGTCCTCAACGGGGTCACACCCCAGCACCCCGAGGTCCAGTTCCTCGCTCTGTCTGTCTCCGACGCACCCGAGGATGTGATCGCCGTCATCCGGGCGGGGGCGAGGGGGTACGTGACCAAGACCATCTCGGGCGGAGAGCTGCTCCAGGCGGTCTATCGCGTGGCCGCGGGCGACGCCGTGTTCTCGCCTCGCCTGGCCGGTTTCGTCCTCGATGCCTTTGCCGGCGGCGCCGGTGCCGACAGGATGGCCACGGGCCTCGACCCGGAACTGGACCAGCTCTCACCCCGAGAGCGCGAGGTGCTGCGCCTCATCGCTCGTGGTTATACCTACAAGGAAGTGGCCCGGGACCTGACCATCTCGGCAAGAACGGTGGAGTCACACGTCTCTTCGGTACTGCGCAAGCTTCAGCTGTCGACCCGGCACGAGCTGACCAAGTGGGCCACTGACCGGCGCCTGGTCTAGTCGTCCTAACCGTCACGCTCGTCGGGTGATGCCGGTAAACCGATAAAGTTGACCTATAAAGTAGGGGTTGACCATGAGCAAGCCACGCAAGCAGATCCATCTGGCCGTCCACTTCCCGGGCGTCAACAACACCACGGTGTGGAGCGACCCGCGGGCAGGAAGCCACATCGAGTTCAGCTCGTTCGTGCATCTGGCCCAGACGGCGGAACGGGCCAAGTTCGATTTCCTGTTCCTGGCCGAGGGACTCCGGCTCCGAGAGCAGAACGGGCTGATCTATGACCTCGACGTCGTCGGGCGCCCGGATACCTTCACCGTCCTGGCCGCGCTGGCCGCCGTGACCGACCGCCTCGGGCTGACGGGCACGATCAACTCCACCTTCAACGAGCCCTATGAGGTGGCGCGTCAGTTTGCCAGCCTTGATCACTTGTCCGACGGACGCTCAGCTTGGAATGTGGTCACGTCGTGGGACGCGTTCACCGGCGAGAACTTCCGTCGCGGCGGCTTTCTGGCTCAAGACGAGCGCTATGCCCGGGCCGAGCAGTTTCTGCGCACGACCTGGGAGCTCTTTGACTCCTGGACTGGTGACGAGATCGTGGCTGACAAGGAGACCGGTACCTTTCTGAGCGACCCCCAGGCCGGCGCGTTCGAGCACCACGACGCGCACTTCGACATCGTCGGGCAGTTCAATGTCCCCCGGTCGCCCCAGGGCCGCCCGGTCATCTTTCAGGCCGGGGACTCGAACGACGGACGTGAGTTCGCCGCGTCCACCGCCGACGCCATTTTCGGACGGCACAGCACGCTGGCCGAGGGCCAGGCCTTTTACACCGATGTCAAGGACCGCCTCGCCCGCTACGGCCGGACGCCGGACCAGCTCTTGATTCTGCCCGCGGCCACCTACGTTTTGGGCGACACCGACGCCGACGCCGAGGAACTGGCTCACCAGGTTCGTCACCAGCAGGTGAGCGGGCAGACGGCCATCAAGTTCATGGAGCAGCTGTGGAACCGGGATCTGTCCGGCTACGACCCGGACGGTCCGCTGCCGGACATCGACCCGGACCTCGGCGAGCACACCATTGCCGCCGGACGGGCAAGCGTGCGGATGTATCGGGACCCGCTGGCCATCGCCAACGAGTGGCGGGAGCGAGCGGCGACCGAGAAACTCTCGATACGCGAGCTGATCATCAAAGTCACCGCACGCCAGTCCTTCGTCGGCGCGCCGGCCACCGTGGCCGCCAGGATCGACGAATTGGTGCAAGCAGACGCCAGCGACGGCTTCATCCTCGTTCCCCACATCACCCCTGGTGGTCTCGACGAGTTCGCTGACGACGTCGTGCCCCTGCTCCAAGAGCGCGGCGTGTTCCGCACCGAGTACGAAGGCACCACGCTGCGGGACCACTTGGGGCTGGGTCAGCCCAGTTCCGAGCGACGGGCGGCAACCGAATGGGCGGCGTCCTAGTGTTCCACCAAACTCTTCTGTCATCTCCACCGAGCCCATGGCTTCTGTCGACGAAGGAGAGCTGCTGACCATGTCCAATACCCCGCTCGCCGTGCTCGATCTGGTGCCGCTTTCGTCGGGCTCGACGTTCGCCGAAGCGTTGCGCCACACCACGAGCCTGACCCAACAAGCGGAATCCTTCGGCTATCAGCGCTACTGGTTTGCCGAGCACCACATGAACCCGGGGGTCATGGGTGTGTCGCCCTCGGTAGCGATCGCCTTGGTGGCCGGATTCACGAAAGACATCCGGCTGGGCTCCGCCGGTGTGCAGATCGGTCACCGCACGCCGCTTTCGGTGGTCGAGGAGTTCGGATTGATCGACGCCCTCTACCCCGGCCGGCTCGATCTGGGCATCGGACGGTCGATCGGGCGTCCTGCGCCCTCCCCGCCGACCGAGGCAGGGGAGCGCGAACCGGTACCGGCGACGGCGGCCGCCAGCTACGTCGCCGCCGCCGGAGGGCGGGCCCACACCGCAGAGGAGCGGGCCGACAACGGTCTCTTGTTACCCAAGCGGTTCGACGTAAGAAAGCTGCTCGGCTCGCCTCGTCACGAGCAGACGCTCTCGCTGCTTCAGCAACCCAATGCCTACACCCCCCATTACGCCGAGCAGATCGACGACCTGTTGGCCCTCTTGGGGGGGACGTATCGGTCGGCCAACAGTCTCGAAGCCCACGCCTACCCGGGCGAGGGCGCCGCGGTCGAGGTCTGGATTCTCGGCGCCTCAGGCGGTGCGAGCGCCGCGGTAGCGGGATCCTTCGGTCTTCGATTCGCCGCTTCCTACCATCACACCCCGAGCACGGTGCTCGACGCGGTCGAGGCCTATCGCCAGGCGTTCCAGCCGTCTGCCGATCTGGACCGAGCCTATGTCTCGGTCTCCGCCGATGTCGTCGTGGCCGATGACGACGCCGCCGCCGAGCGGTTCGCCTCGGGGTACGGACTGTGGGTCCGCAGCATCCGCAGCGGGGCCGGTGCCATTCCCTTCCCGACGCCCGAGGAGGCCTCGGCTCACGTCTGGACCGAGGAAGACCGGGAGCTGGTCAAGGACCGCGTCGACACCCAGCTGGTGGGATCACCGGCAACGGTGGCAGACAAGCTCGAACAGCTCCAACGAGCCACCGGGGCGGACGAGCTCGCCATCACCACGATCACCCACCAGCACGAGGACCGGGTGCGCTCTTATGAACTTCTGGCCCACGAATGGAAGCGGCGCCAACCCGGTTAGGCCATCGCGCCGCCCCACTCGTCGACCACAACCAAAAAGAGAGGACCAACCCATGCCCGAACCCTCTCCGCTCCACCTGGCCGTCGCCCTGGACGGAACGGGCTGGCACCCCGCGTCCTGGCGGGAGGACCGGGCCCGACCGGCAGAATTGTCCACGGCCCGCTACTGGGCAGACCTGGTCCTGGAGGCTGAACGTGGGCTGGTCGACTTCGTCACCATCGAGGACTCGCTGGCCCTCCAGTCCTCGGCCTCCGACGGTCTCGACGGACGAACTGACCAAGTGCGTGGTCGCTTGGACGCCGTCCTGGTTGCCGCCCGGGTCGGGCCCCTGACCACGCACGTCGGATTGGTCCCGACGGTCACGGTCACCCATACCGAGCCATTCCACGTCTCGAAGGCGATCGCCACCCTCGACTATGTGACCAGCGGACGGGCCGGCTGGCGAGCTCAAGTCTCGCGCCCGGCCGACAGCGCACTGTTCGGTCGCCGGCAGACCCCGAAGTTCCGGATCAAGGACTACGGCAAACCCGAAGTCCAGGCCGCGGTAGCCGAGTACTTCGACGAGGCCGGAGACTTCGTGGACGTGGTGCGCCGGCTCTGGGACAGCTGGGAGGACGGCGCGGAGATCCGCGATGTCGCCACCGGACGGTTCATCGACCGGGACAGGTTGCACTACATCGACTTCGTGGGCCCGTGGTTCAGCGTCAGGGGACCCTCCATCGTCCCGCGACCGCCGCAGGGCCAGCCGTTGGTGACCGCCCTGGCCCACGCCACCATTCCCTACCGTTTCGGGGCCCGATCGACCGACGTCATCTACGTGACGCCGAGGGACGGATCTGACGCATTGGTGATCGGCCAGGAGATCCGGGCCGAACAACTGGCCGCCGGGCGAGCTCAGGAACGGGTCCACGTCTTCGGCGACCTCGTCGTCTTTCTGGACGAGGTCGCGGCGTCGGCCCGGGACCGCAAGGCCCGTTTGGACGACGTGAGCGGCAAGGAGTACCGGAGCGACGCCCTGGTCTTTGCCGGTACGCCGGCCGAGCTCGCTGACACGCTGCAGGCCTGGCAATGGGCCGGTCTCTCCGGGTTCCGGCTGCGTCCGGGCACGATCCCCCACGACCTGGAGGCGATCACCCGCGCCCTAGTCCCCGAGCTGCAGCACCGGGGGGCGTTCCGGAAGCAGTATGAGGCGGCCACGCTTCGAGGTCTGCTCGGTCTAGAGCGTCCGGCCAACCGGTACCAGGTGGCCTGAGCCCCACCGGCTCTTGTCGACCGAAAGCAGCCGAGAAGAGTTCGCGACCAGGAAGAAGAGGCCCAGTACCCATGCGCATCGCAGTGGTGGTCGGCAATCCCAAGTCCGCGTCACGGACGCTGAACGTCGCCCTGGCTACGGCCGACGTTCTCGCCACCGTGGTCGATGAGACGTCGGACCGGTTGGTGGTCGATCTGGCTGACTATGGCGCAGACCTGCTCGACTGGACCTCCGAGCGGGCCGGCCGCGTCTGTAGCGAGGTCGCCTTCTCCGAGCTCATCGTGGTGGCTTCTCCAACCTACAAGGCCACGTACACCGGCTTGCTCAAGGTGTTCTTCGACCGGTACGGGAACCGTGCTCTCGAAGGCAAGGTGGCCGTGCCGGTGATGACCGGCGCATCCCTCGTCCATGCCCTGGCCCCCGAGACCCATCTCCGTCCGTTGCTTGTCGAGCTCGGCGCGGCAACGCCCACCCGTGCGCTGTACGTCACCGAGCCGGAGATGACCGATCTCGCCCCCAGTATCGATGCCTGGGCCGTCGGCGCCCTGCCCGCCGTTGGTCGCTTCTTCCGCTCGTGACCAGCACCGAGGGCCGGTTCGCAGCCTCCTATGTCGCCGTCTCTTGGCGCTGACGGAGATAGGCGGCGGTGCCCTTCAGGTATTCACCCACATCCTGTGCTTTGGTCGCGGCAATGTCGGCGAAGTACTCGGGCACGTACACCTGGGCCGCCTCGTTGGCCAGCCCGCCCAAAATGGCGTCGACGGCAACGGAGACCGGTTCGGCCGGTACGGGCAGGTCGGGGATGTCGTTGTCGGGCAGGGTGAACAAATCGGTGTCGATCACGCCGGGGTAGACGACCATCACCTTCACCCCGGTCTCCCACAGGTCGACGGCCATGGCCTCTGAGAATGCGGTGAGCGCGGCCTTGGAGGCGTCATAGGCCGCCTCGCCGGGGGCACTCAGCGTGGCCGCGACGGAGGAGATGTTGACGATGGTGCCCGACCTCCGCGCCAGCATCTGCGGCAGGAGGGCCATGGTGAGGCGCATGGGGGAGAGGTAGTTGATGTGCATGACCTGGGTGATGGTCTCGATGTCGAGGGCGGTGGTGTGCCGCCGCTTCGGGATACCGGCGTTGTTCACCAACAGGTCGACCCCACCGAAGGCCTCGAGCACATCGACGGCCAACTGGTCCACCGAGTCGAAATCAGCCAGGTCGACGACCCACATGCGGCATTCCGGGGAGTGCTCCCGGCAGCGGTCGAGCACCTCGCTCAGCCGATCGGCCCGGCGGGCACAGATGCCGACGATGGCCCCTTGAGCGGCCATTGCCTCGGCGAGCCCGGCGCCGATGCCCGAGGACCCACCGGTCACCAGCGTGCGACAGCCGGCCAGATTCAACCCCATGCCTCCACCCCCTTTGTGCCCCGTCGGCCGCTCCGTCAGCACCGACGGTAGCTTCCGATGAGTCACCTTAGGCAGACATCGGAAGCGACGGGCACAGGGGAACCATCTCGGCCGACGAGGCCGCCCCGTCCGTGGGCGTCTACGATCGTCCTCCGGGGCAGGATCGGATCCGAATTCGCCGGGGGACCGGGGTGGGGCCCGGCTTACCGCCGACCGCACGGCCGCTCGGTACCGAGAAGGAGTTCGTGGATTGACGAGGCCATTGGAGGGGATCCGCATCCTGGACCTGTCGATCGCGCTCACCGGGCCGTACGTGTCCACGCTGATGGCCGACCAGGGCGCCGATGTCATCAAGGTGGAACGACCGGGTATCGGCGACATCGCCCGGTGGATCGGCGTGTCGGTGAACGGCATGAGCGCGCTGTACCTGATGTGCAACCGCGGCAAGCGGTCGATCGCCGTCGATGTCCAGACACCCGAGGGCGTGGCCATCGTGAAGGATCTGGCGACCCGTGCCGACGTCGTCCTGCAGAACTTTCGGCCCGGAGTCATGGACAGGCTGGGGCTCGGATACGACGCCATCCGTGCCCTCAACCCGGAGGTGATCTACGCCTCACTGTCGGGCTTCGGCTCGGAGGGCCCCGCTCGCGACCGCAGTGCCTACGACACCGTCGTGCAGGCCTACGCCGGGATGGCGGCCAACCAGGCGGATCCGGCCGACGGCGTGCCCGTGTTTCTGCGGCAGACGGCGGCGGACAAGGTCACCGCCCTGTACGCCTCGCAGGCCGTCACCGCGGCCCTGTACGCCCGGGCCGTGGGTCGGGGAGGACAGCACGTCGAGCTGGCCATGATGGACGCGGTGGCGTCGTTCCTATGGGCCGACTCGGCCGGCAACGAGGTGCTCCTCGAGTCGGATCACTCGCAGAACTCGAGCTTCGTGGCCGGCTTCAACCCCATGCGCTTCAGGGATGGCTGGGGCATCGTCACCCCGACGTCGGTCGAGGACTTCTCCGGTATGTGCCGGGCTCTCGACGTGGAGGGTTGGGACGACCCGCGGCTGGCGACCCTCGAGGAGCGCAACAAGAACCGTGACCTCACCTCCGCGCTGGTGGACAGCTGCTACGCCCAGGCCGCCAACCTGGCCATGGCCGAAGCCACGTCGCGGTTCGAGGCGCAACGCATTCCCTTTTCCATGATCCTCTCCCCCGACGAGTTGACCCGCGACCCCCATGCTGTCGCGGTCGGGATGTTCGAAGAGCGTGACCACCACATCGTCGGTCGCACCCGTTTCCCCCGTCATCCGGCCCAATTCCGGGGGACTCCGGTCCAGACCACCGACTCATCCCCTGGCCTGGGCCAGCACACCGACGAGATCCTCGCCGAGCTGGGTATGACCGACCGGGTCGCCGATCTCCGAGCCTCCGGCGTGGTGGCTTAGCAAGGAAAACCCAACCCGTCGGTCACGGCATCGCCGGTGCCGGGGGCGGCGAGACGGACGATGCTCGATGCCCCGTCCCGCCTCGGCCCTTCCTGGGCCAGCCACAGCTGGGTCCACGCGTAGGCGGCATCGGCGAGCGCGGCGCTGTGGCGGAAGTCGAACGGACCAGGCGCAACCGGCTCGGCCGAGGGCACGACGAACACGCGGCCGCCGGCGGCCGCGGGCGCTCGATGGCGGTGAGCAGTTGGTCATGGCCGGCGCGGGCGGTCACGAGGGACACGGGAATTCATGGCCATAGCCACCGCCCCCCGGGGCGGGCGGAGCCGAGGAGCGGTGGTGGTGCTGATCACATAGACGTCGTCGGCTCCCATGTCCTGAGCCTGGAGCGCGGGGCGGCTGGCGGCCAGGCTGCCGTCGATCAGCCAGCGATCGCCGATCCGAACCGGAGGAAAGAGGCCGGGGATGGCGGTGCTGGCGGCCAGCGCGTCGGCGACGTCGCCGTCTCGGAGCACGACGGCCTCACCGGACAGCGCGTCGGTGGCGACCGCGGCAAAGGCCACGGTCGACTGCTCGATCCGGTCGACCTCGACCCACCGTCGGATCAGATGACGGAACTGCTGGGCCGAGACCAGGTGGTCGCGCACACCGAGGAAGCCGACCAACGCGGTGAGCACGTTGAACCGAAAGGCTTCACGGCGACCGAGCTTTGACCACGCCGCCATCAGCGTCCTTGCTCCGGCGATCCCGGGACGGGTGGAGACGAAGGCGGCATTGAGTGCACCCACTGACGTCCCGACCAAGAGATCGGGCTCGATGCCCGCCTCCGTGAGCGCGACGATCGTTCCCGCCTGCATCGGACCCAGGTTGGCCCCGCCCGACAGCGCGAATGCCACGGTCACGGCGAGACGCGCTCGCAGTCCGAAGGGATCCCCGCGGTGTCGCCGTGGAGGAGAGCCGTCAAATCGCATCCTCCCGAGCGGGCTCGGCCAGGCCGGCGCCCAAGACGTCCAAGTAGCGGGGGAGCAACTCGGTGAGGGCGACCCGCCCCTCGTTGTCGCACCACGACATCACCGCCACCCGGCTGGCGGCGAGGGTGGTGGCCACCACCAGCCCGGCGTAGTGGTCGCTGTCCGGGTCGGTACCGCGGCGCTCGGCCAGGGCGGAGACCAGCTCGCGCTCGAGGTCACCCCACCGGGCCACATGGTGGGCCACCAGGCGGGGATCGGTCCGGATCACCTGCATCCGTTGCAGCAACTCACGGTGGTCGGCGTCATAGCTCCCGAACATCTCCACCAGCACCCGCCGGAGGGCTTCGGGCGGGTGCTCATCGAACGGGCGGGCGACCAGGTGCTCGCACAGCTCGGCCACCATAAGGGGATCCCAGCCGACGACCGCATCTTCTTTGCAGGGGAAGTAGTTGAAGAACGTGCGAGCCGATACTTCGACGGCAGCGGTAATGTCTTCTACCGTGACCCCGTTCAGACCGTGTTCTGCGACCATGGTCACGGCCGAGCGGCGCAGGGCATCTCGTGTGGAGCGCTTTTTACGCTCTCGCAACGGGGTGACCG
Organism: uncultured Acidimicrobiaceae bacterium; assembly: GCA_963717035.1. Classification (GTDB taxonomy): domain Bacteria; phylum Actinomycetota; class Acidimicrobiia; order Acidimicrobiales; family RAAP-2; genus DASXMT01. The sequence continues at coordinate 80,071 of CAVQVK010000042.1, read as the reverse complement.
GCGCCTCCGTGCCTGTTGTGGCCATCTTTTCAGTCTAAGCAACTTTGCGGTGATTGCAAGCAATTGACTAGATTCTAGAGGTCCGACCAGGCGACTAGCCGGTATCCCGGAGGCCCAACCCAGTGAAAACCCTCGCCCGATGGTGTTTCCGCCATCGCAAGACCATCTTGATCCTGTGGCTGGTGGCACTGGTCGGCTTCTTCGCCCTCGATCGGGCGGCCAGCACCGCCTTCTCCACCAAGTTCCAACTGCCCAACACCCCGTCCGCGACCGCGTTGAACCTGCTGCAGAAGGATTTCCCGGCGGCCTCGGGCAGCTCGGACCAGATCGTCCTGCATGCCACCTCGGGTACGCGTCAGCGACCCCGCCGTGCAGGCCCGGGCCCAGGCGCATGCTGGACAAGGTGGCCACGTTGCCCCACGTGCGCTCGGTGACCAGCCCGTTTACCGCGGCCGGCGCCGACCAGATCAGCACGGACGGCACCGTCGCCTTTGCCACGGTCGACTTCGACGCAGCAATGCCCAGAACGTGCCCAAGGCCGCGGTGCAGCAGGTCATCACCACTGCCCAGGCGGCCGGCAGACCAGCCAGCTCCAGGTGGCGCTGGGCGGCCAGGACATCGAGCAGCGCCAGGCCCAGAGCCGGCTCGAACAGCACCTGGCATCGGCATCGTGCTCGCCCTGATCGTGCTCGGGATTGCCTTCGGCGCGCTGTTCGCCGCCTTCCTGCCGCTGATCACCGCCCTTGTCGCCATCGGCGTCGGCTATTCGCTCACCGGGCTGCTCAGCCACGCCTTCTCGGTGGCCAGCTTCGCCACCATCCTCGGCGTCCTGATCGGCCTCGGGGTCGGGGTCGACTACGCCCTGTTCATCGTCACCCGCCACCGCACCGGGCTGAAGGGCGGGCGCAGCGTCGAGGACGCCGCGGTGAACGCCGTCAACACCGCCGGGCGGGCGGTGTTCTTCGCCGGGATCACCGTGTGCATCGCCCTGCTCGGCCAGTTCGCCCTCGGCGTCTCGTTCCTCTACGGCATCGCCGTCTCCGCCGCCGTCACCGTGGCGCTGACCATGCTGGCCTCGCTGACCCTGCTGCCCGCCCTGCTCGGCTTCTTCGGGATGAAGGTGCTCAGCCGCCGCCAGCGGGCCGAGCTGCAGGCGACGGGCCCGGTCGCCGAAGCAGCGTCACCGGGTTCTGGCATCGCTGGGCCAACGGCATCGAGCGCCGGCCGGTGCTGCCCGCCATCGCTCGCCCTGGCCGCCGTCGTCGTGATCGCCCTGCCCATCTTCAGCCTCCGCCTCGGGCTCGACGACGCCGGCAGCGACCCGGCCGGCACGACCACCCGGCAGGCCTACGACCTGCTGGCCAAGGGCTTCGGGCCCGGGTTCAACGGGCCGTTCCAGCTGGTCGCCGAGCTGCCATCGCCGGCCGACGAGGCCGCGTTCGCCGCCGTGCTGCAGCGCTCGCCGGCCAGCCGGGCGTGGTCGCAGTCACCCCGCCGCTGCTGAGCCCGGGCGGGACCGTCGCCATCGCCAGCCTCTACCCCTCGACCAGCCCCCAGTCGACCCAGACCACAGTCGCTGCTCAACCGGCTGCGCAACGAGGTGATCCCCAGGGCCCAGGCCGGCACCGGCATCACCGTCCTGGTCGGGGGCGCGACCGCCATCCAGACCGACTTCTCCCACGTGCTGTCCTCGCAAGCTCCCCCTGTTCATCGCCGTCGTCGTGGTGCTGGCCTTCCTGCTGCTGATGGCGGTGTTCCGCAGCCTGCTGATCCCGCTGATCGCCTCGGTCATGAACCTGCTGTCGGTGGGCGCCGCCCTCGGCATCATGAACGCGGTCTTCGAGTGGGGCTGGGGGCACTCGCTGTTCGGGATCTCCGGCACCGCACCGGTCGAGGTGTTCGTCCCCGTGCTGCTGTTCTCGATCCTGTTCGGGCTGTCCATGGACTACGAGGTGTTCCTGGTCAGCCGGATGCACGAGGAGTGGCTCCTCACGCGGCGACAACCGGCTGGCCGTGACCCTCGGCCAGGCCGAGACCGGCCGGGTGATCACCGCCGCCGCGACCATCATGATCCTGGTCTTCGCCTCGTTCGTCCTCGGCGACAACGTCGTCATCAAGCAGTTCGGCATCGGCTTGGCCGGCGCCATCATCATCGACGCCTTCATCGTGCGAACCGTGCTCGTGCCCGCCCTCATGCACCTCTTCGGCAAGGCCAACTGGTGGCTTCCCGGTTGGCTCGACCGGATCATCCCCCACCTCAACGTGGAGGCTCGCGATTTCGCCGACCCGGTGCTGGGCGAAGGGGAGACGACCAAGCCGGTGTCGGTATAGCCATCGGCTCGAGCCGATCGTGGTGACCGGTCCTGGCGCCGTCACCGCCGACGTCAACCAGGCCGTGTCGGCGATGCCCCTGCTCGTCGCCGCTCCCGACAAGTTCCGGGGCACGGCCACCGCCCACGAGGTGGCCGATGCTATTGGGCGGGCGGCATCGTCGTCGGGATGGTCGGTCATCACCCTCCCGGTCTCCGACGGGGGGGAGGGACTGCTCGAGGTCTTCGATCTCCCCGGGTCCTGTCTCGAGACCACGACGGTCACCGGACCGGACGGACAGGCGGTGGAGGCGCTCTGGCGCGTGCAGGGCAGTCGGGCGATCGTGGAGATGGCCAGGGCTTCAGGACTGGCCTTGGCCGGGGGTGCCGCCGGGAACGACCCGGTAGGGGCCACGACTCGCGGAACGGGCGAGCTGATGGTGGCGGCGGCGGCCAGGGTAGGCCCCGGTGGAACGGTGGTGGTGGGCCTCGGCGGATCGGCGACCACCGATGGCGGCTGGGGCGCACTGAGCGCCGTCGAGGATGCCGGTGGCCTCGGCAAGGTCACTCTGATCGGCGCCTGTGACGTGCGCAGCACGTTCGTCGAGGCGGCGAACCTGTTCGGGCCGCAAAAGGGAGCAAGTCCCCGACAGGTGGTGGAATTGCAGGAGCGGCTCGAGACCCTGGCCGACCGCTATCAGCGTGACTACGGGGTGGATGTGCGGGCGGTTCCCGGGACCGGAGCCGCCGGTGGGCTGGGCGGTGCGCTCGTCGCTCTGGGCGGACGACTCCAGTCGGGCTATGAGCTGGTGGCGGAGCTCACCGGACTCCGTCGCCACCTGGGCCAGGCTCACTTGGTCGTGACCGGCGAGGGGACGCTCGACCGGGGTTCCTTCGCCGGCAAGGTGGTTGGTGGCGTGGTCCATGACGCCTCGGCGCTGGGTGTTCCGACGTTGGTCATTGCCGGTCGGGTCGACCCCGAGGCCTACTCCGATGTTGACGACCGGATCGTCCGCGTGGTGTCCCTGGTGAACGAGTTCGGTGAGAAGCAAGCGGTGGAGGACACGCTGGCCTGCATCGAATCAGCGGTGCGGGAAGCTCTGGGCCGGTTTCGGTGACGGAGTACGACCGATTCTCCCCCTTCTACGACGCAGTGATGGACGACCCTGGTCCCCGGGCCGATCGGGTCAACCAATGGATCGATCGCTATCGCCCACGGGCAACCTCACTGCTCGAGTTGGGCTGCGGCACGGATCGATCCTGGCCCGGCTCGCAGCGGTACCCGAGTTGACCGGTATCGACCGTTCGCCGGAGATGCTGGCCCGGGCCCGGGCCAAGGTCCCCCGGGCCCGCCTGCTCGAGGCCGATATGAAGTCGTTCGCCGTCGGCGCGCGATTCGACGTCGTCATTTGCGTGTTCGACAGCCTGAACCACCTCTTGTCCTTCGGTGACTGGGAATCGATGTTCGCCATGGTCCACGACCATCTCGTTGACGACGGTCTGTTCATCTTCGATGTCAACACGGTGGGCGAGCTCCGCCGCTTGGGTCAGGAGTCGCCGTGGGTCGATGACTTCGACGGGGGAGTGGCCATCATCGACGTTGCCTTCGCCGAAGACGGAGAGTCCGAGGGCATCTCGGTGTGGGACATTCGAATCTTCGAGGAGGTCGGGCCCTCTCAGTACAACCTCCATCGCGAGCGAATCGGCGAGCTCGCCGTGCACCTGTCCCGGATCAGGACTGCGCTACAAGGGAAGTTCGTGCTGCTCGACGAGACGAGCGAGAGCGGCGGGCCACCCACCGACGATTCGGTCAAGGGCCACTTCGCCTATCGCCGGGTGTCCTAGGGCCTGGCCGTGCCCGGCGCCGTCTCGGTCAGTGCGGGCGCCAAGGTGCACCGGCGGTCACCGTGTCCGTGTCGCGTCCGGCCCGGAGCAGCCGTCCCGGCACTGTTCCGGTGAAGGCACCGTTCCTCACGATCTCCGATCCGTTGACCAGAACGTGCTCGATGCCCGTGCCCTCGGCATAGATACGGCTGGTGCCGCCGGGCATGTCTCGGCGCGTGCGATCGGGGCCGTGCCCGATGGTTGTCGGGTCGAAGACGACGAGGTCGGCCCACCATCCCTCGGCCACGCGTCCCCGGTGCTTGAGCCCATAGAGTCGAGCGGGGACGTCGGTGAGCAAGTGAATCGCCTCTTCCCAACTCACGAGCTCCCGCTGCCGTACGCCAGCACCCAGGAGCGCGGTCGAGTAGATCGCCCCACACATCATGTCGAGGTGAGCGCCGGCGTCCGATCCCCCGATGACGGTGCGCGGGTCCCGCCACACGCTGGCCCGAGCTTCCCAATCGGCTTCCGATTCGGCCATGGGCGGCCGCAGTCCGGTCCGGAGCTCGTCCGCCACGACGATATCGAGCAGGGCGTCGAAGGGCTGTTGGTTGCGCTCAGTGGCCACGTCCCCAACGGTGCGACCCTCGTAGGCCGCGTTCTGGGGGGAGAACGTCTCGTCCAGGATCAGCCGGGGCCAGGCCACCAAGCCCCGGAGGATGCCGGCCTCATCCGACTTGGCTCCCTCGTCCAAGCGGCGGCGCACCTCGGGGTCCAAGAGGGCGGCCAGGCGCTCTTCGGGAGGGAGCGACAGCGTCTCGCTCCAGCCCGGGAGCCCTTCGAGGATCACGCTCCCCTCGAGCGAGAGCCGGATGTGCATGTTGTGCGGCAGCGTGAGGGCAACGACGGTGCCGCCCCGTTCAGCCGCAGTGTCCGACGCGCCCAGCTGCTTGGCCGTCCGCTCGGTGGCGGCGGCCGAGGTGCCGAGTACGTTCCAGTTCACTGGGCGGTTCGCCAGTCGGGAGACCGCGGCCATCAGGCTCGTCTCCTCCTCGCTGAAACCGGTCAGACAGCCCTGGACGATCATCTCGACCGTGGTTCCCGGATACTCGGCCACCACGGCCGCCATCGACTCGATCTCGGCGCGGGACGCGGCCCGCGAGGGCACCGGCCGCCCTTCGCCGTCGTTGTGGGTATGCACCTGCGAGGTGGAGAAGCCCAGGGCGCCACTGGCCAGTGCGGCGTGAAGTGACGCCACCATGGCCGACAGTTGGTCGTCACTGGCCGGTTCGGTGACCGAGTCTTCGCCCATGACCGTGCGTCGGAGCGCTGAGTGCCCGACCAGGAACCCGGCGTTCACCCCGATCCGGTGCTCGAGCCGATCGAGCCATTCGCCGTACGACGTCCACGACCAGTCGAGCCCCGACTCCAGCGCGGCCAGCGGCATCCCCTCCACTTTGGCCATCATCCGCGCCAGGTACTCGGCGTGGTCGGGTCCGCTCGGCGCCAGGGAGAACCCGCAATTGCCCCCGAGCACCGTTGTCACGCCGTGCAGCGGCGAGGGGCTGGCCATGGGGTCCCAGAAGAGCTGCGCGTCGTAGTGGGTGTGGAGGTCGACGAAGCCCGGTGCCACCAGGAGCCCGTCGGCCTCGATCACCTGCGTCCCGGGCTCGTCGACCGCGCCAATGGCCACCACCCGCCCATCTCGGATGCCCACGTCGGCCGGTCGTCGCGGCGCGCCGGTCCCGTCGACCAGCGTGCCGCCTCGGATCACTACATCGAGCACTGGTGCCCCCCGATCGTCGCTGGCTGCATCCGATTGGCTCTGCTTGTCGACTGCTCTGTCTGCTCAACGACCCTGTCTGCTCAACGACCCTGCCGCTCAACAGCTCTGTCTACTCAACTGCTCTGCAGCTCAACCATTACAACGATAGTTTCGGAGTTCGAGGAGAGCCAACGAGATGACGAGAAGACATCGATGAGCCCAGTCGTCGCCCCCAGCCACCGGTTGCTGCCCGATCCCGAGCCCAGAGCGATTCGGGTGCCCATCATCTCGGTCGACGACCATCTGATCGAGCCGCCCGATCTCTTCGAGGGGCGGCTGCCCCGAACGTTGGCCGAAGGTGCCCCTCGCATCGTCGAGCTCGACGGCGGCCAACAGTCGTGGATCTACGAAGGGAACCTCTATCCCAACGTCGGGCTCAACGCCGTCGTCGGCCGGCCGAGGGAGGACTGGAGCATGGAGCCGGCCCGTTTTGAGGACATGCGACCCGGCTGCTACGACATCGACGCCCGCATCGCTGACATGGACACCGCCGGTATCTGGGCGTCGCTGTGCTTCCCCTCGCTGGTGGCGGGATTTTGCGGGGCCGTCTTCTCCCGCTCGACCGATCCCGAGCTCGGGCTGGCCTGCATCCGAGCGTGGAACGACTGGCACCTCGAGGTGTGGGCCGGTAGCCATCCCGATCGGATCATCCCGCTGCAGCTTCCCTGGCTGCCCGATGTCGAGCTGGCCGCCGCCGAGATCCGGCGAAATGCGGATCGTGGCTTCGCCGCCGTGAGTTTTCCCGAGTTCCCATCCCATCTCGGTTTCGATTCCATCTTCTCGGGCCATTGGGATCCACTCCTGGCCGTCTGTGAGGAGACCGGGACGGTGGTATGCCTCCATACGGGCTCGTCCTCCTGGGTGCCCGTGGCCTCGCCCGACCCCCCGTTCGAATTGTTGCCGACGCTCTTTCCGGTCAACGGGCTCGTGGCCACGGCCGAATGGCTGTGGTCGGGAGTTCCGCTCCGATTCCCAGAGTTGTCCATCGCCCTGTCCGAGGGGGGCATGGGCTGGGTGCCCATGCTGATGGATCGGGTCGACTACGTGATCGCCCACTCGGCATCGGGCATCAACAGCACGGCCTGGCCGTCCGAACTGTCGCCGAGCGAGGTGCTCCGTCGCAACTTCTGGTTCTGCAGCATCGACGATCCCTCGCTGGTGCCCCTTCGTCACGTGATCGGAGTTGAGAACATCATGGTCGAGAGCGATTACCCGCATGCCGATTCGACGTGGCCCGATACCCAAGCGGTACTGTCAGCCAGTATGGGGCATCTGCCGGACGAGGAGCTGCGGGCCATCGCCGCAGGAAATGCCTGCCCAATTGTTCGGTCACCCGCTCCCCGAGCGTGACGACTGGCGTCGGTGATGAAGCCCCTGGGGGTGGACCACGTCGCCATCAACGTCGACGACGTCGTCGCGTCGGTGGCGTTCTACACCGACGTGCTCGGGCTCTCGGAGCGGACCGACCGACCTGACCTCGGGATTGCCGGTGCCTGGCTCGACGCCGGTGGCCAGCAGGTGCATCTGCTCGAGGCGCCGATCCCCCCGAACCTGGGCCAGCACCTCTCCCTCCAGGTGTCCGACATGGACGACGTGGTGGAAGAGATACGCAGTCACGGGGTAGTCGTGAGCGACCCTTCGGGGATCGTCCGCGATCGACAGGCCTTCCTCGTCGACCCGTCCGGCAACGTCATCGAGTTGCACGAGCGGGGCGGCAATGGAGCCTGATGCGCCAATCGGTGATCGAGGAGCGGCGCAATGACTGAGACGGCCACGGCGCCGGTGGTACCCGAACCGGCTCGAGACTTGCCCCACCGCCGGGTGCTCATCATCATCGGGGCGCTCATGCTCGGGATGTTCCTGGCCGCGTTGGACCAGACCGTCGTGTCCACCGCCCTTCCCACCATCGTGGGGGACCTGCACGGCGCCTCCCATCTGAGCTGGGTGGTAACCGCCTATCTGCTCGCTTCAACGGTGTCCACGCCCCTGTGGGGAAAGCTCGGCGACATGTACGGGCGGAAGGTCTTCTTTCAGGCCGCCATCGTCATCTTCTTGCTGGGCTCGGTCCTTTCCGGGTTGAGCCAATCGATGCTCGAGCTGATCTTGTTCCGGGCGATCCAGGGCCTGGGCGGCGGGGGCCTGATGATCGGCGCCCAGACCATCGTCGGAGACATCGTCTCTCCCCGCGAACGCGGTCGCGTACATGGGCTTGTTCATGGCCATGTTCGGGGTGACCACCGTCATCGGACCCCTCATCGGCGGTTTCTTCGTCGACACAATCGGTTGGCGATGGATCTTCTACATCAACATTCCCATCGGTGCGATCGCCTTGGTGGTCACGACCTTCTCCCTACCCGCAGCCTTGAGCCGGGTGCACCGAATCATCGATTACCTGGGCACTGCCCTCGTGGCCCTGGCTGCCACCTGCCTGGTCCTCTTCACCAGCCTGGGAGGCACCTCCTATCCGTGGACCTCGCCGTTCATCATCGGCTTGGCCGTCGCCGGCGTGGTCTTCAGCGTCCTCTTTCTCTGGGCGGAGCGCCGGGCGGTCGAACCGGTCATCCCGCTCCCCCTGTTCGCCAACAGAGTATTTGCCGCTTCGAGCGCCATCGGCTTCGTCGTCGGGTTCGCCATGTTCGGCGCCCTGACCTTCATTCCCCTGTTCTTCCAGGACGTAAAGGGCATCAGCCCCGTCCTTCAGGGGTGCGGCTCTTCCCGCTGATGGGTGGTCTCCTGGTCGCTTCCATCGGCTCCGGCCTGTTGGTCAGCCGGTGGGGGCGCTACAAGGTCTTTCCGGTGGTGGGCACCGGGTTGATGACGATCGGGCTCTACCTCATGTCGTTGATCGGGGTGACCACGGGAGCCTGGGCGACGGCCGCGTACATGGTGGTGTTCGGCCTGGGCCTCGGTTTGGTGCTGCAGGTCCTCACCGTGGCCGTCCAGAATGCCGTGCCCTACGAGGAGTTGGGTACGGGTACATCCGGGGTGACGTTCTTCCGCATGATCGGTGGTTCGTTCGGGACGGCAGTGTTCGGCGCCATCTTCGCCAACATCGTGGTTCACAACATCGTGAACGCGCTGCACTCGACCAAGACACCCAGCGGGTTCAGCCTCAGTGCCGACAACCCCTCGGCCATCCACAAGCTCCCCGCCGCCCTTCAGTCCGGTGTGATCCACGGGATCGCCCACACCATCTCAACCATGTTCCTCATCGGAGTGCCCATCGCCTTCGTGGCGTTCCTGTTGAGCTGGACATTGCCGGAGATCGAACTGCGCAAGTCGATCCGCACCTCCGATCCGGCCGGGAACCTGGGGATACCCGAGCCCCGGACCTCGCTGGGCGAGATCCGGCGGATCCTCGAGCGGGCGGCCAGCCGGGAGAACCGCGGTGAGCTCTACGGGATGCTGGCCAAGCGGGCCGGGCTCGACCTCCAGCCCCGGGCCATCTGGCTCCTCTACCGGCTGGCCGACCTACCAGGCAGCACGGTCGAGGAGGTGGGCTCCCGGCTGAAGGTCGATCCTGAGCGACTGCGCGACGGGGTGAGCTCGTTGGTAGCCGCGGGAATGGTCGAGCAGACCGAGGCGGCCGATGGCCACAAGCTGGTGCTCACTCCCTCCGGCCTCGATGCCATCGAGAAGCTCACCGTCGCCCGCCGGGAGTCGATGACCGACCTGCTCGAGGGATGGGATCCCGAGGCGTATCCCGAAGTCGTCGACATGATCCGGGACCTGGCCGGCGCCCTGCTGGCCGACGACGACAAGTTGCTGGCCGACGCGCGGGCGGCGGCCACCGTCTGAGCGGATAGACCACCTACTGGGTTACTGGCCGAGTGGGTTGCCGAGTCCGCCTCGCTGCACGAGCTGTTTGGCAATGACGTTGCGCTGGATCTCGTTGGTGCCCTCACCGACGATCATCAAAGGCGCATCGCGGAAGTAGCGCTCCACATCGAACTCGGTGGAGTAGCCGTAGCCGCCGTGGATCCGGATGGCGTCGAGCGTGACTTTGGCGGCCATCTCGGATGCGAACAGCTTGGCCATGCCCGCCTCCAGGTCGGCGCGCAGCCCGAGGTCGATCCGCTCGGCGGCAAAGAGGTTGAGCTGGCGGGCGGCGGTGATGGAGGTGGCCATGTCGGCCAGGTAGTTGCCGATTGACTGGTGCTCCCAGATGGGCTTCCCGAAGGTCTGGCGCTGCTGGGCGTAGGCCAGGGCATCGTCGAAGGCGGCCCGGGCGACGCCGATCGCTCTGGCCGCCACCTGGACGCGTCCGACTTCCAACCCGGCCATCATCTGAGCGAAGCCTCGACCTTCGTCACCCCCGAGGACGGGCTGGCCGGCGACGAAGCAATCAGTGAAGCTGAGCTCGCAGCTCTCCACGCCCTTGTAGCCCAGTTTGGGTAGGTCGCGGGAGATCACGAATCCGGGAACCTTCTCGACCAGGATGATGCTGACCCCCTTGTGGGCGGGCTCCGCCTCCGGGTCGGTCTTGGCCAACAGGACGACGAGACCGGAGGTGCGAGCGTTGGTGATCCACGTCTTGGTGCCATCGACGACGTAGCCGCCGTCGACCTTCCGCGCCACCGTCCGGATGGCCTGGAGATCGGAGCCACCGTCGGGCTCGGTCAGCGCCATGGTGGCCCGCAGTTCGCCGGTGGCCATCACGGGAAGGTATCGCTCACGCTGCTCGGGGGCGCCGAACCTCACCAGGAGCTTGGACACCACCGAGTGGCCTCCAAACGCCCCGGCCAGGCTCATCCAACCTCGGGCCAGCTCCTCGGTCACCTGGGCGTAGCAGGTGGTCGATACGGCAAAGTCCCCGTAGGGCTCGGGGATGGCCAGTCCGAACACCCCCATCTCCTTCATCTGCTCGATGAGCCGGTCCGGATAGCTATTGGCCTGCTCGAGGTCGTGGACGACCGGCCGTACCTCCTTGTCCACGAATCTGGTGACCAGCTCGAGGATCGCTTGCTCCTCGTCGTTCAACGTCGGCACGGCTGTCTCCTCGTCGGCTCCGGGTCGGACCGTCCCAATATCGTATGGGACCAAGCCTCGGGTATCAGGGTGATGGTGAGCGAGCAAAGCAGGTGACGGTGGAGGATCCCTTCGACCTCGAGCGTTTCGTTCAGGCCCAGAACGTGGGTGATACCTACGACCGGGCCCTCGGAGAGCTGCGTCGCGGCCGAAAGACCAGCCACTGGATGTGGTTCGTGTTCCCCCAGATCGCCGGCCTCGGCGCCAGCTCGATGTCGAAGAGATTTGCCATCACGTCGTTGGCCGAGGCCAGGGCCTACCTGCATCACGATGTGCTCGGACCGCGGCTGTTGACATGCACGAGCATCCTCGTCGCCGAAACCGTGGGTGTGGCGCGGAGCAGATCTTCGGCACGGTCGACGCGCAGAAACTGCAGTCGTCCATGACGCTCTTCATGCGGGCCGCGCCCGATGAACCCTTGTTCAGCCGGGTGCTCGATCGCTACTTCGACGGGCATCCGGACCTGGCCACTGACCAGCGGACGTAGCCACGGCTCGAGCTCGTTCGATCACGCAGGTTGGGAACCTGGGAGGCGGACCGCTATCGTGCCTGTCTGGTCAGCAACGCGGTTCACCTGAGCTGATCTGGACGACTCGGTGAGCAAGGGGGACAGCACATGACCGACCTGGCGCCCGTGGGGCGAGGCAAGCCGACGGCGGAGCTGACGGTAGACGACCTGCCCACGTACCCCCCGACGCTGTGGGGACTGCTGGAGCTGCGAGCGGCGGCCACCCCGACCGGGTGCTTCTGGAGGACGACACGGGGCGCACGATGACCGCGGCCCAGTGGCGGGACACCGCCGAGCAGGTGGCGGCGGCCCTCTATGCCCGCGGGATCACGGCCGAGACCCCGGTGAGCTGGCAGCTGCCGACCACCCACGAGGCGGCGGTGTTGTTGCTGGCTCTGGCCCGGTTGGGGGCGGTTGAAAATCCCATCATCCCCATCCTGCGCCAGCGGGAGGTCAGCTTCATCGTTGGCCAGACCGGCGCCCGGCTGCTCATCACCCCGAGCATCTGGCGCAATTTCGACTACGGCGCCCTGGCTCGGGACGTCGCCGAGACGCACGGTTGCGAGACCATGGTGCTCGATCGAGGAGGATTGCCGCTCGGCGATCCCTCCATCCTGCCCCCGGCCCCCACCGGAGAGGGCGAGCCCGTTCGGCACATCTTCTACTCCTCGGGCACGACGGCGGACCCGAAGGGGGCCCGGCACACCGACATGTCGCTCATGTCAACGGCCAACGGCCCGATCCTGAACGCCAACAGCGACGACCTCATGCCCCTTCCCTACCCGTACACCCATGTCGGGGGCTTCGCCGTCACCGTTTCCACGCTCTACACGGGGTCACGGATCCTCATGATCGAGATCTTCGACCCGGTGAAGAGCCCGCTGGTGATGGCCGAGCACGGCGCCACCCGGCTCGGCAGCTCGCTGCCCTTCTTCATCGCCTATGCCGAGGCCCAGCGGCACCACGGCTCCGAGCCCCTGTTTCCCAAGCTGGTCTCGTTGTCCTCGGGCGGTGCGCCCAAGCCCCCCGAGCTGTTCTACGAGATGAAGGAGCTCTTCGGGGTACCGATCCTCTCGGCCTGGGGCCTGACCGAGTTCCCCATCGCTACCGGATCGTTCATGGACGACCTCGACGAGGACCTGGCCGTGGCCGAGGGCCGGGCCCTTCCCGGCATCGACCTCAAGATCGTGGCCGCCGACGGGGCCGTGCTCCCGCCCGGTCAGGAGGGCGAGGTCCTGGTGCGGGGCCCCCAGGCCCTGAAGGGCTACGTCGATGCCAGCCTGGACGCCGCCGCCTTCGACGACGAGGGCTTCTTCCGGACCGGGGACCTGGGCGTGGTCGGCCCCCGGGGCCATCTGCGGATCACCGGCCGGACCAAGGACATCATCATCCGCAACGCCGAGAACCTCTCCGCCCTCGAGATCGAAGGCGTCGTCTACACCCACCCCAAGGTGGCCGACGTGGCCGTGATCGGTGTCCCCGATCCCCGGACGGGCGAGCGGGCCTGTGCTGTTGTGGTGCTGGCCGAGGGCGAGGACTCGCTGACCCTGATCGAGCTGGTCGAGCACTGTCGAACCCACGAGCTGGCCAGCCAGAAGATCCCCGAGCGTCTCGAGTTCGTGGCCGAACTGCCACGAAACCCGATGGGCAAGATCTTGAAGCAGGACCTCCGCAAGCGCTTCTCGGCGCCGGCCTGACCGACCTCAGCGGGAGGCCGCCTCACTCTCGACGCCGAAGCGATCGAAGTAGAAGGCGAGAGCTTCGGCTCGCTCGAACCTGTCGATGCCGAGGACCTCGGGCTGGTAGGTGATCGTCCCGTTGCGCCCACGCGGATGGTCGGCCACGAAGCCTTCCATGGCCCGGCGGGACGCGCTGGTGAAGGGCTGATCGGCCGCCGAGTAGATGCGCTCGACGGTTTCGAGGTCGTGGGCCATGAAGTCATCGAACTGGACGTCGATGGACTGCTCAGGCGGCAGAAGGTCACGATCGGCGGCACACGCTCGGAAGAGATCCTCGCAGCGCGCCGACCAGTACCGGCCCAGGGCCAGCGGATCGACATGCTCGGTGGCCAGCCGTGACGAGTAGGTGACCATGGTCGTCATGGAGACGGTCACGGCTACCGGATCCCGGTGCGGCACCACGAACGTGGCGTCGGGAAACGTGGACAGGAGCGGCCCGAACTGCTCCAGGTGCTGGGGGGACTTGAGCACCCAGCGCCGGCCACCGCGGAGCCACTGCATCACCTGCAAGATGGTGCGCAGGTACCGGTACGACGGGGTCTGGTCCTCAGCCTTGTAATGGTCCCGCCACGTGGGGACCAAGCCCTGGGTCTCGAACAGCATGGTCGAGAGGTCGATGGCCAGCAGCTGGATCTCCTCGTGCACATGGTCGACCGTCATCTCGTGCATCCGGTTGAAGTAGGGAAGGGCGGCGTGGAGCATCTCGAGCCCGAAGGCGGCCCGGCCGATCCGTGGATCGTCGGTGCCCGGTGGGGGTTGTTCGTCTTCGGCCAGCACCGGCTCCAGGCTTTCCCAGTAGGGAAGGGACCGCCAGGCCGGATCGGCGCTGATCAGGTTGTGCAGGTGGGTGGTGCCCGTGCGGGGCAGCCCGCAGATGATGATCGGTCGCTCGATCCGGATGTCGCGGATCTCGGGGTGTCGGGCCAGCAGGTCCTCGATTCGAAGCCGGTTCTTCAGAAACTGCAGGAGCTGGGAGTACCAGGCCACGACGCCCGACGGCGAGAGGCCTGCCTCCTCGCGCAGGGCCTCACAGAGCACCCGGAGCCGAGGGAGGAAGGCCGGGTCGCCGAAGTCCCCGAGCCCCGTCTCCTCGCTCGCCGCCATGGTCAGCGCTTCTACGGCCAGGGGGCACGTGGGCGCGATGTCCACCAGTGATGCCCGTAGCTGTTCCATCTCCGGGCTGAACCGTGGCGATGCGAGGTCGTCGAGCACGACCGGCGCCGGGCGATCGCTCACGAGTTGATCCCTCCGGGGCCGATGCTGACCACGCGGGTTGTCGGTCTGGTCGGGGTGGCATCGGGGAGGAACCACCGGAACCAGATCCGGCCCCGCTGGTGGCCGGCAGTTGAGATCCAGTTGGCATGGCCCGGATCACGGCGGGCGATGACCACCCGCCACGAGCCGTCGGGCTCGTAGACGAGTTGGAAGCCGTTCAGGGTGACTCGCTCGTAGGCGTAGTCGTAGGTGTGCAGGAACTGGTTCCACAGACAGATGTTCCAAAAGGCACAAGGCGGCGAGGTGCCCTCGATGATCAGGGCCTGGTCCTCGCCGAGCTCGTAGCTGCCCATGGCGTACGCCGCGTCCCCCGCGGCCCATCCGAACGTCTCCGTGGGCACCGGATAGGGCTCGTCGACCGTGTTGGGAGAGCCCAGAGCAATGGGTGCGATGCGAGCCTGATCGCGGATCCAGGTCAGCGCGGCACGAAACCGCCGGGCCAGGTCGGCGTCGGTCTCACGCCGAGTGGCGGGTGGGTCGACCGCCTCGATATCCCAGTGCGCTCGTCGCCCGTGATCGGGGTCGGCCAGGTAGTCCCTCGTGATGGCGCAGACTGCGTCGGGTTCGAGCTTGATCCAGGCCCCATCGTGTGGATCGGGGCTCAGCACGATCGAGAAGCTGCCGTCCTCGCCGATGTCGAGCGAGCGATCGTTGATGGTGGCCACGATCCGGTCCGAGTAGCGGCCGTCGGAAGGTCCGCCGTAGACGGTGAGGGAAAGGTAGACGGCGTCTCCGATCCGACCGCGGACGATATAGGTCCGAGCGGGGTCGATGGGGGCGAACTGATAGAAGGCGTCGGCGTTGTCGCCGCCCCACTTCCGGTAGGGGCCGACGATGTCCACGAAGCGGGGACGATCCGGATCCGCCCACATATTTGCGTCGAGGCCGACGGCCAGAATGGTGAAGATCCATTTGTACCCCTCGAGCAGACCCTGCTCGTCGAGGCCCACCTCGGGCTGGGTGATATGACTCTCCATGGTCCGGAGCTCGTCGACCAGCTCGTGGAACAGGGCTGCCGTGAGCGGGGCGGAAGCCCGTGCGTTGGGCTCGGGTGGATGCATCAGTTGATTCTCCTGGCAGGCGGGAACTTTCTCCGTCGAGTCGGCAGGTTGGCAATTGTGCCCGTTTTGCGGCCGGCCCGCCCCGGATCGCATGGACGGGGGCGGGCGTGGAATGCTGTCGGAGCACGAGGGGAGGCGCGATGCACTGCGGAGTCATGGTTACGGGGTACAACCAGGGCGACTGGGACTCGCCTGATGGCCGGCGACTACGACCGACCGCCCGACGTTCCCGACTACGTCAACATGGACAACACCCTGTACATGGGTGAGCTGGTCGAGCCGCTCGGCTTCGACTCGATCTGGGCCACCGAGCACTACGGCTCGGCCTACTCGATGCAGCCCAACCCGCTGCAGTGGCTGGCCTACTGGGCCGGCCGGACCACGCGCGTCGACATGGGAACGGCGGTGATCGTGGCCCCGTGGTGGAACCCGGTTCGGCTGGCCCACGAGATCTCCATGCTCGACATCCTGCTCAAGGGCCGCCGCCTGCACCTGGGTATCGGCCGCGGCGTGGCGCCCCACGAGTACGCCTCGCTGGGCATCCCGATCGAGGAGTCGCACGCCTACTTCTACGACGTGGTCAACGCCATCCGGGCCGCCGACGGTGCCGAGCGGTTCACCTTCGACGGCGCCGGTGTTCAAGATCCCGCCGACGACCATCCGGCCCCAGGCCCGCCACAAAGGCGAGCTCACCACCAACATCAAAGCGGCCTTCACCACCGAGAAGTCCGCTCGTCTGGCCGCTGAGAACGGCCTGGGCCAGATGTTCGTCTCCGACGACGACCTGGCCGGCATGACCGACAAGGTTCAGGGGTTCAACGAGATCCGGGCCGAGCTCGGGCTGGCCGCCCGACCAGCCGACCACGCTGCTGTGGATGTACTGCGCCGAGACGTCGGCCGAAGCCGAGGAGGGCTGGGAGTACTTCCGACAACCAGCAGCTCGGCGGCCCAGCACCACTACTTCGAGTGGAACAATCCCGGCTTCGAGGGAGTCAAGGGCTACGAGGAGTACCTCACCCGCCAGTCGGCCGACGTCGGCCATGCCGACGCCAGCGTGGCCAGCCCGCCGCGAGACCCAGCCCATCGGCACGCCGGATGAGATCATCGACAGGCTCAAGACCCTGCAGTGGGCCATCAGCCTGGAGACGCTGGTGATCCATGTCTTCTACGGGGGTATGCCCCAGGACAAGGCGGAAAAGAGCCTGCGCCTCTTCGCCGAGAAGGTGCTGCCCGCGGTGCACGCCATGGACACGCCCATGAACCCCGCATCGCTGGGACGCCCGGGCAGCTAGTCGGCTCATTGATGTCCACCAAGCGAATCACCGTCCGAGGCATCGACCTTGCCTACGAGGTATCCGGGTCGGGGCCCGATCTGATCTGGGGTCACGGGCTCTCGATGGACCGGAGCAGTGACGCCGACATGGGTCTCCTCGATTGGCAACAGATCCCCGTCACCGTCGTCCGTTACGACGCCCGAGGTCACGGCGAATCAAGCTCGACGCCCGATCTCGACGGCTATAGCTGGTCGGAGCTGGCCCAGGACCAACGTGCGCTGGCCGACGCGTTGGGCATCGACACCTACGTGGCCGCCGGCGCGTCGATGGGCTGCGGCACCGCTCTCCATGCCGCCCTCCTCGGTGACGAGCGGGTGAAGGCGCTGGTACTGGCCATCCCTCCGACGGCGTGGGAGACACGAGCGGCCCAGGCCGAGCAGTGGGAGTTGGCGGCCTCGGTCATCGAGACCGCGGGGGTCGAAGCGGTGATCGCGGCCCGGGCCGAGCTCGACCCGCCCGACCCGTTCGTAGGCGACGAGCGACGCCGGGAACAGCAGGCCGCGGCCACCCGGGCCTGGGAACCGGATCGGCTGGCTCTGGTCATGCGCGGCGCGACCAGGGCCAACCTCCCCGACCGAGCCGACATCGCCCGAATTGGCGTTCCCGCCCTGATCCTGGCCTGGACCGGAGACCCGATCCATCCCGTGTCCACGGCGAACGAGCTGCACGCCCTTCTCCCCGGCTCCGAGCTCCACGTGGCGTCCAGCCCTGCCGACCTGAGTTCGTGGACCGAGCTGACCGCTCGTTTCCTCGAGCGAGTCCTGGCCTCCTGATCCCGGGGCGGAAGGGCCCTTCCCGCGATCGGTCCGAGCCACCCCGATGGTGCCCGGGCGGGGGCCCGAGGGTACGATTGATCCCCGATGCGCAAGTACTTCACGTGGCGTTGTATCGCACTGCATGTACTGGTCCTGATCGTGGTGCCGAGCTTTTTCTTGCTCGGAAAGTGGCAGTACGACGCGGCGCGGAGCGGTAACACGTTGAGCTGGGCATACACCTTCGAGTGGCCGCTGTTCGGGCTCTATGCCCTCTATGTCTGGTGGCGGTTGATCAACGAGAAGTCCACCGCGCTGGCCCGGCTGTGGGCGGCCCGGGACCGCACGGCGGCGGCGGCTTCGGGTATGCCCTTGGAAGAGGTACCGGGCTGGGCCCTCGACAAGACTCTCTCGGCCGCCGTGATGCAGGCCAGCCTGGGGTCCCCTGGGTCTCCCGTGTTATCCCAGGGACAGCAGACCGAGGCCCTCGAATCCCAGGACCGGAAGGCGACCGCATCCCCGGTGATGGGCCCCGCCGGTGCTGATGACCGTTCCGATGACCACGAGCCGGTGGATGCGCGCGTCGTCGGCGTCAAGGTGGTGGTCGATGAGGACCTGGCCGCGTACAACCGGTACCTGGCCGATCTCAACCGGAGCGACCCGCCGAAGCGCTGGTGATCCGATCGGCACTACGTTGGACCAAGAACGAAGGGGGAGCTACGTGACCACGGTAGAGACCAGGACCGACTACAAGCTGTATATCGATGGCCAGTGGGTCGTGCCCACGGGCGGCACCTACGACATCATCAACCCGGCCACCGAGACAGTCGTCGGGGAGGCCCCCGAGGCCACCGTTGAGGATGTGGCCGCGGCGGCCGCGGCGGCCAAGGAGGCCTTTGCCACATGGTCCCTCACCACCCGCAAGGAGCGTTCCGCCCTCCTCCGGGCCGCGGCTGACCGTTGGGTCGAGCGGCATGACGAGCTCGTCCCGCTGGTCCAGGCCGAGACCGGTGCCACCATGATGGTGGCCGACGGCGCGCAGGTGCCCGGCGCCTCCAATCGCCTGTACGAGTATGCGGACCTGGCCCTGGGGGAATGGGATGAACCGTTGCCCCCCAGCGAGTCGATGGCGTCCCAACTGGGCCCCGGGACGTTGCTCGGGGCCATCGCCGCCCGACAGCCCGTCGGCGTGTCCGCGTGCATCACCCCGTATAACTTCCCTCTCACCAGCATGGCCGGAAAGGTCGGTCCCGCCCTGGCCATGGGCAACACCGTCGTCATCAAGCCCGCCCCCCAGGACCCCCTCGGCATCATCGAAATGGTGAAGGTGTTCGAGGAGGTGGGGTTCCCACCGGGAGTGATCAACCTGGTCACGGGTTCGCGCCCGGAGATCGGTGCCGCCCTGGTCGACTCGACCGATGTCGACATGATCAGCTTCACCGGTAGCTCGGTGGTCGGATCCCGGATCGCCGAGGCCGGGGGCCGGACGATGAAGCGCCTGCTGCTCGAGCTCGGCGGCAAGGGTGCCGCCCTTGTCCTGGCCGACGCCGACCTCCCGACCGCGATCCGCTCGATCACCAGCGTCTGGGCCTTTCACTCGGGACAGATCTGCACGGCGCCCACCCGGGTGGTCGTCCACCGTTCGATCTACCAGCCGCTGGTTGACGGACTGGCCCAGGCGGCCCGGTCGCTGCCCACTGGGGACCCGCTCGACCCGACCACCGTGGTCGGGCCGGTCATCTCCGGGGTCCAGAGGGACCGGGTCGAGGCCATGATCGCGTCGGGCAAGGACGACGGAGCCGAGATCGTCGTCGACGGTCGGCAGCCCGAGCACCTCGAGAAGGGGTACTTCGTCGCGCCGACGCTGTTGGCCGAGTGCACCAACGACATGCATGTGGTGCGCAACGAGATCTTCGGCCCGGTCGTCGTCGTCGTCCCCTTCGACGACGAGGAGGAAGGCATCGCCATCTCGAACGACAGCTCGTACGGCCTCTACGACTACGTGTTCTCCAAGGACACCCCTCGGGCGTACGCGGTGGCCCGTCGGCTGCGAGCCGGGAACGTCGGCATCAACACCACCGGCCGCAACGTGCACACCCCGTTCGGCGGGTTCAAGATGAGCGGCATCGGTCGCATGGACGGCAAGTGGGGCATGCACACCTACAGCGAGCTCCAGAGCATCGTCTGGCCCTCCTGAGCGCGGACGTCACGCCCGGCAGGTCAGGGGTCGGCCCCCGTTGTAGGTGACCATGTCGGCCAAGGCGGCGCCGATGTCGATGCGCCCGCCGCGTGGCGTCCCCCCGAGCTCGGCGTAGGCGCGGTGCAGGTTGCCGACGATGCGCTCGGGGTCGGAGAGCCCGGCAAACGGGCCGAGATCGGTGTCGCGGGCGGCCTCGAGCGGGCTTACCCCGGCCGACATGCCTTGAGCGGCGATGTCCAGGACGAAGCGCAGGTATGACGCCACGTGATCGATCAGCTCGGGCCCGGCGACAGGTCCGTGGCCGGGCACAATTGTTTCTGCCCCCAGGGGACGCAGGACGGTCTCGAGCACGTCGATGGAGCCGGCCACCGAGCCCATGAGCACGAAGGGGGTGCCCTGGTTGAACAGGAGATCGCCGCAGAAGAGCACCGAGCGTTCGGGTAGCCAGACGATCGAGTCGTTGGTGGTGTGGGCGGCGTCGCCTACATGGTGGACCTCGCACGGCATGTCGTCGACCCACAACGTCACCGTGTCGCGGTAGGTGAGAAAGGGCGGAGCCAGCTCCAGCGAGCCCCACTCGACGTCGTTCCAGATCCCTTGGAAGTCGGGGAGGCCGCCGGCCAGCACCTCGTCTCGACACTTCTGGTGGGCGACGATCGTCGCCCCGGGGAAGAGGTAGTTGCCGTGGGTGTGGTCGCCGTGGTGGTGGGTGTTGATCAGCGTCCGGATGGGCTGGCTGCTCAGGCCCCGAATGGTCTCGAGGTAGGCCCGGGTCCGCCGCTCGGTGGAACAGGCGTCGATGCTGGTCACCCCCGTGGCGCCGATCATGAACCCGGTGTTGTTGATGAACCAGCTGCCGTCGGGCTGGATGTAGGCGAACACCCCGTCGCTGACTTCCTCTGCGCTGGGCGGGCCCAGCATCGGGAGATCAAGATGTGTCGAGCTCATGGGATGCTCCAAACCGTGGTCAGCGCTGTGCCCGGACGCGGATACTACTGGGTCGCTGGGGACAGTTGAACGAGTACTCCAGAGAAAAAACGGGAGCGAAGGTATAGTGACAGGAGTTGAAGCCGCAGTTCGTGTCGAAACAGACATCGAGTGGGGGAGGGTTATCAACATGGGGGGAACAATGGATGACCACGAGGCCTTTTGTGCGTTGGTGGCCGTCGCAGAGCGAGACCGTCAGTGGATGCGCAGAGTCCGCCGCCACATACGGTTTGCCGCATGGAAGAAGGAAATCATCCGGTGGTCTCTCGCCTGCGGCGCGCTCGGACCCGCCGGTCCGTGCCTGGCCACCAGTGAGGCTTGGATCCTCTTCATGGACGTGCCTTCGGAGACCCGGGCAACCAAACCGGCGCACTCGCAGAGTGTGAAGATTCCCAGACTGTGAAGTCGCGGGGTCAAGGTGTATCGAGCTCATGAGATGGTCCGGTGCAGCTCACTGCGGGGTGATCACCGGCGCCCCGCCTTGGTGGCGGCCACTCGATCGGCGATCCTGGCCCACGCCTGCCGGTCGCGTTCCCCGGCTGGGCGTCCCACCCGGGTGACGGTGTCGACGTCGGGCGACTCGGCCCGAAGGGCGCCGACCCGGCAGTCCTCGGGTGACCGTCGCCCGAATGGATCGAACTGGTAGTGGCGCATGGCGTTGCCATGGGTGATGCCCTCGATGACGGCGTCGCTCACCCCGGCCAGAACCGTGGCGAGGGTCTCGGGACCGTTCGGCCAGATGCCGTCGGAGTGGGGGTAGTCCGACTCCCAGCACACGTTGTCGACATTGAAGTGGCGACAGGTTCTCGATGCCCACCGGGTCACTGATGAAACAGCACAGGATGTTGCGGCGGAACACCTCGGCCGGACCGCTGATGCCCTCGGGAAACTCGTGGCCGGTCCAGCCGTGGTGTCGGTCGCTGACGTGCTCGGCCCGCCACAGGAAGTAGGGGATCCACCCGACGTCGCCCTCGGTGAGGGAGAAACGAAGTTCGGGAAACCGGCTCGAAGGCGTCGCACCAGATCAGGTCGACCATCGTGAAGATCGATGCCACCGACGACAGGCTGATGGCCACGCTGGCCGGTGCATCAGCCGACGTGTGGACGGCTTGCGACGACGAGCCGACGTGGCAGCACAGCACCGTCCCCTCGTCCGAGCAGGCCGCGAAGAGCGGGTCCCAATAGTGACTGTGGATGCTGGCCATCCCCAGCGCCTCGGGGTTCTCGGAGAAGGTGACGGCATGGCACCCCTTGGCCGCCAGTCGATGAACCTCGACCGCCGCCCGCTCGACGTCGTAGAGGGGCAAGATCCCGCAGGGGATGAACCGCTCCGGATAGGCGCCGCACCACTCGTCGATGTGCCAGTCGTTGTAGGCGCCGATCATGATGTCGTTCAGGTGGCGGTCAGGCCCCTGGCTGAGCACCTGGCCGGAGAACCCGGGCCAGTTCGGGAAATTCAACCCGGCCAGCTGACCCCCTGCGTTCATGTCCCGGACCCGTTCGTGGACGTCGTAGCAGCCGGGCCGCATCTCGTCGTAGCGGCTGGCGTCGATGTTGTAGAACTCGGGGGACTTGCCGGCCACCGCGTTGAGGCCCAGGTTCCGACCCCGGAGATCGCCGTAGTACCACTGCTCGACCCCATCGGGTTCGAGGACCACTCGAGGAGCCTGGCTTCGGTACCGGTCGGGGAGGTGGGCGGCGAACATATCGGCGGGCTCGGCAATATGGTCATCGACGCTGATCAGAATTAGGTCCTCTGGATTCACCGGTCCCCCTCTGCGGCGGTCCCCCTCTGCGGCATGGAGATCACCCTGGGGCCACGCTACCCAATCACCTCCGTGGGCCGCCTCCGGGCCAGGCGAGCCGTGGCCCTCGGAGGGAGTGGCCGGTCGGCATCGGAGCAATCGGTCATCGAGTCAGGCTATGTTGCCGCCGTGAACCTGTCCCGGGATCACCGCGAACCAAGGCGCCCGCGGTGACGTCGCCCAATCCCTACCGGAACGTGGCCATCGCCGCCGTCTCCAACAGTCGCCAGGCCCGTCGACTCGATGGATCGGACTCGCTGTCGATCACCCTGGACGCCGCCCTGTCCGTACTGGACACTGCGGGGATGGACCCGGGCGAGGTGGACGGGGTGGCCGGACGGCACGGCACCGCCCTCGCCTACCGGCTGGGGATAGGGCCGGTGTGGGACCCGCGGTTGAGCGGAGGGGTCGACGCCGTGCTCACCGTGGCCGCCGCCGTTGCCGCCGGGGCGGCCAACGTCGTTCTGCTGGCCGACGGAGAGGCCGGGGCCTACACCGATCGGGAGGCCATGGCCCCGTGGACCCGGCCCGGGAACGAGTTCGTCGCCCCGTTCGGAATGTTCACGGCAGCCGAGTTCGCCCTGATTGCCCGGCGCCACATGGATCGCCACGGCACGACCGTCGACCAGATGGCCCACGTGGCCGCCACCATCCGAAACAACGGCAGCGCCAACCCCGAGGCCATCTACTACGGGCGCGGGCCGTTCACCCCGGCCGACATTCGATCGTCCCGGCCGATCGCCGAGCCGTTCAACCTGCTCGACTGCGCCACGACTTCCGAGGGAGCGACGGCGTTGTTGATCACGACCGCGGAGCGTGCCGCCGATCTTCGGTGCCCGCCGGTGTACATCCTGGGGGGAGGCATCGATCACTTCGGTCCTTCCTACCAACATCCCGCCCAGCTGGGACCTGACCGGCAACACCGACGTCCCCAACGGCTACGTCGGGCGCCGAGCGGCGCGACAGGCATTCGCCACCGCGGGGATCGGACCCGACGAGGTGGACGGCTGCGAGTTCTACGATCCGTTCTCGTTCGAGCTGATCCGACAGTTCGAGGCGTTCGGCTTCTGCGCCGAGGGCGAAGGGGGGGAGTACGTGACGTCGGGTGTGATCGAGCCGTCGGGTCGACACCCGTTGACGACGGACGGAGGCACGATGTCCTTCAGCCATCCGGGAGGACTGACCCAGATGCTCCAGCGGGTGGTGCGTGGCGTCGAACAGATCCAGGGCCGAGCGGCCGGCGTGCAGTTGGCCGACCCCGAAGTCGTCATGTGCACATGTGGGGGCGCCGGTGCGTTGTTCAATGACGTCGTCTTGTTGGGCCGGACCCGGCCGTGACCCGTCTCCAGGCGCAACCCCCGGGTATCCCCCTCCCGCACCCGTCGATGTGGAGCCGGCCGTTCTGGGAGGGATGTGCGCGGCCGGCGAGCTTCGCTACCAGCGCTGCAACGCGTGCGGGTATGCGCTGTTCAACCCCGGCCCGATCTGTCGTCAGTGCCGGAGCCGTGACCTGGAATGGCACGTGAGCCAGGGGAGGGGGACCATCTACAGCTGGACGATCGCATGGCAGCCGCCGTCGCCGGGGTTCGTGATCCCCTTCGCGCCGGTCATCGTCGACCTCGACGAGGGCTACCAGATGCTCTCGAACGTCATCGACTGCGACACCGCCGACGTCCGGGCCGGACTGGACGTCGGAGTCGACTTCCGTCCCGTGGGGGAGGGCATCAACCTGCCGTACTTCCGTCTGCGGTCGTCGCCAACGGGGGCGTAGGACCTCAGCCGGCCTTGGGTCGGGAGTTTCCGGTACAGGGTAGCCGGGTAGATCTGACGGCAGCGCTCATCGACGCGTTCGTCAGAGGGAGGACCGGCCGATGAGTGATGCGTTCGTCTTGGGCGGCGTGCGAACACCGGTGGGACGCTACGGCGGCTCCCTCTCGCACCTCCGTATCGACGACCTGCTCGGCCAGACCATGGTGGCCGCCTGCCGACGCACCGGTGTCCCCCTGGACCGGATCGAGGACATCACCGCAGGCTGGTGAATCCCGCCCATGAGGGCATGGGCGACATCGCACGGTGGGCGGCTCTGGCCGCAGGGTTTCCCGGACTCCGTCCCCGCCGTCACCGTCAACCGGTTCTGTGCGTCGTCGCTCACCGGCATGATCTCGATCGCCCATGCCATCCGCAGCGGCGAGCTAGGTGTAGGGCTGGCCGCCGGAGTGGAGTCGATGTCTCGATCGGGGTGGGCGTTCATGAAAGGTGACGCGCCCTTCAGCCCTCGTGGCCCGTTGTTCATCCTCGACACCATGTGGGCCGGCGCCGGTGGACCTCCCAACCCGACCCTCCTGGCCCGCGACGCCTACGTCGAGATGATCAAGACGGCGCAGAACGTGGCCGACCTGTACGAACTGACCCGAGAGGAGATCGACGCCTTCGCCCTCCGTTCGCACCTGCATGCCGCCGCGGCCCGAGACTCGGGCCGCCTGGCCGCCGAGATACAGCCGGTCGAGCTACCGGCCACGGGCAAGGAGCGGCGTACCTTCGAGCACGACGAGATCATCAGGGGCGGACACCACTGCCGAGCGGCTGGCTGCCCTTCCCCCCAGCCGAACACGACCCAGATGACGGCGGGAAACTCGTCACCGCTGAGCGACGGAGCCAGCGCCGTCGTGCTGGCCGGCGGCGCTTCGGCCGAGGTACTGGGCCTCCAGCCCATGGCCCGGGTCGTCGCTTCGGCCACCCACGCCCTCGACCCCCAGTTGATGGGGATCGCTCCGGCCTTCGCCATGGCCGCAGCGCTGAGGAGAGCCGGACTGGCCCCTACCGACATCGACGTGTGGGAAGTCCATGAGGCCTTTGCCGCCCAGGCCCTTGGCGTCCTGCGCGAGCTGCCCCGTCAGCTTGACGGCTTCGAGGTCCCCGATGATCGCCTCAACCCCAACGGTGGTGCCGTTGCCATCGGCCATCCGTTCGGGTCTTCCGGCACCCGCTACGTGCTCACGCTGGCGACCGAGCTCCGGTTGCGACGGGCCCGCTACGGCATCTTCGGCGTCTGTGTCGGATCGGGCCAGGGAGTCGCCCTGGTGCTCGAGAACGTGAGGGCGGCCTAGGCCCGCTCGAGCTCAGGGGATGAGGAGGACCCGCCCGAATGCCTGCCGGCTCTCGATGTAGGCGTGGGCCTCGCCGGCCTCGTCCAACGGGAACCGTCGGTCGATGACCACCCGGAGGTGGCCCTGGGCGACGTCGTCCAGGATCCCGGCGATGACGCCGTGGGGCCTCGGGGTGAGGAACAGCTCCGCTCCCAGGAAGTAGCCGACCAACGTCTGGTTGTTGGCCCGCATGGTGGAGATGTCCAAGGTGGACGTGACATCCCGGCCGGCATCGCCGAAGGTCAGGCACCGGCCCCGGTAGGCCAGACAGTGCAGGCTCTTCTGCAGGTTGGACCCACCGATGGAATCCACGATCACATCGGCGCCGGCTGCCATCGGTCAGTTGACGGACGGCCTCGACGAAGTCGTCGGATGCGTAATTGATGCCGTGATCGAGGCCGTACTGGGCCGAGACGGGCCAGGCGCTCGTCACTGGATGCGGTGGCCAGGACCCGGGCCCCGGCCCGCTTGGCCATCTGGATGGCGGCGATGCCCACCCCGCTGGCCCCGGCATGGATGAGCACGCTCTCGCCCGCTTGCAGGCGCCCGAATTCGAACAGGCAGTCACTGGCCGTGCCGAAGGGCACCGGGACGCATGCCGCTTCCTCGGTCGACAGTCCCTCGGGGATAACCCAGCAGAACGACTGGCCTACCGCCCGGCGCTGGGCATGGGATCCGTCCACGCCGACGGTCACCACCCGATCACCCACCCTGATGGCGGTGACCCGGTCACCGACGGCGATGACCGTTCCGGCACACTGGTACCCGACGATGTGGGGGACCTGGAGTCAGGTCTCCCCTAGCCGACTGAGGGTATCGCCGCCCTCGATGCTGACCGCTTCGACCCGAATGAGGACGTCGCCTTCACCCACGTCCGGATCGGGCACGTCCTCGAAGCGAAACACGTCGGGTCCGCCGGTTTGGTAGTAGACCGCTGCTTTCATCGAGTGACCTTCTTCAGGAACGGAACCAGATACTGAAAAAACACGTTGTTAGGGTAGGCACCAGCCGGATCGTTGTGAGCGTAGGTGCTCTGTCGATTGATCAGCGTCAGGTTCTTCTGGGGGATATTCGACTGCTGGGCCAGAAGCTGTGCGGCGGTCAGCGCCCCCTGCCCGAGCAGGTGGGCTCCGAAGGCGTAGATGAGGAGATGATGGGGAAGTTCGTGTCCCATGGTGGCGTCGACGCCGACCACGCTCTGAGCCGGGTTGGCATTGCCGTTGTCCACTGCCGCGCTGTCGTCGGTCAGGCGCTGGGGGAAATACCATTCGGTGCCGTCGGTGTTCTGGATTCCGGCCCCGGAGAACATGGTGGCGAAGCGCTTGATCGGGGTGAGCGCGCCGGTGCTGTTCCAGCCGTGGACCGGGCCGTTGGCGGCAACGCCCTGGCCGAGGTGCCCTTGCGCCGCCTCCAGGCTTGGTGGCGATGTGGCCACGTTGAGCGTGTAGCCGTACTGGCCGAGGTTGGTGACCGGTACCGAGGGGACGATGTCAGCGGGTAGGAGCCCAGACGATTCACCCAACGAAGGCGCATTGGGATCGAGTAGGGCGGCGGCCGAGCCGGTGGCGTTGAACAGGCCGGCAAAGGGGGCCACGATGCCCCCGAAGGCGAGCCAGGGGGAGGCTGCGGCCGAGTCGAGGGTCTGCAGCTGTTGGGTCGCTTGAGCCGCGCTCTCGGGCGTGGGGCTGCTACCTCCGTCGATGTAGACCAGGCCGGCCAGGTCATCGGCTCCGGCGTGTCCGCCGAAGTCCCAGGTGGCATACGCCGTGACCACCGCGCCACCCAGTGAGTGACCACCGAGGGCGACCTTTCCACCGAGCTTCTCGGCCTTCCCGATCACCGTGTGCAGATCCTGGACGGCCACGTTCATGCCCCATTGCTTGGCGAAGGCGACGGCCGAATTCGGGATCGACTGGATATGGGAGGTGATGCTCGAATCCTTGAGATAGCCCAGGTAGTAGTCGAACAACTGGGTCGAGGTGGCCTTGCCCTGCTTGAACCGGTTCAACTCGGACTGGTCCTCGAGCAGGTTCTCCCGGCGCTCGATCGACCACACCTGCCACCCGGGGGTCTTGGCCACGATCCACTTGGCCAACGGCACGAAGTAGGCGCTTCCGGCGGAGGTCCCGGGCTCGAGGACCAAGACGTTCTTGGCCGTGCTCGGCCCGATCTTGAGGACGCCGACCTTGTTGTACCGGGCCGGCGTTCCCGGTGCGTTGAAACCCGGCATCCATTGGACGCTGAGAGGCGCAGACACGGAAGTAGCGGACGCGCCGTTGGGCGGGGTCCCGAATCCAAAGGTGAACGTCGTGAGGCCGACAAGGGCGGTGGCCATCAACAGCGAACGTCGAACCCCGGATGGCGACCTGCTCATCATCAATCGTGCTCGTTGGTGGCTCGGAGGATCACTCGATCATGCCGTCCCGTCGTCGATGGGAGTGTCAATTCTCCCATCCTGGCCCAATTGCCGATGTCGAGGAGGTATCGCCTGTTGGGAACAGGGCCTGCCCGGGGCATCCCTCTGGTCCTTTTTAACCAAGGGTTCAGCGTCAGGTTGCCTGTGTGTGACAGCCAGTTCATGTTCTCGCCCTATCGTTCCCGGTGTGCACAGAACCCCCTCGGGACAAATTCACCAAGACCAGCGTCTCGTCCTCCGATGACGCCCACACCGAGCGACAGCGACCTGCTCGAGCGTCGTATCCCCATCGAAGGAACCTGGAATGTGCGACATGTGGGTGGGTACGCAACCGCCGACGGTCGCACGACCAAGCCCTACACGTTGATCCGAGCGGACGCACTCCATCAGCTCG
Source organism: uncultured Acidimicrobiaceae bacterium (assembly GCA_963717035.1). Classification (GTDB taxonomy): domain Bacteria; phylum Actinomycetota; class Acidimicrobiia; order Acidimicrobiales; family RAAP-2; genus DASXMT01. The sequence goes on along the minus strand of CAVQVK010000042.1, from coordinate 51,468 downwards.
ACGATGACGGCCGAGCTCAACTGCGATCGCTCAGAGTGCAGACGGTCATCGACCTCCGACGCGATTCGGAGCGGGAGACGCACCCGGACCTGGTGGACGACGTCGGTGCCCGCATCGTCAACTTGCCCTTGTTCGACGCCGAGCGGGGCGAGGGCGTAACCGGAGATCTCGAGCTGACCCTCAACGACATCTATCGGATGCTCATCGAAGATCGGGGACCGGCCATCGCAGCCGTGGTCCGTGAGCTGGCCGCGCCCGGCGCACTTCCCGCCGTGGTCCATTGCTCGGTGGGCAAGGATCGGACGGGCGTGATCATTGCGTTGGTTCTTTCCGTCGTGGGCGTACCCGACGAGGTGATTGCCTTGGACTTTGCCGCCACCGGGCTCTTCCTCTCCGCCGAGCAGCGAACGGCAATGATCGCCATGATCGCGTCCTACGGAATGAACGATGACCGGGCGGCACAGCTCATGTCGAGCGATCCGGTCCTCATCACCGAGGTGCTGGCCTCGGTGCGCCGGTATCACGGATCGGTGGCGTCGTACTTGATCGCCCACGGCGTGTCCCCCGAGGACATCGAGGTGCTCCGTCACGAGCTGCTGGAGTCGCCGGCCGAGGAGGCCAGCGACGAGCTCGCGGGCTGACCCGTCTGACCGGATCAACGGCTCCTCGGCCGTGGAGGCGCTCTCGTGGAGATCGCTCAGAGGAATCAATGCCCTAGTCGGGTGTCACGGAACGCTCAGGACGGACGACTTCTTCGGCGATGAGGCGAAGTTTGACGTTGAGGCGCTGGGAGGATCGCGTCAGGACGTCGAACGCTTCCCTCTCCGAAATGTTCTCACGGGCCATGAGGATACCGACGGCCTCACCGATGAGCTCGCGAGACTGCAAGCCCTTTCTCAGGTTGTCGATCTTCGAGCCGTGGACAGCGACCGCGGCGTGCGCCGCGAACACTGCCCCGAACGCGACGTCGTGTTCGTCAAAGGCGTCAGGCTGTGCCGAGTACAGGTTGAGTGAGCCCATCGTGTTCCCCTCGATGAAGAGTCGGATCGAAAGGATGCTCTCGATCCCTGACTCCGTATTGGCCCGGTGAGCGAAGTTCGGCCACCGCGCTTCCTGTGACAGCCGGCCCGTCTGGAATACCTCGTGGTCCTTGATGGCGTCCACGCAAGGTCCCTCGCCCGTCTCGGACTGGAGCCTGTCGACCAGGGCCGGAACTTCATCGCTCGAGGCTGGCGATCCAATTTTCCGACCCTCGACGATCGAGATTCCGCAGTGCTGGCACGCATCGATGGTGTCGACGGCCAATCGAACGATCCGTCTCAAGGTGGCATGCGCGTCCTCCTCAGCCACCAGAGTGCGGGCGATGTCACCGAACGTGGCCGCGAGGTCAATCTGAGAGTTGTCGACCATCCACCCGACCGTAGCCACTTGGTGCGTGCCGTGCGACCGTCTGGCAAGCTCTCGTCAACTCCTCTGTTCATACCGGTTTGAGGGGTGCCCGTCACTTGGCCACCAGCGCGTCGGTTCATAATTTACGGTCAAGGGGTAGGAATCTACCGGTGGCCGAGTTCATCCTTTCCCTGTCTCGCAGCCCGGATTCGGTCGGGCGTGCTCGAGCAGCCGTCCGAAAAGCGCTCCTCGAGCTCAATACCGATGTCGCCGAACTGTCAGCCTTGCTGGTAGACGAGCTCGTCGCCAATGCCATCGTGCATGGTGCGGGAGCGGTCTCCTTGGAATTGGAGGTCCGTCACGAATGCGTCCGTGTAGTCGTGACCGACGAGGGCGAGAAGTTGCCAGTGCTCCGGATGCCGAGCCCCACGGCGGAAGGCGGACGAGGGTTGTCGATCGTCAACGCCGTTGCCGCTCAGTGGGGAGTCGAACCGAAGGCGCAGGGAAAGTCGGTGTGGTTCGAGCTGGCCGTCCCGATCTAGCTTGCCTTTCGGAGCGGTCCATGTGGGACGGTGTCATGTAAGCCATGGGTCCGTGCCCGTCACGTTTCGACGAGAAGGACTCCATCCAGCTCCAGCAGATCGAGCAGGAGTCGCACCGCGGGGCTCGGCCTGCGAAGGATGAGGCGTCCGTTCATGGCCTTGGCCAGGTTTTCGCTGCTCCCGATCAGTACCCCTATTCCCGAGGCATCCACGAACTCAACGGCTGACAAGTCCACGACTGCATCAGCCCCGGGAGTTTGCAGGATCTCCGTGAGGCCCTGCCGCAGTTGAGGGGACGTGGAAAAGTCGATCTCGCCCGTCACAGTCAGTGTGCTGGCGTGGTTCGCTGCACCCCGACCGCTGTCGTTGGCTGTCACTGCGTGCAAAGCAAAGTCGGTCATAGCCCAAGTATCCAAATCGAACAATGACTGCCTGACTGTCCAAGCCGACAACGCCAAATTTAGCACTTGGCCGCGAGCGGGTCATCTCCCAGGTCGGTACAGGTCCGGTCCCGTCGTGCGATCCCGCCGGCGCCACGACTGTCAATTGTTCAGGAGAGCAGGCTCCGGAGTGGTCCCGTCCGGAACTGATCCAGTACCTCGTGAACATCGCGGTAGACACGCACCGCGCCCGCCTCGGCGAGCTCGTGTTGGCTGAACCCACCGGATTCGACGGCGATACACCCGATGCCCGTGGCTCGAGCCGCCTGAATGTCCCAGGCTGTCCCCCAGGGCCAATGCCCGCTCCGGGTCGACGGCCCCGACGGCCATTGCCTTGAGAAAGACTTCTGGTTCCGGCTTGGACGATAGGACGTCGTCGGCGGTGGTGGCGGCATCGATGGCGTCGTCGGCGTCCAGGAGCTCGAGCAGCGGTCCGAGCTCCTCGTTCGGTGCCGACGTGGCCACTACCACCGCTATGCCCTCGTTGTGGATACGCCAGAGGAGGTCTCGGGCTCCGGGGTAGATCCGGGCATCAACCATTAGCTCTTTGTACCGGGAGGGCCGAGCTTCGCTCGCCGCCGGGCTCTGGTGTCCGAGCAACGTGGGGACGAGCTGGTCGCCTCCCATACCGATGAGCCGGTGAATGGCGTTCATGGGCGCCCACTCGCCGGCATCGTGCAGCGCCCTGGACCACGCCACCGTGTGCAGGTAGTTGGTATCGGCGAGGGTCCCATCCACATCGAACAGGACCCCAGGTCGGAGCCGATCGGTCACGTCGGCCGGTCCTCTACCGACGGGAGCTCATGGCGGTACGGCCGCTAACGGGTAGCTGCGGCTTTCTTGACTGCCCCGACGGCCCGGTCCACCGCCCCCGCCCCGGCATCGGCAAGGCGGTTCAGCGGCGGTTCGTCGGGCAGGCGTGGCCGCGGGCTTGGTGGGCGCCCCCTTCTTGGCTGCCGCCAACGCATCTCCCATGGCCACCAGTGACTGGCGGCTAAATGCCTGTCGGACGGCTGGGAAGAGCTCGCCTTCTTCCTCGCTCACGTGGTGCCTGACACTGTCGATCAACACGGCCACCTTGGCATCGAACCGCTCCGCCGATGGATCCAGCCCGTTCAATTTGGATAGGAGCCACTTGACGACGTGGTGCTCTTCGAGGGCTTCGAGGATGTCGGAATCGAGGTCCTGGGCATCCTCACGGACCGTCGGGTAGAAGATCTGCTCTTCGATGGAGGCGTGAATTGTCAGTTCCCGTATCATGTCGTGGACAAGCCGCGCCTTGGTCTTCAGTGCGTTCGGACCCGCCTTCTGAAACGACTTGAAGAGCTTTTCCACCGCCCGGTGGTCCTCTCGCAGCATGGTGATGGCATCGGACATGGGATCGCCTCCTTCTTTCGACCTGCGCTGTCGAGGTCGGTACCCGACCGGCATCCTTCCGAAACTCGGGATGACCGTTATGTGAACATGATCGTCGGAAGGCCCCAACCCTCGTCCGATGGTGACCGCCAATACGTGTGCGCCGGCCCTGGAAAACCATCACCGCGGTGGCCCTGTTCGCGCTGGCTGGTTGGGCCGGATGGCAAGCGCTGCGGCAGCGGCTGGTCCCTCAGGCGCGACGCTGGCCTGGTCCAGCTGTTGTGTCACCTGGCGAAGAAGTGCCAGCCAAGCCACATCCAGATCACGATGACCGTTGCCCCGGCCAGGCGACCTCTCATGAGCACGCGCCCGAAATCGGCGAAGGTGGCCAGTCGACCATGCGACATCGCGGTGGCGATCCCCCACCCCGATGGCAACCAGCGCCATGAGTGCCCAGATGCCGAGCGAAACGTTGTGCCACGTCATGGTCGGCGCTTCCGGTAGGTGTGGACGATGGCCCAGCCCAATACCAGCCACCCGAGGAAGAGCACAGCCTTGAATGGCTGTGAGCGGCTGGCGCTGTCGTACAACGAGCTGAAGGTCGGGTGGCCATACCGGGGCAGCTGCAGGTAGCAGAACAGCTCCCACGCCCCGATCAGACCCAGGACCGACCACCAGGGCCACAGACGTGGCCGCGTCAGCCTTGAACCGGATTCCTCGCTCGTTTGTTGGGTCCGGTTGACGTGACCGAAGTAGGCCGCCGCCGGGATGGCCAGGAGAATGGGAATAGCCACCATCACATTGGCTTCGGTGGTAAATGGCGTCGTGTGAGCGGCAAACCACGAATAGACCGCAGCAACAACAACTGCGAGCCAGACCACGCCGCGCCGGACAGACCGACGCTTCGACCTTGGTTCGCCGGCCGCGACAACCTGGTGTTCGCCACTCTGCCGCCACCCTCGAAATCCGTAGACCTTCATACGAAGACCTCGGGTGCTCGAACTCATGCCCCCTATGGTTCCATCTGGCCGCATGCCTCGGCCACCGCTAGGGCCCGAGGCTCGCCCGGTCCCGGAATGGCTTCAACGTGGCTCTGCATCGGCGGAACCAGAGGGTCGGGCTCCATCGATGGCCCTGTTCCCAGGGCTTCGTCTTGCTCCAACGCCCACGTGACCGAGTCGCAGATCTGCCGGTGACCAACGGGGTCGAACGCGTGCCCCATGGACTGGACGAGGACAACGGATCGTCTCGGACCGTTCCGGATCACCTTGGCCAGTCCGGCGCCATGCGGAATGATCGCATCGCGTCTTCCATGTACGACCACCAATGGAAAGGTGACCCGCTCGACGAGCGAACGCGGGCTTTCCGGGGAGGTCCAGGGGGCAATGCGGACGTTCATACGCCGGCGAGCGAACTCGCGACCGGTCCGTGTACGGGCGAGGCTGGCCGTGATCATCGATCGGATGCGAAACGGCAGTCGCCACTCGCCGGGACTGGATACGGTCACGACACCGCTCAGGTCCTTGGCGCTGGCTGCATAGGAAAGCACCGCCACTGCACCCATTGACGTGCCGACCAGCACGACCCGCGAGTTCCGGGTTCGCGCCCACTCGACGGCAGCGGCAACGTCATGCCGTTCGAGATCGCCCAGCGTGCATTGTCCACCGGATTGGCCATGGCCCCGGGAGTCGTAGGCGATGACTTCAAAGCCCTCTTGTTGTAACTCGGAAGCGAGCGATACGACCCGCGGCTCGTCTTTGCTCGCGGTGAGCCCATGAGCGAGAACAACCACCGCACGTGCGGGGCCGCGAGCAGGCCAGCTCCTCGTTGCCAGCTCGATCCCGTCGAGGGTCATGAGCCGGGGGCCCGCGATCCCACCCAGGTCGGTTTCCGCCCCATCGACCTGGTGGGGGGCCGAGCTCGAAGCTGCCCCGGCCTGCTCGACGGGGGGCCTCCCGAAGCGAATGAGCCCCATCAGGTAGCTCTCGACAGCCCGTTGGGGCTCCGAGAGCCATTCATCGATCGTCATGATGGTTGACATCGTTCCGATCGACATGACGACGATGTACCCATCTTGGTCGGTCACTATGCGTGAACCGCCAGCTTTCTTGGGCAGGCGGCGCCCTCAGGGCCCGATCAGCTGGCTCGGGGCCGCTCCGACGGCCTCCAGCTCCGTCCTTTGGAGATCGACTTCTGGGTGGACGGAGCGTCAAAAACCGCCCCGGATGGGCCGCTTCGTTCGCCTCATGCCACTCACCGGGGCATCTCGGCCCGGCGTCGTTCGATGACCAGGACGGCAACACCGCTCGGCGACGGAGGGTCGAAGGCAGAGCGGGGCAGTCGTCGGGCGATCCCGACGGCGAACGTGCGCTCCCAGCGGCTGGCACCGGGACCATCGCCGGCCGCCCACCGTTGTGCCGTGTGCCAGGGGACGACGACGTCAGCGCGTACCAGCTGGCTCCCTGGCGACGAGGCGTCTCAGGAGGGCCACGGTAATGGCGAACGGCGGGTTGGACACGACCCGGAACGGACGCCTCGGCAGCCTGAGATCGAGCGCATCAGCTTCGACCACAGTGACGTTGTTCTGGGCGAAGCGCTGTCGGAGGGAGGCCGCCCACGCACGATGCTGCTCGATGGCGATGACCCGCGCTCCACAGTCGACGATCGGCTTGGTGAGCGCCCGTGCCCGCTCCGACGTCGAGCACCAGATAACCAGGCCGAACTTCGGCATCGGCGACCAGCTGTTCGGCCCAGCGGCTACTGAGCCGGGCTCATCCCCATCGCGTCCGTACCCCGCGGACACGATGCATCATCATAAAGTTGGTCATCAGCCAAGTCTACAAAGACAAGCTGCGCTATCTCGGAATCCCGGGCGACGGACGTCCGCCCGGCGCGAGCTGAGCCACAAGGGCGGTGACGACGACGGCCAGCGGCCAGAGGGCCTGAGCCCCCGCCGCGGCGCGTTCAGCGACTCCACGGTGACCACCGTGGATCTCGATGGCGAACCAGGCCACCAGTCCGAGCAAGACCATGGTCGACGCGATGGCAGCAGGGGGTCGCAGCAAGGGCGCGGGAGACCGACGGTTTGCCGCGAACGCCGTCCACACGCCGAGAGCGAGGAACGCCACCGTGGCCGCTACGGTGTGCGCCACCGAGTTTCCGTGGGCCGGCTGCGGGAATGCCGCCACCAGCAACGTGGCCACGCCCCCTCCCACCAGCACCAGTCGGCCGACCGGCGACGCAGGTCGCAGTCCCGCCGCCGTCATGACGTAGCAGGCACCGACGACGGCCAGGGCCGACGTCATGATCCAACGATCCGTCGCCCCAGATGCGGCCAGCGCGCTGATGGTGTCGCGGATCGGGTTGTAGCGGGCGGGCTGCCGGGCCGCCGCCACTGTCCAACCCACCACCAGCGCAACCGGGGCGACACTGGCCGGGGCCAGTGCCCACCACGGGATCCTCTTCACTACTGATGAATGCTACGACCAAGCCAGGTGGGGGTCGCCCGGATTCTCCCCACTCCAGTGGAGTCAGGTCACCTGGGGCGCGGGGACGGACTGAACCGAGCCGAGCTGGCGAGCAGTGCGGGCCCGTTCGATCTGACGGTCGAGCATCGCACGGGCTTCGGTCGAGTCCCGGTGGGCGGCCCGGGTCTTCACCGGACCCGGGGTTGAATCGAGATGAACAGAGGCGAGGCCGAGTGCCCGCTCGACGGGGCCGGCCGTGAGTCGAAGACTTTGCGTGCGTTGGTGGGGTACGACATCGACGGTGCGGGAGAGAATCCCGTGGCGAACGATGAAGACCCGATCATCGGCGCCCGCCCATTCGCCTCGCCACCACAAGGGTGCTCGAAACGCAGCCCGCCGAGGTGGCCGGGTTACGGGGATATCGCGCAGGTCGACGCCGCCGAGGACCCAGCCGACGAGCTGCTCGGCGAAGTCCCGGTCGGTCACCGGGATCAGGGTGGTCCGCTTGGACGAGTCGGCCCGGCCGTAACCGGCCACGTTCATCCGGACCTGAACCCATCCGAAAGGACGCCATGACAGAGGTTGATGGATCAGGATCGCCTGCACCCGGCCCGGCGGGACCGTTTGGCGGGTGGTGGAGAGGAGCCCGTGACGGACCCGGAGCCCGTCGGGTGACTCCGTCACGGTGAACTCCCACAGTGAGTTGACCCGCTGCCAAATGGCGTGGGCGATCAGGATGGCGAACCACACGAAGATGGCGATGCCGATCCCCGTCGTGGCTTTATGGCCGTTCTGCTGCCCGATCACGGTGAGGGCGGGCCCTACCGCCAAGAGAAGCAGGCGCCAAGAGACCATCTGGAGGAGTACCGAGCCCACCAACCGACCATGGGGCACCGTGATCAGGGGTCGCTCCGGTGCCTCGACCGCTCCTGTCCCGGCGCCGGTGGATCGACCCAGCAGGTCAGCGTGCAGCGACTGGGCCACGGGCAAGGTCAGGTACCGGAGGCGCACCGCCGCCCGTTCGCTTCCGGCCGTCGTAACCTTCACCTCGGCCAGGCCGAAAATGCGGGCCGAGAGGGGCTCGAGGACGTCGACGCTCTGGACCCGATCGAGGCGGATTCGCTTGGACTGCTTTTGCAGCAGCCCACTGTCGATTCGGAGCTCGCCGCCCAGGAGGTGATAGCTGGTAACGGCCACGGTGATGAGGCCGCGCACCACCACCACCAGGGCAAGCCCCCCGAAGATGCCGATTTGGATCCAGTTGGGGCCGCGTGATTATTGTTGCTCGGCGAAGCCGAGAGCCGTGATGACGATCAGGACACCGAGGATGCGGCCGCCGAGGGCGATGGGCGTCAGCGGGTGCAGTCGGAAGGTCTCCTCGTGGTAACCCGGGACCACCCTCTGGTAACCCGGGACCACCCGAGCCGGCTCGGCCGTCAGAGGCCGGCGGCATGGGCCTCGCCCAAGGCGGTCAGTCGGTCCCGCAATGCTCCGGCGTCATCAGGTGTGAGTCCGCTCACCTGGGCGTCGCTCGTGGCCGCCGTGGTGTGCAGCTTGACGCGAACCAACCCGAACGAACGTTCAATGGGTCCCGCCTTCACGTCGACCAGCTGCATTCGCCCGTAGGGAACAACCGTCAGCTTCTTGAACATGGCCCCGTGGGTCACCAACAGGTCGTCGGCTCGCTCGACGTAACCCCACGAGCGGAAGTTGCGTCCCACCGCGAACCATGCCCACACCAGCACTACGGCGCCGACGATCCCGACAATGAAGCCGGCACTGTCCCAGGCGAAGGAGAGTCCGACGGCAATGCCGGCCACGCACGGTATCCCCAGGGCGACGACCATGGTGCGACGCATCCGGGCCAGCCGCGCTGAGACACGAGTCCACGTCTGGTCCGCCGGCGGAGCGAAGGCAGGATCCATCAGAACGCCCAGGACCACGGAGTTTTAGCGGTCAGAGTTGCCACGCCCGGAAATCTAGGTCAGCTCAGCACCCGATCCGAGTCGGAGCGACCCGGGCGTGGCCATCTGACCGCGGAGTGCGACGAGTCCCAGGTGCTACGGGCTGCGCGGCCCCGATTACTCAGGCCCGAGCGGCGTGCCTCTCCCGTACCGAGGCGATGTGGACCAGGGAGTTGTAGGTGATGACCGTGATGGCCAGGTGCATGATCATGAGAACGAGCACCGCCTTGGGCGGTTGGCCCTTGGCCAGAATCCAGAGATCGGGAAGCAGCAGGACGGCGGTGACGAGGATGGCCATGCGGAAGAACATCCAGCGAGGGGCCGAGGTGATCCGGGTCACGATCGGCCAGGCCACGCAGGCGATGACGACTCCGATGATGGTGAGCTTCGAATAGTCGGAAAACTGAAAGTGGCTATAGCCCTTGGTCGACGGGAAGATGGCCGTCCCGATGGCCACCAGGGCCGCGTCGGCGGCCAGGGAACCGACCAGCGAGACAACCGTGGCCACCATCACCAATGCGGCTGAGGGCTGCTTATGGGTGGGAGCCAAGTCGATCCGCAGCCACGCCAGAGCACGCTCCGACGTGGTCATCTGCACCTCGGGTCGGGTTTCATCGTCGGGGCGGGTGCGCATCCCGACCATGCTAATTATCCTGCCTTACGGCAACATGAAGGGCCGATGCCTCAACGAGGGGCAACCCGCTGATGCCGACGGCGCCGGGTCCCTCGACAGGTCACACAGGTCGAACGTCCTCACCGGGCCACCAGCCGGTAGCCGGTCCCTCGAACCGTTTCGATCTGCGCCCGGCTCCCGGCAACCTTGGCGCGGAGTCGGGCCACGTGCACCTCGATCGTGTTCGACCCGACAGCATCGGCCTCGTCGTCCCAGACGTGGAGGGCGATCGTCCGCCGGGTCACAACACCGGGAGATCGCCGAAGGAGGAGCTCGAGGATGCCCAGTTCGATCGCGGTGAGCATGATCACCTCACCGCTTCGTGTCACCTGCCGGGCGCCGGTATCCAGGACGAGATCACCGCAGGTGAGCTGAGGAGAGAGCGTATGAGCAGGACGCCGCTGGAGCGCCTGGAGCCGGGCGACCAATTTCGGCGAACTCGAACGGCTTGATGAGGTAGTCATCGGCCCCACTGTTGAGACCGGCGACGCGATCCGCGGTTGCATCCCGTGCGGTGAGCATCAATATCGGCGTCCGGAGACCCTGTCGTCTCGCCCGCTCGATGACGTCCAACCCACTTATCTTGGGCATCCTCCAGTCCAAGACGACCACGTCGTACTCGTAGGCCCGGAGGTAGTCGACGGCCGCTTCGCCATCGGGCACGGCGTCGACCACATAGCCGTATTCTCGCAATCCCCGCTCCAGTACCGATCGGAGGGGCGCATCGTCTTCAGCCACCAGGACCCTCACCGTCGTCCGCAATTGGCTGGATTGAGGTCTCTGGGATAGATCATCGAGAATTGACGGGCGACGGCGCTCAGCGGCAGCACAGGTAGCCCCATCGACAGGGTTAAGGGCCACCCGCCGTGCCCAACCCTACCTGTCCAACCTGACAGAGACATGACAACGAGGTAGTCGTAACCCATTGGAGGTAGTCGTTAGCCGTTGAATTGGCCCGAAGTGGTGCCAGTTGCCTCTTCCTGGTTGGTACGGTACCCCCCCATGACCGAACGGGGCCATGATCGGCGCGCCACTGGCCACCCAGGTCGGTCTCAGCAACGCCCCTCGTCGAATGACGGAGGATTGGACGCCCTTGGTGAACTGATGGAGGGTGCGGGTCCATCTGCACGCAGGGGTGGGGACGAAGAGCGCCCGGTAGCGAACGAAGCGGGGCTGGCCGCGTTGGCCGAAGAGATGTACCGGCCGGACGGCGGTCGAATCGATCGTCGACACAAGGCCGGCCGGTCCCGGCGCCGCCGTCGCATCAAACGTGGGGTCCTGATCAGTCTGGCCGTTGTACTGGTCATCGTCGGAGGTGCTGCGCCGGGTATGCCTACTACCTGGCCCACGATCTCCAACGTGTGGAGGTGAAGGGGCTGCAACGGAGCCCTGTCCACGGGGGCCGAGGCGGGGTCGGAGAACATCCTCATGGTCGGTTCCACCTCACGGTGCGCGTTGAAGGTGCAGAACCCGAACTACGGGATCTGCTCGCAGGGGGTCAACGGCGTCAACAGCGACGTGATGATGATCCTCCACGCCGACCCGGCCCACCACCGGCTGGCCTTGCTCTCCATCCCCCGAGACCTATTTGTCCCCAACGCCCGCAGCGACGGGGCCAACAAGATCGATGCGGGGCTCTACCAAGGCCTCACCCAAGTGGTGGCGGCCATCGAGGAGGACTTCGGGATCCCCATCCAGCACGCCGTCTCCCTCAACTTCGATCAGTTCGCCAATGTGGTGGATGCGCTCGGCGGGATCAACATGTCGTTCCCCATGTCCGTCTTCGACTGGGGCGGTGCCCCACCTCCCAACGGCATCGGGAGCTCGGGCCTGAACGTCCAGGCTGCGACGTGCGTGCATCTGAACGGTACCCAGGCGCTCCAGGTCGTCCGGTCCAGAGAGCTTCGTTACAAGGCGCCCGGGGACGGATCCGATCCGTACTACTGGACGGCAGAGAACCAGAGCGACCTGGCCCGGATCCGACGGGATCACGAGTTCCTCCGGGTATTGGCCACGGCCGTGGCCAAGCAGGGACTCAGTAACCCCATCACCGACCTCAGCCTGATCAACTCGGTCAAGAGCGACCTCACATTCGACCAGGCCTGGCCGGTCGGTGACATGGTGAGCCTGGTTCGGACGTTCCACTCGGTCAACATCGGCTCGGTGCCTCAGCTCACGCTGCCCGTCGCCCAAGGCACGTTTGGCAGCTACTACTACAAGGGGGAGGCCCCTACGGCGAGATCGAGTTCCCGGCCCAGGGACAGGATCAGACTGCGGTCGAACAGGTGCTCGGGATCAGTGCGAACATCGACTCCATGACGGGTAAGGCGCTGCCACCGCCGTCGTCGGTGAGCGTGTCGGTGGTGAACGGCACGGGCGTGACCAACCAGGCTTCGGATACCTCGACCGCTCTGGGCGCGCTCGGGTTCAAGATGGTGGGGCTGGGCGACGCCACTCCCGTCGGGAAGTATGCGGAGACGGTCGTCTACTACGGATCGCGAGCCCCAGCCGTCGAGGCGGCCGCCGAAGCGGTGGCCCGTTCGATGACCGGAGCAGTGATCATGGGCTACGACCCCACCCAGGTGACCAACGGGGCCCAGGTGACGGTGGTGACCGGCACCCAATTCGCGGTCAATGCCCCGCCCACGGCGTCGACGCCGACATCGGCGCCCGCCGGATCGACGCCGACGACTGCCGGGAGCACCGTCGGCGCGTCAGGCACGTCGGGGGTCGGTGCCGGCTTCACCCCACCCACGGCGACGACGCAAAATCTTCAACCATGGGATCCACGAGCCTGCGCGGCCGGGGCCACCCCCACGGCGCCGGTGGCCAATCCGCTGCCGGGCTGACGCGACCCGACGACGACCTCGTCGTCAGGGCTGGGCGGAGTCCCCCGCCGGAATGTGACTGTCGAACCAGGCGAGGGTTCGCGGCCAGGCGTCGGCGGCTGCCGCCGTATTGAACACCGAGGGCCGGTCATTGCAGTTGAACCCGTGGTCGGCGTCGGCGTAACGGACGATCTCGGTCGGTACGGGTGCGGCGGTGACCGCCTCTCGAAGTTCTTCCACCTCTTCGATCGGGATCCCCTTGTCCAGATCGCCGTAGAGGCCGAGCCACGGCGTTTGCAGTTTGGGGGCCAGTTCGATCAATGAGGGCAGGCCGAAACGGCCTTGGCGGACACCGCCGCCGTAGAAGGTGACGGCGGCACCCACCGCCCGGCTGGTGGCGGCGAAGAAGGTGACGCTGCCACCCATGCAGAACCCCACGACGCCGATTCGGGGAGGAGGGAACCCGGTTTGCTCCAGGTGGTCGAACCCGGCGAGGACGTCGATGGCCAAACCCTCGGAGCTCAGCTCGCCCATCAACGGCATCACCGAGTCGAAGTCGTCATAGGCCAGGACGGGCGAACCCTGACGATGGAAGAACGCGGGGGCAATGGCGTACCAGCCGGCGTCGGCCAACCGGTCGGCAATGCCCTCGATGTGCTCGGTCACCCCGAACGCCTCTTGCACGACCAGGATGCCGCCTTGGGGGCTACCTCCCGGAGATGCTGCGTAGGACGGCATGGGGCCGTCGATGGTCTCGATCGTGATCTGCGAACCGGTGGTCACAGCCGGACTCCTCTCGATAGGTGGGCTTTGGGTGACGATAAGTCGGTGCTGGCCGTCGCCCAGAGGCGTACGGCTCTGTCCTGGATGGTTGACGCACGTGTTAAGATTGGTTCTTGTTCACGTAAACGGCAAGTCAGGCTTTCCGGAGGGTGATGACCGATCTCGACCAATCGATACGACCGGCCTGGCGCTCTGGTGCGGTGAGCGCCTCGGGGGCAATCCCGGACGGCTACAAGTGGACGGCGCTGTTCATCTCCACGTTGGGGATGCTCATGGCCACGATCGATGGTTCCATCACCCTGATCGCCCTCCCCGACATCTTCCGGGGAATCGGGATCGACCCGCTCCAGGCCGGAAACAGCTTCTACTTGCTGTGGATGATCCTCGGGTTCCTGGTCGTCACCAGTGTCCTGGTGACGAGCCTGGGCCGCATGGGAGACATCTACGGCCGGGTCCGTATGTACAACCTGGGCTTCGCCGTCTTCACCTTCTTTTCTCTGTTGCTCACCGTGACGTGGATGTCCGGTCACGCCGCGGGGATCTGGCTGATCGTCTTGCGGATCTTCCAAGGGGTCGGGGCGGCGATGCTGATGGCCAACTCTGCGGCCATCCTCACCGATGCCTTCCCTGCCGGGCAACGGGGCATGGCCATGGGGGTCAACCAGGCGGCCGCGTTCAGCGGGACCTTCATCGGTCTGGTGTTGGGCGGCATCCTGGCGCCGATCAATTGGCGGCTCATCTTCTTGGTCTCGGTGCCTATCGGGCTCTTCGCCACCATTTGGGGCTACCTCAAACTGCGCGAATTGAGCGAGCGACGACCAGCCCGGATCGACTGGCCGGGCAACATCACCTTCGCCCTCGGTCTCGTCTTGGTCATGGTGGGCATCACCTACGGCATCGAGCCCTACGGCCACGACACCATGGGGTGGACGAACCCACTGGTGGTGGCCGCCCTGACCGCCGGCGTCGCACTGTTGATCGCCTTCGGCATCATCGAGACGAAAGTCGCCGAGCCGATGTTCCGCCTGCAGCTGTTCAAGATCCGCGCCTTCACCGCCGGCGTCTTCGCCAGCTTCCTGGCCGCGTTGAGCCGGGGTGGGCTCATGTTCATGCTCATCATCTGGCTGCAGGGGATCTGGTTGCCGTTGCACGGCTACGACTTCGCCCGCACACCACTGTGGGCCGGACTGGCCATGCTCCCGCTCACGGCCGGGTTCCTCATCGCCGGCCCCATCTCCGGTGTGCTGTCGGACCACTACGGATCCCGCCTCTTCGCCACCGGCGGCATGCTCGGCACGGCTGTCTCGTTCATCCTGTTGGAGCTGTTGCCCATCGACTTCCCCTATTGGCTGTTCGCCGTCTTGTTGTTCATCACCGGAATGTTCATGTCCTCGTTCGGCTCGCCGAACCGGGCCGGGGTCATGAACAGCCTCCCGGCCGAGCATCGAGGCTCCGGGTCGGGGATGAACACCACGTTCCAGAACTCGGCTCAAGTACTCTCCATCGGGATCTTTTTCACCTTGATGATCGTCGGGCTCTCTGCGTCGCTTCCCCAGAGCCTCTACCACGGACTGGTCGCTCACGGTGTGTCACCGGCGGCGGCGACCAAGGCCTCGCACCTGCCGCCGGTCTCCACACTGTTCGCCGCCTTCTTGGGTTATAACCCCGTCCAGCACCTGCTCGGATCGCACGTCCTCTCCCAGATTCCACCGGCGCAGCAAGCTGTGCTCTCCGGCCGTGGGTTTTTCCCGTCGATCATCACCGCTCCGTTCCGGTCGGGCCTGCACGCGGCGCTCGATTTCGCCATCGTGGCCAGCCTCTTGGCCGCCGCCGCCTCATGGACGCGAGGCGGTCACCGCACGGCCGAGCAGGCGGAATCGGCCATGCCCGGCGACAGTCAGTCGAACGGTCTGGTCACCCGGCCGGCGGGCGTCCGAGCCGACACGCCAGAGTCGACCGGCGCCGTCATGGCCGAGGGACCGGACGCAGCCCTTGGTTGAGCGAGGCAATGGCAGACGACCACATGGCCCGGGTACGGACGTCCCCAGTAGGGTCGCGTCGTGAACAGCCCTGCCGATCGACCGCCTTCCTCCGACGTTGCCCTGCCTCCGAGCTTCGAGGCCCGGTACGGCGCCGACGTGAACCACGGGCTGTGCCTCGGTGGTGGCGGTCTCTTTTTCATCGCCTGGCAGGTGGCCTATCTCAACACGCTGGCCGCCGGAGGACTCGAACTCGGCACGGCCGAACGAGTGGTGGGAACCTCAGCCGGCTCGATCGTGGCCTCCGCTCTCTTGGGGGGCCGTCTGAAGCTGGTCCATGGGGAACTGTCCATTTTGGCCAAGGCGCCAAAGGTGCTGTCGGCCCTCGCCCCGGCTTCGGACCTGCAACCCAGTCAGAACCGGGCCCTCGAGCTGTTCTGGCTGGCCCAGGACAGCGATCCGGCCACCATTCGGGCGATCGGGCACGCCGCCCTGGCCTCGGCCGGTCCCACACCCCAAGCCATGCGACGCACCATCTGGTTGGTCATCGGGAGAAAACGGTGGCCGTCGCCAGTCCTGCATATCAGCTGTGTCGACGCCTATACCGGTGAACGCTGCATCGTCACCCACGAGGCCGGCGTGTCCGCCGCCGCCGCAGCGGCGGCCAGCAGTGCGGTCCCGGGGCTCTTTCCTCCCCAACCAATCGGCGATCGGCGCTGTATGGACGGTGGGGTCAGCGGTTCCGGTACCCATCTCGACGTGCTGGCCGGCGCCCAGCGTGTGCTCGTCCTCGCACTGAGCGATGGCAGTGAACTGACCGAGGGGATGATGACGAACCAACCGGGCGGCGGTCGGCGAGAGCTCGATGCCTTGGTCGCCACGGGGACCAAGGTGGAACTGCGCACCCCGGAGGCCGTCGATCCGTTGGAGCTGATGTCGCCCGCCGCCGTCCCCAGAGCATTGGCTATGGGGGCTTGTCAGGCCTCGGCCGACCGGGTCGCGCTCGCCGAATTCTGGAACTGACCAGAACGGGCGACACGGGAACGCCGGCGACGGGATTACGTCGCCGCCGCGAATTGGCGCAGTCCGGACGGCCAGCCCCCGTCGCTGCCGACCGTGCCACGGAGCGACTCCACCCGGGCCCGTGGGCGTCGAGTTGGTCGTGCACCAGCGTGACATGGGTCCCAGCATCGGTCGGTTCGAACGAGACGGTGACGCGGCTGCCGACGGCGTCGGGGTCCGGCACCCCGAAGTCGGGTCCGATGAGCCAGGAAAAGGCAAAGGTGTGGGGCGGATCCCAGGTCAGGACCCGTCCCCACGTGCAGACCTGGCCGGCGTCGTTCTCCTCCCACATCCGCCCTCCGACATGGGGATCGACGCCGATCTCTTTGAGCTCGCCACTTTGCACGTGGTGGTCCCGGGTCCACCACCGGTCGATGCCACCGGTAAAGACGGCGAAGGCCTGATCGGGTGGCACCGTCACGTCCACGGCGGTGCGGACAACGGTGCTGTCGTCGGTCTGGGCGGTCATGTTTCCTCCTGGGTTGTGTTCGCGGCCTGGGCATAGGCCGCCAGTGAGCTGGTCCAAAACTGGTCGAAGTACTCGCGAACGGCGGCAACGCCAACCGGGTCGATGCCGTAGATGCGGCGTGTGCCCGTGGGACGCACGGACACGAGCTTCGCCTCTTTGAGGATCTTCAGATGTTGGGAGACAGCCGGCCGGCTGATCGGGACATGTCGGGCGATGTCCACCACCGAGCTCGACCCGTTCCCCAGCAGCTCGAAGATCGAGCGTCGGGTCGGGTCCGCCAAGGCCTCCAGGGCCAGAACTTGGTAAGTAGACACTAACGGTAAGTTAGACCTTACGGAGTGGACTGTCAATGCCGACGGCGAATGTGCGATGCGCCACCGTCCTGTTGGGCGGGGCCCTCGCTCGTATAGTGCAGGAAGAGGTGGTGTTCTCGTGCACGAAGTGATGGAGTTCATACCGGTGCCCGATGCCCCATGCTGAACGGAGTCGAGGGCATGGTCGGGGAGACCGGGCTGGTCACCAGAGAAGTCGGAGCCAACACCCGTCCCGGGCTGGTGCGTGCTCGAGGTGAGGACTGGCACGCCGTGTCCATGTTCCCCGGCACCACCATTGGTGTCGGGACCACGGTGGTCGTTGCTGACGTCGAACGGGGCTTGCTCGTCGTCTATGCCACCGAATCCCCGTAGTACCTGAGAGGTCCAAGAAAGGCTCAAGATGATCGCAAGTATGAGTGGCGGAGTGGTTGCCGGCGTTGTCGTGGCCGTCATTGTCGTTGTGGCTCTCGTTGCGCTTGTCTTGAAGAAGGCGTTCAAGGTGGTGCAACAGGGAAGCGTCGGGGTGGTGAAGCGGCTCGGGGAATTTAAATCGGTCCGCCAACCCGGGATCGCCGTCCTGATGCCGTTCTTCGACCAGATGGAAAAGGTGGACATCCGCGAGTTTCCCCACACTGGCGATCGCCAGGCCGTGATCACGGCCGACAATGTGTCCTTGCAGGTGAGCGCCACGATCTTCGCCCAGGTTCTCGACGTCAAGGCCGCGCTCTACGAGATCGAGGACTATGAGCTGGCCGTCGATCAGCTATCGCGGACGGCACTGCGGGCGGTGTTCGGAGAGCTGACCCTCGACCAGTCACTGTCCGAGCGCGAGACGATCAACTCCAAGATGCAAGAACACATGACCGACGCCACCCTCAAGTGGGGCGTTCGGCTCAACCGGATCGAGATCCTCGACATCACCCCACCGGCCAATGTGCTGCAGGCCATGTCCGAGCAGAAAGAGGCGGAGCAGCACAAGCGCGCCGCCATTCTCAAGTCGGAGGGCGACCAGCAGTCGGCCATCAACAGTGCGCAAGGTCGCAAGCAGGCCGCAGTGCTCGAGGCCGAGGGTCAGAAACAAGCATCGATCCTCGCCGCCGAAGCCCAGCAGAAGGTACTGGAGCTGCGGGCCGAAGGGGAGAAGCGAGCATCGGCGCTGCGGGGCGAGGGGGAGGCGATGGCACTCGGTGCCCTGGACACGGCGACCATCAGACCCAACACGTTGGCTGTCCTCCAGCTACGGGCCCTGCAGCAGATAGCCACGTCCACCAACGCCAAGGTGGTCGTCCCCTACGAAGCGGCCGGGCTGGTCGGTGGAGCCCAGGTCCTGGTGGACGCGTTGCGAGGGGCCGGAGCCAACTCCGACGGGAAGGGCGCCGTCCCCGTGGCCGACCAAGCCCGGGATGGTCAATAGCTGACGGGCGACCGACAACCCTCATCGCCACGCTCGGGTCGGGCAGCCCGATCGTTGAGGAACGGTATGTTCGAGGGCATGGCCACCTCTGCTGTGTCCGGCGTCACCTCCCCGGTCCCTCAGGCCCGACGGTTGATGACCGACATCCCGGGTCCTCGATCGCTGGAGTTGACCGGCCGTCGCCGTGCGGCCGTGGCTACCGGGGTGAGCTCCTCTCTGCCGATCTACATCGATGCCGCCAGCGGGGCCATCTTGGTGGACGTCGATGGGAACTCGCTCATCGACCTCGGATCGGGAATCGGCGTCACCAGCATCGGTCATGCCCTCCCCGAGCTGGTGGAGGCGGTGACCGCCCAGATGGCCCGCTTCGCCCACAGCTGTTTCATGATCGGTCCCTACGAGGGATACGTGGCCGTGTGCGAGGAGTTGGCCGCCTTGACTCCCGGTGACCACGCCAAGACATCGGCACTGTTCAACTCCGGAGCAGAGGCGGTCGAGAACGCGGTGAAGATCGCTCGGCACGTCACCCGACGACAGGCAGTGGTGGTCTTCGACCATGCGTACCACGGGCGGACCAACCTGACCATGGCCCTCACGGCCAAGAACCTGCCGTACAAGGAGGGCTTCGGGCCCTTTGCCCCCGAGGTCTACCGGATGCCGATGTCCTACCCGTTCCGGGATCCCGACGACATGACCGGCGATCAGGCCGCTCAGCGAGCGCTCGGCCTGGTGCACGACCAGGTCGGCGTCCACAATGTCGCCTGCATCGTGATCGAGCCGATCCAGGGTGAAGGGGGGTTCATCGTCCCCGCGCCCGGATTCCTCTCCGCTGCTGAGTTCGTGGTGCCATGACCACGGCGCGGTGCTGGTGGCCGACGAGGTCCAATCGGGCTTCAGCCGTACCGGGGCCTGGTTCGCCAGCGAACACGAGGGAGTGGTGCCTGATCTGATCACGACGGCCAAGGGCATAGCCGGTGGGTTGCCCCTGGCCGCGGTGACCGGTCGGGCTGAGCTCATGGATGCCGTGCACCCGGGGGGCCTGGGGGGAACGTTCGGCGGGAACCCGGTGGCTTGCGCGGCCGCCTTGGCCACCATCGATTTCATGCGGAGCCACGACCTGGCCGGTGCCGCCACCCGAATCGGTGAGCAGGTGACCGAGCGCCTGGGTGCCCTGCAGGTGCGGTTCCCGGCCATCGGCGATGTGCGGGGTCGAGGAGCGATGCAGGCCATCGAATTGGTACGGCCCGGCACCCTCGAACCGGACCCCGAAGCGGCGCGAGGGATCGCCGCCGCCTGCCTTCAGGCCGGAGTGGTGGTTCTCACGTGCGGGACCTGGGGCAACGTGATCCGTCTGTTGCCGCCGCTCACCATCGGCGATTCTCTGTTGGGCGAGAGCCTCGACGTGCTGTCGGAGGCCGTCGCGGTGACGCTCACCGGCCGGCCACCCGACGAGTCATGACCCAGCCGGGAGAAAAACCGGCACTGAGTGGCCGGCTGGTGTTGTTGATGGCGGTGACCACCGGTGCCGTGGTGGCCAACCTCTACTACGCCCAACCGCTGCTCAACCAGGTATCCCGCAGCCTCCATATCGGATCGGCCGGTGCCTCCACCGTCGTGACGGCCACCCAGGTCGGCTACGCCGCCGGGTTGCTGCTGATCGTTCCGCTGGGCGACTTCCGGCCCCGTCGCTCCCTCGTGGTGCTGTTGTTCTTGCTGTCCGCCGTGGCCCTGGTGGTCTGCGCCATCGCCCCCAGCCTCTGGCTCTTCGAGGCCGGATCCGTGGCCGTGGGCGCCGCTTCGGTTGCCGGTCAAGTCATGGTTCCCTTCGCCGCCGATCTCGCCCCTGAGGAACGGCGCGGGCGAGTGGTGGCCCGCATCATGACCGGCCTGCTCCTGGGCATCTTGCTGGCTCGGACGGTGTCGGGCCTCGTTGCCGAGTTGGCCGGCTGGCGGGCCATCTATTGGATCTCGTCCGGGCTCATGGTGGTGTTCGCCGCCGTGTTGTGGCGAATGCTGCCCGCGGAAGGCGAAAGACCCCACCTCAGCTACGCGCACCTGGTCGGCTCGTCGTTGCGGCTCTTGGCCGAGGAGCCGGTACTGCGTCGCCGGGCCTGGCATGGGGCCATGGCGTTCGGCGCGTTCAGCGTGCTGTGGACGTCGCTGGCCTTTTTGTTGTCCGGCGCGCCGTACCACTACTCCAATCTGGTGATCGGCCTGTTCGGGCTGGCCGGCGTGGCCGGGGTGGCTGCCGCCAACCTGGCCGGCAAGCTGGCTGACGTCAACCAGACGGCCATCACCACGGCCATCGCCGGCTTGTTGTTGACGGTTTCCTTCGTGGTCATGGGTGTGGGCAAGACCTCGGTCGTCGCCCTGATCGTCGGCATCATCGTCTTGGACATCGGCACGCAGGGCATGCAGATCACCAATCAGGCGGTGATCTATGCCCTCCGACCGGAGGCTCGCAGCCGCATCAACAGCGTGTACATGTTCTGCTACTTCGTCGGTGGGGCCATTGGCTCGGTCACCGCGGGCATCGTGTACTCGGCCGACAAATGGTCGGGTGTCTGTTTCCTCGGGGCCGGATTCGGCGTGGCCACCTTGCTCATGGCCGTCGCCGACCGGGTTCGACCCGCGGGCCGAACCCAACGAGCTCGGCCGATTCTTGTCGGTGAGGCGGAGTGAACGAGAGCCAGCGGTTCGTGCGGGATCTCATCGGTCCGCTTCGGGTTGCGCCGGGAAGGTCGATCACGATGGAGCGCGACTTCGATCCCGCCACCGTCGACGGAACGGTTTCTCACTCCCAGGCCGAGACCCGGTTGGACCAAGTGATCGACCTCCTGTACGACTATCAGGATCGGCTGTCGGCCCAGTCCACCTCGGGGATCTTGTTCGTCCTGCAGGCTCTCGACGCAGGCGGGAAGGACAGCACCATCAAGCACGTGATGCGTGGCCTCAATCCCCAAGGCGTCGAAGTTCACAGCTTCAAGGAACCCTCGCTCGAAGAGCTGAGACACGATTTCCTCTGGCGGTACCAGAGGGTCGCACCCGAGAGGGGCCGGATCGGCATCTTCAACCGGTCGCACTACGAAGAGGTGTTGGTCGTTCGGGTCCACCCTGGGCTGTTACCGGCACAGTTTGCCTCGGATCAGCCTCGAGCCGAGGGCATCTGGACCCGCCGATTCCAAGAGATCAATGACTGGGAGCGTCACCTGGTCGACAACGACATTCGCGTCGTGAAGGTATTGCTCAACGTGTCCAAGCAGGAGCAGGCCAAGCGGTTCATCAAGCGGATCGATCGACCGGACAAGAACTGGAAGTTCGCTCCGAGCGACATCCATGAACGACAGTTTTGGGACGATTACCAGCGGGCCTTCGACCAGATGCTCAGCCATACCAGCACCGAGTGGGCGCCGTGGCACGTGGTGCCGGCCGACCACAAGTGGTTCGCTCGCCTGGCCACCGCGGCGATACTGGCGCAGACGCTTATCGACATCGACCCGCAGTATCCCCAGATGGACCCCGCTGTCCGGCGGCAGATGGCCGCTGACCGAGCCACACTGGAGGCCGAGCTCCACGGTGATCGTCCCGCTCCTCCGGTAGGGTACCGAACGTGACCGAGAACGCAGCGGTACGCACCGATGCTCCTATGACGGGGCTCTCGCACGTGCAGTTGCTGGTCACCGACGTGAAGGCCAGCGCCGAGTGGTACACCGCGGCCCTGGGGCTCGAGCCCTACGCCGGAAGTATCGAGGTCGGCTACGTGGCCCTTCGCCACCGAGGCGCTCACCTCGTGGTCGTGCTCACGCTCAGACCAGGGGCAGATGTCGCCGCGCCTGGGGCGATGTCACCAAGGAGTGAGACCTTGGACCACTTGGCCTTTGCCGTATCGGACGAACGGTCGCTCGGTGCGTGGGCCGATCACCTTACCCAGATCGGTCTCGACCATCCTGGCGTGGTGCTCGAGAACGGCAACCCCTCACTGCAACTGCGGGACCCCGACGGGATCGCCATCGAGCTGGTCACCTCGGGTCCCGCATCGAAGTGACCTGAATCTCGTTGTACCGGCGGTTGGTGGGGCTCAATCGGGACCGCGGTCGTCGTCGATGACGATTCCCAGCGCACCGAACACGCCCAGCGCCAGCGGAAGGACCTGCGTCGAGTCAATGACGGCGTTTTGCAGGTCGGCCGCCCCCTTCAGGCCTTCGAGAGCAGATCCGTGGAGGCGTACGCCGACCAGCGCTGATTGGGAGAACTCGGTAGCTGTCAGGTCGCAGTCGAGAAACTGGGATTGCGTCACGCGTGCCGCGTAGAAGTCGCTGGCGGCCAAGATGACGTGGTCGAACAGGACGTGATCACCGCTGATCATTCGGAGGTTCGCGTTGTCGAGCTTCGTCTCGCTGAACAGCACGTCACTGAGGTGTGCCCCCGCAAGGTCGATTGCCGACATCTTGCAGTTCTTGAACTCGACCCGGGTGAGGGCGGCATCGGCCAGGCGGGCTCCCGAAAGGTCGCACGACTCGACCACGGTGTCACGGATCCGCGCCCGAAAAAGGGCCGTCCCCATGAACCGCGCCCCGACAACCCGCGATTCAGTGATCTCGACATCGTTGGCGCTTTGACCGGAATAGTCTCCCGCCGTCTCGACTCCGGCCCATTGAAGATCGTCGACAAGATCATACGAGTCGGTGGCGCTCAGGACCCTCGGAAGTCGGGGAGGTAGCGGTGCGATCGTCCTCGGAGCCATCGCGCTCAGAGATCGTTGATGGGTTTGGGCACCAGTTCCGGATTGGCCGACCCATCGACCTCGAGCAGCTTGCCTGTCACCCAACTGGCCGCCGGGGAGGCCAGATAGACGGCCGCTGTGGCTATATCCTCGGGTGCGCCGTTGCGGCGCATGGCCGTCCGCTGGATCATGGTCTGGCGGATGTTCGGGTCCATGCTCGACAGCCAGTTGCCCAGGGATTCGGTCTCGACCGCACCGGGCAGGATGGCGTTCACGCGCACCCGGGGGGCCAGGTCGGCGGCCATCAGCCTGGTCAGTTGCGAGAGCGCGGCCTTGGTGGTGCCGTGGGCCAGCTGTCCTCGAGGTGCGTTGCGACCGGCCATCGAGCTGATGTTGATGATGGAAGCACCCTGACGTTCGAGGAGGTGGGGGACGGCGAGCCGGCTCAACTCGAACGGGGCGAAGACGTTGAAGCGGAACGACGCCTCCAACTGCTCGACCCGGGTGTCCAAGAAGGGATGCGACTGGGACCCCCCGGCGTTGTTGACCACCACATCGATCCCACCGAGCTCGTCGACCGTGCGGGACACCAGCTCGGCGATCAACCCGAAGTCGTTCATATCGCCGGGGAGGATCACCGCCCGCTGCCCCCGCTCGATCACGTCGTGGGCCACCGATTCGAGGTCGGCTGACGTGCGAGCTATCAGAGCGAGGTCCGCGCCGGCATCGGCGTAGGCGCGCGCGATCGCCGCTCCGATTCCCTTTCCCGCTCCGGTGACGATGGCCACCTTCCCGTCGAGGCGGAAGAGATCCTGGGTGCTCGTCGGTTGGTCGGTCATTGGTCTCCCCCTCGAGTTGCGGTCAAGTACGTCGAAGTGGATCGACGAACTGCCGATGCAAAAGGTAGCGCAGCGATTCACCAAGGACTTGGGTGAGCGTTCTTCAGGCGGCCGCCGTTAGAGCCGGAACTGGCGGAAGAACGCCCAGATCTGATTGGTGGCGTTTATCTGGAACGTCGTGTAACCGGTGATCGAACTGATTTCCTGGCTGAACTTGCTGCCCGGCCACGAGTGCCCCCCGCCGAGCACGATGTAGAACTTCACGTCCGTGCCGGCCGGGCACTGGTAGGTGCGGAGGATGACCCGACTGGCCACCTTGGTATCGGTCGATTTGGGGTTGCAGCCGTCCTTGACGGCCCAGGCCTGCACCGTGGCTGGATAGCCAGGTCCATGGAGCCTCACTGGCTGGGTCGTCGTGGTGGTGGACGACGAGTTCCCGGACCCCCCATTGCCCAGGACCCGGTTCAGGGTGGCCGTACCGATCCCGCCGTTGAAGAACAGGATCGGATCGGCGGTGCCGTGAAACGTGATGATGGGAACGGGGCGAGGCGTACGGCAGGGTTTCGGGAGCTGTAGTCCCGAGACGGCGGCGATAGCGGCAAATTGATTTGACATGGTGCAGGCCACGAGCGACACCATGAACGAGCCGTCGGAGAACCCGCTGGCGTACACGCGAGAGGTGTCGATGCACTGCGTTGACTCCACCTGGCTGAGCAAGGCACTGACGAAGGCCAGATCGGGATTGGCCGGGGGTCGAGCGGTCGTGTTCCATGCCACCGGGCTGCCCGTGCCATTGGGGAAGACGGCGACGAACCCGTCCTTTTGACCGAGTGCCCCGAATTGTGAGGTGGTCGAATGAATGGTTGCCCCTTCGGCCAGACCGTGGAAGTCGACCACCAGAGGGCGAGCTATGGGAGCGCCGGAATCCTTCGTGGCCTTGGTCTTGACCGCCGTGGGACTGGGCGTGGTCGGTGCCGGAGTGTTGAGGAGGTACCACCGGGATGTGCCGTCGACTTCGATGTCCTGGCGCTGGTTGGTCACCGACGCCGGTGGAGGGATAGCGCACCCGGAGGACCGAACCGGAGGTCCGCTGTCCCCGGCCCCCGTGGTCGACGCGCCTGCTGAGCTGGCCAAGCCCAGAGTCAGGTAACCGGCGCCCACGATCGCCACCAACACGGCCGCCCGAGCCCGGGCCGCTCTCGGTGGCCGCACGTTTGTCATGGTTGGTAGCGAAGCACACCGTGGGCCTCCCGGCTAGCGCTGTAGTACCTGGCCAGGGGCGTCTCTGTTCCCGTCGTCGGCGACACCAGGGCGTGGCGCTCGCTCCGGCCGAGGCGTGGGCCCGGCCCCTCGATGCCCACCACCGGCGCGAGGGCTAACCTGACAAACGACACTCGTGACGACGGAGGGGCACCCATGGACACCGAAGGCCAATACGACCTGAACTGGATCACCTCGGTGGACGACCACATCATCGAGCCGCCGAACGTCTGGCAGGACCGCCTGCCGGCCAAGTACAAGGACGAGGCGCCCCACGTCATCGTCGACGACACCGGCACCGAGGTCTGGGCCTACGAGCACATCCGGATCATGACCGGTGGCCTCGGGGCCAGCGCCGGTCGCCGCCCGGAGGACATCACCGCCGTCGGCTTCCCCTACACGGAGATGCGGCCGGGCTGCTACGACCCAAAGGCCCGCCTGCTCGACATGAACGACGCCGGGATCCTGGCCTCGCTCAACTTCCCGTCCTTCCCGCGCTTCTGCGGCCAGACGTTCGCCGAGGCCAAGGACAAGGAGCTGGCGCTGCTCTGCGTACAGGCCTACAACGACTGGATGATCGACGAGTGGTGCGGCACCGACCCTGGCCGCCTGATTCCGCTGGCCATCATCCCGCTGTGGGACCCGGCTCTGGCTGTCACCGAGATGGAGCGGGTGTACGCCAAGGGCTGCCGCTCCATCTGCTTCTCGGAGAATTTCGAGCCGCTCGGCCTGCCGACGATCCATACCGGGCACTGGGACCCGGTGTTCCAGGTGGCAAACGACCTGAAGATGGTGCTGTCCATCCACATCGGGTCGTCCTCGACGTTCCACCGCATCTCGAAGGACTCACCGTTCATGGCCAACTTCTCGCTGGGCATGATCCGCCCGATGGGATGTCTCATGGACTGGATCTTCAGCGGGCTGTTCGAGCGGTTCCCCAACATCAAGATCGCCCTGTCCGAGGGGTCTATCGGGTGGATCCCGTGGGTGCTCGAGCGGGCCCAGCAGGTGTGGACCACCCAACGGTTCTGGGTGGCCAAGGGCCAGAGCTTGGGAAATGTGGGTCCGGTGCAGGACTACGACATCCACATCGACACCGAGAAGATCGACGTCTATCGGGACTACCGCGAGCACTTCTACGGCTGCTTCATCGACGATGCCACCGGCCTGTCGATGCTCGATGTCGTAGGCGAGGACAACGTGATGATCGAGACGGACTATCCACACTCGGACACCACGTGGCCGTACTCCTTGAAGCTGGCCCACGAGCGGCTCGATGCCGCCGGGCTGTCCCCGGCGGTCCAGTACAAGATCCTCCGCGGCAACGCCGAGAAGCTCTACCAGTTCGAAGCGTCAGAGCCACCGAGCGTCACCCACCCCTGACCCTCGAGCGCGCCTAGCTCGTCGAAGCCGCCTCGGATTCCCTGGGTGCTGTTGCTCCCGAGTCCTCTTCTTCGGTGAGCCATCCCGAGGCATGGCGCTTGGCCCAGGACATTGTCACCCAACCCTTGATCATCGACCGCAGCGCGTCACGGTGGGTCAGAGCGAAGACGATATGGCCGAACACGACCACGAACACGCCCAGGGCGAGCACGTCGTGGACGAAGGTCGCTCCCGTTCGCCAACTGAGCGGGAAGAACCCGAACCATTTCAAGACGAACCCGGTTCCGAACATCACCACGATGGCGCCGGCGATGAACAGGGCGTTCAATTTCTGACCAGGGTTGAACTTGTCGGGCTTGGGAATCCGTTCTCGCCCGAACGACCACAACCAGCGGATCTCCGCTGTCGTCCAGAGGTTGAAGCGCCGCACGTCGCGACGCATCCGCGCCCCCCACGGACCGGCCAGCGAGATGATCAGGGGTACGGGGAGGACGACGCCCGACCAGGTGTGGATGTCGGCGACCAGGGCCCGACGCCCGACGAAGCTCTCGACTTGGACGAAGTAGAGCGGGAGTGCGGTGGCCATGAGGATCCCGAACAGGAGGGCCGTGGCCCAGTGGGCGGCGCGCTCCACCCCGTCGAAGCGGAGCAGGTGGCGAGCGTCCGTGCCCGGCTCGACCCGTCGAGGCCGAACCGGCACCGGGCTACCCGATCGGCGTGTCACTGCGGCCGTTCGAGCTGCCGACCCAGGCATCTTGCGAGTACCCGTTCTGTTCCCAGTACCCCGGAACCGGTTCTTTCACCACCCGGATGGCCGACAGCCATTTGAGCGACTTGTATCCGTACATGGGCGCCACGTACAGGCGGACGGGCCCGCCGTGCTCGGTGGTGATCGGGGCGCCGAGCATGCGATAGGCGACGATGACGTCGGGGCGCCGGGCCTGGTCGAGGGTGAGGCTCTCGGTGTCGGCGCCATCGTACGAGTCGAATTCCAGGCCCCCCGCACCGCCCTGCACGCCGGCGGCGACGAGAACGTCGGACAGCTTGACCCCTTCCCAGTGGACCTGCGGCACCCGCCATCCGGTCACGCACTGGAAGTCCTTGACCAACTTGGTCCTCGGCATCGCCTCGAGATCGTCCACCGTCAAGTCGAGCGGTTTGTCGACCATGCCGGCTACCTGGAGCCGATAGCTGGCCCGGGCAATCTGGGGGAACGAATTGGTGATGGTGTAGATGCGGAAGCGGTCACCTCCGGGCAGCAAGCCTCCGAGGCCCGAACCCAGGGCATTGCCGACGACGGCCTGCACCCGAGCACCGAATGCGATGCCCACCGCCCCGACGGCAACCATGCCGATGAACACCCGCCGCCCGACCCGTTTGGGCCGATCGGCAGGCAATACGGGCGCAGAAGGCACCTGGTGATGATACGGGCCTGTCCTCGACGATGGACGTCGCTGTCGACTGGTGGCCCAGGTCAGCCCAGACCCTGTTGACCGGTCAGGCCAGACCCTGTTGGGTCAGCCAATTCTTGGCGATGTCAGTGGGTGCTTCTTTTTGAGGACCGGTAGCCAGCAGATTCAGCTTGGAGATCTGCGCCGTGGTCAGTTTGGCCGAGAGCGCGTCGAGGGCGTGGGTCACACCGGCTGAGTCCACCGAGGTGCGAATGACAGGAATGATGTGATCGGCCGGCTCCAGGTGCTTGTTGTCGGTCAGCACTACGAAGTTGTTGGACACCACATTGCCGTCACTGGAGAAGAGCTCGACCACTTGGACCTCGCCGTTCTTCAAGGCGGCCACACTCAGCGGACCGGCTTCGTCGAGCGATTTGAAGTTGGCGAAATTCAGGCCGTAGACCGACTTGAGTCCCAACTGGCAGCCGGCGTTCTTCGGGCATTCCGGTGGCCCGCCCAAGGTGAGCTTGGATGCAAACGGCTTCAGGCTCGACAGCGTGGTCAGGTGATACTTCTTGGCCGTCGCCTTGGTCACCGCGAACACGTTGGTGTCGATGGCCGGTGCCGGAGTGAGGACGGTGACCCCGTACCGGGTCAACTTGGCTTTCAGCGCCGGGACCGCAGTGGTGATGTTGTTGCCGGCGGCGACGACCGTGCCGCCGTTCAAGTAGTCGAGCAGCGTGCCGGCATAGTCGGGCTCCAGATCGAGCTGGCCCTTCTCCAAGGCGGGGACGACCACTTGGCGAGTGCCGAGAGCCGGCTCCACCGTGACTGGGTAACCGGCTTTTTGCAGCACGTCGCCGTAGAGGTTGGACACGATCGCTTGCTCCTCGAAGTTGGTCGACCCGATGATGACGGTCGGTTTGGAGCTGGCCGCAGAGGCCGCCACCGCAGGAAGGGCGAGCGTGGAAAGCAGGAGGGCGGCCATAGCGCTGAGGAGCAATCGTTTCGATGACATCTGGTTACCTTTCCCGCGCTCGCCGTTTGTCAACCGTTCGTAACAGAACTGTCATCTTTATCGGGCGCCGCGTAGGTATCAAGTGACTCGGATTGAGCGGCCGGCCAGCAGTCCCTGGTTCCTCGACTGTTGGCGCATCGGCAGGGGCGTCAACCAGCGTTGGACCAGGCCCAGTCCGAGGCGACGAGGGCGGCAAGCACGGCGACCAGGATGGCCCCTCCGAAGGCTTCGACGTTGTCCTGGCTGTTCAGGCCGGCGATGATGAACGTGCCCAGATCGCTGTAGCTCACGTAGGCGGCGAGGGTGGAGGTGGCCACGACCTCGATGGCGGCGGTGCGGACGCCGCCATCACGAAGGGCAGCGCCAGCGGTGCCTCGACGCCGCGGAGAACCTGGCCGCCGGATAGACCCATGGCCTTGGCCGCATCGCGTACGTCGCATCGACGTTCCGCATGCCGACGTAGGTATTGGTGAGGATGGGCGGGACGGCGAGGATGAACAAGGCGATCCACGAGGCCAGGAACCCTCTCCACGTGAGGGAGATGCTGGGCAGAATGGCCAACAGCGTGAGCAGCGCCAGGGTGGGAACGGCCCGGAAGGCGTTGGCGGCGTTGACGGCCACGAGTCCACCTCGCCCGGTGTGACCCAGGATCAGCCCGAGGCCTCCGCCGACGATCAGCGCGCCGATGACCACGGCGATCGACAGCTTGGCCTGGTTGTAGAAGAGCTGCAAGATGCCACTGGACCCCGTCCAGTTGGCCGAGGTGGTGAACCAGTGGAACACGGATTCGATGAAGTGCACGTCAGGTCGCTCCCCGGACCCGTCGCCCCGGACGGGCCCACGGTAGGGCCACCCGCTCGATCAGCACCAAGAGGAGATCGGCGACGGCGGCCAAGACGACCGACAGGACCAGGCCGACGATGATCGGGGTGTAGTACTGGGCCGTGAACCCGTAGGTGATCAACTGGCCGAGCCCGCCCAGCCCGATCAGGGCGGTGACGGTGACCAGGCCGATCACCGTGGACGTGGCCACCCGCAACCCGGCGAAAAGGTAGGGGAGGGCCAGAGGGAAGTCCACCCTCACCAGGGCCGCCCCGGGCGAATAGCCCATGGCCGGCCGCCTGGCGGGCATCGTCGGGCACGGCGTTGAGGCCGGCGACGGTGTTCCAGATGAGGATGAGCAGGGTGTAGCCCACCAGCGCGAACTCAGCCGTCGTGTACGAGGCCACGTAGCCGGTGATCGGGCCCAAGATGGCGAAGAGGGCGATCGACGGGATGATGTAGAGGGCACTGGCGATCCCGAAAACCGGGGGGCGGACGAGCCGGAACCGCCAGGCCAACAAGACAACGGCAATGAGATGGCCAGCCCTATTCCTATGGCGATCAGCGTCAGCTCGATGTGCTGAACGAGGTCGGAGCCGATCTGGTGCCAATTGCCGGTCACGTAACCCCAGCGGAAAAACGGCTCGGCAGCCAGCATTCGACGAATCTAGTGGGCGGGTCCCGTTTCATGTCGGCCGACCGGCGTCGAGTACCTCGATCGCCCTCGTCGGTAACGTTGCGCTCGATGATCACGCTGGACAGCGTCTCGAAACGGTACACTCACGCGAGGTAGCCGTCGATGCTCTCAGCCTGACTGTGGCCGACGGGGAGCTCTGCATACTGATCGGCCCGTCGGGCTGCGGCAAGACAACGACGCTGCGCATGATCAACCGGCTCATCGAGCCCACCGGCGGTCGCATCCTCATCGACGATCAGAACGTGTTGGCCATGGACCCGGTGATGCTGCGCCGGGGATCGGGTACGTCATTCAACAAGGTGGCCTCTTCCCGCACCGTCGGATCTTCGACAACGTGGCCACCGTGCCGCGCCTGCTCGGCTGGGACAAGGATCGGGTCACGAACCGGGTCAACGAGCTGTTGGAGCTGGTCGGTCTCGATCCCCGAGACTACGGTCGCCGGTTCCCCCATGAGCTCTCGGGCGGCGAGCGGCAGCGGGTAGGTGTGGCCCGGGCGTTGGGCGCCGACCCGCCCGTGCTGTTGATGGACGAGCCGTTCGCCGCCGTCGACCCCGTCACCCGTCAACGGCTGCAGAACCAGTTCCTCGACCTCCAAGCCGAGTTGAACAAGACCATCGTCTTCGTGACCCACGATCTCGAAGAGGCGGCCAAGCTCGGTGACCGTATCGCCGTTCTGTCCAAGGGGCGGTGCTCGAGCAGTTCGACACACCCGAAGAGATCCTCGGTCATCCCGCCACCGCGTTCGTCACCGAATTCGTCGGATCGGATCGGGGGGTTCGACGGCTGGCCGTCGTGCACATCGGTCTCGACGACCTGGCCCACCCTCCCGTGGTCGGGCCCACGAAGACCATGGCCGAAGCCCGGGCAGCGTCCGTGTCCGACCGAGGGTCCGGCAGTGACCGACGTCGATAGCCGCTGGGCCGTCGTCGTCGGGGAGGACGGTGTCCTGCAGGGCTGGGTCCCGTTGGACCCCGACCTCGAGGGCCAGGTGATCGATCGGCTCACCCGGTTCGCCGTCGAGGTTCCGTTGGGAAGCTCGATGCGAACGGCACTGGCCGAGATGCTCCAACACGATGTCAGCTGGATCCCGGTGGCCGAGCACGGTCGCTACCTCGGCGTGCTCACTCCCGACGGGCTGCATGCGGCCATGCGACGCTCGGTCGGAGGCCAAGCCGTCGAGTCGTGATCTGCCGCCATCGACTGGCCAACGGAAACCGACGCGGGACCCCTACGTGCCGATGATGCCGGTGACGAACGCGGCGCCCGCCGCCGCTTGCGCCGACCCGCCCACCATGCTGGCCAATGCGTCGTCGCTCAGCTCCCCGCTCTGGACCGGGGGGATGACGATCGGGAGGCGGTTGTACCCGGCCTCGATGACGTCGACGGTGATCCCCTCAGGGACGTCGAGGCCGGCCGACGCCAGCGTCGCCTTGGGGTCGGCCATCAACGCCGATCGGAACGCACTGTCCACTGCGGCCTTCTGCTGAATCTCCTGCAAGGTCACGGCCACAGGGTCTCCTTGATGATCGGTTTCGGATTGAAGGTGACAGGGCGGCCGACGGCGATGGCCAACCGCTCCGGGGAACGACAGGCGAAAATATACCCCGGGAGACCAGCGCCGACATGGGCACCACGCTGGCACTTCTCATAGTGGTCCCGGTCGTGTCACCCTCTGCGGTGTTGACCGATGGTGCGTGCCTGGCCCGCCGCGGTCACGCCGCCGGCACGGCCAGCTCCGAGGTGACGAGGGTGAAGCCCCCCTGGCCGTTTAACTGCACGATCCAGATCGGTTGCTGCACATCGTGGCCCGGGGTGAAGCTGAACGGCCCCAGCGCCGTTTGCACCTTCACCCCTTCGAGCGCCGTCCGAAAACCGCCGCGGTCGGCGGCCACGTTGGTGAAGCTGAGCGGGGTATTCGAGGCGGCGTCGGCAATCAGCTGCACGCCGGTGTAGGCCTGGGCGGCGAACTGATCGGGAGTCTGATGGTAGGCCTTCTCGTAGTCGGCGACGAAGTTGGTGTTGGCCGGGAAGGCGTTGCCCTCGAACCAGGCCGAAGCGCTCTGGCCCCCGATGCCGGCCACCCCCACCCCGTTGGCCACCGTGCTCGAATTCATCGTGTTGCCCCCGAGGAACTTGCCGAGGAACCCTTGCTGACGGGCGGCCTGCATCAGCTGTACGAGGTCAGTCGACGACGTGCCTCCGAGGAACAGGAAGTCGGGATGGCCGGCAATCGCCTGGGCCACCGATGGTCCCAGGCTGGTCCCGTCGGTGGGATAGCTGCACCGAAGCGATGAGCCCGATGTGGTTGGACGGCAGAGTCTGTAGGGCGATCTGGGCCTGGTCCTGTCCGAGGGTGTCGCCCGATGCCGGAGACAGGATGGCCGCAGTGGTCGGATGGGCCGACTGGGCGAATTCGGCGATGTTGGCCGGGATGGCCGTGGCGTCGCCGAGCGAGTCACGGAAGATCCACGTGCAGGGGAACGCGCAGTCGCCCACGATGCCCTCGCCCACGTTGCTGGTGGCCATCATGACCGTCTGGTCGTGGTCGGCCACGGCGTGGGCGGCAGCCGACGTGTTGGTGAGCGAGGGTCCCAGCAGGGCGAGAACGTGTTGGTTGGTGATGAGCTGGCCCGTCTCCGCCGCCGCGTTGGCAGGTATCCGAACTGTCGTTGCGGAAGATCACCTGCATCTTCGCTCCCCGCACACCGCCGGAGGCGTTGATCTGCGAGGCGGCCAGCTTGGCCGCCAGGATCGACTGCGGAGCCGTAGGCGCTGCCCGCACCGGTACTGGAGTAGACGGCACCGATGGTGATGACATGACCGGCCCAGCGCGCCTTTGGGCCGCACCTTGGTGATAGCGGTGGCGCCGCATCCGGCCACTGCGAGTGCCATGACTGCAGCGACGACCAGTGCGAAACGCCACTGCCTGTTTCGCGGTCAGCGGCGGGGTCAAGGCCTCCAGCGGCGCCCCGAAGCAGCCCCCAGGTCCCGACGCGTCGTGCTGTACCCATCGGCCCTGCCCTCCATGTGAGCGCGCCCGTCACCCACGAACTGACCCAGGGACTCTACCGTCCACCATGGCGCACCGACGTCTCGGTAGCGTTTTTGTCCCGGTGCATTTGCCGCCGGAGCCGCCGGCGCCCCGGCCGAGGACTAAAGTCCGCCCGTGCTGTCCTTGGGTGCATTCCGATCGCGGGCTGTCGAGAAGATCGAGTCGCCCGAGCAGCTCGACACGCGGATAAAGCCGGCCAAGCCGGGTGCCTGGATAGCCCTCATCACGTTGCTGGCCGCGGTCATCGTGGCCCTCGTCTGGTCGATCGTGTCGACTGTTCCGGTCAGCGTCGGCGGCACGGGATTCTTCCTTCCCAAGGAGGGTTGGAACAGCGTCCAGGCCGCGACCGGCCGGCATCGTCTCGGTCCTCGACGTGCAAGTGAACGACCCGGTGGTGTCGGGGGAGCCGCTCGCCCTCATCACCAACTCGAGCGGGAGCTCTGTCACCGTGCGCTCCCCGTCACCGGTTATGTGGTGGAGGTGGCGGTGAGCCAGCAGGAGTACGTCAGCCCGGGGATCCAGATGGCCGTGATCCGACCGCTCGACGACACTCTGGTCGTCCACGCCTACATCCCGACCGGGCTGGCCCACGAGATCCCGGTCGGATCCGAGACTGAGGTGTCGCCGAGCACCGTCGCCCCTTCCGCCTATGGCTTCTTGAAGGGCCGGGTGGTGTCCGTGGCCCCCTTCCCGGCCACCCAGCAACGTCTGCAAGAGGTCCTCCAGAATGAGTCGTTGGTACAGCAGGTGAGCTCGTCGGGTCCGGTGACCGAGGTCCTGATGTCTCTCCAACCGGCCAACACCCCGAGTGGCTACGCCTGGTCGATCGGACACGGGTCCGAGCTATGCGGCCTTGACCGGCGGGCTCCCGGCCGACGTGACCATCGTGGTCGGCACCCGGCACCCCATCAGTTACGTCATCTGAGGGCGCAGGGATCCGTGTCCTACCCCCCTGGCGAGAGCAGCCGACCATGCGCGGTGCCGGACCCGGTCCCGCCGCGCACCGGCTCCGGCCCCACTCGAGACGCCGGGGAGTTCCGCCCCGGTGGCGCCGGCGGAGTCCGCGCTCCCCGAGCAGACGCCGACGGTGCTGCAGATGGAAGCGGTCGAGTGTGGTGCCGCCGCGCTGTCCATGGTCCTCGCCTTCTATGGCCGTTGGATCTCGCTTGGAGGAGCTGCGGGTGACCTGCGGGGTGACCCGTGACGGCTCTTCGGCGGCCAACGTCTTGAAGGCGGCCCGCTCCCTCGGCCTCGAGAGCAAGGGGCTGCGGGTCGAGGTCGACGAACTGGCCACCATCCGCCTGCCCGCCATCGTCTTTTGGGACTTCAACCATTTCGTCGTGGTGGAAGGGGCCAACCGCACCGGGGTATGGATCAATGATCCGGCCAACGGGCCTCGCCACGTTCCCTGGAACGAGTTCGATCAGGCGTTCACCGGGGTGGTGCTCACGTTCGAGCCGGGTCCCGATTTCGTGCGGAGCGGATCGGCGCCATCCCTGCTTCGGGGCTTGGCCTCGCGGCTCCGAGGGGCCCACAGTGCGCTGGCCCTGTGCCTGCTTGGCCGGTCTCGGGCTCATCGTTCCCGGATTGGCCCTGCCCGGCCTTCCTCCAGGTCCTGGTCAACGATGTCCTTGCCCCGACGAACAGCCATGGCAACGGGATCATCGTCGCCCTGATCGGTGGCCTGCTCTTGGCCGCAATCGTCTCTGCCGCCCTGACCTGGATCCAACAGGTCACCCTGCTCCGCCTGTCGACCAAGCTGTCGCTCTCGATGTCCAGCCGGTTCATCGAGCACCTCTTGCGCCTGCCCATTCCGTTCTTCCAGCAGCGCTATGCAGGCACGCTGGTCACCCGCTTGAACGTGAACGACGAAGTGGCCGGCCTCTTGTCTAGCCAGTTCACTACGGCGTTGCTGAAGCTGGTGACCGTCGCCTTCTACGCCGTCCTGATGTTCTTCTACTCGCCGGTGCTGGGCGCCATCACCCTGGCCTTCGCCTTGATCAACCTGGCCGTGCTCCGCGTTCAGTGCCACCCAGCGCAGCAACGCCAGCCGAAAGATCGTTCTCGAAGAGGGGAAGCTGGTCTCCACCGCCATCGGGGGCATCCAGAACATCGAGGCGATCAAGGCCACGGGCGAGGAAGGGGGGATATTCGCCCGCTGGGCCGGCTACCAGGCCAAGGTCTCCAACTCCAACCAGCAGTTGGGCGTGCCCACCGGCATCGTCGGCAGTGTGCCCGGTGCTCCTGTCCATGCTGAACGTGGTCGTCATCTTGGGCTTCGGCGGATGGGAGGTGCTGAGCGGCGCCCTGTCCCTCGGTACCCTGGCCGCCTTCCAGTCGCTGAGCACCAACTTCAACGCGCCCATCGCCCAACTGGTCGAGCTCGGTGCCGTCACCCAGGACATGGCGGGCAAGCTGGCCAGCGTCGACGATGTGCTGCACCATCCCGAGGACGACATGCTGGTCGGGGCCGTCGCCGATATCGGGAGCGAGGGCTCGCACCCCGGTCATGGTGGACGATGCCCGGGTCCCGGTCCGGGTCCGGCGCAAGCTGACCGGCCTGCTCGAGCTGTCCGACCTGACTTTCGGCTACGACCGGTTCGCCGAGCCGCTGCTCCGGGAGTTCCACTTGACCGTCCGGCCCGGCCACCGAGTGGCCATTGTCGGGCCCTCCGGGTTCGGGGAAGTCCACCATCGCCAAGCTGGTCTGCGGCCTGTACAAGCCGTGGACCGGCGAGGTGCTCTTCGACTCGATGCCCGCGCCGCGAGATGCCCCCCGACGTCATGGCCGCGTCGCTCGCCTTTGTCGATCAGGATGTGGTCCTGTTTTCCGGGACCGTCCGCGACAACCTGACGCTGTGGGACCCGACCACCACCAACGCCTCGCTGGTGGCCGCCGCCCGTGACGCGTCGATCCACGCCGACGTGGTCCGTCGCCCCGGCGGGTTCGATCGACGCATGCAAGAGGGAGGCGGCGACTGGAGCGGCGGCCAACGCCAGCGGCTCGAGATCGCCCGCGCCCTGGCGGTGAACCCGTCGTTCGTGGTCCTCGACGAGGCAACCAGCGCGCTCGACCCGGTAGTGGAAGAGGAGATCGACCGGAACATTCGGGCCAGGGGCTGTTCGTGTCTGATCGTCGCCCATCGCCTCTCCACCATCAGGGACGCCGACGAGATCATCGTGATGGACCAGGGCATCGCCGTTCAGCGGGGGACCCACCACGAACTGATGGCCCAGGGCGGGCTGTACTCGACGTTGGTGGCCGAGTGACCCCCGTCGATCCGCTGGCGCCCGACCCCGTAGTTGCTCCCGGATCGATCGAGTCCCCTCTCGACCTGCCCGGCCTCGGACCCAGGCGAACGGTGGCCACGAACGCCCGGCTCGCGCTCGATGACTCGTCGGTGTCGTGGGTGGTGACGGCGGGCGAGGTCCGGGTGTTCGCCGTCGAGCTGGTGGACGGACGGGCCGAGGGGCCCATGCATCCGCTGACCATTGCCTCCGCCGGGGCCCTGATCTACCCGTCCACCCCCGAGGGCTCGTCGTTCGGGCTGTGCCTGGTCGGCGTCGTGCCCGGCACCGAGGCTCGCTCCATTGCGCGGTCCGATCTGCACCGTCTGGCCCGCCGGGAGCCGATCGTGACCCAGGCGTTGGAGCGGTTCGTCGACCGGATGGCCGGCTCGGTGGTCGGGGTGGAGGACGATCCTCTCGATTCTGGGCCCGGTACCCAGATGATGTCGCTGGCGGTCGGGGACGAGGTCGCGCTGGCGCCGGGCTGACCGCTTCTTCGCCCGCCATCCCGGGGTCTGGCTCCCGATGAGCGAAGGTCTGACCATGCGGGGTCGCCCGGTCCGGGGCATCGTGCCCCTCCCGACCGGGGTGCCGGTCGAGTGCCAGCGCGCCACCACCATCGTTCCCGTCAACGCGGCCACCGCCCTGTCCGACGAGCGGGGCTGGGAGGGTCTCGACTCGTTCGTGGCCATCGGGCTCGAGCTGCTGGGAGAGCTGGTCGAGCACAGTCACCAGCTGGAGGCCGAGCGCCTGCGGCAGCTGGCCGAGTACGAGGACGAGCTGCGGGTGGCCGCCTACACCGAGCTCGGCTCCGTCCTCGACGGGTCCGGCGCGCCGCCGCGGCGCCGGCTCCGCTCTACCGACC
Organism: uncultured Acidimicrobiaceae bacterium; assembly: GCA_963717035.1. Classification (GTDB taxonomy): domain Bacteria; phylum Actinomycetota; class Acidimicrobiia; order Acidimicrobiales; family RAAP-2; genus DASXMT01. The sequence goes on along the minus strand of CAVQVK010000042.1, from coordinate 13,450 downwards.
ATCTGCTCGGTGCCTGTCGGGTGGTAGCCGGTGCGGCGGGGATCGAGCTGGTCGAACCGCCCGACAGCGCGCTGGAGTCGGTAGACGACCAGGTCGCGGCTGGTGGCCCGCTACTCCCGGATGCGGACCCGACAGGTGGCGCTCAACACCGGGTGGTGGCAGAGCCCGGGCGGACCCATGCTGGCCCAGCGGGCGTCCGACGGGAGCTGGGTGGCCCTGGTGCCGCGGGGGGTGCGGCGCTATGAGCTGATCGACGCCCTGGAGGGGGTGAGGTGTACGGTCGACGGTGCGCTGGCCGAGACGCTGGTGCCGATGGCGGTCCAGTTCTACCGCCCGCTGCCCAGAGAGCAGGTGCGAAGCCGCGGCGTCCTCCGCTTCGTCCTTCGTGACATCGGGGTCGACCTACGCAGGCTCCTGGTCGCCGGGATGGCGGTCGGCCTCCTGTCGTTGCTGCCGACCATCGTGGCCAAGCTGATCTTCGACACCGTGGTACCCGCGGGAGATCGGACGAGGCTCCTGTGGCTGGCCGCGGTACTGATCGGGGCGTCCGTGGCCGTTGGAGGCCTGACTCTGGTCCAGTCCCTCTCGGGCCTGCGCCTGATATCGAAGGGCACCTTTGGGTTACAGGCGGCGGTGTTCGACCGGCTGCTCGATCTCCCACCTCCGTTCTTCCGTACCTGGATGTCGGCTGACCTGGGCTCCCGGGCCATGGGCATCGAGAGCTTGGTCCCGCTGGTCTCCCAGTACCTGGTCCCTACCGTCCTGGCCGCGTTCATCGCCTTTTTCAACACCATCATCCTCTTCGTGATCGAGCCGGTGCTGGCCGTCTTTGCCGTCCTGGCCGTCCTGATCGGGGTGGCCGCCATGGTGCTGGCCTATCGGGTGCTCGTCCGCCGACAGGACGCCGTTCGAGCGGCCTCCGGGCAGGTGATCGGCATAGGGGTCCAGATCCTCGGTGCGGTGCCCAAGTTGCGCGTCGCTCACGCCGAGCGACGGGCCTTCGCCGCTTGGGTGGAGAAGTTCGCCACCTTGAAGCGCGAGTCCACCCGCGCCGGCCGGTCATTGGCCGTGCTCACCAGTTTCATCGCAGCCTGGGTGCCGTTGGCCACTGCGCTGGTGTTCATCGGTACCGCCACCCAGCCCCAGCACTCGGTGTCACCCGGTTCCTTTCTGGCCTTCAACACGTCGTTCACCGAGGTGGTGGCCAGCATGGTCATCCTGAGCATCTCGGTCAGTGTGCTGGCCGCGGCGGTACCCCACTACAAGCGGCTCAAGCCCATCTTCGAGACGGCGGTCGAGACGGCAGAGGTGAAAGTGGACCCGGGAACGGTGCGGGGCGCCATCGACGTGAGCCACGTGAGCTTCAATTACGGCCAGAACGACCCGCTGGTTCTCGACGACGTCAGCTTCTCGATCTCACCGGGAGAGCTGGTAGCCATCGTTGGGCCCTCGGGGTCGGGCAAGTCGACGCTCCTGCGGCTGCTCTTGGGCTTCGACCATCCCGCAGTGGGGACCATCAGCTATGACCAACAGGACCTTTCCGGCCTTGATGTCCGGGCCGTGCGCCGGCAGTGCGGCGTGGTGGTCCAAGGGGCGCAGATGACCCCCGATGACGTGCTCCACAACATCGTGGGTACTCGCAACCTGACGGTGGACGACGCCTGGGCCGCCACCCGGTTCGCCGGTATCGACGACTACGTCCGCTCCCTGCCGATGGGCATGCACACCGTGATCAACGAATACGGTGGCGCCTTCTCCGGAGGTCAACGGCAATTGCTGTTGTTGGCCCGAGCGGTGGCGGCCAAGCCCCGGCTCATCTTTCTCGACGAGGCCACCAGCGCCCTCGACAACCGGAGCCAGGCTGTGGTGATGCGCAGCATCGAGGAAATGCATGCCACCCGCGTGGTCATCGCCCACCGACTGTCCACCATCCGCAACGCCGACCGCATCCTGGTGCTCGACGGGGGCCGCCTGGTGCAAGAGGGCACCTACAACCAACTGGTGGGCGACGCGGCGGGCACATTTGCCCGGCTGGTCCACCGCCAGTCCCTGTAGCGGCCGAGGTGGGGACCGGCCGCCACTACTGTCGCTACCGGTATGACCGAATCTGTTTCCACTCGTGACATGCTGCTCGATGCCGCGGCGCGTCTGTTCGCCGAACGGGGCATCGACAACGTCTCGATCGCCGAAATCGTGCGAGCGGCTCGGCAGCGAAACGCATCAGCCGTTCAGTACCACATCGGCAATCGTGACGATGTCCTGTTTGCCGTGTTGGCTCGGCATGTACCGGCCATTGCCGACCGACGCCACGCGCTCCTCGACCGGGCTCGCTCCACCCCGGTCAGGAACATACGACCGGCCGCGGAGGCCATCGTCCGTCCCGTCACCGAATTCGCGAGCGCGGTTGGCGAGAGCGCGCCTACCTACAGATCGGCTCAGAGCTGAGCGGAGCCATCGACCGAACATCGACCGAGATCCAAGAGCTCATGACGCAGACCGATGGCTACGCGGCATGGGACCTGTTGCGCGAGCGGTGCCAGAAGGTGCCGGCCGATCTGTGGCGTGTGCGGCGGGAGATCTGCATCGTGTTCGTCGGTCGTGCCGCCGCCGACCGAGCGTGCGTCTTCTCGACAGTGGGGGCGAGCACGGCATTCTTTCCGATGACCGGTTCGTCGACAACCTCATCGACATGGTCATCGGCGCCATGACGGCGCCCAGCGGAGGTGGCTGACAAGCTGGTCTGATGGGAAGTCACTACGAGGTTCCAACCACCGAAGATCTGAACCGGATGTACGAGTCGGTCAAGAATTTGGGGTCGATGGGGTGTGAACGACGAGCGGGGCGCCCTGAACCATCTGACCGATGAGCGTCGGGCTGCTGCCGCCGGCCTCGTCCGTTCGGGCCAGTCGGTCAGCCTGGCCCACGATCTCGGTACCGAGCCCCTGCCCGAGAACCCCCACCCGGCGCAACATCACATGCTGGCATCCGGCGATGCTCTCGACTCGAACGGCATTCCGGGCTACGAGGCCACTCGTGACCACCTGGCTTTCGATCTTCACGGGCTCACGACCACCCATGTCGATGCCCTCTCGCACATGTTCGTGCGGGGGGAGATGTTCGGGGGGCGGCCGGCCAGCGAGGTGCGTAGCGACGGGGCAAGGTCCAATACCATCCTGTCGATGGCCGACGGCGTCGTCGGACGCGGGGTCTTGCTCCACGTCCGCACGTCGCCCGCGGCTGCGAGTTCTACGACAGCGGCGAGCTGGTGACCGTGAGCGATCTGGAAGCGGCCGAAGAAGCCGAGGATGTCCGGGTCGGGGCGGGAGACGTACTCATGGTGGCCTGGGGACGGGAAGCCCGACGCGGGGCGAAGGCGGCGTTCGACGGGTTCTCGGGACTGCATGCCGAATGCCTTCCGTGGCTGCACGAGCGGGAGGTGGCCGTGCTGGGGAGCGACGGGATCTCTGATCCGATGCCCTTCGTCGGGACCCCGGAGTGGCCCTTCCCCGTTCATCAGATCGGGATCGTGGCGATGGGTTTGCACTTGATCGACAACATGGCCTTGGCCGCGCTGGGCGAACGGTGCGCCGCCGCCGGGCGCTGGGAGTTCTTCTTTGCCATGGCCCCGTTGCGGATAGTCAAGGGTACGGGGTGCCCGGTCAACCCGGTGGCCGTGCTGTGACCCCACACGATGCCGTGCGAGCACTCCTGCAACGCTACGCCCGCGCCGTCGACCAACGGGACATCGGTGCACTGGTCGAGCTGTTCCATCCCGAAGCGGAGATCGCCGGGCACGAGGCGTCCAGTCGGTGGCGGAGTGGCTCGAGACCATGCGTGCCCCCCGGACGTTCCCCACGAGCATGCACATGATCGGCGAACCCCTCATCACCCTGGAGGAGGGGTCGGCAGAGGCCACGGTCGACACCTACGCCGTGGTCTACCAGCTGGGAGACGATGGGTCGGGCGACCTCACCCTCGGGATCCGCTACCTCGACGCCGTGGTCCTCGACCATGGTCGGTGGCTGTTCCGTCGACGAACCAGCCACACGGTATGGGTGCGCTGATCACCGCGCTCGATGACGGGAGCCGACTGCGGATGAGCCGTCCGGGGGCCGCGCCAGTGGGCACTCCCTCCCGGATGGTCACCTGACCATTGACCAGTGTGGCCAGGAAGCCGTGCGACCGCTGCTCCAGGCGGCGTCCTCCGGCCGGCAGGTCGTCGACCAACCGGGGCACGGCAGGACCGACGGTGTCGGGGTCGAACACGTTGAGGTCGGCAATCATGCCGGCACGCACCAGGCCCCGATCGTTGAAGCCCCAAGCCAGAGCGGGGGCCAGGGTGATCATGCGTACCGCCTCCTCCAGCGTGAACTCCTGCCGGTCGTGCACCCAATGACCGAACAGGTGGGTATGGATCGACGAGTCGGCGATCTGGCTGAGATGGGCGCCGGAATCCGAGAAGGTCATCACCGCCCGGGGGTGCCGTAGGGCGCGAAGCAGCACCGTCTCGTCCTGGGGGTACCGGCTGGGCTGGATGAACAGCTGGTTGCCACCGGTCTCGACGCACAGGTCGATCATGGCTTCCGCAGGGTGGACGCCGGTGCGCCGGGCCACGTCGGACATCGACGGGTTGGGCGGAAGCCCGCGGTCGTAGACCTTGATGCCGTCGAAGTCCGGCGGCCGGGCCTGGGCCCCACGCCGGTCCACCGTTCCGTACTCGGCGTGGATGGCCGAATCGACATAGGGCTTCCGGAGCGCCTGGTCGCCCAGGATCCGGACCTGCTCGTCGATCGGGCAGTGCCCGCAGGTCCTGCCAGGACGGAAGGAGGTCGAACGGCAACTTGGTCTTCAACGACAACAGCACGGAGATGCCCCGGCAATGGGTCTGGGCGATCACCCTGGCCCCGGCCGCGGCTGCCTGGTCCAAGAAGTCGAGCAGGTAGCCCGACGTCTTAGTGGCCACCAGGCCGAACGTCAGCGGCACCTGGGTGTCGGACGCCAGTGCCTGCATGCGACCGAGGGACCGCTGGCGCTCCTCGGGGTCGGGAGAGGACATCCCGGCATCGGCACCCTCGAACATGCCGCCGCCCAGCTCGCCCATGACACCGACCAGCTGGACCACCTCGTCCCAGGCCGCCAATCGGGATGCGACGGGCCGGTCGTCGGACGTCTCGTGATGCTCGCTGCGCGACGTGGAAAAGCCGACGGCGCCGGCCCGGATGGATCGGCGAGCTGACCCTTCATCGCGGCCAGGTCCTCGTCGGTGGCCTGCAGTCGAAGGCCCGCTCGCCCATGGCCCAAGTGCGCAGGGCCGAGTGTCCGATGTTGGCGGCGAAGTTGATGCCCTTGGGCAGCCGGTCGACGGCGTCGAGGTATTCGGGGAAGGTCTCGAAACTCCAGTCGATGCCCGCGGCCAACGCGGCGGGATCCATGTCCTCGGCCCGTTCGAGGTTGCGCACCACGAGGGCCGCGCTCGTCGGACCGCACCGGGGCCAGGGTGAAACCGCAATTGCCCATCACCGCCGAGGTCACACCGTGCCAGCACGAGCTCGAGCCGGTGGCGTCCCAGAAGACCTGGGCATCCATGTGCGTGTGCCCGTCGATGAATCCCGGTGACACCACGTGCCCGTCGGCGTCGATCTCGTTGGCGCCCCGTTCGCCGATCCGTCCTACCGCGGCGATGCGATCGTCGAGGATGCCCACATCGGCCCGGAAGGACCCCAGACCGGAGCCGTCGACAACGGTCCCGTTCCGGATCACCAAGTCATAGGCCACGTCGCCCCCGTCCTTGCCCGAGTAATGCGCTTATATTAGACGTCATGGGCACGTCGTCCGAGATCCATCGGCGCTTGGGCCATCCGGTCATCGATATCGACGGTCACATGGTCGAGCATTTTCCGCACCCTGGCTCCCTACATCGAGGGCGAGGGTCTCTCGCTCGACCATCCCTCGTTGAAGCACCTGGTCCCCGGGTACCGGCCGACGGACCGGACGTGGCACGAGCAGTCACCGGACGAGCGCGCCGCTACCCGGACGCCGCGCGGACCGTGGTGGGGCTCGCCCGCTCGTCAGACCATCGATCTGGCCACCGCCCTGTTCCCCGACCTGCTGTACGAGCGGTTGGACGAGCTGGGGATCGACTTCGGGGTCGTCTACCCCAGCCTCGGCCTGCTGTTCCTCCACGATCCGGACGAGCGGTACCGCCGGGGCATGTGCCGGGCTCTCAACCGGGCCAACGGGGCGACGTTCGCGCCGCTGGCCGATCGGCTCACCCCCGTCGCCGCCATCCCCATGCACACCCCGGACGAGGCGATCGAAGAGCTCGAGTTCGCCGTCACCGAGCTGGGCTTCAAGGCGGTGCTCTGCGCCGGCTACGTACAGCGCCCCTTCGCCGCCCTGGCCGACGCGATCCCGAGGTCTCCCAGTACGCCTTCTGGCTCGACCAGTTCGGGATCGACTCGCGAGTTCGACTACGACCCGGTGTGGGCCAAAGCCCAAGAGCTCGGCGTGTCGGTCGCCTTCCACTCGGGCTTTATCGGGATGACGCCGTACCGGTCGATATCGAGCTACATGTTCAACCACCTCTCGATGCTGGCCAAGGGCAGCAGTCGCTGGCCAAGTCGTTGTTCCTGGGCGGCGTCACCCGCCGGTTCCCGAGCATGAACTTCGTGTTCCTGGAAGGGGGCGTGGCCTGGGCGCGCTGCGCTGTACAGCGACATCATCGGCCATTGGGAGAAGCGGAACCTGAGCGCCCTTCGCCGGATCTCGACCCCGCCTTGATCGATCGCCGGCTGCTGGACGCATGATGGAGACCTACGTGCCCGATGGCCGCCCCGTCAGTGGCGGATTGGCCGACCGCCCGGCCGAACCCGAGGAGATGCTCGATGAATGGGCGGCTTGTGGCATCGGCAAGGCGGAGGACATCAAGGACCTGTTCGTCGACCGCTTCTACTTCGGCTGCGAGGCCGACGATCCCCTCACGTCCCTGGCTTTCAACACCGGTGTCTGCCCGTTCGGCGCCGAGCTCAAGGCCATGATGGGGTCGGACGTCGCTCACTGGGACGTCCCCGATATGACCGAGGTCCTGGAGGAGGCATGGGAGATGGTCGATCACGGCTTGATCGACGAGGGTGCCTTCAAGAAGTTCACCTTCACCAACCCGGTGCGGTTCTATACCGGCACCAACCCGGCCTTCTTCAAGGGAACGGTGGTGGAGGCGGCCGTCGACCAGCTGCTGGCCGAGGGGGACTGAAATGCTCGATCTGCTGCTCCGGGGCGGCACCGTGGTCGACGGCACCGGCGCGCCGGGCACCACGGGCGACATCGGCGTGCGGAACGGGCGGCTCGTGGCCACCGGCCGGATCGACGAGGGCGCTGCCCGAACCATTGATGTCACCGGCATGATCGTGTGCCCCGGGTTCATCGATCTGCACACGCATTACGATGCCCAGCTCTTGTGGGACACCACGGCCAGCCCGTCGGTGCTCCACGGTGTGACCACGGTGTTGGGAGGAAACTGCGGATTCTCGATCGCCCCGCTTGGACCCGACGACGCTGATTACATCCGGAACATGATGGCGGTGGTCGAGGGAATCCCTATCGAGGCGCTCGAGGGCGGGGCCGCCTGGGACTGGACGTCGTTCGCCCAGTACCTGGCTCGAGTCGATGTCGGCCTGTCTGTCAACGCCGGATTCTTGGTCGGGCACTCGACCATCCGACGCATGGTCATGGGTGATGGCGCCACACGGGGGGCGGCGACGCCCGAACAGCTGGCTCAGATGGTCCGCCTGGTCGGGGAGTCCGTGGCTGGGGGTGCCCTGGGATTGTCGTCCTCCCTGGGCGAGGGGCACGTCGATGGTGACGGTGCTCCCGTTCCATCTCGCTCGGCAACGTTCGAGGAGTTCATCGCCCTGGCCGGCGCGGTGCGGGCTCACGCCGGGACCACGCTCGAGTTCATCCCGACCGTCGGCCCGATCCCCGCCGAACGAATGGAGCTCATGGCCGACATGTCACTGGCCGCCGACCGTCCGCTGAACTGGAACCTGCTCGGCAGCCTGGCCTCCGAAGAGATCTACGAGCAACAGCTCCAGGCATCCGACCGTGCCACCGAGAAGGGTGCCCACGTCATCGCCCTGACCCTTCCTGACATGATGCGGATGCGAGCGACGACGGTACTGACCGCGGTGCCCGGTTGGCGGAAGGTCCTCGTGCTCCCCGCCGAGGACCGGCGCGTGGCTGCCGGCGATCCCGACACCCGGGCCCAGTTGCGGGCCGGGGCCGAGGAGGCGGCCGAGAGAGCAATGGGCGTGTTGGCTGACTTCGCCCTGATGGAAGTCTCCGATCCGGGGTCGGAGTGGGTGGGCCGATCGCTCGAGGAGATTGCCGCGACCCGGAACACCGACGTGATCGATGTCCTGATAGACGTCGTGCTCGTCGACGGGCTCACGCTATTCCTCGTTCTCCCGTCACTCACGCCGTCGCTAGGCCGAACCGATGAGGGCTGGCGGGTGCGGTCGTCGGTGTGGAAGGACCGTCGGGTGATGCTTGGAGGGTCGGATGCCGGCGCCCACGTCGACTTGATGTGCCATGCCAACTATCCGACGGTGGTACTGGGTGAAGCCGTCCGCCAGCGGGGGCTGCTCTCGATCGAAGAGGCCGTCGAGATGATGTCCGATCGCCCGGCCCGCCACTACGGGCTGCGCGAACAGGGGCAGGATCGCTCCCGGCTGGCACGCCGATCTGTGTGTCTTCGATCCCGCCGAGGTCGCGAGCCGGCCGTCGGAGGTCCTCCACGATCTTCCCGGTGGTGGTGAGCGTCTCTCTGCGGCTTCGCTCGGAATCGAACATGTCTTTGTCGCAGGTCGCGAGGTCGTGGCCCACGGAAAGGTGACCGATGAGCGCCCGGGAAGGGTTCTGCGCTCCGGGCGCGATACCGACACGGTGTCGTTGGCCGATGTCACGCAGTAGCGGCCCCGCACCATGACGCCGATGAGATCCTTGGAGGGGAAGGTCGCCATCGTCACCGGAGCGGCGATGGGGATCGGACGGGCATCGGCGCTGATCTTCGCCCGGGAGGGGGCCAGCGTTGTGGTGGCCGACATTGACGAAGAGCAGGGTCGCGAGACCGTGGACCTGGTCGAGTCGGCCGACGGGCAGGCCAGCTTTGTCCGCACCGATGTCAGTGTGCGAGCCGACGTGGCCGGCATGGTCCAGCACGCGGTGCAGACCTACGGGGGTCTCGACTGTGCCCACAACAACGCCGGGATCGCCGCGCCGATGGCTCCCTTGGCCGACTACCCCGACGATGGATGGGACCGCACCATCGCGGTGATGCTCACCGGCGTCTACCTCTGTCTAAAGGCCGAGATCCCGCGCATGCTCGAGCGTGGTGGTGGGGCCATTGTCAACACCGCATCGGGTGTCGGGCTCGTCGGCTATCCGGGCCAGGCGGCGTACACCGCGTCGAAGCACGGTGTGATCGGCCTGACCAAAGTGGCCGCGCTCGATTACGGAGCGAAGGGAGTGCGGATCAACGCCATCTGTCCCGGCACTGCATCGACGCCCATGGTCGACCAGGCGATCGAGCACGACTCCGCCATCGACGACTACCTGAAGGCGTTGCATCCCATCGGACGGATCGGCCGGGCCTCCGAGATCGCCGAAGCGGCGGTGTGGCTGTGCACCCCGGCGGCGTCCTTCGTGCTCGGCGCGGCCCTCCCCGTTGACGGAGGGTACGTCGTCCGGTGAGGGGGACGGAAACGTCGAAGACCGTCGTCAGGCTGGCCGACCAGGGCCACCTGATCGGGAGTGAATGGACGCCCAGTGCTGCCGGCGGGACATACGACCATCGCTACGCGGCCACAGGAGAAGTGCAGGCGCAGGTCGGCTTGGCCGGTGCCGCCGACGTGGATGCCGCGGTTGGCGCGGCGCGGGCCGCCCGTCAGCAGTGGGCGGCGGCTTCGCCCCGCGCCGCGCCTCGGTTTTGTTCCGTCTGGCTGACCTCCTCGAGCGTCATGCGACCGAAGCCGCCGAGTTGGCCGCTCTCGACAACGGCACACCCGTAAGTGTGATGAACCCGGGCTTCTACACCGCAGCGTGGATCCGCTATTACGCCGGCTGGTGCGACAAGCTCGATGGGGAAATGATGTCTGGCGAACCGGGCCTCACGTACGTGCGCCTGGAGCCCTACGGCGTCATCGCCGTGATTCCCCCCTGGAACGGGTCCATGATGGGGATGGGCCAGAAATGCGGCCCGGCCCTCGCGGCCGGAAACACCATTGTGGCCAACCGCCGGAGATATCCCCGTTCGGGATGCTCCGATTCGCCGAGCTGGCGCTGGAAGCCGGACTACCTCCGGGGGTATTGAACGTGGTCGTCGGCGGGGCGACCACCGGATCGGCGCTGGTGGGGCATCCTGGCGTGGACAAGATCAGCTTCACCGGAGGCAGCGACACGGCCCGTACGTTGATGGAGACGGCGGCCCGCAACCTCACCCCCCTGGCCCTCGAGCTCGGCGGAAAATCCCCCAACGTTGTCTTCCCCGATGCCGATCTGGACAGGGCGGCGGCCATGGCTGCTCATTTGGAACCGCGCTCCTGGCTGGACAGGGGTGTGCCCTTCCCACTCGGTTCTACGTCCACGAAGACGTCTACGACGAGGTGGTGGGAAAGGTCCTGGCCACGCTGGATCGGTGAGCGTCGGCGACCCACTTGACCCGGCGTCCTTTGTCGGCCCGGTGGTAACGGAGACGGCGATGGAGCGCATTCTCGGCGTGATCGACCGAGCAAGGTCGGATGGAGCCCGCTCCTGGCCGGCGGCGCACGATTAGGCGGTGAGCTGGCCCACGGGTGGTTCGTAGCACCGACCGTGTTCGGGGAGGTGGACCACAACAGCGACCTGGCCCGCAACGAGGTGTTCGGGCCCGTGCAGGCCATCTTGCGGTTCAGGACCGAAGACGAGGTCCTGACCAAGGCCAACGACAGCGCCTTTGGGCTTGGGGCCTACCTGCATACGAGCAACAACCGGCGGATCCAACGCTTCGTGGGCGAAATGGAGTCGGGGACCGTGGTCGTCAACGGGATGGGCGGCATCTCGCCCGCCACCCCATTTGGCGGTTACAAGCAGAGTGGGTTCGGGCGCGAGGGTGGCCGTGCCGGGATCGAGGAGATGCTTCGACGCAAGACGGTCTTCGTCTCGTCGTAGTGGAGGTCTCGTGGTAGTCGAGAGAGCGTGTGCTCCTTCGCGTACACCGAGCTAGACGGTGGCGTGGTGCTTTCGAGGTATCATAGCACCACGATCAACGTGATGAAGCTGAAGAAGAAACCCAGGATCCCGAACAGGGCCCGGCTCCGGCCCTTGCCACCGGCGATGGCCGCACAAGCGAAGGCAAAGACCAGACTGATCAGAACCGAGATGATGTAGGCCATAAACGAAGCTTACTACCCACAGGCGCTTGGGGCACTTTCGGTGGTTCTCAGGGTGCATTATGTGGTGAGAGATGTGGTGAGAGTAGCTCGATTGAGGGGAGAGAGCACATGGCGACAACCGTCCCTACTGTGAAGCTCAACAACGGTGTCGATATCCCGCAGCTGGGTTTCGGCGTATTCCAAGTGAAGCCGAGCGAGACCACCGAGGCGGTGGCCACCGCGTTGCAGGTCGGCTACCGGCACATCGACACGGCCGAGATGTACGGAAACGAGAAAGAAGTGGGCCAGGCCATCGCCCGATCGGGCATCGACCCGGCCGAGGTCTTCGTGACCAGCAAGCTCAACAACGACCAGCACAGCTTCGATGTCGCCCTTCGGGCTTTCGACCAGACACTGACCGACCTGGCCACCGATCGGATCGACCTGTTCCTGATCCACTGGCCGCTTCCCACGGTCGACGACTTCGTGGAGACATGGAAGGCACTGGAACGGGTCTACGCCGAGGTCGGCGCGGGCCATCGGCGTCTCCAACTTCCAGGCCGACCATCTGCGCCGGCTGTTCGAAGAGACCGAGATCGTGCCCGCGGTCAATCAGATCGAGGTCCATCCCTATTTCGCCCAGGAGGAATTGCTGGCCTTCGACGCCGAGCATGGCATTGCCACCGAAGCGTGGGCACCATTCGTCCAAGGTGCTGTGCTGCATGACGCCGTTGTCGTCGACGTGGCCCGGGCCTATGGCAAGTCGCCGGCTCAGGTAGTGCTGCGTTGGCACGTCCAGCGCACAGCATCGTGTTCCCCAAGTCGGTGACCCCCTCGCGCATTCCCGGGAGAACTTCGAGATCTTCGACTTCGAGCTCTCCGCGCCGACATGGACCGGATCTCGGGGCTCAACCGGGACGAACGCACCGGGCCCGAACCGGACACCTTCGACTACGTCCCCGGTGACGCCGGCCCACCAGGCCGCTGGCGATCACGCCGCCCGGGGCGGATTGGAAGGCTGATCGACAGGCCGGCTCGGTGACCCGGTCGTGCCTGCCCACTAGTGGGGCGGTATCGGATTATGCCGGCCGGAAGCGCTCCATCGACTAGACAGCCACCTATGGATGGCAAGGCGGCATCAGGTCATCCGCCTGCAGCTGACGGGCCCGAGGACATGTTCCAGGTACCGCAGTCCGACCTGTTCTCCGAATACCGGAATTCTTGACCGGCGTCGACTACAGCATCAGCGAACTGCGCAGTCGTCGCTCCCGGGCCCCGGTTCGGCTCGAGCTGGCGATGCCCTCGAACGAGGTGGACCACCGCACGGTCGAGCAGATCGGTCGGACCCTTCGGCGCTATTGCGACCACCGCATCGCCTACAACAAGCGCGAGCGCCGGGCGGTCCGATATGACGGCATCTGGTCGTTGCGGATCGGGTTGCCCATCACCATCCTCGGCCTCATCGCCGTTGTCAATACGGTGAGCCTCACCGGCCGCAGGGGAACTTCAACCTGGCCTTCGACACGCTGGGCTGGGTGCTGGTGTGGGTGGGACTCTGGTTTCCGTTGGACACGCTCTTCTTCTCCCGCTGGCTTACGGACGAGAGAACCGAAGCTTGGCGCTCCTCCGGGATGCCAAAATCGTTGTCGAGCCTCGTCAGCACGATCCGACACCCGGGCCGATATCTCCGACGTAGCATGATCGCCGGCGGGTGACTGGAGCCGCGGGCATGAGGGCAAGCACGGGTGGGCGGCAACGTGACCGGCGCGGCGTTCAAGTCTGGGCGGACCTGGCCAGGCCGGCCGCGGCCGTGGTGGCCATCCTCGCCGGCGCGGCGCTGGCCCAACTTCCGCCCGCCGCCGGTGCATCGGCGTCGCGGTCGGTGGCTATCGCCGTGAATCCCTCGTCCACGCCTGCGTTCCCCGACCCGAGTTGCCCGAACGGGTCTCCCGCTTACAACTTCCCCGGCAGCGGCGACGCCGCCGATCCCCAGGTGGTCTACCAAGCCGGCACGTACTACACCTTCACGACCGGCAACGCCCTCG
>CAVQVK010000041.1:0-51947 GCA_963717035.1 uncultured Acidimicrobiaceae bacterium | reverse complement strand
CCCACGACCACATGGTGGCAAGTGAATCACGCCGTTAGGTTGCCGGGCGGTTAATTGTTCCGGTGGACCTCGAAGTGTCCCCCCGCCCTCCGACGGGCCAGGAGGCTGGATCCTGGCCCGTCGGAAGCTCAGTCGGCGGCCGCCACGGCCAGGCCGAACAGGTCCTGGAAGCGGTCGACCATCATGTCTCTCCCCTTGAGGTCGGAAATGATGTCCGAGCCGACGATCTCGTCCTGGCCGGGGAACTGGCCCGCCCCGCCCAGGGGCCCGATGGGGACGGCGATGGCCGTTCCCATCGACTCATACGTGGTCAGTTCTGATCCTGACCCGTTGGCCAGGGCGGTGATGTTGGCGGCCACGGTCTCTGCCTCCCGGCCGGCGAAGCCGGCCATGTTGGCGTCGGCCGTGGACAGGTCGCCCACGGCGAACACCCTTCTCGGTCCCCACGACCTGCATCGTGGGCTCAACCTCGATGTACCCGTCGGCCCGGCGAGCGTGGGCCAACGCGTCCCCCAGATAGTCGCTGATCGGCGCGACCCCGAAGCACTGGAACCAGATATCGGCGGTGATCTCTGAGCCCTCCTCGGTGGTGACGGTGAAGGTTCCCCGTTCGCCGGCCTCGGTCGGCGGGAGCTCTTTGAGCGGACTACTCAGGAGCATCTCGACGCCGATGTCGGCCAGCTGCCGGCGTAGCTCGGCCTTCAGCTCCGGCTTGAACGGGCCGCCCAGCACCTCGCCGGAGACGTCCAGGAGGATGATCGGCTTGTCCGGCCACACCTGCTTGATCTCGCCGGCCAGCTCGATGCCGACCGGACCCGCACCCAACAGCAAGACCCGGTTCGCCTCGGACAGGGCGCTATGGGCGGCACGGACCTGGTCGTGGGCCGCTTCGGTGTCGACTTTGTCGGTCTTGGCCGGGAAGGGGTAGCTCGACCCCGTGGCCAGGACCACGTAATCGGCGATTATCTCCTCGCCCGATGCCGTTACCACCCGGCCCGGCTCGACCAGGGTGGCACGGTCGTGGACGACACGGCCGTTGGCCAGCAGCTTGTCGTAGGGAAAGTAGATCCGGGGCAGCCAGGACGGGTCCACCAACGCCCGGAGGGCGGCCACGTTGTGCATGAACGCGTCCCTGGGTTCGACCAGCACCACGTCCATGGTCTCGTCCAGGGCCTTGGCCACGGTCACTCCGCCGTACCCGCCGCCCACCACGGCCACCGTCGGCCTGCCTTGTGCCTGATCGCTAGCGGTCATCTGGTCTCCAGTCGTTGTATGCGAGGTTCGCTGTATTCGAGGTTCGTAGGTTCGCTGTGAGAGGCGAGTACGTCTTACCTCCCGATCATATGATTTGCAGATGATCTATGCAAATGATCTTCTTGCCTCCTGCAGTCCGGTAGGATGAGACGGTGCGTGATGACGTGAACGCCCCAGATATCGAATTGGAGGCGTCAGCGTGCACCGACGCTCTGGCCGAGGACCTGGGGTGGGGGTTGGGCGTCGTGTTCCGGGCCTACGTGACCGCCGCCCACGCGGCGGTGGCGGACCTCCCCGGCGGGCCGCGGGGGTACCAGGTGCTCTCGGCCGCCGCTCGCAGCGCCGTCGGCAGCCAGCTAGCTCTGGCCCAGCACCTCGGCATCGACCGAACGGTCATGACCTACCTGCTCGACGACCTGGAGGGGGCCGGCCTCATCGAACGACGGCCTGATCCCTCGGACCGACGTGCTCACCGGGTGGTGGCCACCGACAAGGGAACTGAGCTCCTGGTCACGCTGGACCAACGGCTCCGACTGGCCGAGGCTCACCTGCTCGCACCGCTCGACGACGACGCCGGCGAGACGTTCCGCTTACAGCTTCGGCTCATCGCTGCTCGGGTCAACGCCCTGGATCCGGTGGACAGCCCCTGCGACCTCGCCGATCAGGCGGACGCGGAGCTGCCCACGCCACGCGGACGTTCCTGAGTCTCGTCGCCCACGTGGGGAACCGGCAGGTCCGGGCAACGACCTACGGCATGATGTACGCCTACGAGAGAACGGTGTGCATGTCGTGAGAGGGAGTCCTGAAGCCGATCCGGGAAGGGTCCGCGAGCTGAACGTGGCCCGCCGACGCCTGCCGAGCGTGGGTCTGGTGGGTGCGATCGCCGTAGGGATGCTGGTGTCGGGCTCGCCGGCCATGGCCGCCACCACCGCGTCCACCCCGCAGCTCCAAGCCATGCTCCTAACCGTGGCGAACCTTCCGCCGGGATGGTCACAGAGCGGGTCCACCAGCCCGACGACGTCGAGCTGTTACAGCAACCCCATTTGGAAAGCCCCCTACCAGGCCAAGGCTCGCGCCGGCTTCCAGATGAACAACAGCGTCCCCCAGCTGGTTGAGCTACTCGGTTCCTACCAGAACGGGGGAGCCGCCTACCGACAGGTCGTGGCCAGCCTCAATCAGTGCTCGAGGTTCTCGGAGACCGTGCAGGGCCAGAAGATCACCGGCACGATCAGCCCGATGTCGAACAAGAGGTTCGGAACTGCGAGCTCGAGCTATACGGCCAACCTGAGCGTAGGGGGGACCTCGCTCAACCAGGAGTTCGTGATCGCCCAAAAGGGCAACACCCTCGCCGCCATCGCGGTGAGCAACTACGGAAGCATCGACTCCCAACTGCTCAACGGGTTCGCTGCCACGGCAATGCGAAAGATACCGGCATAGATTTCCTGTCGGGTCGAACATGGCTCCAGCCGCCGACCGGGCCACAAGGGGGATGAGACATGGAGGGTCAAAAGATCTTGGTCACCGGGCCGGCGGGGCATCTGACCGCGCCGCTGGTCCGCGAGTTGGCCAAGGACAACGACGTGTGGGGGCTGGCCCGGTTCTCCCGTCCCGACCAGCGCTCCGAGCTCGACGCCCTCGGGGTCACCTGCGTCAAGAAGGACCTGGCCGTCGACCACTTCGATGACCTCCCCGACGACTTCGACTACGTCTTCCACGCCGGGGCCATGGTGGCCATGGACTCCGAGAAGGACATGGCCCACACCTTCGAGGTCAACGTGCAGGGAACCGGTCGGTTGATGGTCCACTGCAAGTCGGCGAAGACCTTCGTCCATTGCTCCACCGGTGGCGTCTACGCGCCCGCCGGCCATCCCCGCACCGAGACCGACCTCTACGGGGCCACCATCCCCGCGTACAGCCTGTCCAAGATCGCGGCCGAGCACCTGGTCCGCTTCATCTCCGAGCAGTGGCAGGTCCCGACCATCATCCTGCGCATCGGGGCGGTCTACGGATTCGACGCCACCGGGCCGGCCGTCCGGCTCGACCGCATGGTCCGAGGCAAGGAGGTCTGGGTCAACCCGGCCGAGCCCCGGGGGGCGTCGGTCATGTGGCAGGGCGACGCCGTCCGGCTGGCCATCGCCGCCTTCGACGCCGGACGGCTGCCGGCCATCACCGTCAACTTCTGCGGGGACGAGGCGGTCAGCATCGAGGACTACTGCACCTACGTGGGCCAGTTGTTGGGTATCGAGCCCCGGTTCAAGTACACCGACGGCACCTACCCCGCCGGCCAGATGGACACCACACTGATGCACGAGATCCTGGGACGATGCGAGACCTCATGGCGAGACGGGTTCCGACAGCTGGCCGCCCACCGGTATCCCCAGTTCGAGCTGCACGACGTGGACAGCTGAGCAGTCCCCCCCGATCAGCCGGCGGCCCGCTCAGCCGGCTAGCTGTTTCACCTGCTCGATCAAGTCGACCGGCCGCTGGTCACCGATGGGAATGGGCACTACCTGGAGGTGGGTGACCCCGGCTTCGGCAAAGGCGGCGATGCGCTCGGCCACGTAGCCCGCCGGACCGCACAGCGACGTCTGCTCCAACATCTCTTCGGGCACCGCGGCCTCAGCGTCGGCCTTGTTGCCGGCGAGGTACAGATCCTGGATCGTCTCGGCCGCGTCCTCGTAGCCCGATCGGCGGGCGACATCGTTGTAGAAGTTACGGCCCTTGGCCCCCATCCCCCCGATGTACAGGGCCAAATTGGCCGGGACAGCTGGCGCACGGCGCCCACCTCCGGCCCGTCGCCGATGGCCAATAACCCGCCGGCGGCGATGGAAGGGGGCCGAGGGACGGCTCCCTCTTGGCCAGCCCGGCGTCGAGGGCCGAACCCCACACCGCCTTGACCTTCTCGGGGATGAAGAGCATGGGGAGCCAGCCGTTGGCCACTTCCGCGGTCATGGCCACGTTCTTCTCCCCCAGCGAGGCCACCCAGATGGGGATGTCCGACCGGACCGGTCGGCCGATGATCTTGAGGGCCTTGCCCAGCCCCGTACCCTGCCCGGGCGGGAGCGGCAGCGTGAACACGTCGCCCTCGTGGGTCAGCGGTGCTTCCCGGGCCCACACCTTCCGGCAGATCTCGATTACCTCACGGGTACGGGCGATCGGCGCCGTGTAGGGCACGCCGTGGAACCCTTCGATGACCTGGGGACCCGATGCCCCGAGACCGAGATGGAACCGACCCCCCGACAGGGCATCGATGCCCGCCGCGGTCATGGCGATCAGAGTGGGCGTCCGGGTGTAGATGGGCAGGATGGACGAGCCGATCTCGACCTTCTCGGTCAATGCGGCCAGGTAGCCCATCAGGCTGGGACCGTCCAACCCGTAGGCCTCGGCCACCCACACGAGGTCGAGTCCTGCCCGCTCGAAATCTTTGACCTGTGCCGCCGACTCCTGGAAGCCACCGGCATAGCCCAGCGTGGTCGTGATCTTCATCGCTTCTCCCTCGCAATCCTGCGAACTCGATGGCCCGGGCACTCGCGCGCCCCGGCATGTTCGCGTAACCGTGGGTCGGAGGTCGAGACGGCACCGAACCCGTCGTGTTCAATCGGCGACGGGTGAGCCGTCGGCCCGGTTCAATCGGCGAGCGACGAGCCCTCGGCGCCGTCCCCGTCGAGGATGGCCCCGTCGAGGATGGCCCGGTCGAGGTGGGCCCGCTCGACGTCGATGGCCTCGGCGACGTCTTCGTCCTCGGCCATGACGGCATCCAGATCGGTCGATTCGTAGCCGATGACGTCCATGTCGGCGAAGGTCTGGCGCATCGTCGGGCCCCACAGGCCGACGTCTTTCAAGGTGGGCACGATCCTGGTGAACAACAGGCTGCGGAACACGCGCTGGGTCTCGCTGTGGTTGACGAAGTCGATGCAGTCGTCGGGGTCGTACCCGAGGCGCTGCCACAGCTCCTCGCCCAGAAATCGATCGCGCATGCGATAGCAGGCGTCGGCACAGAACTCCTCGCGGTCGTCGCGCTCGGCTTGCGTGAGCTGCGGGTAATAGTCGCGCAGGGCCAGGCGCCCGAACATGACGTGACGGGCTTCGTCCTGCATGACATACGCGTTGACCGCCTTGCCCAACGGGTCGCCCGCCGTGTTCCTGATCAGACCGAAGGCGGCCAGGGCCAGTCCCTCGATGAGGACCTGCATGCCCAGGTAGGTCATGTCCCACCGCGAGTCGGTGAGCACGTCATGGAGCAACGACTTCAGGTTGTCGTTGATCGGATAGGCGATCTCGATCTTGTCGAGGTATCGCGAGTAGGTCTCGACGTGGCGGGCTTCGTCCATCACCTGGGTGGCCGCGTAGAACTTCGAGTCGATGTCGGGAACCGTCTCCACGATCTTGGCCGTGCAGATGAGCGCACCCTGCTCACCGTGCAGGAACTGGCTGAACTGCCAGGCCACCATGTTGCGCCTCACGTTGCCCCGCTCGGCCGGGGTCAGCTTGTCCCACACCGGCGACCCGAAGATGGGCACCAGCTCGTCGGGCAGCTGGAGCGGGTTCTCGAGGTCGGGGTCGTGGGACCAATCGATCCGCTCGGCCGCGTCCCACTGCTTCTTCTTGCCCTTCTCGTAGAGGCTGATGAGCTTGTCCCGCCCATCGTCGTAGTCCCAGGTGAACGTGGCCGTTCCCGACTTGTCCTCCGTCTGCCAGCCGGTCTTGTCCACCGGCAGCTGGTACACCTTGGTCGTCATCAATCCCCCCTGATCAACTGGCCTATCTTTCAGTGTGCGGGGCCACCGGACCCTTGTCAACGAGGCCCGGCCACCGCCAGCCGATACCGCGCACCGCCAGCCAATACGGTGAGAACCGAAAGAGTTTCGACAATGTGTCGATCCGGAGGGGTGGTCAGCGTCAATTTGGGCGATGCGGACATTCCGCCACCCACAAACGAGGAGCCAACGATGCAATACATGCTGATCATTCACAACGACCCCGAATTGCACCCCCAGCCTGGCGGTCCCGGATGGGACCAGCTCATGGCCGACTATGCCGCATTCAGCGAGCAGTTGGGCTCGTACACGGGCGCTCCGCTCAACGATCCGAGCACGGCCACCACCATCCGGGTGCGGGATGGCAAGACCCTGACTGTCGACGGCCCCTTCGCCGAGACCAAGGAATGGATGTCCGGCTACTACGTCATCGACTGCGACGAGCTCGACCAGGCCCTCAAGGCGGCGGAGATGGTGCCGTCGGCCAAGTACGGTTCGGTCGAGGTCCGACCCGTAGCGGAGATGTAGATCTGGAACCCACTGGGATCCACGACTGCGGCGGTTCGGTGGACGATGCCCTCGAGCTCGCCTACCGGACCGACCGCGGTCGCGTCCTGGCCTGCCTGATCGGCATGGTCAAGGACTTCGATCTGGCCGAGGACGCGCTGCATGACGCATTCGCTGCCGCCGCTACGACGTGGCCCCGTAGCGGAATCCCCTCCAATCCTGCGGGCTGGCTGGTGACCACGGCCCGGCGCAAGATGGTGGACCGGTTGCGCCGGGCGGCCGCGGCGCAACGACGCCACCGGGTATGGGGCGAGCTGTCCATCGCCTGGGATACCGGAGAGCACATTGGTCCCATCGCCGACGATCGCCTCCGGCTCATCTTCATCTGCTGCCATCCCGCTCTCTCGCTCGAGGCCCGGGTGGCCCTGACGCTGCGGTCGCTGGGTGGTCTCACCACCGACGAGGTCGCCCGCGCCTTTCTTGTCTCCGAACCGGCCTTGGCCCAACGGATCGTCCGAGCCAAGCGCAAGATCGGCCAGGCCGGCATCGCCTATCGGGTGCCATCGCCCGAAGAACTACCCGATCGCCTGGACTCGGTGCTCACCGTCATCTACCTCATCTTCAACGCCGGTTACCTGGTCGGCAGCGGCACCGAGCTCGTGCGGGTGGACCTCTGTGACGAGGCCCTCCGGCTGGCCGGGCTGGTGGTCGACCTGCTCCCGGGCGAGCCGGAGCCACTCGGTCTGGCCGCGTTGTTGCATTTCCAGGACTCCCGGCGATCGGCCCGCATCGACCGGGACGGGCGCCCACTCACCTTGGAGGAACAGGACCGCGGCCAGTGGGACGCAGACAAGGCCAACGCCGGGTTCGCCCTGCTCGACCGGGCCCAGCGCATGAACGCTGTCGGGCCCTATCAGCTGAAAGCGGCCATCGGTGCCCTGCACACGGGCGCACCGCGGGCGAACCTCACCGACTGGGCCACCATCGTCGCGCTCTACGACCGCCTCTTGGCCTGGGAACCGACGCCGATCGTCCGCCTCAACCGGGCGGTGGCGGTAGCAATGGCCGACGGGCCCGACGCTGGTCTCGCCATCCTGGACGGCCCCGACCTCGCCGCCGAGCTCGATGGCTACCACCTGTTCCACTCGACCCGGGCCGACCTCTTGCGGCGGTCCGGTCGACTCGATGAGGCGGCCATCGCCTATCGCCTGGCCCGCGACCTGACCGACAACACGGTGGAACAGAGCTTCCTGGGCCGCCGGCTCGACGAGCTGTCTGCCTTTGCCGGCGACCCGCCCGCTCGGCCGGCGACCCGCCCGTAGAGATCAACCGATGAGACGCAGCTGTGACCGGAACCACTCGGTCTGGTGGACGTAGTGCTCGGCCCCGATGGCGATCCCGGCCAGCGTTTCCGGAGAGGCATCTCGGAGCTTGGCCGGAACCCCCAGTGCCACCGAACCGGTGGGCACGATCATCTTGTCCGGGACCACCGCGTTCGACCCGACAACGGCTCCGGTCCGCACGATCGCCTCGTGGAGCACCACCGACGCCGTCCCTACGAGACACCTGTCTTCGATTGTGCACCCCTCGAGATGAACCAGATGACCGATCACGCAGTCGTCGCCGATGCGCGTGGGGGTGAACACGGTCGTGTGCACGACCGATCCGTCCTGGATCGACGTGCGCGCTCCGACCCGTATCTCGCCACCATCGCCGCGTACGACGGCACAGGGCCACACCGAGGACTGAGGCCCGATGGTCACGTTGCCGATGATCACCGCGTCGGGGTGGATGAACGCGGTCTCGTCGATGGTCGGTACCAGGTCACCCAGGGCATAGATCGGCACATGCACTCCTTGTTGCTCAGCTCGTGGCTCGGCTCGTTGCTCGGCTCGTTAGGCCTCGTCGTCGCGTCCCGGGCGTCGGCGCCCGCCGCGATGTGCGCACCAGGATGCCACCTGATCAGCGGGTAGATCCGCGTGGTGCCCGGCAGGCGCGGGTATACCTGTCGGGCAGGCAAACCGGTGAAGGGGTTGTGGATGACGTATCGCAGAGGGCTGCAGATCGGGTGCGCGGTGGTACTGGCGGGTGCCGCGGCCGCGGGCTGCAGCAGTGGCAGCCCGGCCAACACGACGAAGACCACCACCTCCACCACGATCAAGAAGACCCACCCGACGACCACGACGACGGTGGCGCCTACCACCACGGTGGCCCCGTCGACGAGCACCACCACCACCTCCCCCGCCACCACCACGGCGGGGGCGAGCCCGTGCACATCGGGGCATTTGTCGGTGTCGGTGGGGCAGTCTCAGGGGGCGGCCGGGTCGCTGATCATCCCGCTGATGTTCCAGAACACCGGAACTACAACGTGCACGCTCCAGGGCTATCCCGGGGTCTCCATCGTGGGCGCGAACGGCGTGCAGCTCGGCGCGGCCGCGGCCCGGACCGGGCAGGCGACACCGCTGGTCTCCCTGACGCCGGGCCAGTCGACCGCCGCCATCTTCCGGCAGGCCAACCCGGGGATCCTCAACTGCACGCCGGTGGCCGCCCAGGGCTTCCGGGTCTATCCCCCCAACCAGACCACGGCGCTCTTCGCCGCCGATCCCTCCCTCACCACCTGCCCTGGGAACCCGCAGGAATCGCCCCAGATCTCCCCGGTGGGCACGACCCCGTAGGCCACGTCGGCCCCGGTGCCCCCGTCGGGGGCCCAAGAACTAGGACCACTCCTTGGGGACGGCGGCCGAGTGCCGCCAATCGGCCAACAGGGTCCGGATGGCGGTGATCAGGGACAGGGGCTGGTCGAGCATGACGTGATGGTGGGCCAACGGGATCTCGATCACCGGTGCATTGCGACCCAGCTTCTCGTACATGAAGGTCCCGATGTCCGGGGTGACGAGACCGAACTCGGCCCGTAGAAGGGCTACCCGGCACGAGACCTGGGAGAGCAAGTCGGGATCGGGACGCTCGAAGCCGTCGTGAAAGGCGGGGTCGAACTTCCAGCTCCAACCGCCGGGGACCTCGTGCACCGAGGTGCGGGCGACGTGGTCGATCACGTAGGGAAGCGAGTTGGGCTGATCGGGCACCGGGTGGAACCGGGCCAGCGCCGCCTCGAGCGTGGGGTAGACCCGCAACGGGCCGAACACACCCTCTCGAGCTGCCTCCTCCTCGGGCGAGAAGTCCCAGACCGGGGAGTCCACGATGATGACCCCCTTCATCCGGTCCCCCGAGGTAGCCGCGGAGCGGATGGCGGCCAGTCCCCCCATGCTGTGGGCGACGACCACCGGTGGCTCGGGACCGGTCAGCTCCCCGGCCACGGCGAGGATCTCGCGGGCCCACTCGGGGAAGGTGTAGCGATCCCGACGTTCGCTGTCACCATGTCCGGACAGGTCGAGGGCGGCCACGCTGCACTCGGCGGCGAGCAACGGCGCCACGTGGTCCCACCAACGGCTGTGGGCCCCTCCCCCGTGCACGAGCACCACCCCGGGCCGGGACCGATCGCCCCAGCGGCGAAAGGCGATCGAACACCCGTCGACCGAGATGTGCTCGGTGACAACGGGGGCCTCCAGTGCCCGCCGGAACCAGGCCGGCGCGTCCGTTGCCGCGCTTCCCACGTCTTCGAGGTCCAGATCGGGCATATCCGGGGATTCTAGAGAGAACCAGGGAACCTCCCCCGAACCGCCCGACTGGTGGGTCACGCCCTAATGACGCTCTCCCTGGCGGTGACCGGCCCGTCCGCCCGTCCGCCGGTGCGCCGGTGCCCTTGCGCTAGCGTTGAGGGGCCGAGAACCCTCGGCGTCCCAGCTTGGATCGGCAGCCCACCTGCCCGATTGCGGGCCCAGCCGCTTCCGTATTCGCGCCGCCCGACGACCGGACCGGCCCAGCACAAGGAGACCGCATGACCAGCGACCAGAACCGCCCCGCCTTCAAGGTGGCCGACCTGTCGCTTGCGGAGTTCGGCCGCAAGGAGATCGTGTTGGCCGAGCACGAGATGCCCGGTCTCATGGCCATGCGCGCCGAGTTCGGCACGGAAAAGCCCCTCCAGGGGGCCCGGATCACCGGCTCACTGCACATGACCGTCCAGACCGCGGTTCTGATCGAGACGCTGACCGACCTGGGCGCCGAGGTGCGTTGGGCCAGCTGCAACATCTTTTCAACCCAGGATCACGCCGCCGCCGCGGTGGCCGTCGGACCCGACGGCACGGTGGACGACCCCAAGGGCGTCCCCGTGTTCGCCTGGAAGGGCGAAAGCCTCGAGGAGTACTGGTGGTGCACCGAGCAGGCCCTGGTGTGGCCGGGCGACGGCGACCGACCATGATCCTCGACGACGGCGGGGATGCCACCTTGTTGGTGCACAAAGGCGTCGAGTTCGAAAAGGCCGGCGCCGTGCCTGACCCGTCCACGGCCGACACCGAGGAGTTCGGCGTGGTCCTCGACGTGCTCACTGCCAGCCTGGCCCAGGACGCTCAGCGCTGGACCACCATCGCCAACGGCATCAAGGGTGTCTCCGAGGAGACGACCACCGGTGTCCACCGTCTCATCGAGATGGAGCGCAACGGCGAGCTGCTCTTCCCGGCCATCAACGTCAACGACGCCGTGACCAAGTCGAAGTTCGACAACAAGTACGGCTGTCGCCACTCGCTGATCGACGGCATCAACCGGGCCACCGACGTGCTCATCGGCGGCAAGGTGGCGGTGGTCTGTGGCTACGGCGACGTCGGCAAGGGATGCTCCGACTCGCTGCGGGGACAGGGAGCCCGGGTGATCGTCACCGAGGTCGACCCGATCTGCGCACTCCAAGCGGCCATGGAGGGATACCAGGTGGCCACCCTCGAAGACGTCGTCGGCTACGCCGACATCTTCGTCACCACCACCGGCAACAAGGACGTCATCACCGCCGGGCACATGGCCAAGATGAAGCACCAGGCCATCGTGGGGAACATCGGCCACTTCGACAACGAGATCGACATGGCCGGCCTGGCCAAGATCGACGGCATCGACGGATCAACATCAAGCCCCAGGTCGACAAGTGGGTCTTCCCCGACGGCCACGCCGTGATCGTCCTGTCCGAGGGTCGCCTGCTCAACCTGGGCAACGCCACCGGCCATCCCAGCTTCGTGATGTCGAACTCGTTCACCAACCAGA
The DNA here is from genome assembly GCA_963717035.1 of uncultured Acidimicrobiaceae bacterium. Taxonomy (GTDB): domain Bacteria; phylum Actinomycetota; class Acidimicrobiia; order Acidimicrobiales; family RAAP-2; genus DASXMT01. The sequence goes on along the minus strand of CAVQVK010000041.1, from coordinate 40,287 downwards.
CCATGGCCCAAGTCGAGCTGTTCACCCAGTCCGGCCAGTACGAGAACAAGGTCTACGTGCTGCCCAAGCACCTCGACGAGAAGGTGGCCCGCCTCCACCTGGATGCACTGGGCGTCAGGCTGACCACGCTTGACCAAGGAGCAGGCCGAGTACATCGGGGTCTCCGTCGACGGGCCGTTCAAGCCCGATTCCTATCGGTACTGATTTCCCGGCCGCACCTCCCGGCCGGCCCCCGCACCGGCCGACCGCACGGCTCTGATCAGAGCGCGAGAAACCAGTCCCGGACGTGCTCGGCCACCTCGGCATCCTTGCGCCTGAGGCCGTGGTCGCCGCCCTCAAGCCAGACATGGGTCACCGGGCCGGGAATGGCCGCGGTCGCCGCCTCGAGCTCGGCCGGCTTGGCGAAGGAATCGCGGGTACCCGACACGAACAGGCACGGAACGGTGATCGACGGGAAGTGCTCGGTCCGTAGCCGGTCGGGCTTTCCCGGTGGGTGGAGCGGGTAGCTGACCAGGACGAGCGCCGCCGCGGCCATGCCGTCGGCCACGGCCATGGAGCACATCCGGCCGCCCATTGACCGCCCGCCCACGGCGATCATGGCCCCATCGACCCCGAGCTCGGTGGCCAGGGCGTCGGCGGCCTCGATCACCGTGGCCAGCAACACCGGCGGTCGATCCGGCGCCTTCTTCCCGGCCAGCCGATACGGGAAATCGACGCGCTCGACCCGTACCCCGGCCGGGGCCAACGCCTCCTCGATGGCCACCAACGACGGCTGGTCGCTTCCCGCCCCCGCCCCCGGGGTCAGGACCAGGCCGGCCGGTACCGCTTGCCCCGGCGAGTTTCTCGATGTCGGCACGCCGGCTCAGCTGTCGGCAGTGACCGTGTCGAGCAGGGAGGCGAAGCGTTCCTTGGCCGCGATCCGTCGGGTCGGCACGTGCTCGGTGGGCACGTCGACCGGGGCATACTCCTTGAGGGTCCTCCGGGCCACGGTCACCTTGTGGACCTCGTCGGGCCCGTCGTAGATGCGGGCGGCCCGGGCGGCCCGGTACATCGACTCCAGCGGCAGATCGGTCGAGAATCCCAGAGAGCCGTGGACTTGGATGGCCCGGTCGATCACGTTGTAGAGCACGCTGGCCCCGTAGTACTTGATCATGGCGATCTCGACTCGGGCCTCGGCCGGTCCCACCTCGTCCATCTTCCATGCCGCGTAGAGCGTCATCAGGCGGGCCGCGGTCATCTCGGCCAGGGAATCAGCCACCCAGTTCTGCACCGTCTGCTTCTCGGCCAGCGTCGACTTGTGGGTGTAGCGGGACACGGCCCGCTCGCACATCATGTCGAAGGCCCGCTTGGACTGGCCCAGCCAGCGCATGCAGTGGTGAATGCGACCCGGGCCGAGGCGCTTCTGGGCCAACAGGAAGCCCTCGCCCTCGTTGCCGACCAGGTTCTCGTAGGGAACCCGGACTTCCCGGTAGATGATCTCGGCGTGCCCCCCGAACTTGCCGAAGTGCTCGACGGGATCCTCCATGGTGGCGATGTCCCGGACGATGTCCACTCCCGGGGTATCGGCGGGCACGATGATCATCGAGCAGCCCTGGTAGGGGTGGACGTCCGGGTTGGTCACGGCCATGACGATGAGGAAGTCGGCGACCGATCCGTTGGACGTGAACCACTTGTGACCGTCGATGACCCACTCGTCCCCGTCCCGCACGGCCTGGGTTGCGATAAGGGTGGGGTCGGCTCCGGCTCCGGGCTCGGTCATGGAGAAGCCACTCCGATACTTGCCCTCGAGCAGGGGCAGCAGCCAGCGTTCCCGTTGCTCCACCCGACCGGATGATTCGATGCCGACGGCAAGGAGCTCGGCGTTGCCCGAATCGGGGGCGTTATTGCCGAACACCACCGGACCGTAGGGGGACTGCCCGAGGATCTCGTGCATGAGGCCCAGCTTCACCTGGCCGAATCCACCCCCACCAAGCTCGGGGGGCAGGTGGGACGCCCACAGTCCCCGCTCTTTCACCTGGTCCTGGAGGGGTCGGATCGCCTCGAGCATGGCCTCATGGGAGAGATCCAGCGTCTCGAGCGGGAAGATCTCGTCCCGCACGAACGACCGCATCCAGGCCAGCTTCTCCTCGAACTCCGGCTCGGTTGAAAAGTCCCAGGCCATGCTTGTCTCCCTGTCGTTCGTCGGTTCGATTTCGTCACCATTGCGCGGCCCGCTACCGTACTGCCATGCCCGGCGACGCCACCGCTACCCCCACTCGTACCACCGTCACCCTCGGCGCGCCTAGTCGGCGCCCGGGCGCACCCGAGCCCGAGCGTCCCCAGATCGAGTCCCGGGTGGCCCGCAAGAGGCTGGCCGAAGCAGAGACGGCCCTGCTCGACGAGCGTCGGCTCCTCACCGCCGACGAGCTCAGCGCGCTGGCCGAGCTTCCCGACACCTGGGTCACCTCGCTGGCGGCCTTGGCCCACCAGGTCCGCCTGGCCTGGTGCGGGCCCGAGGTGGAGGTCGAGGGCATCCTCTCGGCCAAGACCGGCGGCTGCCCCGAGGACTGCCACTTCTGCTCGCAGTCGTCCCGTTTCGAGACACCGGTGAAGGCCACCCCGTTCCTCGACGCCGACGAGGTGCTCCGAGCCGCCCAGGAGACGAAGGCCTCGGGGGCCTCCGAGTTCTGCATCGTGCTGGCCGTCCGCGGACCCGACGAACGCACCCTGAGCCGCATCCTGGAGCTGGTCCCGCTGGTGCGGGAGGCGACGGGGCTCAACGTGGCCGTCAGCGCCGGCCTTCTCACCGAAGACCAGGCCCGCCGATTGGCCGAAGGTGGAGTCCACCGCTACAACCACAACCTCGAGACCTCCCGGTCGTTCTTCACCAACGTGGTCACCTCCCACACCTGGGAGGAGCGAGAGGAGACCTGCCGTTTGGTGCGCGATCACGGGATGGAGCTGTGCTGTGGCGCGCTCCTCGGGATGGGCGAGAGCGACGATCAGCGGGTGGAGCTGCTCACCCAGCTCCAAGAGCTCGACCCGACCGAAGTCCCGCTCAATTTCCTCAACCCCCGTCCGGGTACCCCCCTCGGCGACCAGCCGCCCGTCGGCGCCTGGGAGGCCATCCGGTGGATCGCCCTGTTCCGCCTGGGCCTGCCCGGTGTCATCTTGCGCTACGCCGGCGGTGCGAGGTGACCTTGCGCGACCTGCAGTCCATGGGCCTCACGTCGGGCATCAACGCCCTGATCGTGGGGAACTACCTCACCACCCTGGGCCGCTCCGCCGACGAGGACCTCCAGATGCTGGCCGATCTCCGCATGCCCGTCGGTGCGCTGACCGGCGTCCTCTGATCCGGCCCAGGCACCGATCCCGGTGACGGACTCGCTCCACTGCAGCGGCTGCGGCTCACCCCTCGAACAGTGTGCGGGCTGTCGGCGCGAGCTTGACCCCCCCGCTTCTGTCCCACCTGTGGCCGGCGTCTGACGGTAACCGTCAGCCCCGGCGGCTATCGGGCCCGCTGCCGCGACCACGGGGAGCTGGTCGCCGGTCGACTGACCGAGCGGCTATTCGAAGGACGGTCCCGCGACGCGGTCCACTTGGAGGCGGGGGCCAGGTACTGCTCGACGGCGGTGGCGATCCCCTGGGCCATCACGCTCTGCCCGTGGGCGCTGGCGGCGATGGAGCCCTCGAACGGGTCGGTGATGTACAGCGGCTCGATGACCGCGCCGGGCATGTCGCTGGGCGAAGAGAAGTAGCCGGACATGGCCGGACCGATGAGCAGGAGGTGGTCATAGGCGGCAGCCTCGCCGGCCAGACCACCGGCGGAGGGATCGCCCACCGAGGAGCCGAAGCCGGTGTCGGGGAGGGTCCCGTCGTCGGGGATACTCCAGCCCTGTGCGTTCATGGCTGACAGGACATCGCTCTGGAGCAGGCCGGCCAACTTGAGATTTGCCGACGAGAAGGGCCGATCGGCATCGTAGGCGTGACGCTACCGGCGTTGTCCGCACTTGCGCCGGCGTTCAAGTAGATCCCGACCAGGACGTTGGCCCGGGCCAGGTTGGCGCAGACGTCCCGGGCCACCACGTCGTCGTGGGAGCCCTGGAGCGTTAGGGCTCCTCCGGAGGTATCACCGCTGCCCAGCCGAACCACCGTCGAGCTCGTGGTTCGCGACACGACCACCCGGAATCCCTGGGCCCGCAGGAAGGCCATTGCGTCGAGCTCGATGGGCAACGTGGCGTCGGCCTCGTCGATCGACTGGCCGTCCTCGGTCGTGCCCACCCCGCCCGGGTCGATGCCGCCATGGCCGGCGTCGAGGAACACCGTCAGTCCACGGTCACCGCTGGTGGGGGCGAAGGCCTGACAGGCGCCGGACGCGAACGCCGACGGGTCGAGCGAGGTTCCCCCCGGAATGGCCGAGCCGGTGGCGTTGGCGTCGGCGTGCCTGACGGCCGCGCCCAGCCCCCAGGTGCCCAGCGCGACCGCGCCCACCACGACCAGCACCAACATCACCCGTCGTCGCCGACGGCGCACGGAACGTCCCACGGATCAACGCTCCCCCAGTCCGGTCGGCTTGGGGCATCGGGGTCACGGCTCAGGAAAGGACCTTGGCGCGGAAATTGCGCAGGCCGATGGCCATGAAGGCGGCGATGAAGGCCACGATCACCGGATAGATCACGTACAAGTGCATATGGGGAGCATCGGTGAACGCGGCCCGCATGCCCTCGTTGACGTAGATGAGCGGGTTGATCAGCACCACCGTCTGCAGCCAGTGGAAACCTCCGACCTTGACCGGGGCCAGCCGGGTCCACTGGTAGTACGTGCCCCCGAGGAAGGTGATGGGCAGGACCACGAAGCCGAACATGAGCCCGATGTTGCGGGGCTCGAAGCTGGTGCCCAGGACCAGACCCAGCGAGGTCATGGCGATGCAGGCCAGGGGCACGATGGTGACGATGATCCACCAATGGAACGAGAGATTCGGCTCCACCCCGGCGGCGTGAACCACCGAGGCGATGGGCAGCACGATGGCGGCCGAGATGATTCCCTGGGTCCCCCGGAGAGCACCTTCGAGGTGGCCACCAGCCAGATGGGACACGGGGCCTGCACCCGGTCCTCGATCTCCCGGGTGAACCCGAACTCGGTAGCCAACTGCATGGCCACGGCTTGGACGCCCTGGAACATGATCGAGATCCCCACCACCCCGGGCACGAGCACAGTGGCGAAGGCGGACTCGGCTGCAGGGGTGCTGCCCCCGCCGATGCCCTGCCCGATCTTGGGGAAGACGTAGAGGAACACGAAGCAGAGCAAGAAGGGCTGCACCAGGGTGCGTACGGCGAACTCGACGAAGTTCTTCTTGAGCACGACCAGGTCGCGCAAGATGAGCGCCCGGAGGGCCACCCAGCTTGCCGCTCCGGCCGAGCGCGTCGGTACCCGGACCACTCGGTGGCCGTCATAGGTATGAGTCGAGTCGGCTGTCGTCGTCGTCATCCGTCGCGTAGCTCCTTGCCGGTCAGGCTGATGAAGACCGTCTCCAAGCTGGGCTCGGCCACCGAAAGGTCGGCCACGGGGAACCCGGCTCCTTCGGCCGCGGTCACGATCCTGGGCACCAGGCGCTCGCCCGCCCGGACGTGGAGCTCCACCCCGCCCTCGATGGTCCGGCTGTTGGTCACCCCGTCCACGCTCCGGGTGAGGGCAGCGGCCAGTGCGCCGGGATCGCCCGAGGCCTTGACCGTCACGATGGTGTCGGCGCCCACGCCCTGTTTCAGGCGGGCCGGGGTGTCGAGAGCCAGGACCTTGCCGTGGTCCATGATGGCCACCCGCCCGCACAGCTGGTCCGCCTCTTCCATGTAGTGGGTGGTGAGCAGGATGGTCTGCCCGTCGCGGTTGAGGTCGTGCAGGATGTCCCACAGGGCCAGGCGGCTCTGGGGGTCGAGCCCGGCGGTGGGCTCGTCGAGGAAGAGCACGGCGGGACGGTGGAAGATGGACCGCGCCACCATCAAGCGCTGGGCCATGCCTCCCGAGAGGGCGTAGACCGACGCCTTGGCCCACTTGGCCAGCTGGAACTTCTCGAGCAGCTCGGTGGCCGTCTGGCGGGACTCCTTGGCCCCGATGCCGAAGAGGCGCCCGTGGAAGTACAGGTTCTCCCACACGTTGAGCTGCCGATCGAGGGTGTTCTGCTGGGAGACCACGCCCAGCAGCTGCTTGGCCAGGCGGGATGGGCCACCACGTCGATGCCGGCTACCGAGGCTGAGCCGGACGTGGGGATGACCCTGGTGGTAAGCACGCCCACCGTGGTCGTCTTTCCCGCGCCGTTGGGACCGAGGAGACCGAATATCTCCCCGGCGGGCACGGTCAGGCTTAGTTCGTCGACGGCCCGGAAGTCCGTGTCCGGATAGACCTTGACCAGGTCGGTGGTGCGGATGATGCCCTGCTCGAGGTCCACGGCGGCGGCGCGGTCCACGGTGCTGGTTCCGGTCATCGCAGCAGCTCGTGGGCTATGCGCTCGACATCGACCCGGTGGCGGGCCTTATCCGCCTCGGGGAGGAACGAGGCGTCGAACGAGTTGGTGACCAGTTGCACGATCTGTCGTCCGGACAGGCCCAGGGCATGAGCGGTGGCGGCCAGGTTGTCGGCCACGTACCCGCCGAAGTAGGCAGGGTCGTCCGAGTTCACGTTGACGGCCAGCCCGGCATCGAGCAAGCGCCCCAGGTTGTGGCGCTCGAGGGTCGGGAACACCCTGAGCTTCACGTTGGACAGCGGGCACACCGTCAGGGGGACGCGCTCGGCCACCAACCGCTTGACCAGGTCGGGATCCTCGAGACAGCGAACGCCGTGGTCGATCCGGCGGACATCGAGCAGATCGAGGGCCTCGGTGATGTAGCTGGGTGGCCCTTCCTCGCCGGCGTGGGCCACGGTCAGGAGCCCTTCGGCCCGGGCCCGGTCGAACACGTCGACGAACTTGGAGGGCGGGTTCCCCTGCTCCCCCGAGTCCAGGCCGACGGCGATGAACGCATCCCCGAAGCCCAACAATTCCTCCAGGGTGGCCATGGCCGCCTCGGCACTGAGGTGCCGCAAGAAGCACGGGATCACATAGGAGGTCATCCCGAAGGCAGACTCGGCCTCCTCCAGGCCTCGCCGGATCCCGTTGACCACCGCAGCGAGGGGGATCGAGCGATCGGTGTGGGTCTGGGGGTCGAAGAAGACCTCGGCATGGCGCACGCCCTGGTCGGCCGCTCGACGAACGTAGGCCGCGGTCAGCTGGTAGAAGTCGTCCTCGGTCACCAGGACCTCGCACCCTTGGTAGTAGATGTCCAGGAAGGACTGCAGGTCCTCGAAGACGTAGGCGTCGTGGATGGCGGCGGCATCGGCGTAGGGCACGACCACCTGGTTCCGCCCGGCCAGCTCAAAGAAGAGCTCGGGCTCGAGGGTTCCTTCCAGGTGAAGGTGGAGCTCGGCTTTGGGTAGCCGCCACGCCAGCCGGTCGACAACCGACGGGCCGCCGTCAGTCGGGGGCGCCACCTCCACGGGAGGCTGGTCCTGCCCGGTCAGGCTCATAGGTCGTTGGTCAGGCTCATGGTTCAGCCGGCCGGGACCTTCCAGCCCTGGCCCTCGGCGATCTCCTTGCAGGTGGGACAGACCGGGTAGCGCTTGGGGTTGCGACCGGGGACCCACACCTTGCCGCACAGGGCCCGGACGGCGGTGCCGTTCACCATGCCTTCGACCACCGAAGGGCCGGCCAAGACGAAGTCCCCCTTCTCCGGCTTGTAGCCCTCGAGCACGATGTGGCTCATGCGCTCGTGGTCCCCGTCGAGCAGGGGGTCCGTGGTGGTAGGTGAGGTAGTCGGTGTGGTGGTGGGAGAAAGGGTCGTCCCGGCGTCCGTCATGGACATAGGTTCGCGCAGATGCGAGGCGGTGGGCGGTAGCCACGCTCCGGCGGATGGTTCTGTGACCGCACCGGTCGTGTGACGGTTGGAAGGCGACGGCTGGCACACTGGTGTGCCGTGTCTACCCGTCGTCTGGTGCTCGCCTCCGCCTCGCCGGCACGGCTGCGCCTGTTCCGCGAAGCCGGTTTCGACCCCACGGTCATGGTCAGCGGCGTCCCCGAGGACGTCGACGACGACCAGGTGGCGACCCTGGTTCTTACCCTGGCCGAGCGCAAGGCCTCGGCGGTCGCCCCTCGAGCCGGCGATGCGGTGATCGTAGGCTGCGACTCGGTCTTCGAGTTCCACGGCGAGCCCCACGGCAAGCCCACCTCCGCGGAGCAGGCCACCGGCTGGCTACGGCAGATGCGGGGCGACGAGGGGGTGCTGCACACCGGTCACTGTGTCATCGACGGATCCTCCGGGACGATCGTCTCGGCGACGGCGGCCACCGTGGTGCGCTTCGCCGACATCAGCGACGGCGAGCTCGATGCCTACGTGGCCAGCGGCGAGGCGCTGGCCGTCGCCGGGGCGTTCACCCTGGACGGGCGGTCGGCCCCGTTTGTCAAGGGCATCGACGGCGATCCCGGGAACGTGGTGGGGCTTTCCCTGCCCACCTTGCGCATGCTCCTGGCCGAGATGGGCATCGAGATCACCGACCTGTGGGCCTCATGAGCACGGGCGCGCCCGCCGTGGCTGTCCCGCCGTTGGCTGTCTCGCCGTCGGCCCTCCCTCCGTTGGCTGTCTCGCCGTTGTCTATCGGAACCCTCGAGGTCGGCCCTCCGGTGGTGCTCGCCCCCATGGCCGGCGTGACCAATCGGGCGTTCCGCCGGCTGTGCCGCGGCTATGGCGCCGGGCTGTACGTCAGCGAGATGATCACGGCCCGAGCCCTGGTGGAGGGCAACGCCAAGACGCTCGACATGGTCACCTTCGACGACGACGAGCCCTACCGGAGCGTCCAGCTCTACGGGGTGGACCCCGTCGTCATGCACGGGGCTGTCCGGCGGCTGATCGACGACATCGGCGTCGACCACATCGACCTCAACTTTGGTTGCCCGGCGGCCAAGGTCACCCGCAAAGGGGGCGGAGCCGCTCTCCCCGTGCACCGGGCCCTGCTCCAGGCCATCATCAGCGCGGCGGTGGGCGCAGCCGGATCGGTCCCGGTCACGGTGAAGCTCCGGCTCGGGGTGGACCACTCCCACCTCACCTTTCTCGAGTCGGGACGGATCGCCGCCGAGGAGGGTGCGGCCTCCGTCGCCCTTCATGCCCGGACCGCGGAGCAGCTCTACTCCGGGTCCGCCGACTGGACGGCCATCGGCGAGCTGAAGGCCCACGTCACCGGGGTCCCCGTCCTCGGGAACGGAGACATCTGGGAGGCCTCGGACGCGCTGGCCATGATGGCGGCCACCGGGTGCGACGGTGTGGTGGTCGGCCGGGGCTGCCTGGGCCGGCCGTGGTTGTTCCGGGACCTGGCCGACACGTTCGCCGGCCGCCCCCTTCAGGAGCCGCCGAACCTCGGCGAGGTGTCGGCCGTCATGGTCGCCCATGCCCAGCTGCTGTGCGGGCTGTTCGGCGAGAGCCACGGGATCCGGCAATTCCGCAAGCACGTGTCGTGGTACCTGACCGGCTTCCCGGTGGGCGGCGAGCACCGACGGGGAATGGCCCAGCTCGACTCGGTGGCCGACCTGGAGGCCGCCGTGGCCGGCCTGGATGCCAGCCAGCCCTTTCCCATCGAGGCGATGCGGATGGCCCGGGGTCACACCAACGGCCCCCGGCCGGTGGCGCTCCCCCCGGGATGGCTCCAGAGCGTCGACGACCTCACACCGCCCGCGGGCGGAGACGAGCTGGTATCGGGAGGTTGAACCGACCTCGGTGAGGTATCGGGAGGTTGAACCGACCTCGGTGATCGATGTGGGAGGATAGAGACCGGGTTGATCGCGCCGGGACCACCGGCACTTCGCTCCGGTACACCTGTCCGGTCGGGCCCCGCTCAACCCTCCCCCTGATGATCGTTGGATCCTCCCTCACCATAGAAATCGGCGACCGGACTCTGCTCCGGGACGCCTCCTTCGTCGTCGGCGCCGGCGAGAAGGTCGGGCTGGTCGGCCGCAACGGTACGGGCAAATCGACGTTCATCTCCGTGGTCATCGAGGAGCCGGGACGCAACGTCCGCTCCACCGGCAGCGTGCGCATCCGAGGGACCTTCGGCTATCTGCCCCAGGTCCCCGTCCCGCTCGGTCTCGGTCTCGAGCCCAACGGGTTCTCCCACGTCCTGTCGGCCCGCGGCCTCGACGTCCTCGACGACACGCTGGGCAAGGCCCGGACCCAGATGGCCAAGGACCGAGCTCGGAGAACATCGAGCTGTTCTCCGACCTGGAGGAGCAGTTCCGCGAGAACGGCGGCTACGAGGCCGAGGCCATCATGGCCCGGCTGGCCGATGGCCTCGGGTTGCGCCAGGAGTTGCTGCTCGACGACATCGAGGGGTTGTCCGGTGGCCAACGCCGCCGGGTCGACCTCATCCGCATCCTTTTCCAGGGGCCGGACATGATGATCCTGGACGAGCCCACCAACCACCTCGACCTGCCGGCCAAAAAATGGCTGATGGAAGAGCTACAGAAGTTCGCCGGCGCCATCTTGGTGGTCAGCCACGATCTGAAGCTGCTCGACCGCTCGATCAACAAGGTGCTCCACCTATCCGACAGCCGGCTGCATGAGTTCAAGGGCACCTACTCGAGCTACCTGACCCAGCTGGAGGCGGATCTGAGCCAACGGGAGCGCTCGGCCCAGTTGGAAGGGCGGGAGATCAAGCGCCTGTCGACGCTGGCCGATTCCATGCGGGGCAGCGCCAACCGGCGGGCCCGAATCGCCAAGTCGATCGACAAGCGGGTCGAGCGGCTCGAATCATCGAAGACCGAGGTCCACAAGCGCGAGCGCGCGCAAGTTCCGACTGCCCACCCCGATGCGGTCGGGCGAGGTCCCGATCCGCACCCACGAGCTGGCCGTCCGCTACGGCAAGTCCACCGTCTTGTCCAAGGTGGAGTTCCACGCCCGCCGGCGTGACCGGATCGTCATTGTGGGGCGCAACGGGGCGGGCAAGTCGAGCCTGCTGCGCTGCCTGGCCGGGGTCCAGAAACCCTCGGGCGGGTCCATCGAGCTGGGGGCCAATGTGGCGCTGGGCTATTTCGCCCAGGAGCACGAGCAGGTGAACTTGGACGCCACCGTGCTCGAGAACCTCGACGACAGCGTGTTGACTACCGAGACGGAACGACGGGCGCTGCTGGGATCGTTCGGCATCGCCGGCAAGGCCGCCCACCAGATGCCGGGGACGCTCTCGGGCGGGGAGCGGGCCAAGCTGGGTCTGGCCATGCTGGCCGCCGGACGGGCCAACGTCCTCCTGCTCGACGAGCCGACCAACAACCTGGATCCGTCGTCGATCAAGGCGGTGGGGGGCATGCTCAGCGAGTGGGAGGGCACCGTCGTGGTGGTCAGCCACGACCGGGATTTCGTGGCCGCCCTCGAGCCCACCCACTGCCTGCTCTTGCCCCAGGAGCAGTTCGTCCATTGGGACGAGAGGTACCTTGAGCAGGTGGAGATGAAATGACGGCGGACCCCACGCACCCGGACTGAGGATGGCGCAGCGCCCGCTCGCGCCGAACGCACCGGGGGTCGAGCGTCTGCTGGCGCTGTCCGACGGCGTGGTCGCCATCGCCCTGACGCTGCTGGTCCTGTCGCTGCACGTACCCAACCTGCCCCACAGCCACAACAACGCCATCTCCGTGGATTGGCTGGCCCACCAGCTCAGGGTGCTGGCCGACCCGCTGGTCAGCTACGTGGTGGCGTTCTACGTGATCTGCCAGTTCTGGCTGGCCCACCACCGGGCCTTCCGGCTCATGGCCGGACACGACGAGGGGCTGGCGTGGTGGAACTTCTTCTTCCTGTTCACCCTTACCCTGCTGCCCTTCACCAGCAACCTGCTCGGCCAGTACGGGAGCAACCCCCTGGCCGTGGACATCTTCTCGGTGAACCTGATCCTGGCCAGCGTGTCCACCTCCACCGTCGTCACGGTGGCCCAGCGCGCGGGGGCTGTTGGTGCCCTGGGCCGAGCGGGAGGCGATCCGGTCCGGCCGGTTGCGCACCCTCGGGGTGGTCATCGTGGTGGCCATCTCCATTGTCGTTGCCACCTACAACACCGATGCGGCCAAGTATGTCTGGCTGCTCATCGCCGTCGTCCCCCGGTCGCTGATCCGATGGTTCGACAAGTATCGGCCGATCGAACCGGGAACGCTGGTGCGAGAGCCGGCGAGTCCGGCTGACGCGCCGGACCCCGAGGGAACCTCGTAGGCATTCATGGGAGTGCCCGTCGGCACCTCCTAGCGTTGCCGTCATGGGCGCGCGCCCGTTCGAGATGGTCTGCGAGATCGAGCCTCCGTCCGGCCCGACCTCGACGCACGCCCGTCATCAGATCGCCGCTGGGTGCGATCGCGGTATCCAGCACCTTCCTCATCCCGGATAATCACATCGGGCGGGCCACCGTCTCCAGTGTGGCCGTCGCCCACGAGGTGCAGGCCATGGGCGGACGAGTCGATCGCCTGTCTCAACGCCAGGGACCGGAACCTGCTGGGCCTCCGCCGCGACCTGCTCACCGCGGCGGCCTACGGCGTTGACCAGTTCCTGTTCGTCTACGGCGACAAGCCGGCAGCCGGGGGCCGCGACCGGCGAGCTCACCGTTCGGACCATGATCGACGAGGCCCGGGCGTTCTCGGAACGACCGGGCTGGGACCGAACCGCACCGTTCCGGGTCGGCGTCGCCGCCGGGCTCGGTCCGTTGCCCTCATGGAAGCGTGAGGCCGACTTCCTCTTCGTCCAGGTCGGTTTCGACCTCGACCTGCTCATGCGTTGGCGGAGCGCGTCGAACTCGACATCCCCGTCTATGCGGGGATCCTGACCTTGGTCAGCACGACCATGGCGGCCAACCTGGCGGCGAGCATCCCCGACATCGACATCCCGGCGTCATTGATCCGGTCGATCGAAGCGGACCCGAACGCCGGGGTGGATGCCGCCTGTGAGCTGGTCCTCCAGGTCCGCGACACGCATGCCTTCGAGGGAGTTCATCTGGTCCCGGTGTCCCGATTACCGCGAAGTGGCCGCCCGTCTCGAAGGCCTGCTGAGGTGAAGCGCTCGGAAATCGAGGTTCAGAGCAGCCCCAGGCGGGCCAGCGTCGACGAGAAGGCGTCGAACAGCTCGAGCTGGCCGAGCTCGTGGTCGGCTACCCATCGGGCCTCGGCTGTCTCCCAGCCCAGCGTCGCCGGGGGGTCGAACCGCTGCGGAACGTCGATGATCACCGTCCAGTAGGACCAACCACCGTGATCATCCTGGTGGGTGTCCCCGAGCTCGAACCGATCGAGTTGATGGCCGATCTCCTCGCCGAACTCCCTCAACGCACCGTCGACGGGAGTCTCGCCGAGATCCAACGCCCCACCGGGAATGGCCCAGGTTCCGCCCCGGTGGCAGTGGAGCGAGCGTCTGGCCAGGAAGTACCAGGTGCCGTCGGCGCCGACGTGGCGGATCAGGACGCCGGCTGCTCCGTACTTCCCCCACCGCACCGACCCGTCGGCCAGGGTGATGAACCCGTCGCCCGATCCAGTGAGATTCATCTGGGATTCCTGGTCATTGTCTTGGGCGCTGTCATAGGCAAGGTCATAGGCTCAGGCCAGTTTTGCACCGGGCCGACGGTGCCGCCCGACGGCCGTCGTCAGGAAGGCTGGTCGGCGCCCGATCGTGCCGCCAGCCACTGCTCCCACGTCTGGGTCCCCACCCGGTGGTCGGGCGTGAGATGGACGCCCCGGTCGAATGCCTTGACGAATCCGATGCGGGGCAGCGGGACCAGGCGGGCTCGCTTGCCGGTGACCCTGGCCCGGATCCGGTCGAGCTCCTCGATGGAGAGGATCTCGGGACCTCCGATGTCGGGCGCGTGCCCGCTGGGACCAGCGGCAACCAGGTCGGCCAGACGCCCGCTCACGTCGTCGGTGGCGATGGGCTGGAAGCGCAGATGCGAGGTCTTGACGAACACCGGCATGCCCAGGAACCGATCGACGAGGTCGTGGAACTGGGTGGCGCGCTGAATGGTCCAGTTGCCGGCAGATCCCTCGAGCAGACGTTCAGCCTCCAGCTTCGCCCGGTAGTAGGAGAAGGGATGGCGGTCGACCCCCACGATCGATACGTAGAGCACGTGGCGATCGCCGCGGGTGGCCAGCACCGTTCGCATCCCGTCGAGCTCGGTCGCCTTCGCGCTCCGCGTGCCGGCCACCGCTTGGATAAGGGTGTCGACTCCGTCAATGGCCGGCGCCAGCCCCTCGCCGTTCCGGACGTCACCGCGATAGGCCACCACCCCGGACGGCACGACCGGGGCACGCTGTCGGGACAGGACTCTGACTCCGTGGCCGCGCTCCACCAGGATCGGGGTCAGTCGACGACCGAGCGTTCCCGTCCCTCCGATGACCAGCACCTGCGCCACGGAATCCGACGTTAGCGACCGGTGTGAACCGAGCCTAGGGCTCAGAGCGTCGTCGAGTCGAACATACGTTCGCTATTGTGTCGGTACTGGGTGCGCCCGACTCCTTCCGGTGGAAGCTCGCCGACGACGACACCAACGGTGGCCAACTGGCCTTCTTCAGCCCCGAAGACCTCGGCGAGCGCCACGTGGGCACGGGCGAGTTCCGCGGCTACGAGTTTCTGCACGTCAACGCCAAACGGATCATCAACACGGTGCCGGCCGCTTCGTCCATGCCGTTCCGCCACACCATCAACGCCTACCGGGGCTGCAGCCACGCCTGTGTCTACTGCTTCGCCCGTCCCACCCACGAGTACCTGGGACTGGGCATCGGCGAGGACTTCGAGCGGAAGTTGGTGGTCAAGGTCAACGCCGTCGAACGGGTGCGGGCCGAGCTTCGGTCCGACCGGTGGGCGGGCGAGGCCATCGCCATGGGGACCAACACGGACCCCTACCAGCGTTGCGAGGGCAAGTACCACTTGACCAGGGGCATCATCTCCGCCCTGAGCGATGCGTCCAACCCGTTCTCCATCCTTACCAAGTCCACGTTGATCGTGCGGGACCTCGACCTTCTGACCGAAGCGGCGAAGCGGACCTCGGTGCAATGCAGCTTCTCCATCGGCACGCTCGACGGATCGGTATGGCGGGCAACTGAGCCCGGAACCCCGCATCCACGCCAACGAGTGGCCGCGCTCAAGAAGCTGGTCGATGCCGGCGTGGCCACGAGCGTGCTGGTGGCCCCGATCATCCCCGGGCTGTCCGACGCTCCCGAGCAGCTGGCCGAGGTGGTCGATGCCTGCCTGGACGCCGGGGCCCGGTCGGTGACAGCCATCCCGCTCCATCTGCGACCGGGGGTCCGCGAGCACTTCATGGGCTGGCTGCGCCAGGAAAGACCCGAGTTGGCGCCGCGCTTCGAACGGCACTATCGACGGTCCTACCTGGCCGCTTCGGATCAGGAGCGGATCACCGGGTTCGTGCGCGACCGGGTGGCCCGGCGCCGTTGACCACCACGAACGGTGACCGCCGTGCTCAGTGGTCCTTCATCACCAGGTCGGCCAGGTGCGACGCTCCGTCGGGCACAGCGACCACCTCGAACCCGTACCGCTCGGTCAGCCAGTGACGGTTCCGCTGGTGGAGGTCGTGCTCCTCGTCGAACCGGTTGAGGGCGACGACCAGGCGCGCCGGGCGCCCATCGGTCCGGTTCCCGTCGCCGATCAGCCCCGCCAGCGCGTCGGCCGACAGGCGAACGTCGTTGATCGTGCCCAGACCGGCATCGGCCACCAAGAGCACGATCGCCGGTCGGAGCAGACGGCCCAGGTCGACGGAGTCCCCATCGGACGCCTGGGGCGAGCGAACCCCACCGGCAGTCTCCACCAGTCCGACCGCGACCGGTGGCACCGGCCAGCGCAGCTCGTCGACCAGATCGCCCGACGGTGAACGGGGGAAGGTCGAGCAACTCGGCGGCCATGGGCGGAGCCATGGCCCGGTGGTACGAGCGAGCGGGCAGGCACACCACGTCGGGATCCTCGCCCGAGGCTTCACCCAGGACCTCGGCGTCGGTGCGCTCGCCCAGCCGGTCGGCTTCCAGGTCGACGTCGAAGGACTGGGCCGGCTTGCGGGCCGCTACGGCGAAACCCCTCCCCCGCAGCTCCTCGAGCAGGCGGGCCGCCACCCACGTCTTGCCCACCTCGGTGCCGGTCCCGCACACCAGGACGAGCCGGTCAGGAGCGAGGGCATCCGGCTCCGTCGAGCGTCTCGCCTTGTCCGCCCTTGCCCGGTCGACTCGGGGCCAAGCCGGCCAACCCCTGCACGAGCCGGTCCACCTGCTGGTCGGTGTGGGCGGCCGAAAGGGTCACCCGCAGCCTGGACGTCCCCACCGGCACCGTGGGAGGTCGGATGGCCGGAACCCAGAGTCCCTGGTCCTGTAACGAGCTCGACGCGGCGATGGCGTTGGCCTCTTCACCCATGACCACCGGGATGATCGGGGAGGGGTGCGCAGGCTCGGGGGCGATCCGAGCCACGAAGCCGGCCAGACGGGACCGCAAGCCATCACCCTCCGACCGATCGAACGATGCCCAGGGCGGCCAATGCCGCGGCGGCGTTGGCCGGGGTCGGCGCGGTGGTGAAGATGTACGGCCGGGCCAGGTTGACCAGCAGCTCGACGGATCGGGCCGGCCCGGCGACGAACCCGCCCAGGGCCCCCAGGGTCTTGGACAGGGTCCCCACCCGCAGCAGGTCGACCTGGTCCATCGCCCCCGCGGGCAGTTCGGGACCGAGGACGGCGTGGGCCTCGTCGAGGACCAGGAGCGCACCGTGTCGGCCGGCCAGAGCGACCAGGCCCTCGAGGTCGGCCTCGTCGCCGTCCATGGAGAACACGGTGTCCGACACGATGACCGCCCGCTCCGGCGCCGCCGACACCAGCCGGTCCAAGGCGTCCAGATCCCCGTGCGGGAACACCGTGGCCTGGGCTCGGGCCATCCGGCACCCGTCGATGATCGAGGCGTGATTGAGCTCGTCCGAATAGATCCGAGCGCCGTTGGCCCCGA
Organism: uncultured Acidimicrobiaceae bacterium; assembly: GCA_963717035.1. Lineage (GTDB taxonomy): Bacteria > Actinomycetota > Acidimicrobiia > Acidimicrobiales > RAAP-2 > DASXMT01. The sequence continues at coordinate 23,293 of CAVQVK010000041.1, read as the reverse complement.
ACACCGACAGCACCGACAGGTTGGCGGCGAACCCGGTGGGAAAGACGACAGCCCGTTCGCACTCCCGCCATTCGGCCAGGGCTGCTTCCAGCTCATCGTGGATGGGCCGGGACCCCGTGATCAGCCGGGATCCCCCTGAGCCGGCGCCCCACCGGTCGAGGGCACCATGGGCCGCATCCACCACCGCGGGATGGGAGGCCAGGCCGAGGTAGTCATTGGAGGCGAACGACACCACCTCGCCACCGGCCCCGCCGAGGACCCCGGTCGGGCCCCAGCGCGTCGAACGTGCGGGGAACCCGCCACTGCCCGGCCGCCTCCACCCGGGCACGCGTCGCATCGACCCACTCCGACCACGGCGACGGTGGGCCGCTCATGGGCCGGCTTCCACCGTCGGGACCCGACGGTCCTCTTTCCCTGCCGCATCGATGGAATCTTCGTTCCATATCGCGTCGATGGACGAGGCCAGGACCTCGACGACCCGTTCGATCTCGGCCACCGTGGTCGTGAGCGGGGGCATCACCACCACCACGTCACCCAACGGACGGAGCAGGACGCCCTGTTCGACCGCCCGGCCGCACACCCGGCGACCCCAGCGCTGGCCCCCGGGCGGAGGAGCCAGCTCAATGCCAGCCATCAGCCCGCGTTGACGTACCGCGCCCACCCCGGGGCGCAGCGCGATCTGTTCGGCCAAGGCCTCGGTCAGCGCCGTCGCGGTGGTGGCCACGTTGGCCAGGACGTCCCACTCCTCCATGAGCTGGAGGTGGCGCAGGGCCACCGCACAAGCCAGTGCGTTCCCTCCGTAGGAGTGTCCGTGGTAGAAGGTCTGCTCGCCCAGGTCGGGCCCGGCGAACCCCGCAAATACGGCGCCGGACGCTACCGTGGCCGACAGGGGAAGGTAGCCGCCCGTGATGCCCTTGCCCAAACAGAGGATGTCGGGACGGAGAGCGCCCCACTCGGAGGCGAACAGCTTGCCCGTGCGCCCGAAGCCGGTCGCCACCTCGTCGCAGACGAGCAGGACGCCGTGGTCCCGGGCCGCTCTTCCCACCCGGGCCAGGTCGGAGGGATCGGCCACCAACATGCCCGAGGCCCCCTGCACCAACGGCTCGATCACCAGTGCGACCAGCTCAGGGGCGTGTCGCTCCAGCGCCGCTACCGCCTTGTCCGCCCAGTCCGCCTCGGCGTAGCCGGGGGTCCGGAGCACGCGGAAACCGGAGGGGATCGAAGATCTCGGTACCGAACCCCCCGTCCCCGAGCGACAGGGCACCCACCGAGTCGCCGTGATAGGCCCCGCCCAAGGCCAGGAACTGCGTGCGGTCGCGCTCTCCTCGGTTGGCCCAGTACTGGAAGGCCACCTTGAGCGCTTGCTCCACGGCCACGGCTCCATCGGAGGCGTAGAGCACATGGGCGTCGTCGACCGGCACCACCGCGGCCAACGCCTCGGCGAACTCGATCGCCGCCCGGTTGCCGTTCCCGAGCAACGTCGAATGGGCCACTTTGCCCAACTGGTCGACCAGGGCGGCATCGAGCTCGGCCACGCGGTGCCCGAGCGTGGTCACCCATAACGACGAGATGGCATCGAAGTAGCGCTTCCCGTCGACATCGATCAGGGTCCGGCCTTCGGCCCGATCCACGGTGATCGGTGTGGTGCTCTCGTAGGTGGCCATCTGGGTGAACCCGTGCCACACCACGGCGGCGTCACGGGCGGCCCAGTCGGCTGCGTTGATGGTCTGAGGAGCGGTCATCGGCGCAAGTCTTGTCCACCGAGTCGGCGGGGTCGAACCGGCCGTTCGGCACTCGACGGGGAGAGGTGCCTGCTCCAGGCGGGGAAGCCCGCCAACTGCCCAGTAGGCTTTGGCCCATGGATCGGATCGGTGTGGTCGACACCATGTTCGCCCGCTACGACATGGGTGCAGAAGCACTCGAGGAGCTGGCCAAGTGCCCGGGGCACGGCGAGCGCTTCGAGGTGGTTTACCGCACCGTCCCGGGGTTCAAGGACCTGGGGGTGGCGTGCAAACAGCTGATCGAGAACGAGGCGTGCCGCATCGTGGTCGCTCTGGGGATGCCGGGCAAGGCGGCGATCGACCAGGTCTGCGCCCATGAGGCGTCCCAGGGGATCATGCTGGCCCAGCTACTGACCTCCACCCCGGTCCTCGAGGTCTTCGTCCACGAGAACGAGGAGGAGGACCCGGCCAAGCTGGCCGCCGTGTGCGTCAACCGGGCCCGCGACCACGCCCGGAACGCCTACTGGATGATCTACGAGCCCGAGCAGCTGACCCGGCGGGCCGGGCGGGGCATCCGACAGGGCTATGACAACGCCGGACCTATCCCCATCGACTGAGCCTCAGGATCTCCGGGCAGTCCCAGAGTCCGTTCCCCGATGATCTTCCGCTAGGCCTCGGCCGTGCCGCCCCCGATAGTTAACGCCGCTGCGAACAGGAAGCCCTGGCTCCAGCCACCCGCCGTGGGTCGTTGTCAACGTCGAGCGCGAGGTCCACGAGGGCCAGCGTAGGCTCGGGCCGTCTATCTGCAGGGAACGAGAGCCGTCTACCTGCAGGAAACGAGAACAGCAACGACCGAGACACCTCCGCCTTTCCGAGGGGCGGGAGTGGGGAGCGATCTGTGAGCAACTGGAACTATGCCGATGTCTGGGAGGTGGTGGCGGACACGCTGCCTGACTCCATCGCCCTGATCCACGGCGAGAAGCAAGCAGACCTGGGGGAGACCGAACGTCGGGCCAACGGCTTGGCCCGATGGCTGCTCGACCGGGGCGTCGGCCCCCAGGACAAGGTGGCCCTCTACCTGTACAACTGCTCCGAGTACCTCGAGGCGACCTTCGCCGCCTTCAAGATAGGGCTGGTCCCAGTCAACACCAATTACCGGTACGCCGACGACGAGCTGGCCTACTTGTGGACAACGCCGACGCGGTGGCCGTGGTCTTCCACGGCGTCTTCGCCGAACGCATCGACGGGCTCCGCAGGCGTCCCCCGGGGTGAGCCAGCTGGCTGTGGGTCGACGACGGGACGGGACCGTGCCCGAGCTGGGCCACCCCCTACGCGGACGCCATGGCAGCCGGGACGGCTCCCGGACCGCCGCGCCCTGGGGGCGCAGCGGCGATGACGTCCACATGCTCTACACCGGTCGGCACGACCGGGATGCCCAAGGGCGTCATGTGGCGCCAGGACGACCTGTTCGCCCGGCTGAACGGGAGCCGGGTTCCGGCGCTACGCCGACGCCGACGGGCTCGAAGGCGTCCGGGCCGACCTGGAGGCCAACGGTCCCGGGGATGACCCTGCTGCCGGCCTGCCCGCTCATGCACGGTACGGGTGGGTTCACGGCCATGGAGTGCCTGAGCGAGGGCGGCCGGGTCGTCACCTGACCTCGCGCCAGTTCGATCCCGTCGACCTGTTGGACACGGTGGACGGGAGCAGGTGAACGGGCTGATCATCGTGGGCGACGCCTTCGCCAAGCCCATCCTCCGCGCCCTCGACGAGCACCCCGAGCGCTGGGACCTCACCAGCCTGGTCGGCATCATCTCCTCGGGGGTCATGTGGAGCGAGGAGACCAAGCAGGGCCTGTTGCACCACAGCACCATGATGCTGGTCGACGCCTTCTCCTCCTCGGAGGCGCTGGGCATGGGATCGTCGGTCTCCTCGGGGACGCTCGGCCGCCGTACCGCCCGGTTCACCCTCGGGCCCGAGGTCAAGGTGCTCGACCCCGACGGCAACGAGGTGAAGCCGGGGTCGGGCCAGCCGGGGTGCTGGCCATCGGCGGCCGCAACCCCGCTCGGCTACTACAAGGACGAGGCCAAGACGGCGGCGACCTTCAGGACCTACGACGGCGTCCGCTACTCGATTCCGGGTGACTACGCCGAGGTGGGCGAGGACGGGACGATCCAGCTCCTGGGGCGGGGTTCGGTGGTCATCAACACCGGCGGCGAGAAGGTCTACCCCGAGGAGGTCGAGGAGGTGGTGAAGACCTATCCCGGCGTGGCCGACGCCGCCGTGGTCGGCATCCCCAACGAGCGCTTCGGCGAGGAGGTGGTGGCCGCGGTCGAGCTCAAGCCGGGGATCGACAAGGACTCGGTGACCGCCGAGCAGATCCAGACCTACGTCGAGCGAGCGGCTGGCCGCATTCAAGGCGCCGCGCCGGGTTCGCTTCGTCGACTCCATCGGCCGGTCACCGGCGGGCAAGATGGACTACGCCCGGCACCGGGACGAGGCCGCTGCCTGGGCCGCGGTGACCTGAGCGAGACGGTCCTGAGTTCGGCGCAGCCTGAGTCCCCGGGCTCAGCCCTTGTTGGCTCCGTGGCGCGCGGACGAAGTCATTGACCAGGTAGTACGCGTCGATCGACTCGCCGGCGTCGCCCCAGAACCCGTCGAGCACGTCGAAGGCCATGGCCCCGAGCCCGATGTAGTAGTTGTTGACGTCGGTGATCTCGAGCTCGCCCCGTCCGGAAGGCACGAGGGTGGGGATGACCTCGAACACGTCGGCGTCGTAGCAGTAGATGCCGGTCACGCCGTAGGTCGAGGGAGGATCATCGGGCTTCTCGACGATTCCCGAGATGCTCCCCTCGTCGTCGAAGCTGGGAACACCCAGGTGACGGAGGTGCTCGGGCTCCTCGACCGGGGTCAACAGGATGCGGGCGCCGTGCGGATCGGCCTGGAACGACTCGACCATCGGGCGGATCGATCCCTCGACGATGTTGTCGGCCAGCATGACCAGGACCGGGTCGCCGTCCACGAAGTGCTCAGCCAGGCCCAGGGCCTCGGCGATGCCCCCGGGACGCTCCTGGTAGCCGTAGCTCAGGCGATCGATCCCGAACTCGTTCCCGTTCCCGAGCAAGCGGAGGAACTCGCCGGCGTGGGTTCCACCGGTGACCAGCATGATCTCGGTGATCCCTGCGTTGACCAGCGCTTCGATGCAGAAGTTGACCATAGGCCGGTCGTAGATGGGCAACAGGTGCTTGTTGGTGATGGTGGTGAGGGGGTGAAGTCGTGAACCTGTCCCACCGGCAAGAATCACACCCTTCATCCCGGACAGCCTAACGGGGATCGCCGATCAAGCCCGGAGATCATGAACCAGGGGTGGCCCGGTTCGCGAGGACGGCATCAGCGAGCCGCGGCCAGGCCTCGACGGCCCACGGGCCGAACGGCTGGTCGGCCAGACCGGCACAGGCCACCCCGGCGACCGGGTCGACCCACACGAACGAGCCCGACTGGCCGAAATGGCCGAATGTCTCCGGCGTGTTGTGGTCCCCGGTCCAGTGGGGGTGCTTGGTGCCCCGGATCTCCACGCCGAGTCCCCAGTCGCAGGGGTCGAACCGACCGAACCCGGGCAGGACCCCCGAGAGCCCGGGAAAGGCCACCGAGGTGGCCAGCCGGTGGGTGGAGGCGCTGATCAGGGTGGGAGCGAGGAGCTCTCCGGCCAGCCTCAGGAGATCACCCAGGGGGCCATGAAGGCCGGAGGCGGGCGACGTGCCATCGGGCAGCACGGTGCCAGATAGGGCCAGCGGGCCGAGCACCCCCTCGGACAGGTAGGACCGAAAGTCCAGGCCCGATCGATCGGCCAGTATCTCGGCCAGCCACTCGAAGCCGGCGTTGGAATAGATCCGCCGTGTGCCTGGAGCAGTGAGCGGCCGGCGCCCTTCGGGCCCCAGGCCCGAGGCGTGGGCCAGGAGGTGGCGCACGGTCGAGCCCGGCGGTCCCGCCGGCTCGTCGAGCTCCAGGGAGCCCTCTTCGACCGCGACCAGCACGGCCAGGGCGGTGACGGGCTTGGTCACCGAGGCCCACGGATAGGGACGGTCCCCGTCGCCGGTCGACTCGAGGACACCGAGCCCTCCGCCGGTCGGCCCGGGGCCGACCACCCCGACGGCGGCCGACGACACCGGCCAACGGGCAACGTCGTCGAGGGGACCCACTCGCCCGGCCGCCGGTTGCTCGGTCAGACGTCGAGGAAACGGCGGACGGCGAAGGCCGAGCCAATGACACCGACCCCGACCCCGACCACCATGACCAGGATGCAGGTGGCCGCCACTTCCCACCCGCCCATGGCCATCTGGGCCGTGATCGTGGCGCCGGGCCCGACATCGTGGGGGACGTTGAGCCCGATGCCCCAGTACAGACCGAGGACGGCCAGCACGGCCACTCCTCCCCCGAGCAAGCCTTGGACCAGTCCCTCAGCCATGAACGGCAATCGGATGAACCAGTTGGTGGCACCCACCAGCTTCATGACCGACACCTCGCGGCGCCGAGCGAAGATGGCCATGCGGATGGTGTTCAAGATGAGCACCGACGCCGAGAGCAAGAGCACGACGGCAATCGACAAGAACACCCACTGGAGGACGTGGATGACGTTCTCCATGGTGTGGATCTGGGCGGTGGGCGACGCCACCTCGAATATGCCCGGCTTCCCGGTGAATTGCTGGACGATGATCGATGCCTGGGACGCCACCGGTGAGATGACATCGCCACGACGAGGGCGTACCCGACACGCTCAAGGCGTTGGACAGGTCCGGCGGCAACTGCTGCTTGGCCTCGGCGTAGTCCCATTTCTGGCTGCGGGCCGTGCACGACCTCACGAACGGCAGCTGTTTCAGCTCGGAGCCGATGGCGGTGTACTGGGGGGTGCGACGCCGTGGGCTGCACGAACACCACCACGTCCACACCTTGTTGCCACCTCGTGGTTGCGTTCGAGGCGCCCTGTTTCAACAGCAGCGCCGAACCCACCAGGGCCAACGACACCGCCACCGTCAACACGGCAGCGATGGTCATGAGCCGGTTCCGCCACAGGTTGGTGCCGGCTTCTTTGGTGATGTACCCAACCGAAACGGGCATCAGGCCTCGATCACCATGCCCCCGTCGAGACCGGGCCCGATCATCGTGCCCGTGGGCGATCCGGCTCCTTGCGCGGCGACCGCGCTGTCGATGCCGTAAACGCCACGGGCCTGGTCGCGCACGAGTACACCCCGGTCGAGCTCGATGACCCGGCGCCGCATCTGGTCGACCATGCCGGCGTCGTGGGTGGCGATCACCACGGTGGTGCCGGTGCGATTGATCCGGTCCAAGAGGCGCATGATCCCGAGGCTGGTGGTCGGGTCCAGGTTCCCGGTGGGCTCGTCGGCCAACAAGATCAGCGGCCGGTTCACGAAGGCCCGGGCCACGGCCACCCGTTGTTGCTCGCCACCGGACAGCTCATGGGGGAGGTTGTTGCGCTTCTTGGACAGACCCACGAGATCGAGGACCTGGGGAACCTGTTGGCTGATGACGTGCTTGGGCCGCCCGATGACCTCGAGGGCGAACGCCACGTTCTCGAAGACGTTCTTGTTGGGAAGCAGGCGGAAATCCTGGAACACGCACCCGATGTTCCGACGGAGGTAGGGGATGCGCCATTTGGAGAGGTGCCCGATCTCCTTGCCCGCCTCCCATATGCGACCCGAGTCCGGGGTCTCCTCCCGGAGGAGCAGTCGGATGAACGTGGTCTTCCCCGACCCCGAAGGACCGACGAGGAAGACGAACTCCCCCTTGTCGATCTCCACCGAACACTGGTGGAGCGCCACGGTGGTGCCCTTGTACGTCTTGGTGACGTTGTCGAAACGAATCATGAGGAGAACGTCATACGAGAGAGGGGGGTTGGTGGAACAGAAGCGGTCCCATCCGCAGCAAGTGTAACCAAGTTGGCTACCGGACTGGGGTAGCCCTGGTCATTCCCCCTTGCGTCGCAGCTCAGCCTGCCTGCGCAGCTCCGCTTCCATGAACGCGTCGAGGTCCCCGTCGAGTACGGCTTCGACGTTTCCGGTCTCCTCATTGGTGCGGAGATCCTTTACCAGCTGATAGGGGGCCATGACATATGAGCGGATTTGATTTCCCCACGTGTTGTCGGCCCGATCCCCCGAGAGCGCCTCGAGCTCAGCGTCCCGCTCGGCGCGCTGGCGCTCGGCCAGCTTGGCCCCGAGGATCTGCATGGCCTTGGCCTTGTTCTGGTGCTGGCTGCGCTGGTTCTGGCACGACACCACGATCCCGGTGGGAAGGTGGGTGAGCCGTACGGCCGAGTCTGTCTTGTTGACGTGCTGGCCGCCCGCTCCCGACGAGCGGTAGGTGTCGATCCGGAGGTCTTTCTCGTCGATGTCCACCTCGCCGGACACGTCCTCCAAGAAGGGGACGACATCGAGCGAGGCGAAGCTGGTCTGGCGCCGGTGCTGGGCGTCGAACGGTGAGATGCGCACCAGGCGGTGGACGCCCCGCTCGGCGGCCAAGAGGCCGAAGGCGTAGCGCCCCTTCACGATGAACGTGGCCGACAACAGCCCGGCCTCTTGGCCCGGAGTGGCCTCGTCCACTTCGATCTCGAACCCCCGGCGCTCGGCCCACCGCGAGTACATCCGGAGCATCATCTCGGCCCAGTCCTGGGCGTCGGTCCCACCGGCGCCGGCGTGGATCTCGGCCACCGCGTCGAGCTCGTCATGGTCGCCGGCGAACAGCGACCGGAGCTCCAACGCACCGAGGCGTCGATCGAGGTCGGCCAGTCCGGCTTCGACCTCGGGACGCTGTGACTGGTCGTCCTCTTCCTCCAAGAGCTCGTACAGCGTCGGCCGCGTCAGACAGCATCTCGGCCAGGCCGTCGAGCTGCTCGAGGTCCTCGGTCACCCGACCGAGCTCGGTGGTCACGCTGCGGGCGTTATCGGGATCGTCCCAGAGATCGGGGAGCGACGCCGACGCCTCGAGCTCGTTTCGCCGGGCGCGGCAGCTGCTCGATGCCCAGATAGTGCTCAGCCACCGACAGGCGCTCGGTCAGCTCGGCCAGGCGGGCCGGGATGTCGACGCGATCGGGCTCAACCCCTTGGCGGGGGTTGCCGGCCGCGGGCATTCAGTTGGCGCCGTGGCAGAGCTTGAACTTCTTGCCGCTCCCGCACCAGCACGGCTGGTTCCGTCCCACCTTCTCGTGCTCCGACTTCACGATCGGCGCCTGGATCTCGACCCGTTCAGGGGCGCGGTTGGTCATGCCGTTGGATCCGGGGCCGTCGGATCCTTGGCCTGGCTCGGACAGAGCCATCTCGGCCTCCATCACCACTTGCCCGGCCAACGCCGCGGCCATCGGTCCGGCGTCTTGCACGGGATCGTCGGCGGCCAAGTAGTTGGCCTGGTCCAGGTCGGCGCTCGGGGGCCTGCTCGGTGAGCACCTGGACGTGGAAGACGTACCGCAGGTAGTCGTCGGTGATCCCTCCATGAGCTTCTCGAACATGGCGAAGCTCTCACGTTCCCAGGCCACCAGCGGGTCCTGGTTGCCCATGGCCCGGAGGTTGATCCCCTCCCGGAGGTAGTCCATGTCGGCCAAGTGGTCTCGCCACCGCTGGTCGATGATCTGCAACATGACGTCGCGCTCGAGCTGGCGGGCCGTCTCCTCGCCGCCGGGCAGGCTCTCGTCCCGCTCGGCGTACAGCTCGATGGCCTCGGTCACCAGGCTCTCGGTCACCTGCTCGGTGGTGACCGCCTCGTCCAGGTCCTCGGCCACGAACTTGGTCGGGAAGTACTGGGTGACCTCGACGATCAAACGGGGCAGGTCCCACTCCTCGACGTAGTCGCTCGGGCATGCCTCCGCCACCAGTGCGGTCATGGTCGACTCGAGCAGCTCCAGGGTCTCGTCGCGGAGGTCCTCGCCATCGATGATCTGCAGGCGCCGCTGGTAGATGACCTTGCGCTGCTTGTCCATGACCTTGTCGTACTTGAGGACGTCCTTGCGGGTCTCGGCGTTGCGGCCCTCGACCGTGTTCTGCGCCCGCTCGATGGCCTTGGTCACCATCTTCGCCTCGATGGGCACGTCGTCGGGCAGCGCCCGGTTCATGACCCAGCTCATGGCGTTGGTGGCGAAGAGCCGCATGAGGTCGTCCTCGAGCGAGAGGAAGAAACGGCTCTCGCCCGGGTCGCCCTGGCGCCCGGCGCGGCCCCGGAGCTGGTTGTCGATCCGCCGGCTCTCGTGGCGCTCGCTGCCCAGCACGTAGAGGCCACCGGCAGCCAGCACCTCCTCGCCCTCTTTGGCACACGCACTGCTCGAACCGGGCCTGGGCCGCGGCCAGAGCCGCTTTCCCCTCGTCGGACTCGAGATCCAGTCCCTCGGCCCTCGCCTCGTGGACGGCCAACAACTCGGGGTTCCCTCCGAGGATGATGTCGACCCCGCGGCCGGCCATGTTGGTGGCCACGGTCACCCCGCCGACCCGACCGGCCTGGGCCACGATCTCGGCCTCCCGAAAGTGCTGCTTGGCGTTCAGCACTTCGTGGGGTATCCCCTTCTTTTCGAGCAGCCGGGACAGCTGCTCGGACTTGGAGACCGAAGCCGTGCCCACCAGGACGGGCTGGCCGGCTGGCATGCCGTTCGGCGATGTCGTCGACCACGGCCGCGAACTTGGCCTCTTCGGACTTGTAGATGAGGTCGGAGTCGTCCGCCCGGATGAGGGGCTTGTTGGTGGGGATCGGCACCACGGGCAGCGAGTAGGTGTTGGCGAACTCCGACGCCTCGGTCTCGGCCGTACCGGTCATCCCGGCCAACTTCTCGTAGAGGAGGAAGTAGTTCTGGAGGGTCACCGTGGCCCAGGTGTGGTTCTCCTCTTTGATCCGGACCCGCTCCTTGGCCTCGACCGCCTGGTGCAGCCCGTCCGACCACCGGCGGCCGTCGAGGGTGCGGCCGGTGAACTCGTCGACGATCTTCACCTCACCCTGGTCGATCAGATAGTCCTTGTCTCGGCGGTAGAGCTCCTTGGCCAGTAGCGCTTGGGTGAGATGGTGGACGTGGTTCACGGCCACGGCGTCGTAGAGGTTGCTCACCCCGAGCTGGCGCTCCACCTTCTCGATGCCGGCCTCGGTGGGGACGACGATCTTCTTCTCCTCGTCGACCTCGTAGTCCTCTTCGGCCCGCAGGGTGCGAACGATCCCGGCGAACTGGTAGTAGAGCTTGGCCGATTCGGCGGCGGGGCCCGAGATGATCAGCGGGGTCCGGGCCTCGTCGATGAGGATCGAGTCCACCTCGTCGACGATGGCAAAGTGGTGGCCACGCTGGACCATGGCGTCCTTGGTCCGGGCCATGTTGTCTCGCAGGTAGTCGAACCCGAACTCGGTATTGGTGCCGTAGGTCACGTCCGAGCCGTAGGCCTGGCGCTTGGCCTCGGGAGTCGTCGATGTCGGGACCGACCCGTCCCACGGTGAGGCCGAGGAACTGGTGCAGGCGCCCCATCCACGCCGCGTCGCGGGTGGCCAGGTAGTCGTTGACGGTGACCAGGTGGACGCCGTTGCCGGCCAGGGCGTTCAGGTAGACGGGGAGGGTGGACACGACGTCTTTCCCTCGCCCGTCTTCATCTCGGCGATCCACCCGAAATGGAGGGCCATGCCCCCCATGAGCTGGGCGTCGAAGTGTCGCTGGCCGAGCACCCTCCAGGCACCCTCCCGGACGACGGCAAAGGCCTCGACCAACATGTCCTCGAGGCTCTCGCCATCGGCCAACCGCTGGCGGAACACGTCGGTGGCCGCCCGCAGCTCGCCGTCCGAGCGCGCTTCCATTTCCGGCTCCAGGTCGTTGACGAGAGGAACCAGCTCCGCCAGCCGACGGACCTTCTTCCCCTCGCCCGCGGGAGAACCTTGGTGAACACACTCATAGTCCACCCATCCTACCGATCAGTCCCTTCCCGGCGGTCTCGGCGGGCCCTGTTCAGCCAGCGCCCTGGCGCCGGCCCTCCCTGGCCGCCATCGGGTGGCGTCGTGCGGCCTGGCCGGCATCAGTGGCGCTAGACAGGCGGTGGCGCTAGGCGGTCCGCACCTTTGGTCGCTTCATCGCTCGGGCGGCGGCGTACGAGCGCCGACCCTGGTGGGAGTTGATCAGGCGCCCCTTGGTCTTCTCCAGCTGGTGCTCGAGCTTCTCCACCACCCGGTCCACGGCGGCCAGTGCCTCAGGCGCCGCGGCCCGGGCCCGCACGACCCGTCCGTGACCGGTCATGATTACCTCGCAGATCTCGCTGTCCACGATTCGGCGATTGTGCTCCTCGCTGAAACGCACTTCGGCCCGATCGAGGCCCGGGCAGTACCGCCCCAGCCGGCCCACCTTCTCCCCGACGAGTGCCCGTAGCGCATCGGGCACGATCCTTCGGCCATTTGCGATGACAACGTCCACTTGCTCGCCCTCCTGTGTGGTTGGAACTGCCTGGTTTGCTGGGTCGGCCGGTCCTCCTGATCGGTCATGAGTGGATGGGACGTGTGGGCTACGTGCGGCTGACCTGGTCTTTGACCCCACACTCGCCTGCAGTGGGAATGGCGGCCCGGTACCGGCGGCTCCCTGACCGCACTGCGGTCGACAACCCGGCGGCACCGTGTATGGCACGCGTCACCCCATCTCCGCCCGTCCCCGAGAGTCGGGAACGCCGCGGGCAGGTCTTACTCCTAAGCCGCACCATGCTCGGCAACCAGAAGTTGCCTTACGTGGGTCGTTTTGCCTGCGACTGGCTTCGACTTGCAACCACAGACCCGCACGTAGCTCACGCGATGGAGCTTACGCCCCCATCGGGCGATCTGACGGGCGGGTCCCCGGAGTTCACCATCTCGCCACTGCCCCGACACGAGCCGCAACGCACCTCGTCCCGAAGGCACCGGGTGGCAACCGGCCCCGGCGCCGGTCGCCCGGAAGCCCCGGCTCACGTCTCGTGCAACCGCCGCTTGATGTCGTCGAGCACCGGGATGGGACCGGGGTCGATCTCCTCCCGGGCGGCCAGGTGCAGCGACACGAAGTCCCCGATGAGGGCCAGGTCGAAGAGCTGGGCCAGGTCCCCCTCGCCCGCCGCCCGTACCTCGAGGATGTCGGCCATCACCTCCCGCAGGACGTCGGCCACCAGCTCGAATCGCCGAGCCACCTGGGGGTGCTCGGCGTCGTGGCGGAGGTTGACCAGGGTGATCACCTGGCGGGTGATATCGCCGTGCTGCCCCCAGCCGGCGACTTCGTTGTGGCACAGCTCCGGGTAGACGGCGAAGAAGGCCGGCGTCTTGGCGTTCTCGTTTATCTGTGCCTTCCAGCGGAAGGCGGCGGCGGCGCCGAGCGCCTCCGCGCCGTGCACCAGGGGGATGGTCCGCCCGATCCGGCGAGCCAGGTCTTCGGCCACGCTCTTGGGTCGACACCAGCTCGTCGCGGCGCCGCTTCAGTTGGTCGACGGCCTGGGACACCCAGTGTCCCGCCCCCGGGAACAGCCCGATCTCCTCCAATGACGATCAGCGGAGGCACGGACATCGCACCGAGCGCGGCCCGGGGCTGGGGGATGCCGGTCGGCACCGGGACGACGGGGACCCGCCATTCCTCGGCCAGGCGAACCAGCTCGCCCCCGCCCGACACGACGACCAGGGCCGCCCCCGACTCGTAGGCCAACCCGGCCGCCTCCAGCGTCTCTTCGGTGTCGCCCGAGAACGACATGGCGAAGACCAGCGACCCGGCACCCACGAAGTCGGGGGGCTGATAGCCCTTGACCACCGACGACGGGGACGGCCATGAAGGGAGCGGCGGTGGCCGCCAGCACGTCACCGGCGATGCCGCTCCCACCCATGCCCAGGACCACGACGTTCTCGACCCGGTCACGGCCGGGAAGCCCGGCCAGGCCCCGGGCAGCCGGCAACGGCGTCGGCCACCTGTTCGGGGAGGCCGGCCGTCGCCCCCCACATGTCGAGGGTGTCAACGGGGAGCGGGCTCGCACCCCCGCCGTCCGCCGGCGCGCTCGGCCGGACCGCTCACGACGCCGGCTTTCTCCTGCGTTGAGGTGGCCCCTCCGGCATCGGCTTTGGCCATCAGCCGTGAGTGCTCCTCATCGGATACCGCCGTGGCCTCGTCGATGAGCATGACGGGAATGCCGTCACGGACCTCGTAGCTCCGGTGCAGGCGGGGGTTGTACAAGCGATCCTCGTCGGCAAAGTAGAGCAGTGGCCCTTTGTCCTCAGGGCAGGCGAGCACTCCCGAGCAAGAGCGGATCGAGCGACATGGTCACGGTTCTCCTTCGTTGGTTGGGTGCGGTACGGCTCCCTCCTTCGGCGCGGGGCACGGCCTAGGCGCCGGTGATGCGAGAGACGTCGGCCAGGACCTCGTCGACGTGTGTCCGGCACTCCTCCTCGGTGGGCGCTTCCACGTTGAGGCGCAACAACGGCTCGGTGTTGGACGGCCGGATGTTGTACCACCAGTCTCCCCGGTCGACGGTCAGGCCGTCGAGGCGATCGACCGTGCCCAGCTCACCGTGGGCGGCCTCGACCGCGGCGGCCATCTTCTCGACCGCGTCGGCCGGGTCGGGCACCTCGGTGTTGATCTCGCCCGAGTCCGAGTACCGCTTGTAGGGAGCGAGCAACTCGGACAGCGGCTTGCCGGTGACGCTCAACAGCTCCAGGACGACCATGGCGGCGATGATCCCCGAGTCAGCGCGGTAGTTGTCGCGGAAGTAGTAGTGCCCGGAGTGCTCCCCACCGAAGATCGCTCCGGTCTCGGCCATCACCGCCTTGATGTAGCTGTGGCCAACCCGGGTACGGATGCCGGTCCCGCCGTGCTCGGCGATGACCTCGGGCACCACCCGGGAGCAGATGCAGTTGTAGAGCACGGTCGAGCCCGGGTACTTGTCCAGCATGGACGCGGCCACCAGCGCGGTGGTCAGCGAGCCCGACACCGGCTCGGCGTGCTCGTCCACCAGGAACACGCGGTCGGCGTCCCCGTCGAAGGCCAGCCCGACGTCGGCACCGGCGCCACGATGGCCGCTTTCAACGCGGTCAGGTTCTCCGGTTGGATCGGGTCGGCCGGGTGATTGGGGAAGTTGCCGTCGAGCTCGGGGAAGAGGATCTCGACGTCGAAGGGGAGGGGGGCGAAGACCTTGGGGGCGACGAGCCCGCCCATGCCGTTGGCCGTGTCGGCCACCACCTTCAACGGTCGCAGCACGTCGAGGTCGACGAACGAGCGAACGTGATCGGCGTACTCGTCGAGCAGGTTCTGCTCCTCCATCGGAGCCAGCGTTGTCGGGTCGACCGTCGGAGGGCCGGCGGCCCCCCACTCGGTCGAGGAGCTCCTGCGCCCTTGCCTCGATCTCGGCCAGCCCGGTGTCCCGCCCGATGGGCCGGGCCCCGCTCAGGCACAGCTTGATCCCGTTGTACTGGGCCGGGTTATGGGAGGCGGTGAACATGGCCCCTGGGGCATCCAGACGTCCCGGCGGCGAAGTACAAGAGGTCGGTCGATGCCATCCCCAGGTCGACCACCGCCACCCCTTCGGCTCGTGCGCCCTCGGCGAAGGCGTGGCTGAGCTCGACACCGGATTCGCGCATGTCCCGGGCCAACAGCATCCGGGGGCCGCCGGTGAACCGGGCCGTGGCCGCACCGATGGCCCGGCACTGGTCGGCATTGAGCTGATCGGGAACCGTGCCCCGGATGTCGTAGGCCTTGAAGATGTCGGCGAGGCTGGTCATGGCCCAGACATCCTACTCAGCCCGCATCTGCGACCTCGTGGGCTCGGCGCACCATGGGCCGCGGGTCAGGAGTCGCTGGGTGCCTGGTTCAGGTCGGTGGTGGCCTGGTTCAACATGGTGTCCAGCTGACTGAGCTGACCGTTCAACTGGGTCACGGTGTCGGGACCCAGCGGTTGGGTGGTCGTGGTCGTGGGCGCACCCGGCGTCCCCTTCGCCGACGTCGTCGAAGTGGTGGGGGGCTTCTTCGCGGCCGCGGGCGATCCCCCTCCACACGCGGCCAGACCGAGGCCCGACGCCACCACCAGCGTCACCGCGGCCATGGTCGGTCGATGGGGTCGCATCCGTCGGACACTACCTGGAGTGGGACGGTTCGACGTCATATACCGCCTGCCCGACGCCGGCGGTTTCGGCGCATCCGCAGCGACCACCAGCCCAGTACGACCAGGGCCACCACCCCGGCGCCGGTCAGCGCCCAGCCCAAGCGGTCGACGCCCGTCGTCCCGTACTGCAGGGTCACCTCGTGGCTGGTCGGGACCACCACCATCATGTTGGACGCAGTCCGCCACGGACCGGTGGCCCCGCTGGCCTTCCAGTTGGGGAAGTACGACACCTTCACCTCGACCGGCGTGCCGATCCGGTCGACATGGAACCGGATGGTGTTGTCGGACGACGAGATGGCCGAAACCGTGGTGTGGGGCACGGGCACGGCAGCGGGGGCGGTATCGGTTGCCGCAACGCGTGTCCAGGTCGCCGGGCCGCCGGACGTGGGCACCACGCTCCAACGAGCGGGGTTCTGGTACCAGATCAACGATGGGGGGCAGCCATTCGGTCTGGTTCTGGTCCCACGTGGTTCCAGACCACCGGTTGGTTGGCCAGCGGCTCGACCAGCGAGGTGTTGGAGATCCGGTAGATCTTCCAGGTGGTGTTGAGCAGCTGGCCGTTGTAGTTGGTGCTCCACGGTCCGTTGGAGGCGACCAAGGTGGCGTTGGGATCGGCGGCCGCCGCTTCTTGCACGGTCGGTGAGGAGGCCATGAAGTAACGAACACCGAGCAGCTGGAGGTGCTCGATCCCGAGAGGCACGTTCAGCCCCCCGTAGGGCAGACCGACCATGGCGTCCGAGGGGGTGACCGAGAGCTCGTTCTGGTTGAGAAAGTGGAACGGCGTGGTGGTGGCCGACTCGAACAGCAGGCCCTCCATCGAATCGATGCAGCCGTTGGTCCAGTACGGCAGCAGCATCAACGCCATGGTGGTACCGAATCGATTCTCCGACGGGTCGTACTCCCACATGGCCCGCCCGCAGCCCTGGGTGGCGCCGACCGACGCCATGGTGTTCATCAGCGACTTGTACTCGGGATAGTCCGGCTTTTGCTCGTACCCCGAGTAGTTCCACGTGGCCCAGGAGCTCACTTGGTCGGCGCCCACGGTTACCCCGACCCGGGCCAGGTCGGTGGCCGGAAGAGCCAGTGGGGGCACGACGGCCACGAAGGCGCCGAGCAGGCAGAGCAAGGACCCGACGATGGCGGCTGGCGGGCGGGCCGGAGGTCGAGGGCGCCGGAACCGGGTGATGCGCATGCCGGGGCGCCAGCCCGGGCCGGCGTTCCCCGCCGACGCCTCGACCGACTCGACCCAGCGGTCGACTCGTCGCCGTCGCACCAGCCGGGCCACACCGGCGGTCACGTCGGCCACCGCCAGCCCGGCCAAGAGGTACAGGCACAAGAACCAAAGGGGGAGGAACCGGACGTTGTAGAGCTTTCCCTGAGGATCGAGGCAGACCACCCCGGCTGAGACCCCGGCCATCACGGCCACGAACAACGACACCCGGTTCCGGCGCACGACCATGGCCACCAGACAGATCACGTCGACGGCCAGGACCCACCGCGCCGAACCGGGGAACAACAGGTGGGGGAAGCCGTCGATGTTCGTCCAGCCCATGTTGGTGGTGTATTGCTGGTCGAGGATGAAGGGCACCAGCCACCACGCAGTCAGGGCCACGCCGACGGCGCCCACCACCACCGACCACAGCAGCCTCGTCAACCACCGGCTGCGAGCCACGCGCCCTCGCACCCCCGACATGAGCGTGCGAGTCAGATCGCGATCGAGCACGAGCCAGACCACGGCTCCGGCGATGGCGAACAGACCGGTGATGAGGTGGCACAGCACGGTGGCGGCCAAGAGCACCGCGGCCAGACCGCGCTGGCGGTTGGTGCGCAGGCCGCGCGCCACCACGCCGAGGAACACCAGGGCCACCGACAGGCCGAGCGAGTAGGAGTACTCACCGGCCATGGTGGACAGGATGTTCCCGCCGTAGATGGAGAAGCTGGGCTCGAACAGGAAGGGAAGCGTCGCCGCAGCGAGGCACCCTGGCCCCGGATCCCGGAGGCCGGCCAGGCGCCCGAAGGCATAGGCGGCGATGGGCAGGGTGATCGTTCCCAGGATGGTCACCAGCTTGAAGGCGACGTCGTAGGTAACCAGCCCGTTGATCACCACGGTCAACACGGCGGGCAGAGGGAAGTAGAAGGTGTAGACGGGGAATCCGTCGTACCAGTCCGGATCCCAGCCGGTCAGCTGCCCGTGGGCCAAGAGGTTGGACTTCATGAAGGCGGGCAGGATGACGTGGGCGCCGGTGTCGCCTCCGGCCGTGGTGGTGTTGGCCAACAGCAACGAGGGATGGAGCTGCCACAAGGCGACGGCGATCACGCCCACGATGACCACCACGTTGGTCCAGCCGGCCCACGACCCCGGACCGGTCCACCGTCGCCAGCGCGGCGACGGGGGCGCTGGTCGGGCCCGCACGTGCCTTGGGGAATGTCGTGCCACGGTGGCCGGGGGCCTGGCCGGTGACGTCACCACGTCAGCGGATGACGCCGGAGCCTGTGGCCAGGACGGCGATGATGGCCACCAGGTTGAACGAGGCGTGGGCGGCCATGTTCATCCCCAGACGCCCGGTGCGGTACGCGATGAACGAGAGGATGTACCCCGAAGGTGGCGAGCCCGAGGAGCTGGAGCGACTCGGCGTGAGCCAGGCCGAACAGGACCCCGGTGATCACGATGGCGAGGGCCGGTCCCACCCATTTGCCGATGTTCCCGAACATTCGGGTCAGGGCGCGAAGGATCAGGCCGCGGAAGAACAGCTCCTCGAAGAACGGCGCACCGACCACGGTGAAGATGGCGATCACGGCGAACCCGGCCCCGTGCGATGCACCGGTGAGCTTCTGGCCCGGGGCGCTGAAGCGCTGGTTGAAGTTGTGGATATGACTCTCGATCGGGATGTACATGGCCGCCACGAGGTACTGCCCAGCGACGCCGATGGGCACGCCGACCAGGTCGATCCACCGGAACCGCAGCCCGAGGTCCGTGACCAACCGGCGGGTGCCCCGGACCCTGCTGGCCAGCCAGGGGCCGCCGAAGAAGCCCATCCACAGTCCGATCAGCGTCGACACGACGTACCACTCCGGGGGGACGTTCAGTCGGGACACCGCCGAGATGTTGTGGCTGTTGCCGGTGATCGCGGCCGAGATGAGAACGAACACCGATGCGATGATCTGGCCGGCCAGAAAGCCCAGGGCGGCAAAGATCAGCCAAAGCCACGCATCTCTTCGGGTCCAAGGGGGAAAACCGGCCGCCAGCTGGCGGTTGAGCGGTACGGCGTGGTCGTGGATCTCGAGCTCGAGGGCAGCGACCGACGCCTGGTCGAACCGTCTGCCGGGCTGCCCGTCGGGAGGCGGACGCCAGTTCGGCGGCGGGGTGGGCGGTGGCGGCGATACGGGTGGCGGGGGCGGCGGCAATCGCGGTGGCGGTGGCGGTGGCCAGGGGGCCGGGGCAGTGGTGGCCGGACCAGGAATTCGAGGCGCTCCTGCTCCCTTGCCCTTCCCGGGGTTCGCGCCCCTGTCACCTCCGTCGATCACCCCGACACGTTACCGACCACCGCCTCACCTGACGTGGCAGGGAAGCGATGCATCAAGGCACGTTGGAGGCGCATAGCATGGTGCGGTGCCTCCGCCCAACCCCAATCAACCCAGCGGTCCCTCCGGTCCCGGAGGCCCGGGGCAGGGCACGCCCGGTCAAGGCCGGAACATGCGCCTCATCTACGCCATTGCCATCATCGCCGTCATTGCGGTGATCGCGGCGCCGTCGCTCCTCTCGAAGTCCTCCGCCAAGTCGATCAGCTACCAGAGCTACCTCACCCAGGTCCAGGACAAGCAGGTCAGGTCGGCCCAGATCGACACCACATCGGGCACCATTACCGGCACCCTCGACAACGGGACCAGTTACACCGTCTCGGGACCCAATCCGGCCGTCGATTCCGAGTACAGCGCGCTGAAGGCCGGCAACGTCAGCTACACGGTGGTCACACCCAAGAGCAACCCGCTGACCAGCATCTTGATCTACCTGCTCCCGATCCTCCTCATCGTGGGTGTGTTTTATTTCATCAGCAGAAGGGCTCAGGGACAGATGGGCAGCATCATGTCGATCGGTCGGTCCAAGGCCAAGCTCTACTCGAGCGAACGACCCTCCACCACATTCGATGACGTGGCCGGCTATGGCGGCGTCAAACTCGAGATCAGCGAGGTCGTCGACTTCCTGAAGACGCCGGCTCGATTCAAAGACATCGGGGCCCGGATACCCAAGGGCATCTTGTTGGTTGGTCCTCCCGGAACGGGAAAGACGCTGCTGGCTCGGGCCGTGGCCGGCGAGGCCGGGGTGCCGTTCATGTCGGTGAGTGGCTCGGACTTCATGGAAATGTTCGTGGGCGTGGGGGCCAGCCGGGTCCGCGACCTGTTCGCCACTGCCCGCAAGCAGGCCCCCGCCATCGTCTTCATCGACGAGATCGACTCCATCGGCCGCAAGCGAGGTGCCGGGCTGGGCGGCGGGCACGACGAGCGAGAGCAGACGCTCAACCAGATGCTGTCCGAAATGGACGGGTTCGACCCGACCGAGGGTGTGGTGGTCATGGCCGCCACCAACCGGCCGGACATCCTCGATCCCGCCATCCTGCGTCCGGGCCGATTCGATCGCCAGATCGTGGTCCCGCTCCCCGATCTGGAAGAGCGCCTCCCCATCCTCCAGGTGCACTGCAAGGACAAGCGCATCGCCCCCGACGTGGACCTGGCCCTGGTGGCCCGGGGCACCCCCGGTATGAGCGGTGCCGACCTGGCCAACCTGGTGAACGAGGCGGCCCTGCACGCCGTGCGCCGGGGATCCAAGGTGGTCGAGACCCAGGACTTCGAGGCGTCGCGGGACCGCGTCCTCATGGGCCAGCGCCGGGAGAGCCTGGTCCTGTCGGACGACGAGAAGGAGCGGGTGGCCTTCCACGAGGGCGGCCATGCCGTCTTGGCCTACGTCCTGCCCGAGGCCGATCCGGTGCACAAGGTGACCATCCTGCCCACGGGCATGGCCCTCGGCGTGACCCAGCAGCTGCCGGTGGAGGAGCGCCATATCCATCCGCGCTCCCATATCGAGGACGCCCTGGCCGTTCGCATGGGTGGCCGGGTGGCGGAGCTGCTGGTCTACGGCGACCTGTCCACCGGAGCCAGCAACGACCTGGTCGGCAACACCGAGCTGGCCCGGAAGATGGTCCGCGAGTGGGGCATGAGCGACCAGATCGGTCCGATGGCGTGGGGTTCCGCGGGACAGGTGTTCCTGGGCGAGGACCTCATGCACACTCGCGACTACTCCGAGGACACCAGCCGGGTGATCGACGCCGAAGTGGAACGGATCCTTCGGGACCAAGAAGAGCGAGCCCTCGAGGTGCTCTCCCGGCACCGGGGTGGTCTCGATGCCGTAGCCCGTGCCTTGTTGGACGAGGAGACCATCGACGGCGCCACCGTGGGCAAGCTGGTCGACACGGCCTACGGCAAGCCGGTCCATGAGCACGGGGTGAAAGCGATACCGCCGGTGTTCGTGGCCGAGCAGCACGGTCGTCCAACCGGTGACTCCGACGGCACCGGGGATTCCGGGGCCGAGCAAGCCGGCGTGAACGGTAGTGCCGACGCTCGTACCGGTTCGGCCGCGAACGGGGACGGGAGCGATACCGACACCGACTCGGACTCTGAGGTCGAGTCGGAGGTGGCGGGTTCGTCACATGCCAGCGGGCAGTCCGGCACCGGGCAGTCGGGCAACGGCAGTCCGGCACCGGGCAGTCGGGCACCGGGCAACAGGACAACGGTCAAGGCTCCGCACAGCCGTGGCCACCACCACCGCCGCCGCCCCCCGGTCATTGGCCGCAGGCACCCGCACCGTGGCCAGCTCAGCCGGCGCCCGGGCAGTGGCCTCACCAGGCACCGTGGCCACCACCGCCACCACCGCCGCCCTCCAACCGCCGGTAGCCCCCCGAGTCTGTAAGAGAGGCGGCACCGCCAAGCTCGACGCGGCCCTCGGCGAGCACCTTGGAACTGGGACAAGGTCAGAGCTGTTCTCCAACGCCCACTGAGCGGGGGTCTCCGGATCGTCTAGGTCAGGAGTGCGGCGATGGCCTCTTGCACCGGGGTCCGTCCGCCGATCAGCTCCAAGGTGAGGCCCGCGGTCCGGGGCTCGTCGAGCAGCGCGACCAGGACGGCGGCCACGTCGGCCCGGGACACCGCCCCTCGCCCCACGTCAGCGCCCAACGCGACCAGGCCGGTCGGCTCTTCGTCGGTGAGCCCACCCGGTCGGAGGATGGTCAGGTTCAACGCACGTCTTCGGAGCTCGTCTTCCGCCTCGGACTTGGCCCGGAGGTAGGCGGCGAAGACCTCGTCGGTCCCCGGGGGTGGTGGCTCGCCGGCACCCATCGAAGAAACCAGAAGGTAGCGGCGTACACCGCTCAGCGACGCGGCCTCGGCCAGAAGGACGGCTGCGTCCCGGTCGACCGTCTGCTTCCGAGCCGCTCCGCTGCCCGGTCCGGCGCCGGCGGCAAACACGGTGGCATCGCACCCGGCCAGGTGGCCGGCCACGGTGCCCGCGTCGGTGTGCTCCAGGTCGCAGACCACGGGAACGGTGCCTACTCGCTGGAGATCGTCGGCCTGGTCGGCGCTCCGGATGAGCCCTACCGCTTGGTCTCCCCGCTCGGCCAGGAGCCCCTCTAGCTGCATGGCCACCTGGCCATGACCGCCTGCGATCACGACGCGCACAGTCCGACGCTATCCCCGTACGGGTCGGGTCATCGATCAGCCGCCGATCAACCGAAGGGCAGTCCGGTGGAAGACACGACGCCAGTTGCCCCGGAAGGGAAGCTGTCCGATTCCACCGCGACGGGAACGCTCGATCGGACGTCGAGGGTGGTCAGCCCGCCCACCGGGGCTTGGGCCAGCACCAGAAGCGAATTCGGCTTGACCAGGAGCACCTTGGCCTGAGCCGACGTCCCGCCGAGCGGCGCCACCGTGACCCGGGCGGCAACCGGGCCCGGATTGGACACGGAGAGGCTCCCCATGGTGGCGCCTTGCACCCCGGGTGCACCCCCTGTGCCCGGGGCCGGCACCAACCAGTGCTCTGTGGCCTGCGCCGTTCCGAGCATGGTCCCGAACGCGGGAAGCGAGGACCCGTCAGGGGCCACGACGGCCCGGGCTACGACCAGCCCGGGTCCGCCGGTCGAGGTGATGCCCACCGAGTACGGGACCGCATGCGGTATCCGGTTCGCCGTGCTGGCGATGAACGGCACGACCGACTTGGCCGGGACGTCTACCTTGATCGGTGCCACACCGCCCTGGGTCAGGCCGATGGCGATCATCGCCGTCTCGGCCGTTGGCCCCGGATTGGACAGCAGGAATGACACGGCCGAGCCGGAGCCGGAGGGATTGGTGGTCTGAGCGAAGTACCAGTTCGGATACACGGCGGGTGCGCCGAGGGCTAACGACAGCCCGCTCTTCCCGGTG
>CAVQVK010000040.1:0-6482 GCA_963717035.1 uncultured Acidimicrobiaceae bacterium | reverse complement strand
CCGCGGTCAGTGGCAGGCGTGCATACGTGAAATCCCACCAGTGATCGATCCCGTAATGCGGGACGAGTGTATCGCGCCGGTGAGCGGCTCACCTGTGGTGCGCACGTGATTTAGCACGTAGGCCAGGTCGTAATAGCGGGAGTGAGTAAAGCCTCGAGGGCCGGTCTACCGACAATATCGATTCCTGGGTACATTCGCCGATGGGCGGTATTCGCGAATTCGACGATATAATGCGGTCCGCGCATGATCGTAACCGCGACGTCGAGCTGATCCAAGGCCTGACGATAGACCAATTCTGGCAGCGAGTCAGCGGAAGCTGGTGCAGATTCAAGCTGGCTGACCGCCTCGGCAAGTGCTGTCGAAGCGGAACGCCGGATCTCCGGCGGTCCGGAACAATAGTGAGCGCGTCCACGAGTGCAGCCGGATACCGTCTGCTGCCGTCTGGCATTCGCGTCGGAATCGGGATGCCATGGCGGCGCTCCCACGACAAGCAGAACCTCACGGCTCACACCGATCTTCGCGGCTGCCTGACCAACCGTCAGTTGGGGTTCCATTCGCGCAGCGTACGCCCTTGTTCAGGCTTGTTCATAGCAAAGATGTCCGATTTGCGAATTTTGAGAGGGTACGTCCGCGCCGCATCGCTGAAGATTTCAGAGTTGTCCTGCTTGCCGCTGGACCGCACCATGGCAAAGCTTACTGCGCGCTCTGGAAACACGGAGCTGCCGGGTAGTGCTTTCTGCGAACAGCTGAGAGTCACGAATTCACGATTATCGGAGGGTCTGGCGTGGCGCAGCAGGACGACGAGTTATGCAGGGAACCGGCCCGGTCTTGGTGGAGCGCTACGGCCTTCAGCGTCCGGAGCGTACCCTTCTGCATGTCCTAGCCCGGCAGCATGATCAGCATCCAGACCGTACCTGGCTTGTGTTTGACAGTTCTGAGTCGGTTACGTTTGGCATGGCCTGGGAAATGAGCAGGCGGGTAGCAGCGGCGGTTACGAACCGATGCGATGCCGGGGCTCGCGTGGCGATTCTCATGCCGAACTCGCCCGAATTTATCTATGCGCTCCTGGGCATCCAGCGGGCGAAATGCATCCGCCGTCCCGCTGCACGCTAGAGCGAGCGGCGCAATTCTCGGCGCGATGATCCACAACTGTCGGCCCGAGATCTCGCTCGACCACACGCTGGCTGACGTCCTCGATACTGGCGACTACACGCAGACTGAGCGCCGGCGCCCGTCGCACACGACGCCGCGCTGCCCGTCAGCCACGAGTCAAGGGGCCACGAGGCACGTCAGCCACAAGGCAAGTGAGCGGCAAGGTAACTCAGCCACCAGCTCCGTGGGACAAGAACGACCCGCCGGGAGCGGGCCGTTCTTGTTCTTGATCAGGCTGGCTGCTCAGGCACCCGTCTTGATCAGGCTGCGGATCTGCGAGCGGGCCTCGCGAGCCTGCACGTGGATCTGATTGGCCAGGTCACGGGCGGGGATAGGGAGACGCTGCTCGAAGGGCACGATGGCCGCTTCGATCCGCTCGATCATGTCTTCGACCCTGGCATCGACATCGTGCACGGCCTTGGTGATGTCGGGCCTGGCCTTGGTGGCGTCGGACACGGCCTTGGAGACATCGTGCACGGCCTTGGGGACGTCGGGCATGGCTTTGGTGACGTCGGGCATGGCCTTGGTGGCGTCGTGCACGGCCTTGGTCACATCGTGCACGGCCTTGGTGAGGTCCGAGCGGACCTCGTTCAGCCGGGTCTCGATATCGCTACGGGGATCGGCCAGCCGCTTCAGGAGCTCCTGGCGCTGTACCTGGGCCTTTTGAAAGCCGATGACACCGAGTCCCACGGCCACGTAGCCGGCGTCCTTGGCCACGGTGGTGATGTCCTTGGCGGTGTTCGTAAGGTTGGTGGGGAAATCTGGCATCGTCATCTCCTGGGATTGTCGGATGGGGGCTTCGGAGAACTGCTGATAGATACAAGTGTATACGTGGTGATAAACGATTGCAAGCACTCTGTGGCGGTCGCTGGGCCCGAAAAAAGGGTCGATTCGGCCTGGCCGTGCTGGGCAATCCGGACACGAATTGCCGCTGACCTGGACACTTTTCCCCACCCCCTCAACGGCCCGATAGCCTCTGCTCCCTAATGGAATCGCTGGCACCGCCGGTTGTCGCCGTCATCGTGGGCCACGATCCCGGTCCGTGGTTCGAGGAGACCCTGGCTTCACTCGGATCGCAGAGCTATGAGGAGCTGTCCATCCTGGTCCTCGATGCGGCCAGCACCGAGGACCTCACCGGCTCGCGTCGCCGGTGTCCTGCCCAATGCCTATGTCCGTCGTTTCAGCCAGAACCGGGGATTCGGGGCCACGGCCAACGAGGTCAGCCTCGATGGTCGACGGCGCCGCCTACTACCTGATCTGCCACGACGACGTGGCACTGGCTCCCGACGCGGTGCAGTTCCTGGTCGAAGAGGCCTTTCGCTCCAATGCCGGCATCGTGTCGCCCAAACTGGTGAGCTGGGACGACCCCGCCCGTCTCCTCGAGGTGGGCATGACCGCGGACAAGGGCGGCTCGGTGGTCGGCCGGGTGCAGCCCCACGAGATCGACCACGGCCAACACGACTCGGTCCGAGACGTCTTCGTGGCGCCCGGGGGGCTGTGCCCTGATCCGGGCCGACCTCTTCGCCGAGCTCGGCGGTTTCGACCCGGCGATCGTGGCCATGGGCGAGGACCTCGATTTCTGCTGGCGGGCCCAGGTGGCCGGAGCCCGGATCATCGTGGCCCCCGACGCTCGGGTCCGCCACCGCGAGGGGTTGGCCAGCGGTGAGCGGCCGCTCGAAGCATCGTTGGTCGACCGGGCCGGATCGGTCGACCTCGAGCCGGTACGCACCGAGCGCAGTTCCCGATGCGGCCCCCGGCGAGTTGCCGGCCGACGGCGTCAGCGGACACTCCCGGCGGCGGCGCCACCGCCGCGCTCGGCAGTCGGCGCCAGCATCGCGCCACCGCCAACGCACCGGCGCCCGCGCCGCCGACACGCTCCAGGAGCTGCAACGTCGTCATGAGCTCCTGGCCGTCCTGAAGTGCTACGGGCGGTTCCATCTTCTCCGCGTCTTGCCGCAGATCGCCCTGCTGGATCTGGGCGAGGTGGTGGTGGCCGAGTTGGCCGGGAACCGGGCCCGGGCCCGGGCCGTGGTCCGGGCATGGCGATGGAACCTCGGCCGGTCGGGCATCATCCGGCGCCAGCGCAAGGAGTTGCGTCGCACTGCGGCGGTTGAGCGACTCCGAGATCCGCGTGCAACAGGTGGGCGGGAGCGCCCGGCTGTCGGCGTACGCCCGGCGGCTGTTCCAGCACGGGTTCCACGGGGCGCACGCCGACGAGCTGGCCGCCGCGGCCGCCTTCGACGTCGACGAGAGCGATAACCGGGGCCGTGCCCCTGCCCCTGGCCGAGTACCCGTCGTTGGCCCGACGGCGGTGGCGCGGTCGAAGCCACGGAGCGGGGACGAGTGTCGGGACGGGGCATCGTCACCGCCTGGGTGGTGGCCGTGATCGTCGTGCTCATCGGTTCCCGGGGGCTGATGACGACGGGGATACCGGCGATCGGCCAGTTCGCGGCGTTGCCCGGTTGGTCCTCGATCTTCCACCAATTCGCCACCGGCTGGCACCCTTACGGGTTCGGCACGACGGCGCCGGCGTCTCCCGCCTTCGCCCTCCTCGGCGTGCTCGGGACCGTCCTGCTCGGGGCGATGGGTCTGACCCTGAAAGTCGCCATCTTCGCCTGCATCCCGCTCGGCGCCTGGGGGGCCGTTCGCCTCATGCGTCCGTTCGGGTCCCAACGGGCCGGCATGGTGGCGGGAATCGCCTACCTGGCTGTTCCCCTGCCCTATAACGCGCTTGGCCCTCGGTCGCTGGGATGCGCTGATCCTCTATGCCGGAGCACCGTGGGTGCTCACCTTGTTGTTCCGGGCCACGGCCCTGGCTCCGTTCACGACCGCGGCGGCGGCGCGGATCGCCGCTCCGAACCGGGGCGTCGCCCGAACGGTCACCGGAACTCGCCCCGGTCGCGTATCGTCCGGCGCGTCCTCATCCTCGGCGTGCTGGAGGCCGTCCTCGTCTCGTTCGTCCCCGGCTGCCGTCCTAGTCGTGCTGGGTGTGGCCGTGGCCCTGTTGGTCTCGTCGGCGATCCTCGGCGCCTGGCAGCCGTCGATCAGAGCGTTGGTCACCGCGGTGGGGGCGACCGTGGTGGCCGCCGTCTTGTGCCTCCCCTGGCTGATCGGCACGCTGTCCGCCGGCCGGGGTGCCATCGCCGTCTTCGGCGTGGCCAGTGCGCCGTCCGCCGCCCCCTCGTGGGGTGGCCTGGTGCGCTTCGCCGTCGGGCCCATCGGTGCATCCCCTCTGGCCTGGGGATTCATCGTCGCGGCCCTGCTGCCCCTGCTCATCGGGCGAGGAGCCCGGTTCCGATGGGCGACCCGCTGTTGGTCGATCGCCATTGTGTTCTGGCTCCTGGCCTGGGTCATCGGCCGGGGCTGGGCCGGAAGCCTGGCCGTCGACCCGATGATCCTGCTCGCCCCCGCGGCGGCGGCGATCGTCACCGCCATCGGTCTGGGTATCGCCGCGTTCGAGGAGGACCTGCGGTCGGCCACCTTCGGCTGGAAGCAGGCAGCCACCGGGATCGCCGCCATCGCCGTGGTGCTGGGGGCGTTCCCCACCGTCATCTCGGCCCTGCCCGGCCGGTGGGATCTGCCCACCACCGACACGTCCCAGACCGTCGGCTGGATGCACGCCAAGGTGGCCCAGGGCGCATTCCGGGTCCTGTGGCTCGGCGATCCTCGAGCCCTCAACCTGGGTAGCTGGTCGGCGGGTGATGGACTGGCCTATGCCACCTCGGAGAACGGGTCCCCCAATGCCACCTGGCTGTGGAACGCAGCCGACCCGGGGCCGGCCCGCTCGCTGGCCAACTCGGTCGACCTGGCCCGTGAGGGCAAGACCAACCGGCTGGGCCAGCTCCTGGCCCCATCGGGTGTCCGCTACGTCGCCG
Source organism: uncultured Acidimicrobiaceae bacterium (assembly GCA_963717035.1). Taxonomy (GTDB): domain Bacteria; phylum Actinomycetota; class Acidimicrobiia; order Acidimicrobiales; family RAAP-2; genus DASXMT01. Next base: position 1,455 of record CAVQVK010000040.1, on the reverse strand, counting down.
TGGTCACTGCGATCGCCCCCTACATCCCCGGCTCGCAACAGACCCAGCGGTATCCGATCCCTGGTGACCTGGATCCGGCATTGGGCCAGCAGCTCGATCTCCACCCGGTCGTCTCCCAGACCGGGATCACCGTGTACGAGAACGCCGACTGGATCCCGATGCGAGCGGAGCTCCCGACCTCGTCGCCCAACGGCGCCGCTCTTCGAAGACCTCCCTGCCCTCTCCGCTGAACACCGCACCGGGGACGCCGATCGTGTCCGGCCTCCGCCCCGTCCTTCCCGGTCCGGCCGCCGCCCCTGTCGTACCAGGGCCCGCTGGTGGCCGGTACCGTGCTCGCCGCAGTGGCCCCGGCCGGTCGATGGCAGCTGATTGCTCCGTCAGGCCGCGTCGTGTCGAGTGCCCCCTCGTTCGGATGGGCCGCCCGCTACGACGTCGCCACGTCGGGAACGGGGACCCTGAGCTTCAGCACCGACATCTGGTCACCGCTGGGCGTGGCCTTCCAGGTCGTCGTGTGGCTGGCCGCCATCGCCGCGCTGGTCCGCCGCCGCGACAGATCCAGCCCCGCCGCCGTGGGCCGGCCCGGCGCGGCCGACGCCGTTCGAGACGAGAGGGCCAGAGGTCGGCCCTCGCGGGCGAACCGGCCACCGCGGCTCCCAGGAGGTCCGGTCATGACGCCGCGGGGCCACGCGGTCCGCCCGGCCGGCAAAGGAAGCGAGCACGTGGCCGGGCGCCGCCTGGCCATCGTGGTGGCCGTGGTGGCCGTGGTGGTCGGCGTGGCCCTCATCGACCAGGCGTGGCGCCCGCCCCGTCCCCCGCCGCTCCCTCGTGCCAACGGAGCGCCATGTCCAGCGCCACGGCCTCGCCCACGTCGTGGTACTGCGCCGGTGGGACCACCGGGTTCGGCGCCCAGGCCAACACGACCATCTACGTGACCAATACCGGGACGCATACGGTCGCCGGGACGGTGTCGACAACGGTGAACACGGGCAAGGCCCCGGCGTCGTCCCACCAGACGATCTCGGTTCCCGCCGGCGGTGCCGTCGCCGTCAACCCTGGCATCAACGCGCCTGTGGGCTATGGCGCCACTACATTGACGTTCGCGGGCGGAGGCATCGGCGTGAGCCAGGTGGCGGCGGGTCCCGACGGGTGGTCCACTGCGCCGTGCGCTTCGGTCTCGTCGGCCAACTGGTATTTCGCCAGCGGCGCCACCACGGCCGGGAACCAGCTCGTCCTGGCCCTCTATAACCCGACGTCCACCGACGCGGTGGCCAATGTCTCGTTCGACACCGATGCCGGGGTGATCCAACCCCAGCTCTACCAGGGCCTGGTCGTGCCGGCCGGCCAGGTGGTGGTCGAGAATGTGGGTCCTACGTGCAGAACCGGTCGACCATCGCCACCGTGGTCAACGCCCAGTCCGGTCAGATCGTGGCCGACCAGCTGCAGCTGACCACCACC
>CAVQVK010000039.1:0-3323 GCA_963717035.1 uncultured Acidimicrobiaceae bacterium | reverse complement strand
AGACCAGCAATCGAGGACCCCCTGGGTACGCTGGTCCTTCCAATGCTGCCTCTGCGCCTCGTGTCAGCCTCTCAGCAATGTTTTGGCCGGAGAGATCCAACGGCTCGACTCGAAAGCCGCAGACCCATGCTCCAAAAATGCACCAAATCCAAATGCAATCGATTCTGCCAGGAGTGTCCTGGCTTTCCCAGATTTTTCATTGCCCGCCTTCTCCAGGTTTCCGCAGACAAAAGGCGTGGGTTTTATGTGATTCTTAAATCGTTTGAAGGATAATCTCCAGGCTGCCGATCTGCTGTATTGCATCAACGAGCTGGGTTCGTTCATCCGGGAGCAGCGGAGCACGGCGCGTCTGTCCCTCCGGCGGCTCTCCGAACTGGCCGGCATCTCCAACCCGTATCTCAGCCAGATCGAGCGAGGACTGCGCCGCCCGTCGGCGGAGATCCTCCAGCAGTCCGCCAAGGCCCTGCGTATCTCGGCCGAGACCCTCTACGTGCAGGCGGGGATCCTGGAGAAGCCGGACGGCAACACCGATCTGGCCCGGCACATCCTCGCCGACCACGACCTCACCGAGGAGCAGAAACAGGCGTTGATGCGTATCTACCTGTCGTTTCGCCATGAGAACGACGATGCCAAGGGCGAAGTTGGTGCCGAAACCGGGTCCGAGGTGGCCGCCGCCCCGGGGGTTGCCGGGGAGTAGCGGGGTCCTCGCAGGTAGGCTCGGCCACGCAATGAGGCGCCTCGCCGTACTTTCCCTACACACCTCCCCCCTCGCCCTGCCCGGAAGCGGGGACGGTGGCGGCATGAACGTCTACGTACGCGAGCTCTTATCGGCCCTGGCCCGGGCCGGCATGCGCTGCGACGTGTTCACCCGGGCCTGGTCTCCGGACCTGCCCGAGTGCGTCACCGTCGAGCCCGGGTTCCGGGTGCGCCACGTGCCTGCGGGGGAACTGGCGCCGATGGCCAAAGAGGCGCTACCCGTCCATCGTCGACGAGTTCACCGAAGGTGTCCTGAAGCGGATGGTGGCGCCGACGGGTGCCGATGTGGGCGAGAACCCGGCCTTTGACGCCGTTCATGCCAATATTGGCTGAGCGGGATGTCCGGACATGTGATCAAGCACGAGCTCAACGTGCCGCTGGTCTCGACATTCCACACCCTGGACCGGGTGAAGGCCGAGGCCAGTCCGGAAGAGGTGGAGGCCGACACGCGTGCGGGCGCCGAGCCGAAGCGGAGGCATCCATCATCCAGTGCTCCGACACGGTGCTGGCCTCGTGCTCGGTCGAAGCCGAACAGATCGTGGGGCTGTACGGTGCCGACCCGTCTCGCATCCGCATCGTGGCCCCCGGTGTCGACCATGCCTTCTTCGGCCCGGGCTTTCGCCCGCAGGCTCGACGGGCGCTGGGATTTCGGCGCCGAGGGTCCCCTGCTCTTGTTCGTCGGGAGGATCCAGCCGCTGAAGGGCGCCGACGTCGCCGGTGCGACCCTTCTCCGCGGTTGGACACCCGACCATCCCGGACGCCCGGCTCCAGTCGTGGTCGGTGGTCCGGGGGCGGACCCCATGGCCAGGTGGAGGTGGGACAGGCTCGCCGACCTCGTCGTAGACCTGGGCCTGGACGAGCCGGGTCAACTTGGTCCCCGCCGCGGCCCCACGAGCTGCTGTCGACCTACTACCGGGCCGCCGACGTCTGCCTCGTCCCCAGCCGCTCCGAATCGTTCGGCCTGGTGGCGCTGGAGGCTGCGGCCTGCGGCACCCCGGTGGTGGCCTCCGACGTGGGCGGGCTCCAGACCCTGGTCGACCACGGCCGCACCGGTTCCTGGTGGAGACCCGACCCCCGAGTGGTTCCGGCGTGGACCCGTCAGATCCTGGCCGAGCCGCTGTTAGCCGAGCGGCTGGGCACCGGCGCCTCCTGCGCGCCCGCGGTACACGTGGGCCGGGGCCGCCGCTCTGCTGCGACAGATCTACGAGGAGCTCACCGCCGGTCGCCTGGTGGAGTGTTCTTGACCGCTGGCATTCCCGAGGCCGCCGAGCGACAGGCGGTTTGTGACTGCATCGATGCGTGGGCCGAACGGGAGCTGGCCGCACCCGGCGCCCTGGTCGCCGTCGATCGCCAGGAGGGCGGGGACCCGGTCACCGGAGCGCCGCGCTGGTACCTGCGCCTGCAGGGCGACGAGAAGGAGTTCGTGACGGTGTGGCTGACCTTGCGGCAGCGCATGCTCCATCACGAGACCCAGTCCATGCCCGCGCCCGAGACCAACATCGAAGAGACCTGGCGGTACCTGCTCAAGCGCAACGCCGACCTGATCGGCATGAGCTTCGCCCTGGGGTTCGAGGACGCCGTCTACCTGGTGGGCCGGGTGCCGGCCGACCGGGTGGACGACGCCGAGCTCGACCGGATCATGGGGGCCTCGCTGGCCTACACCGACGACTGCTTCCCCACGGCCATGACCCTCGGTTACGAGGGCATGTACCGGCGGCGTCCGCCCTCGCAGCGCTGACACAAGCACATACGGCTGACACAAGCGCATACGGCTTCCACGCCGAGCAGACACAGCCACGAACGGCGTCAGTCTTCCGACCATCCGACATTGTTGTGGGCGCTGGTAGCTTCGTCGGCATGACAACCCCGAAACTCCTGGTGGTAGGCGGCGGCAAGATGGGGTCGGCGATGGTGGCCGGGATCCTCGACGCCGGTTGGGCGGCAGCCGGCGAGTACGCCGTGGCCGACCCAAGAACGGCGCGCAACGGGACAACCTGGCTGAGCGACATCCGGGGTTGATCGTCGTCGACGCTCCCGTCGACGCCGATGGAGCCCTGCTGGCCGTGAAGCAGGACGCCGCCGACAACACGTGCCGGGCCCTGGGCGCCCTCGGCGTGCCTCGGGTGCTTTCGGTGGTGGCCGGTTTGGATACCCGCCCGGCTCGAGTTCGGTGCTCCCGGCGGGAACAGTGGTGGTGCGAGCGGTGCCCAACACGCCGGCCCTGGTGGGAGCGGGGGTGGCGGCCATGTCCGGCGGCAGCACCGCCATCGGCGCCGATCTCGACTGGGCGGAGGGGATCTTGGGCGCAGTGGGTCAGGTGGTGCGCCTCCCCGAGCGTCACCTCGACGCGGTGACCGGCTTGTCGGGCTCCGGTCCGGCCTACGTCTTCCTGGTGGCCGAAGCGATGATCGAAGCCGGGGTGCTGGCCGGGCTGCCCCGGAACGTGAGCTCCGAGCTGGTGGTGGGAACGCTGCTGGGGTCGGCCAAGCTGTTGGCCGAGACAGGGGACGATCCCGCCGTGTTGCGGGCGGCGGTCCACCTCCCCGGGGGGACCACCGCCGCCGTGC
>CAVQVK010000038.1:0-4974 GCA_963717035.1 uncultured Acidimicrobiaceae bacterium | reverse complement strand
CGTCCACACCGGAAGCGCAACCGTCTGACCAGGATGAGAAGAGTGGGGCTAGCAAGAATCGAACTTGCGACCTCAGCATTATCAGTGCTGCGCTCTAACCGACTGAGCTATAGCCCCGCAGACCGGTCAACGAGGCTACACCACCGGCCGTCGGACCCTGATCGGCCGATGGGGCACGGCCTCGAGGACGAATCGGTCAGGTCACCGCCAGGGTCTCGCCGCCCACCGGGGCCACCGCGGCCACGGCCTGGCCTTCGGGCACGCTCATGACCCGGACGCCGGTGGCGTCCCGGCCCTGGGAGGCGATCTCCCGCACCGCCGTCCGGATGACCACCCCGCCGGTCGAGATCAGCAGGATCTCGTCGTCCAGACCGGCCATGAAGGCAGCCACCACCCTCCGCGCTTGGCCGTGAGCCGGATGCCCCGCACGCCCTGGCCGCCGCGGTCCTGGCGGTTGAACTGCTCGAGCTTGGTGCGCTTGCCGTACCCGGCGTCGGTGACCATCAAGATGTCGGCGTCGTCCCTGGCCACGTCGCACGACACCACTTCGTCGCCGGCCCTCAGCCGCATGCCCCGCACGCCGGCGGCGTCGCGGCCCATGGCCGGACGTCGTTCTCGGAGAAGCGGATGGTCATCCCCGCTGGGTGACCATGAATACGTCGTCGTCGCCGGTGGTCTGACCACCCGGACCAGCTCGTCCCCGTCGCGCAGGTTGATGGCGATGAACCCCTCCCGCCGCGACTTGTCGTACTCGGCTGAACGCGGTCTTTTTCACCTGGCCCTGCTTGGTGGCGAAGATCAGGTACTGGTCCGCGGAGAAGTCGCGGGTGCCGATGATGGCCTGGATCTGCTCGCGGGGGCGAGCGGCAACAGGTTGACGACCGCCGTGCCCCTGGCCGTCCGCTCCTTCATCGGGATCTCGTAGCGCCCGGAGCCGGAACACCCGGCCCCGGTTGGAGAACAGCAGCAGATAGGCGTGGGACGACGTGTGGACACGTCGGTCGACGAGGTCCTCCTCTTTGAGGCGCGCGCCCTGCACGCCTCGACCGCCGCGGCCCTGGGTGCGGAACGCGTCGGCCGACACCGCCTTGATGTAGCCGGCCCGGGTCATGGTGACGACGATCTCCTCGTCGTCGACCAGGTCCTCCACGCCCATGTCGCCGGGGTCGTGGGTGATGATCGACCGGCGCTCGTTGGCGTACTTGTCCCGGATCTCGCCCAGCTCGGTCGGCGATCACCCCCCGGAGCACGGCGTCGTCGCCCAGGATCGCCTCGAGCTCGGCGATCTTCTCGCGCAGCTCGGCCAGCTCGCTCTTCGAGCTCGGTGCGGCCCAGCCGGGTCAGCCGGCCGAGGGTCATGTCCAGGATGTGGATCGGCCTGGTCCTCGGAGAACGAGAAGGGCTCGGCCATCAGGGCGTCCGGGCCGCGGGCCGGTCGGCCGAGCCGCGGATGGCGGCGATCACCGCGTCGAGCATGTCGATGGCCTTGAGCAGGCCCTCGACGATGTGGGCCCGATCCCGGGCCTCTTGCAGCAGGTACTCGGACCGCCGGGTGACCACCTCGACCTGGTGGGCCACGTAGTGCGGAGCACCTGGGCCAGGTTGAGCGTGCGGGGCACGCCGTCCACCAGGGCCACGGTGTTCACCGCGAAGCTGGTCTGCAGCGGGGTCTGCTTGTAGAGGTTGTTGAGCACGACGTTGGCGTTGGCGTCGCGCTTCAGGCGGATGACCAGCCGGGTCTTGCCGCCCGACGAGTCGTCCTGGGCCTCGGCGATGCCGTCGAGGTCGCCGGCCCGGACCAGCTCCTCGATCCGCTTCGAGACCGAGGCGATCGAGGTCTGGTAGGGCATCTCCGAGACCACGATCCGGGTCTCGCCGCTCCGGCCCTCCTCGATCTCGGCCACCGCGCGCAGCTTGATCGATCCCCGTCCCGGTGCGGAAGGCATCCAGGATGCCCTGGCGTCCGAGAATGAGGGCGCCGCTGGGGAAATCCGGGCCCTTGACGAAGGCCATGAGGTCGTCGGGAGTGGCGTCGGGATGCTCGATCAGGTGCTTGGTGGCGTCGATGACCTCGCCCAGGTTGTGCGGCGGGATGTTGGTGGCCATGCCCACGGCGATGCCCTGGGAGCCGTTGACCATCATGTTGGGGAACCGGGACGGGAGGACCGTCGGCTCCTCCGCGGTGGCGTCGTAGTTGGCGACGAAGTCGACCGTCTCCTGGTCGATCCCGGCCATCAGCTCCAAGGCCAGAGGAGCCAGGCGGCACTCGGTGTAGCGCATGGCCGCCGGTCCCTCGTCGGGACCGGTGCCCCCGAAGTTCCCGTGACCGTCGATGAGCGGGTGGCGCATGGAGAAGTCCTGGGCCATGCGGGCCAGCGCCTCGTAGATGGACGAGTCACCGTGGGGGTGGTACGTGCCCATGACGTCGCCCACCACCTTGGCGCACTTGCTGTGGGGACGATCAGGGGTCAAGCGCTGATCGAACATCGAGTAGAGGATCCGGCGGTGGACCGGCTTCAACCCGTCGCGCACGTCGGGCAGGGCGCGCGACACGATGACCGACATCGAGTACTCGAGGAAGGATCGCTCCATCTCCTCTTGGATCTCGATGGGCTCGATGAATCCCGACACCACGTCGTCGGTGGTGTCGCTGCCGGTCCCGTCGCTTGAATTTGGTCCTGCCATCCCTGTCCTAACCCTGTGTTTTCGAACTGTGTGCCGCCGGTGACTGCTGCCCCGATCAGATGTCGAGGAAGCGCACGTCTTTGGCGTTGGTCTGGATGAACTGGCGCCGGAGCTCCACGTCCTCACCCATCAGCACCGAGCACACCTCGTCGGCCAGCGCGGCCTGCTCGACGCCGATCTGGAGCAACGAACGCTTTCCCGGATCCATGGTGGTGTCGCGCAGCTCGTCGAAGTCCATCTCCCCGAGCCCCTTCAGCCGTTGGAAGTCGGCCTTGTGATTCGGGTTCTCGGCCAGGAAGGCGTCCCTGGCCGTGTCGTCTTTCAGGTAGAGCTTCTCTTTGCCGACCAGGGTCGAATACAGCGGTGGCTGGGCCACGTAGACGAAGCCTCCCTCGACCAACGGTTTCATCTGCCGGAAGAAGAACGTGAGCAGCAGAGTCCGGATGTGGGACCCGTCGACGTCGGCGTCGGCCAGGATGATCACCTTGTGGTAGCGGATCTTCGTGACGTCGAAATCGTCGGCCAGCCCGGCCCCGATGGCCGAGATGAGCGCCTGGATTTCGGTGTTCTTCAGCATCTTGTCGATGCGGGCCCGCTCGACGTTCAGGATCTTCCCCCGGATGGGCAGGATGGCCTGGGTCCGCGGGCTCCGGGCGTCCTTGGCCGAACCACCGGCCGAGTTGCCCTCGACGATGAACAGCTCGCTCTCGCGGGATCCCGCGACGAGCAGTCGACCAGCTTGCCCGGCAGCCCGGCACCGTCCAGGGCTGACTTGCGCCTGGTGAGGTCGCGGGCCTGCCTGGCGGCCATCCGGGCCCGGGCCGCCAGCGTGGCCTTCTGCAGGACCTGGTTGGCCTCTTTGGGGTTCTCCTCGAACCACTCGGCCAGCTTCTCGTTGGTGGCCTTCTGACCAGCGAGCGAACGGGCACGTTGCCCAGCTTTCCCTTGGTCTGGCCCTCGAACTGGGGCTCCTGCAGGCGCACCGAGATGATGGCGGTCAGGCCCTCCCGGATGTCCTCGCCCAGAGGTTCTCGTCCTTCTCCTTCAGCGAGCCGCGGGCCCGGGCGTACTTGTTGACCACGCTGGTCAGGGCGGTCTTGAACCCCTCCTCGTGCATCCCGCCCTCGATGGTGGAGATGCCGTTGGCGAAGGAGTGGATGCTCTCGTAGAAGCCGGCGTTCCACTGGAGGGCGATCTCGACCTCCATGGTCTCCTCGATCTGCTCGAACGAGCCGACCTTGCGGAAGAGCGCCTCTTTGGAGGCATTGAGGTGCCGGACGTAGTCGATGATGCCGTCGTTGTACTTGAACGTCTGGGGCGGCTTGGCCTCGGACGTTGGTCGGCGAAATTGATCTCCAGGCCCTTGTTGAGGAAGGCCATGATCTGCAGGCGCTCGACGATGGTCTGGGCCCGGAAGTCGATCTCCTCGAAGATGGTGGCGTCGGGCCAGAACGTGACCGAGGTCCCGGTCCGGTCCTGGGGCGCAGGGCCGGTGACCTGCAGTTTCCCGGTCGGCTCGCCACCGTGGGGAACTCCATGGCGTGGTGCTGGCCGTCGCTGTCGATCTCGAGGACCAGCCGCTGGACAGGGCGTTGACCACCGAGACGCCGACGCCGTGGAGTCCGCCGGACACCTTGTAGCCCCCGCCGCCGAATTTCCCGCCGGCGTGGAGCGTGGTCAGCACCAGCTCGGCCGCCGACTTGTCCGGATACTGCGGGCTGGGGCCGGTCGGGATCCCGCGGCCGTTGTCGACCACCCGGACACCGCCGTCAGCCAGCAGGGTCACGTCGATCTGGGTGCAGTACCCGGCCATGGCCTCGTCGACGGAATTGTCGACGACTTCCCACACCAGGTGGTGCAGACCGGACGGCCCGGTCGAACCGATGTACATCCCCGGTCGCTTCCTGACCGGGTCCAACCCCTCCAGAACGGTGATGTCACTGGCGTCGTAGCTCGCCTCGGCCACCGATCGCTGGTCCTCTGTTCTCAGCGCCACAGGCGCGCCCTTTCCAACATTGATTTGATCACTGGGAACCGAGGTGATCGAGCTTGGGTTCGGGGCGCTTGACGCTCCCGGCGCTGGTGCTCAATCCCCTTGGTACCGATGCTCCAGTGTACCAAGGGGTAACCCCTCGACCGGCCGATGGTCGCCGTGACTACGGGCGAATCTTGACTTCGAGGTGACCTGGCCGAGGGAGGGTGGTGGTCTCCGCCACCCGGTCGAGCAAGTCGTCGCCCAGATGGCGTACCTGGGTGGCCCACGCCGGGTGATCGACGGTCACCACGAGG
>CAVQVK010000037.1:0-80247 GCA_963717035.1 uncultured Acidimicrobiaceae bacterium | reverse complement strand
ACGCGCTCGCCGGTTGGCGAGTGAGCGGCGACAACGGGGAAATGTTCCTTCGCGCCAACGCCGCCGGCTGCCGACTCTTCACCTGGGATTCCCTCGCCGTACTCATCCGCGGCTACGTCGCGGCGGAGCGAGGCGGCCCGCCGGACGCCGAGGCGACGGCCGAGGCGATTCGCTGTCACTACCTGGAACACGGCGACCTTGGCATCACCGGCCTGGAAGGTAGTTTCACCGTCGCCCTGATGGACGGCCAGGCGCGGCGGGTGCTGCTCTACCGCAATCGTTCGGCGCCGGTTTTACCTATTACCACGTCGGGCCGAGCGGCTTTCTCTTCGGCGGCAACCTCGCCCAACTGGTGAGCGTGTCGAAGGCGCCGCGCCGCCCGAACCGCGATGCGCTTCCCCTCTTCTTCCTCTATCGCTTCACCCCTGGCCGCGAAACGCTCTTCGAATTTTCATCGTTTGCTGCCGGGCGAGCAACTCGCCTGGGACGAGCCGGCCTCACGCGCACCCAACGGCACACTTTCGCCGACTTGCGCGAGACGTCCGCCGACGCCGACCCGGTGGAACGCTTGCAGGAAACGATGGGCGTCGTCCTGACCGATTGCGTCGCCGTCATCCCGGCGCGGCGAACTTATTGTCGGGCGGCGTAGACAGTTCTTACATCCAAGCGATATGGAATCGCGTCGCCCCGATCGGCGATGCGCCGCCGAGCTTTTCGATCAGCGTGGATCATCCGCCGCACTGGCTCGACACCGATTACGCCATGACGGCGGCGCAGGCATTGGCACGGCCCACACGCTCATTCCCGCCGACGGCGCCTATGCTGACTACCTTTTTCGGAAACACTGGCGGCGACGGGCGAGCCGCCCAACCATGTTCAGACCGCCCTATTTCCCAGGATTGGCGCATGCGATAGCCTCGCAGCGGCGTCCCGGCCGGCTTGTGCGGCGAAGGTGCCGACAGCCTTTTCGGCGTCGGCTTCGCCGCGCAATCCATGAGCCAAGTGCCGGAGGGCGCTGCCGTCGACAAAGGGTTGAGAAGCGCGGCCGCGGCAGTATTGTCGCACACTCGGTCCTGGAACGGATGGCAGGCGCCTTGCGGCTGGCGAGCCGATTAAACGACTTCACAGCTCTCGACCATCCGGTCAATCAAGCCGCATCATTCGCCGATTGGGACGCGGTGCGCACCTGTTTCGGCGAGACGGCCGTCGCCGAAGCCGCCGCCCAACGCCGGACCCTGCTCGACCGCCTTGCCGTGCCGACATCGCCGCAAGATCGTTTGCACGGAGCGGGCTTTCTCGGTGAAGCGGTGGACAGCGCCTCGCTCTGGACGACGCTGTTTAATCACGCCGGGGCTGACCTTTTATGTCCGTTTCTTGATTCGCGGATGCTGCGATTCGCCCTCAACCTGCCGCCGGCCGTGCACTGCCCGTTTCGCCGACCGCAAGGAACTACTCAAGCGGGCACTGGAGTACGTGGCACCTCGCGAGGTGGCGCGGCGGCGCAAACTCGGTTTCGGCCAGCCGATCTTTGAGTGGCTGGCGTGGGCGGACAATTGCGGCCGCTGGTTGAGCCCATCAGCGTCTACGACTTTATTCGCTCCGGCGAGTCTGGAACGAGACGAAGGCCCAGCCCAGTTGGTTCTTGTACAGTCTGCTTTGCTACGACTCTGTCGCCGAGATGTTCATTGAACGCTCGCTGCCGGAATGGGATGTACGGCGCGACGCTTCGCGGCGGCCGGCCCGCCGTTGCGAGGAGTCCTATAAGACCTATAGGTCTTATAAGACTTATAGGACCTATAGAATCCCGCAATCCGGATTGCGGAAGTGGAAGCAGAAAGGATGACGGCCATGCCGCTCTACCAACGCATCGTGCACAACGTGCTGACGCCGCTGGCCCTCTGGCGCCGCGGCGAAGACGGCCCAACTGCATTTCGAGCGAATTCGAGCGGACGCAATTTCTGCCGCCGGAAGAGATCCGTCGATTGCAACTCGCCCGTCTGCGGTCTCTCTTGTTCCACGCCTCGGATAACTGTCCTTTCTACCGCCGCCGTTTCGAGAAAGCCGGCTTCGCGCCGGGCCTCGTGCACGGCCTGGAAGACTTGCGAGCGTTGCCGCCGTTGGAAAAGCAGGAAATTCAGGAAACCGCCGCGACATGGTCGCCGGCGATTGGCCGCGCAGACCTGATCCGCAACCAGACCGGCAGCTTGACCGGGACGCCGGTGACATTTTATCTGAGCGGCGACCGAAGTGTTCGCGCACTGCGGCGACGCTGCGCCACAATCGCTGGGCCGGCTGGGAAGTCGGCGACAAGGCGGCCGTCGTCTGGGGCGCCCCGCAGACCGGCCCGCCGACGACTGGCGCCCGCGGGTCCGCAACGCCCTTTTGCGAGAGCCAAAGTGGCTAGACGCCGGCTGTCTCACCGAGTCGCGCATGGCGGAGTTCCATCAGGAACTGCACTCCTTCCGCCGCGCATCATCCAGGCCTATGCCCGTGCTGTTGTGATGTTCGCCCGCTTCCTGCACAGCCATCTGGTTTGACGGCCTATCGCCCGCATTCCATTGTCACGTCGGCCGAGATATTAGAGAACGAAGACCGGGTTTTGCTGGAGGAGTGTTTGGCTGCCCGGTCTTCAACCGTTACGGCTGCCGCGAAGTCAGCGTTTGGCCAGCGAGTGTTCCGCGCATAGCGGGCTGCACGTCATGGCCGAAGGGCTATACCTTGAGATCGAAACGCCGCACGGCCCCGCCGCGCCCGGCGAAATGGGAGCGGTCCTCGTACCGATTTGCTCAACGGCGCCATGCCGTTGATCCGTTATCGCATCGGCGACATGGCCGCCTGGGCCGACGGCCCTTGTCCGTGCGGCCGCGGCCTGCCGCGCTTGGAACGTGTGGCGGGGCGCGTCACCGACTTCCTGGTCGGCGCCGACGGCCGACTGGTCTCCGGCGTCTACTTGGCCACTTATGTGGTCGCCCAACGGCCGAGCCTTGGCCAAGTGCAGATTCGCCAACACCAGGCGGGCGCCGTCACGTATCGCATCCGCCCTGGCCGCGACTTTTGATCCCATTGCGGATCGGCGAATATCTTCGAGAAACCACCGGCGGCATCTCGGCGAAGACGCCGTATGCGAATGGGACGATTGTGGACGAACTTCCGGCCGAGGCGAGCGGAAAGTTTCTGTTCAGTCGTTCGACCGTTCCGTCATGGCAAGTCGCCGTTCGTTGAGCCGCGTTCTCCCGACTGGCGAAACCATGAATCGAGGCCGAAACCCCCTGTACGACTGCTGTGAACGTGATTGCAACGAAGCAATATACCCCATGAGATAGCACCATGAGTCGCCATGTGAACTCTCTCGACGCCGAGGTGCCGCGCCTCGGTCTGCGCATCCTATCCCGTTTGCCGCTGTTAACGTACCGCGCGCTCCGTTGGCGCGCCCTGCGCGGCGGCTGGCTGCCGGACTACCTGCGCCGCCCGCGCTTGACCGGCGAACTTCGCCACGGGCCAAATCATCGACATCATGGTCCTCACGGCCGACCACTACGAGCCGGCCAAGCGCTTTGGCGATTCCGCCGCGGCGGAGTCGGTGCGCTCTTGGTGCGCCGCCTATGAAAAAATGGCCGGCCGACACAGCGACGCCGACGGCCGGCCGCCGCAACATACCTGGTTCTACCGCTACGATTATCCCAATGCGTGCGTGCGGGACTCAGCGACAGCGTCTTTCGAGGCTTTGGCGAAGTCGAATTTCACTTGCACCACGGCCACGACACGCACGAGACGATGGCCGCCGCGCTCCGCGACGGCTTGAATTGGTTCGGCCGCCGCGGGCCATGCGCACGGCGGAAGAGCGGCCGCGCCAACTATTTGGCTACGTCGCCGGCAATTCCGCTCTCGACAACGGCGCCGGCGACGACTCCCTGAGTGGCTGCGACACCGAGATCGGCGCCCTGCGCGACGCCGGCTGCTACGGCGATTTCACCTTCCCTCGCTCGGCTCGCCGGCCCAGCCGCGCAAGATCAACGCCCACTACTACGCCACCGAGGACGGGAAGCCCAAGTCCTACAATGACGGCGTCGATGTGGAGGTCGGCCGCGAGCCTTCGGGCGATCTCATGATCTTTCAGGGGCCGGTCGCCATCGATTGGCGAATGGCGAGCTTCGAGGAAGGCGCGTCGAGAATTCGTCGCCGCCGCATCCCCAACGACTGGCCGGCCTGTTGGCGGGCAATGTTCACGTAGCTGGCCGCCCGGAATGGGTTTTCGTTAAGACGCAGACGCACGCCATGCAGAACCGCGATTCATTTCTCAGCGACGACATGGACGCGATGTATGAGGCGATGGAAACGTGGTGGAATCGACCGCCGTTCCGCCTGCATTATGTCACGGCGCGGAGGCGTACAACATCGTGAAGGCCGCGGAGGCGGGCTGCTCCGGCGACCCCAATGACTATCGCGATTATCTGATTCCGCCGCCGGCCAACCGCTTCGTCTCCTGCAACCTGCCGTGGCTGCTGCACTCGTATACGCCGGAGCGGATTCACGTCGAAGTCTTGCAAGAGGGTTCGGCGCGGACTGGAATTCGCCGGCCGGGCGCTGCGATCCATCGCCGGAAGGGTCCGCGAAGTGGAGGCCGAGTTTCACGAGGGCGAATTGGTCGGACTGCGCATTGAGGGCGACGGGCCGTTCGAGGTCGATTGCGGCGAGGGGGCGGAATTGTCGCGGGCGGCATACGCCATCTAAACGGCGCAAAAAGCGAATCACGAAAGCACGAAAGAAGACAAGACAGCGTCTTCTTTCGTGTTTTCGCTTTTCATGCTTTCGTGATCGTATTCAAACGTTGACAGAAGCGTCGGTGGCCCGAGGTCGCTTCGCCAGCACATTCGCCAAGAACTGCGCGAACATTAACGGGACGCCGCGGCCGAACACCGAGCAGCCAGCCTGTCGGAAGAGGAAGCGCTGGCTCGTGCTTTGGTGGACTTTGGCGGGCCGGAACAGGTGCGACCAGAAAGACTGGCGCACAGGCTGGGAAAACGCGGATCGTGCGTCCAAAGCAATAACAAGCCTTTCGGCCGCGGCAGGGTGGGGCAATGAGACGACTTCCCGGGACGAACAGGCGATAGTGGACCGGTTTCAGGCGCGGCTAATGCTGGCAAACGAAGCACTAACGGAAGCTCTGTGGGCCATTCGGGACAAGGACGAAGAACGGCTGAAGGCGGCTATGCAGAAGTTTCATGAGAAATACGGCCCGATGGGAAACAACTAACGCGCTCCCCTTGCGGGTCGCGGCTAAACGGATTCCGGCGCAGGCCTTGTCGGCGATGTCAGTTCGATAGTGTGCGTCGCGGAACTGAATAAGTGCGACCGCCTCATACGCTCGCCGCTTGGCGTCGGCCAGCGTGTCGCCCAACGCCGTCACGCCGAGGACGCGGCCGCCGTCGGTCAGCACACGGTCGCCGTCGCGCTTCGTGCCGGCGTGAAACACCTTTACGTCGGGCAGCCGTCCCGCCTCCGCCAGCCCCGAAATCGGCAGGCCGCGCTCGTATTTGCCCGGATAGCCATGCGCCGCCATCACCACGCAGACCGCCGGTCGGGGATCCCACTCCAAACCGGGCGGCAGCGTTTCGAGCCGGTCGTCGATCACGGCTTCCAGCACATCTACCAAATCGGTGCGCAGACGCATTAACAAAGGCTGTGTTTCCGGATCGCCAAAGCGACAATTGTATTCCAGGACGCGCGGCCCCTGCGGCGTCGTCATGAGGCCGACGTAGAGGACGCCGCGGAACGGTTGCCGCCGCCGCTTCATGGCGTGGACGGTCGGCGCCAGTACGTCGCGGTCCACCGCGTCCAGCATTGCCGGATTGCCGAGCGGGGCGGGGCAATAGGCGCCCATTCCGCCCGTATTGGGTCCGGTATCTCCGTCAAAGGCCGCTTTATGATCCTGCGTCGGCGGCAACGGAATAAAAGTACGGCCCGAGACGAGAGCCAGGATGCTCAGTTCCTCGCCTTCCAGTGCTTCTCGATTACAACCTTTCGGCCGGCTTCGCGGCCGAACTCTTCGCGCACCATGATCCGATCAATGGCGGCGAAGGCGTCTTGCCGCGTGGAGCAGACGATGACGCCCTTGCCGGCGGCGAGGCCGTCGGCCTTGACCACGACCGGATACTCGCGAGTCGCAATATACTGGGCGCCGGTTCGGGATGGTCGAAGACCTTGAACTCGCCCGTCGGCACGTCGGCGTGGCGCATCAAGGTTTTGGCGAACGCCTTGCTCGATTCGAGTTGGGCCGCTTCCTTCGTGGGGCCGAAGACGCGCAGGCCGGCTTTCTGAAAGTGATCGACGACGCCGCGCGACAGCGGCTCCTCGGAGCCGACGACGGTCAGGCCGATCTCTTCCTTCTTGGCGAAACGGACGAGCTTATCGAAGTCGTCGTCGTCGAGCGGGACGTTGACGCCGTCCTCGGCGGTACCGGCGTTGCCGGGCGCGGATAAGACGCGCTCCATGCGCCGCGACTGGGCCAGCTTCCAAACCAGGGCGTGTTCACGACCGCCTTTGCCAAGAACGAGAACTTTCATTCGCCGACCCTTGTTCGTAAAGAAAAGGCTATTCTAGGAGGAGCGGCTCGGTTCTCTAAGATCGTATTCCCTTCTCCGCGAAGAAAAGTTAGTATCGTCCCTCGCCCGGCCGCCCCTTCCGAGGCAGATGGTGAAGGATCACTTTTTGCTGGAGAACCCCCATGCAACCTACCGTGCTGGAATTGTCCACGATCCCCGAACTTGTCGAAGAACTAATGCGCCGCAAGACCTTCCTGGGAGTGATCGTTCACTCCGAAGAGGAACAGAAAGGCCCGTGGCGCGGCGAGCGCATGTTCAAAGTCCGGTTCAACGAGAACCTCGACGCGGGCGAGACCTGCCGCCTGTTGGAACACGTCGCCGGCCGCATGGATCAGACGGAAATCTAAATCCCCTTGCAGATAGGCGAACAGGTCGCGGAGTTGCTTGTCGTCGAGCGGTTCGAGCAGCTTTTCCGGCATGAGCGACACCGGCGACGCTTTCATTTCGTCGATCTGATCGCGGCGCAACACGCTGCGGACGTTCTTGGCGTCCACCAGCGTCACCGTCTCCGGCGTCGATTCCACGATCAGCCCGGTGATCGCCCGGCCGTCCTTCATGTTGACGACGTAGGCCAAAAACTCCTGGCGGATGATCGCGCTGGGATCGATGATTTGCGTCATCAGATAAAGGCGGTTCTTGCGGTCGGCGCCGGTCAGGTCGGGGCCGATCTTGCCGCCTTCGCCGAACAGCGTATGACAGGTCGCGCAATTCTTCGTGAACAGCACCTTGCCCGCGACGCGATCGCCGGCGCCTCTCGACAAGCGTCGCGCCGAGGTTGCGGATCTGCGTCAGCTTTTCGCCGGTGGTCGCCGGCGTGATCTTGCCCCAGTGCTTGGCGATCAAGGCGTCGAGCCGTGCGTCTTTGAATTCAGCAAGGCGGCGCAACTGGTCGAGCGGCACGTCGCGCGGAACGATACGGCCGGCGTCCACGGCTTTGAGCAATTCCAACCCCGACGCGGCCCGGCCGCATAACAGGCTCATGCGCTCGCCCCTTCAAGTCGGCGGAGTATCTCGGATATTGCGATAAAACATCGGCGGTAATCTGCGGGTCGGCGAACGGCTGCAGGGCGGCGAGAACGGCGCTGCGCAACGCGTCCGACTTGGCTTCGGCCAAGGTTTTCAGCAGCGTCGGCACACAGTCGGCCTTATCGGTCTGTCCGAGCAGGTCGATCAGCGCGATGCGGTCGGCGTCCGGCGCCGTTGGGTCGCCGGCTCGCTTTACGGCTTGTTCATAGGCGTCGGCGTCGCCGAGCCGCACCGCCAGACGCAACAGCGTCAGATCATTCGGCCGCTTCTTCCTCAATTCCATCAACGCCGTTGCCAGCGCCGCTGGTGCTTTCACGAGCCGACGGCCTTCCAACGCCTTGTCCATGCCGCGTAACAACAAGTCTGTTTCGGCTTGGCCCGGCGCGGCGGCCAACAGGCGAGCGCAAGCATTCAGATTGGCCTCGCCGCCTTCGTCCATGTACCGCCGCGCCAGCCGCTCCAGAATAAATCGGCTCACAATAGGCGGCGTGCCATACGGCCGGCGAATCGAGCAGGCCAATAACCCTATCGCGATCCGAAATCGCTTTATCCTCAATCGCCCACCACAGCAGCATGGGGATGTAGAGATCGGTAGCGTCCTCGTCGCGCATCAGCAATTGGCGGACAATCGGCAGGCAATCCGGCCCCGGCAGCCGCTTGCATGAACACGCCAACTGAGAACGCACGGTCGCACTCGTTTCGGTGCGCGCCAGCGCGATAAGCCGGTCGCGGAAGGCGGGCGAAACTTTCTTGCCGTCGCCGACAAGACGGATCGCCCAGTCCTTACATCGGCATTGGGATGGTCGAGTAGTTTGGCCGGCGAAATCCTCATCGAAGCCGCCGCTGACGTACAACGCCCATAGCGATTCCAAGGCCAGTTGGCCCTTGTTTTCCAGCACCATCTTCCGCAGCAGAGGCACAACCGAAGCGTCACGGCGTTCGCCGAGGATGCGCCGCGCTTCGCCGCTCCACCAGCTATTCGGATTGTCGAGCAGGGCGACCAATTCCTTGCTCGACCGTTTGCCCAACGGCGTATCAATGGGCGCGGCCGGCTTGCGCGCCCTTCGTTTCCACCTTGTAAATACGGCCGTTGCTGCGGTCCCAGTTGTCAATGGGATCGACGTGATTGGCGCGCTTGTCGTACCAGTCGGCGACGTAGAGAGCGCCGTCCGGTCCGGTCAAACAGTCGATGGGCCGAAACCAGGTGTCATTGGCGACAAGGAAATCGCCGGCGAATTTGCTCGTGAACGTCGATCCCTTGCGGTCGAGCGTGTACCAGTAAAGCGCGTTGGAAAGGAGGTTGCCGGCGATATAGGCGTTGTTGAATCGTTCCGGCAAGGCGCCGCCCTGGTAGACGATGCCGCCGCAGGTGACGTGGCCGCCCTTGAAGCCGGTGATCGGCACGTGGTCGAAATAGCCGTAGGAATGCGGATTGTGCAGCGGGCCGTGTTTGCCGAAGCCCTTGATGTAGTAGCCGCCCTGGACCTGATGCAGCATGGCGAAGCCGCCCCAGTTGGTGCCGGCGATGACGTTGCCGTGGGCGTCGAAGTCGAGGCCCCAGGTGTTGCCGCCGCCCTCCGCGAACAGCTCGAATTCCTTGGTGACGGGATGATAACGCCAGATGCCCTGCTGGAATTCCAGGCCGCGAACGTGAGCGGTGACGGTGCTGCCCTGGGCGCCGTAGAGCCAGCCGTCCGGCCCCCATTGCAGCGAGTTGGCGACGGCGTGGGCGTCCTCCATGCCGAAGCCGCTTAGCAGAACTTCCGGGTCGCCGGCCGGCACGTCCTCGCCGTCGCGGATCGGATAAAAGAGGAGATACGGCGCCTGCAACACATAGACGCCGCCGCGGCCGAGACACATGCCGGAGGCGAGGTTGAGGCCGCCCATGAAGTCCTTGGCCTTGCGAAAATGGCCGTTCTCATCGGGGTCGGAAAGGATGGTGATGCGGTCGGCACCCTTCGGCCCCTTCGGCGGCGGCTCCGGCACACGGTCATAAACGGTGCGCAGGTATTGATCGACCTTAACCGGCTTGAGGCCGGCGGGGTCGGATATTGCAGATATTGAATAACCCACATGCGCCCTTTATCGTCAAACGACATGGTGAGCGGCTGACGGATTTCCGGCTCGGACGCGACGAGCTTGACCTCCAGGCCGTCGGCGACCTTCATGCGCTGGACGGCGTCTTGCGGCGAAAAGCCCTGGCGGCGAGGCGGCCGGCGACAAGAAGCCAGAGGGCAACCAGTAAAGAGGTTCTAAGGAGACCGGACATTGCACCCTTCCTTAAAGAAAAGCTGACAGCTATAGCTGTTAGCTCCTAGCTGTTTTCCTCGTTGTCGCATCCCTTTCAATGAGCAAGGTCAAGGCCGTAAGGCCGCGTTTGTGCGCGACAGGGTCTGTCGGCCTTACCTTACGGGGCGTTGTCGGGCACGGATAGACGCTTTCGTTTTTTAGCTCTATTTGTACTCATTTACTCTCCTTATCGAACTCCTTGCCGAGGACGCCGAGCGGCGTCTCGTAACCTTTGGGGCCAGCCACGATAGACCGTGACGCCGGATTCCGCGTGCTTTTCTACCTTGGGAACTCATATCCTGGCAGGCCGACCAGTTCTTGAGGACGCCGTGACTGCGCCTCGCTGCATTGCTTTGAGGCGAAATCCCCTTCCCGCTGACACTCGAAGAACCCCGGCCCAACGCCGAATGCCCCTCGAACTGTGATCCGTTGTAGAAGGTGGCCTGAACCTGCGGCACCGGAACGCCAGCCCAGTCAGAAGTCCCGCCCCAGCCTTTACGATGTCCATCCACGAAATCAACGATAAGCTGCATCTCGCCGGGCTGGTCAATCATGCGCACCTTCTTATTATTCGGCCATTGCCGACCTCGATCCGAGTAACCGGTCTCAGCAGCGGATAGGTCTTAACCTTCAGTCCAATCGGGCACACCGCGACAGCGCCCGCGATCATGAACATCGCGATCAAAGCGGCGAAGACCAGCAAGCGACGCGCCTGAACACTCGCACAACCTCTCCTCACCGAACGCGGAGCCGAGCAATCACATGGGCTAGAAAGGTAACGCCTTGGTGTGGCCGATTTGCCCAAAGAGGCCGAACCGGAACACTTCATTCGCAATCAGCACCCTTCACACGTTTCACGGAATCTGCATTATGGCCCCTTTTGTCGCTAAACATCCAGCTTAGTAGCCGGTTCACGCGGGTGAAAAAGGAGCCCAGCACGTTCCATCTCCCTCCATCGGTTCACTGCGGCGACTACTTCCGCTCTCTTCATAAGACGCACACCGGATAGCGGCGGACCACCGGATCCGCCGAAACCAACTCGGCTTTCCACGTTGGCCTGGGCGATGAGAATGCGGTCGAACGGTCCTCTTATGGACTGGGGGGAGACCATCGACGGCCGTTACATGCGCGAGCCTACCGGGAGGATGCGCAGCCCGTTGGCCTGCTGCTGAGTAACGATGTCCGCCAGGGGAAGCCGTAGCGTGAGCTTACCTAGCTGTGCCTTGATGACCATCTCCCACACGCTAGCCACGCTCAGCCAGACCTCGTTGGCCGGGTCAAGGAGCGCCGCCACGCCGGCGCGAACAGCCGGTTGGGGTCGCTGTCCCACCAGATGAAGACATGCGTGTCCAGCAGCAGCTTCATGATGGCCCGGCCCAGAAATCCTCGGGAAGCGGCCGCGTCGAAGTCCGGGGAAGGTTGAAGGGTTCCTGGATGCAAGCCGGCGGCCCGCAGCGGGGCAGGGGCGAAGGGTACGAGCCGCGCCCGCGGCGTGGCGCCATCCACAAGGACGACCTCGCCGCCGGCCGACGCCAAAGCGAGAACCTCGTCGAGCCGGGTAGGAAGTTCGCGGATGTCGATCGTTGTAACCATAAAGCGGCCTCCCTCCCTCCGCCGCCATTGTACCAGGATCGAATGGCTTGGCCGAACAACGGCGCAGTGGCCGGCTTACGGGATATGGCCGAACCGCACCCTATTGTGGCATGGCCTCCTGACCATGCCACGCGTCTCAACCGAGGTCTCCCTTCCGTTCCGATGCTATCGCGCCCGTCCTCAAAAAAATGGAGACCTTCGGTCGGGCCAAGTGGCATGGTCGGGAGACCATGCCACAACGGGACCGTCACCGATAGCCTCGCCGCTTCCTCGAGTACAAGGCGTCCAAGAAACGCCAATCATCGCGGGCCGTGGAGATATAGATTCTCTTACGGCGAAGCCCTTATTATGAGGATTCGGCCGGCCTGCACCCCGCCAGGCCCGGAGCCGAACGCGGAACCCGCTCCCAGAGCAGCCGCACCAATTCAGGGGCCATGTACTCGAAGTCGTCCCGGATGTTGAGGCAGACCACTCGCTTGCCGCGCAACGCCGGGCGAAACGGCGGGCCATCTTGGCCCGCTGGGCCGCCTCCATGACGAACACCATGTCGGCCCACTGGATCAGATCGGCGTAAGCGGCTGGTCGGCATCGGGACTGACGCCTGCGGAACAGGTCTCCACGCCGGGGACGGCTGAGAATAGCTGTTCGGCAGTCGGACTTCGGAGGCGATTCCGGCCGCAAACAAAGAGTAACCGCATCCCAGCCTCCTGGTAGAGCCGAACAGCCGTGCCGCCGACCAACAGCCTTCCTTCGCCGCTGTGAATCTGAAGAACAAGGCGTCCAAGAAAACGCCGAATTCGCCGTGGCCCGGGAACTATTTTCTCCTGACACCGAAACCTTAAGAGTGTTCGGCGTCCCACAGCGACCGATCGCGCCATGTTAGGAGCAGAAACCAAGGCAGTCCGCTTGTATCGAAAAACAACGCAGCCAACCCTATCGCCGCTGAACGCCAATCGGCGAACCCGATGATTCCCGACGCCGCTGCAAAGCATGTTCCCAGCCCTGGTATGCCGGAGATATTTCGTATCCCTTTGGTCGAGCCATAACGCAATGAATACACCAGCGGGCGGACAAAGGACAGATAACAGTTGAGCAAGGTGAAGAGCGAGGCGATCAGGGCCAACCTACTTCCCATTCCGCTCTGCCGAGGATATGCCAAGCCGACGCCGAGCGACGCCAGGAGCAAAACGACCGGAGCGAAGCAGTGAGATTCCGAGACCACGTCGGACGTGGTTCGTTCGCAAACCAGGGCGTTCGTTTTCTCCTGGCACGGTCGTATGCTCATCTTTGCCGGGCCATCCACTACGGCCGGCCGAGGCCGCGTGGGATGCGGCAGCCGTGCGAGGGCTTAGCGGAGGCCCTGGTCGGCCGGAGCGGATGGCCCGGCGGATTCGCTCGCCCGGTTAAACAGGTCCGCCACTGTACCATAAAGGTCGCAGTTGTCGCTCACCACGAGCGCACTCGTCTTGAAGCGGGACCGGCAGACAGGACAGTCCCGCGAGCAGCTGGTTGAGTTGCGGGCCCGCGACAGCCAACGCCTCTGGCCGGCAGTAGACGACGACTAGCTGATCCCCGCCCATCGACGCCACGCGGCCGCGGAGGAACCCGCCGTAGTCGGGCTCGTCGTCGAGGATGTACTCGTACCCCCGCGGAATGTTATCGCGATGCGAGCGCCGGGCGTCATGCAGCCGCCCGTCCGGGTAAATCCAGAACACGAAGTCCGGATCGCGGTGGGTGAACTCTTTAACCAGCCGCCGACGGCCCGACACGTTCGCGGCCAGGAATGGAAACCGCTCCGCCGCCGCCTCGCGCGTGATTGAGCCGAGTGTCACCATCCGCGCCTCCGCCTCCTCTTACCGACGTGTCCCTGTTGTGGCATGGTCTCCCGACCATGCCACGGTCTCGACCGAAGGTCTCCCTTCCGTCTCGATGCTATCGTGCCCGTCCTCAAAAAGGAGACCTTCGGTCGGGCCAAGTGGCATGGTCGGGAAACCATGCCACAACAGGGCGTAATCTATCGGAACTCCCGACCCGTTTTCTGCTTTCTTTTACCAGTCGTCCTCGCATCTGGATGGACTCGTGGGAATTCATTCCGCATGGCCACTACATTGGCATACATCGGCTCAAAGCCCTTTCCTGCCAAGTATGGACTTTCGCCAAAGAAGAACCAGTAGGCAAGCATCTCAAGCCGCTGATACGCCTTCTCATAGTATTCGGGCAAATCGACGCGCGGGAAGTGTTCGTGCGTCGTCCAATCCCGGACGAACGACGGGATATACCAAAAACCTACCGCCATCCAACGTTCCAGCGCATTTCGAATTGCTGGTTTGCTGACGGCGCTCCTACATGACGGCGATAAGGCGACTGAAAGATTTCTTGTCCCAAACGAGATGTGGACGCAACTGGATCAGGAAGGAATCGTCGCCAGCTTCGAATTCGTTGCGAAGCACGGTCAGGTAATTTTCCAGTATTTCAAGATCGCTGTCTTTTATTTCCCCTTCTCCCGGCGTCTCCGTCGCCGTCGCAGCAGGCGGATTCGTCGTGGTCGGCGTCGGGTGGTTGGCGACGTATTGACCGATGAAGTAGCCGAAGATCAACGCGCACAGCACGATCACGAACCAGAACAAGCCGCTCAGCCATCCGCCGCCGTCGCCGTCGCTGTTCCAGTGTTGGCCATCCAGCGGCGAAAGGCCGTCTGACGTTGCAGCTTCTTTTGCCAGCGTCGGCCGGGTGCGGTTTGGTCGAACTGCCGTACCGCCGTCGCCACTTTGCCGACCTGCTTGCGGGCCGTGGCGTTGTCGGGATCGACCTCCAACACTTCGAGATATTCCCAGACGGCGTCGCCTAGTTCGCCTTGGCGGGTGAGTTGTTCGGCCCGCTGGAGGCCGTCAGGTTTTCCACGTAGTCCACCAGGAGCGAGACGTCGGTCTTGCAGTTGGCGCACTGCTTTTCCACGCCCGGCAGCCGTTTCTTGCACATGGGGCACGTGAGCATGGCGGATCGTCCTTGGTTAGCCGCGACGCGAAGCGGAGCGCTGTCGACGGTATCGCGCATCCGCTCCGCGTCGCGGCTAACCGGGTTAAAGTAAATACGCATAATTCAGCAGCCGGTCGTTCAGCGTGGCGGCCGCCTCTTCCATTTCTTGCGGTCGCCGGAACCCATCGCTTGCCGTACTTGCCGGCATAAGTCTTCCAGTTCGCGGCGGTCCTCCGGCGTTCTCAACGCGCGGGATCACGTCCTGTTCCGTCTTCTTCAACACCTCCACTGCGTCCTTGAATTCCTGCGTCGATTCCAGTTCCAGCGTCTGGTTCATTAAGTTCTTGTTGATCTCTTTCATCTTAATCAGCTGCGATGCGTTCAGCTGGTCCTCGCCGGCTTGCTGGATGGCGAAGCGCTTCTTCTGGCTGGCGTACTGGTCCTGAATCTGCACCGTCAGGATGCCGTCGTCGCCGTACTCGAACAGCACTTCCAGGGCGCCGTCGCGCTGCGGACGCGGCGGTTTGAACTCCCACGGGATCTCCGCCAGCTTCACGTTTTCCTGGCTCTCCGGATTGTCGTAAACGTCGCCCTCGTAGACGCTGATGAGGACGCGCTCGGCCGGGTCGGCCACCGGATAATAAGTCTTGTTGAACGAACAGGGAATGTCGGCGCCGCGCTTGATGATCGGGTCGAGAAAGACGCGGTTGGTCCGCTGATCGACCGGGTTGGGCAGAGCGAATGTTCGAGCTTGACGCTGTAGGCGTAATTGTCGAGGCCGGGCGCCCCTGGAGGATGGCCGACACCACGGCCGCCCCCTGGGCCACGCACGTCATCGGGTCGATGCGGTCGAACGGCTCCGGCTCCTTGCCGGCCAGCTTCTCCGTGACGTAACGCCGCACCAGCGGAATCTTGCTGCTGCCGCCAACCAGCAAGACGCGGTCGATGTCCTTGGGACGCAGGCCGCGCAGCTTCAACGCTTCGTCGATGGCCGTGCCTGACTTCACCACCAGCGGCATGATCGCCCGCTCGAACGCCGTGCTCGATCTCTTCTTCCAGGTTCAAATGGCGTTCGGGAACCAACTCGGCCTTGCGAGCGACGGCCGTCGTTTCCGTGGAAAGGTCGATCTTGGCGCGTTCGACGGCCAGCATGAATTGCTGCTTGTAAGGCGAATTGAGGATGTCATAATTCTCTTTTTCCTGGAAGCTCGGCCAGCACTTTGGCGAGGGCGGCGTCGATGTCGTCGCCGCCGAGTTTGCCGATGCCTTTACTCGACAATTCCTCGAACATGCCGTGATGGATGTGCAGAATGGTCACGTCGAGCGTGCCGCCGCCGAAGTCGTAGACGAGAACGGTCTGATCGTCCTGGGCGTTGAGGCCATAACAGATGGCGGCGGCGGTCGGCTCGTTGATGAGCGTCAAGCACCTGCATCCCGGCCGCGCCGCGCAGAGCTTAGTGGCGTGGCGGGCCAGCCCCTTGCTGTTGGCGGGGATGGTCACGACGGCCTTGGTGAAGTTCTCGCCGACGACTTGCTCGGCGTCCTTTTTGAGCATCCCGAACAGCATGACGGCGATCTGTTCGGTGCGCAGATTCTGGCCGACGAGCGGCACGCGCTCCGGCGTACCGAGGATGCGCTTGATGGAGCGGATGGAGCGCTGCTCGTCGAAATTCTCCTTGGCTTCCTGGCCGAACGCCAGGGTGCCGTCGCGGCGCAGCGTGACGATGGAGGGCGTCCATTTCTGGCCCTCGTGGTTGGGCACCACTTCCGCCTGGCCGTATTGAAAGTTGGCTACGACGGAATTGCTGGTGCCAAAGTCGATGCCGATGTAGGGCATGGAATCCTCAAGGAAGTAGACGGTAGCCAGTAGATAGTATCGGACCCTGGCGGCTTCGGGGGAATAGGTGATGATTCTGCGAGAATGCCCCTGGAGGTATTTCGCCGCGGGCGTCCGAATCTTGACTCTAGTCGATCTCGATTGGGTAACTCACTAGCCACAATTCCAGTTGCTCCAAGCGGACCTTCCAGCGAGTTTTGAACGCTTTCATCCACTTCCGATTTCGGACGCTCTCTGGCACATCAACGACGATCTTAACTAAGTTGTCCCGGTAGGCCACGCCGCCTGGCGACAGTGCCCCTCCACCTTCTGCGTCTCATAGCTGGCTGCCCCGAAATGATCCACGATCTCTAAGACGGCTTCCGCAAGCCACTCTGGCGGCACTTCCCGCCCGTCATTGAACTGGAGCGGAAGCATCACCTCGAATCGCCGCCACTTGCTGCTCATAGCTCGTCTTGCCCTTCACGGTGAACGGGATATTGCGGTCGGCGAGTGTTCCAGGGCCGCCTCCGGCACGAGAT
This sequence comes from uncultured Acidimicrobiaceae bacterium, assembly GCA_963717035.1. Classification (GTDB taxonomy): domain Bacteria; phylum Actinomycetota; class Acidimicrobiia; order Acidimicrobiales; family RAAP-2; genus DASXMT01. Next base: position 63,403 of record CAVQVK010000037.1, on the reverse strand, counting down.
GATTGCCGGAACGGACGACGCGCCGGAAAATCGGCCGATGAGGAAGGCGAGCGCCTGTTTTCCGTCTCGCGGTCGGGGAATGTAATGGTCACCATCGCTTGGACGCCTCCAATGGAAATAGACGAGACGATTGCCGGGCCAACGGCACTGAACTTGATTGTACCAGGGGCCGCTCGAACGGCTAACAGCGCTGTACGCGAGTAGTTCGCTGGCTTGTATTAGATACTACCGCCTACTGGCTACTGACTACTCCGTGACGATGACTTCCGGGCGTTGCAGCACAAAATCAGGCTGCTGGCTGGCGTATCCCTTCTTACGGTGCGCGCGACCAGCAGCGGCCCCATCCCTTCGACGCGCTCGCTGCCGAGGCGCTTGTGCAGGGCGGGATTGTAGGCCTCGCCGGGCCGGCCCTCAAACTCCACGATGTTCTTCTGCCGGACGGCGGCTTCGACCTTGCGGTCTGGACCGCGACGGCTTCCATCCAGCCGCGCACCGCTTCGGCTCTTCCGGCTTTGGCTTTTGTTCCATGATGTGCTGCAAATCCTGTGGATTTCCAGCAGCAGCATGAGCAAGTCCATGCTGAACTTCTTTCGCCTACCGTTTCCTGCTTGAGTTGCTGGAACGCCTTGTGCGATTCGGCGGCGTGTTGGTTGAAACTCTTCTTGAGTTCGTCGCGCGTCGGCGAGCGACTCGAACATCTTGTGCTGGCGGTTGTTCATTTCGCCCAACTGGATCACTTCGCGAACAGCTTAAAGATTGTCGAGGCGCCGAGCGTATGATCTTCCCGGGGGGCGGCCGGTTGCTCGGCGCCGGGGAAGGCGGGCGTGAAATCGTCGTTCATGGCGTGGGATCCTGCGGTGGTAATTCGACGGCCCAGGGGTCCAAATCTTGCAGGGCAAGGCGTTCGAGCAGCGTCGCCGCGAAAGGTATTTCCTCCGGAGTTCCCGGCACGACGAGGGCGGCGCGTAACTCGGCGGCGTCGGGAATCTCCGCCGACGGCATATAGTCGGCCAACGGCTTCTCGTTGTCAAGCGGCTGCCAGGCCCGGCCGGGCTTGCCGTTGTTGACGCCGTAACGGCTGGTCAATTGACCGACGACGCCCTCGGCCGTGTCTGTGTTCAGGCTGGAAACGTCACAGCGGATGCGCCGTCGATCTCCTTGAGGATTTCATGCGCCGAGTTCACGTCCTCCCGGTCGCCTTGACCTGGGAGGGTTGCGCAAGGCCCATTTCACACGGTCGGCCCAGTGCTTGTCGATCTCTTCCTTGTCGGCCGACTTGTCGAGGCCGAGCAGTAGATACGGCCCCGATCTGCGCTCGCGTCAGCGTGGCGAAGTTCTCAGCACGACGGGTTCGGAATCCTTCGGCATAATTCACTCGTTTTTTTTTTGGATTGTCTCGGCTCACGCCCCCATCGACCGGCAGGCTTCCATCTTCTTATCAATATGTTCCGATAATTCGCGGATGACGCGTTTGTGTTCCTCGCTGGCCACAAGCGGCCCACATTTCCGCGTGATCCGCTGCAGCTTCTGAAACTCGCGGATCAGGTTGCGCATCACCTTGCGCACCGCCGACCAATTGATCTGGTAGTTGGGCAGATGACGCACCTGATCGACTACCTTGGTCATCTGCTGCGTCAACTGGTCGCAGAGATCGTGCATCAGCGGAATGACGTTGCCGACCATGCGAATCGCGCAGTTCTCTGACGCGGAGGTCGCCGGGATAACGATGGCGAATCTGCTCAATGTCGGTCAGCAGACGTTCGATGTCGTTAAGACCTTTCACGTCGATCAGGTCCAGCTCGTACAAGTCGAGCTGCGGGTCTTCGGGCCGTAGGTTTCGCAAGTGTTCCAGCGCTTTGCGAGCTTCCTGCGGCCTCTGGCGCTGTTATACAGCTGAAACAGGCGTTCCGTCAGGTCGGCGTCCTTCGGCCGCACCCGATGGGTGCGCTGCATGTAGGTCACGGTGCTCGACCATTTCTCCTTCTCGGCATAGGCGTTGGCCAGGCGCGTCATGCTTTCACAAGCCACGGCTTCGAGATAGCTTGGAATGTCGGACGGGGCCGGGATGGTCGCTGGTCGAGCAGGTCGAAATAACGGTTCCAGTGCGGATCGGCCTGTGACAGTTCACCCTTCAATTCGTAGGTCAGGGCGAGATTCTGATGAAGTGCGGGTCGTTGCCGGCGTACTTAAGGGCGCCGCAGAAGTGGCGAACGGCGCCGTCGAAATCCTGGGTTACGACGGCTGAAACGCCAAGAAGGTTCAACAAAGCCGTCTGCGCGGGCCGGCTAACGCCGGGCACGGCGGCCATTGACCGCAACAGCAATTCCGCCTCGGTCCAGCTACAGCGATCCATCAGCGCCTTCGCCTTGACGATCCCCGCCTCGACGTAGGCGTCGCGCACCGCGGAGCTGCGCGGCCGGGCGTCGGCGACTGGCTCTTGAGCAGCGCGTGGACGGTGTCGAGTTGGCCGAGGCCGCGCACCACCTGGAGCAGACGCTGCTCGTCGGCCGGCGTCAGTTCGGCGAGAATTAAGTCGGGACGCTGGCCCATTTCCTTCTGGCTGGCGGCGACAAGGATGCAGGACCCGGTCAAGAATCGCCGTTCCTCCTGCGTCGGCGCCAACTCAACCGCTTGGGGCAAGAGTTCCAGGCATTCGCCTATTTTGCCGAGAGTGAGCCGCGTTAATAAAAGGTTATAACAGGTCTCATAAGAGGTTTTATCGGCATCCCAGTGTGTCAGCAATTCGCCCTCGGCTTGGACAAGATTCTGTTCTTGCAGCGACAGCAGGCCCATTTGCAGCAGGACGTTGGCGTCCGGCTTGGCAATCTTGCGAATGGCGTTGCGGGCGTCGGCCGTCTTACCCTGGCGCTTGTGGGCCATCGCCAACAGGTAGAAGACGTTGGGGTCTTGACAACCGGCTTGGACGGCGCGATTGAACACCTGCGCCGCGACTTCGTAGCGCGACAACACCGACTCCGCGACGGGGATTTCGACCGCGACCGATGTGGGCATGAACCGCTCCTAGCGATTGTTGCTGTTCGCCGGCATGGTTTGAAGCAAAGCCCGCAGAACCGCGTTGACATCCTGCGAACTCCGAAAGACTGCCGCGACTTCCGGATCGAGAACGACAACTCTGCCGCCCTTTTTTAGGCCGGCGGCGAATCGATTCGGTTTCGCCTTGCCGTAATCAAAATCGTATTCCGGCCGCAACTCGTCACTCATGACTGAGATCTCTGAACGGGCTTTCCTCATAATTCTTGACGTTCGCGCGGGTTAGCCGCCCGAGCGCTGATAATCCTTACCGCCGGTCCTCGTTCAGTGAAGCTCACGATCAGCACCCGATTTCGATCCGAGTGACCCACAATAATTTCACGGACCTCGTCCTGCGAATGGTCCTGGTCGTCAAAGATCGCGGCCAACGGACTAGCGAAGACCGTGGCAGCCTCCTCGAAGGAGACTCCGTGTTTCTTTTGGTTGGCCTCCGCCTTCGTCTCATCCCACCTGAATGCTGGACTCATTGCAGGCAGGCCTCCCCTATTTTACGACGGCGATACGGAAGACCCATGCGGTGGGGGGCCGTCCTTAAATGGTGCGGTTCGACCATCCCTGATCTGCCCTCAGTGAAACGCCGGCTATTTCACTCCCTTTAGATTCTCATCAAACAGCAACCGTTGCCCCGCCTTGACCAGCGCCAGCGTCAGCAGCGAACTGAGCCGCCGGTCGCGCAATCCTAATCGGCTCGCCTCGCGGATGCGCTCCGCCGCCTGTTCATAGCGGCCCTTCTCGAACGCGGCCAGTCCCGCCAGCAAGACCGTCTGCCGCAACGGTTCGTCCAGCTGCCATTCCGCTCGCCGTTGCGGATCGATCTGGTTCCACCAGCGCGCCGCTTCGTCGTAGGCGGAGCGGTCGAACGCTTGTCGGCCGAGCACGCCATCGCATACGGCGCTGATGGACTTTTTTCCGCGGCGGCCGCCGCTTTTTGCAGCGACTGCCGCGCCGCGTCGTCGTTGTGCAAATGCAGGTGCGCCCAGCCCATGACGTAGTGACATTCCGTTGTCAGCGAGGGGTCACTGGCCGCCGCGGTTCGCCAAGTTCCAGCGCTTTGGAATAATCGCTCGCCGCCAGAAAGCAGACGGCGCCGAGATAGTGGAAGCGAGCACTTTCACATCGGGCCGATCCATCGCCGGCGCCTGGGCGGCCAGTCCTTCGTGGTCGCCGGTCGCTGAACGCACCGCCGCCAGACACCACAGCGCGTCAGGGTGGTCGGCGTCGTGGTCCAGGCAATCCTGCAACAGCTTGGCCGCGTGAGCCAGCGCCGCGGGGTCGGGCGGCGATTCTCCCCTTTTCCCCTACTCTCTTAATTGCCAGTCGAGCGCCGAGAAGCGACGGCGTGGCTGCCGCCCTTGCGTCAGACCTATCGCTTCGTCGATGGCTTCCGCGCGGGCCAGGGCGTTGCCGTGCTGTTGTTCGAGGATCGCTTGACGAATCACCGGCCACGGATCAACCGGATTAGGCGGCGCCAACCGGCCAACAGCGCGGCCGCGTGGTCCAAATCGCCACGACGATAGTGCAAACAGGCCAGCCGGTCGTGGCCCGTCAGACTCGCCGGCGCCAGTCGCAACAACACCTCCATACATTCCAAGGCCGCGTCTTTTCGCCCCGCCGCTTCCTCGGACTGCGAGCGGTCCAACAGGAACTCTTCGCCTTTCGCGGGATAATCGGCGCCGAGGGCTTCCGGGAAGCGGCCCGGGCGCGCGTCCGCGCTGCGTTTCAAATAGGCATCTTCCGCGTCGTCGATATTCCACTTTTGTTGAGCAAAATACTCTCTTGCCGTCGCGCATCTCGGAAGCCAGGGCGAACAGGTCCAGATCGTGCTCGCCACGGAAATCGTGGAACGTGCGGCGCGAACATAGAGCCAAGCGTAAATCGGCTTCAGCGCGTCGGGATGGGCGACGGCCAACTGGTGATAAGCCGCGGCCGCCTGCACATCGACGGCGGCCGTCGACGCCAGCACGTCGCAGAGCTGCGTTTGGTCCTCGACGGGCAACGGCGGCAGCAGTTCCCGGCCTCGGCGTGGACCGCGGAGAGAACGCCGGCCCATTCGCGTTGCCGGTCTGCGTGAACTTCGACAACAGCCGCACGGCCCAGGCCACGTTCTTCGGCTTGTCCTCCGGCTGCGTTGGCCGACCCATCGCGCCGCACAGAGCCAGATACGCGGCCGTAAACGGGTCTTTCGGCTGTTCCTGTTCCAGGCGGCGCGGAGTGCTTGTACGCTTGGTCGTAGCGTTGCAGCCGGGCCAGCGACAGGCCAAGGCCGCGCAGCAACGCCGGCGTGGGGGCCGATTCCTGCAGCAGTTGGTTGAACAGGTCGGCCGCTTCTTGAAACTGCGCCCTGACGATAATACGTCTGGGCCAGGGCGAATTGTCCCTCCCGAATGATCGTGCCAGATCGCCGCCGAGTACCGGACAAACGAAGGGGTGTTTCGACGCCAAGCGGCGGACGTAAGAGCGGCCTTCGGGGAATGCTTCCACCCACGCTCGTTCGGGCGCCGGCACTCCACAACGGCAGGCCGCGTGAACCGAGGGCGCGCTGAACAGCGCTGAGTTAAGCCGGCGTCGCCGTTGACCGCCGCCAGGACCACGCCCATCTGCCACGTTACGAACGGACAGCCGGGGTCGATGCGGTTGGCTTCGCCGAGATAACGCAGGCCTCCTGCGACCGGCCGACGCGGTGCAATACGGCGCCGAGATAGAAAGCAGGGTCGATGGATTGTTTGCCCGCCTGCTCGAAAGCGGTCGTCAATGCGGCTAGCGTTGGTTCGACCTCGCCGCGACGATAATGGCACAGCGTCGCCAGAATAACACTTCTGGACAAGGCGTCTGTAATCGTCAAGGAAGCGCGCTGTCAGCCGAGTACGGCGTCCCGTTCCTCCGACTCCGCCGGCGAACTGCTTCCGCATCTCGGCCAGCATGGCGTCCACGACAAAGGCGCGGGCGTCCGCTTCCCGCGTGCCCAACACGGACGCGGCTTTGAGGCTGTGTTCTAGGGCGGCTTTGTATTCTTTTCTTTGAGGGCGGCGGTGGCGCGGCCTGACGCGTCTCGCCGTCGAGATTGCGGAGTCGTTCTTGCCAGATAGGAGGAAGACGATCGCTTGTGGAGCGACACCAGCGGTCGTTAGGGCGCTCTGCCAATCGCCTTGGTCCAGGGCCGCGGTACCGCGATCGTAGAGCGCGGCGAACAGGACCAGGGCCGAGCAACCACCATAGCCCGGCTAGAAGGGCCAGGCCGACGAGAGAGCGACAGGGAAGACGACGTTTATCGGCCACATGCGGCTAGGGTCCGTGGTTGCTTCCGGGTTGCCGCGCGGTGTGCCCGGCGCCTTGGCCTGTCTCCACCCAAGGTACCGCACTTACGCGAAGTTCCTTCAAGCGGCCCGACCTCTTCACCCGGCGGCGGTGGTTGGCTATCAAGCTCTTGTTCGATTTTGTGGACCTCCGCGAAAAGTCGCCGGGCGTCGCGGACGACGGCCAACGGCTCCGATTAAATAGCCGTCGGCGTCGAGGTGACCTAGGTCGCCGGTGTCCAGCCAGCCGTCCGGGCCGATGGCGTCGGCTGCGCCGCCCGTCGCGTATTCGGTGATAACGCCGGGCCCCTGTCTGCACCCGGCCGACGGTGAAGGCCGGGCACCGCGCATACCGCTCCCCCGGCCGGTCAACGGCGCGCTGAACGATCCGGACCTCCGCGCCCGCCGGGCAGGCCGCCGAGCCGGGCTTGCGCGGGCCGGTAGCGGGTTGGCGGTGATCATGCTGGCCGCTTCGGTCATCCCGTAGGTCTCGATGACAGGGATGCCGAACGCCTGCTCGAAGCGGCGTAGCGCCGACGGCGCCAGCGGGGCCGAGGCGGAGCGGACGAAGCGGACGCGTCGGGCCGCCGGGCCGGGGCGGCTCCATGGCCAAGATGGCGATGATCGCGGGAACGGCGTTGATCCAGGTGATCTCCTGCTTCTCGATCATGGCCCAGAATCCGCGGCGGCTGAACTTGCGGTCCAGCACCAGGCAGGCCCGCGCGGCCAGGGTGGCCAGCAGTCCCACCACCTCGGCGTTGACGTGGAACAGCGGGAGGCAGCAGTAGCCGCGGTCGGCCGGGGTCAGCCGGTGCTGGATAGCCACGCACGCGGCCACGTGGGACAGCTGGCTGTCGCGCAGCAGGACCCCCTTGGGCGTGCCGCTGGTGCCGCTGGTGCACAGGAAAATCCCGCCCGTCGGCGGGGTCGGGCCCGTGCCGAGCCGGGCGGTCCTCCTCGTCCGGTCCCGGCGGCGGGAGCACCGGGCAGGCCCGGGGGAAGACCGGAGCCGCCGTGAGCCACGATGGCTTCCGGCCGGGCCACGTCCAGCACCGTGGCCAGTGCGGCGGCGGGCGCGGCCGGGTCGAGCGGGACCACCACCCGGCCCGCGCCGATGATGGCGACCAGGGCGCAGGCATATTCGACCGGGTCCGGCCAGCCGGACGGCCACGCGGGCCCCGGGCGGCAGGTCGGCGCGGTCCAGGCAGCGTTCCCAGGCGCGGGTGGCATGCCGCAGGTCGGCGAAGGTCAGCTGACCCGCTCCCCCGGCATCCTGAAGGTAGGCGGCGCCGCCCCAGTGAGCCGCCGCCGAATCGATCCATTGCTTAATCAACGTCACGCTCCGTTCTGGTGGTAGGCCACGACCGCCAGCGCGGCGGCCTCGGGCCGGGACAGGTCGGTTTCGGGCCGTAGGTCGGCCGTGGCCAGCCGCGGTCCGGTCGCGATCGCCGACGAGGCAGTCGTGGCCAGCTGCGAGCAGGTCGTGGCGGGCTGCCGAGGCAGTCGTGACTGGCGCCGGGTCAGTCGCTGCCGACTGCGCGGCGGGGCCCGGCCGCCGCCGGGACCGCAGGCTGGGCCAGGGCACCTGCTTGCGGCCGGTCAGCGGGACCGCCAGCGGTGTCCGGGCCAGCACAGCCGTCAGGGCGATGCAGCAGCCGAAGATGATGGCCACGGATGCCGCGCACAGCAGCGGCCAGGGCACCCAGAGCTGAGCCTGCCCCAGCCGAGCCAGACCAGCGCGGTGATGAACACCATCTGCGACAGGTAGATGCCGTAGCGTCGTCGACGCCCGTGCGCACGGCGGCCTTGGTCCGCCGGGACCGCGCAGGCCGCGACCAGCGCCACCCCGGCCAGGTATCCGCAGGCGATCGCGCCGATGTTGAACGGGATGACGCTCGGCTGGAAGAGTCGCTGCCCGATCCCAGCACGGTGGTCACCCCGTGCAGGGCCAGGAAGTAGATGCCCTCGGCGGCCAGGGCCGCGGCCACCGTCAGCGCGACGATCAGCCGGGCGTGCCCGCACACCCAGTCATGCACCTCATCCAGGTGAAAGGCGACGACGCTGCCGCCGATCAGGTAGAGCAGGTAGCTGAGCCCATCCTGCTGGTCGTACCGCTCCATCAGCGTGGGCAGCAGACCCCAGTGGCCGCGATCGTGATGGCGACCTGCGCCGCCGCGGCCACCGCGATGACCAGGCCGTGATGCCCCCTGGTCCGCCGCAGCAGCATGAGCACGAGCGGGAACACCAGGTAGAACTGCATGATCACGAGCAGGAAATACAGCTGGTAGTACCCGGTCTCGGCCATCCAGGCAGGTGCGCCAGCGCCGAGGCCGCACTCCGCGTAGTGCGCGGTCGGCAGCAGGTACAGGAAGTAGATGACCGTCCAGCACAGGTACGGGATCACCACCGGCGACGACCGGCGCCCGTAGAACCGGCGCAGGCCCGGCCGCAGACTCAGGTCGGCGTAGGCGTAGGTCAGCATGCACGCGGAGATGAAGAAGAAGCCTTCCCGCGAGACGTGAAACAGCAGCAGCGCGGCGTTCGAGCCCACCGCTGGCGGCGGCGGGCGCGAAGTACAAGATCGAATGGGTGCTGAGGACGCCCGCCTGCTTGATCGGACGCATGGCGTCCACCTGGTCGAGCCCGCGGCGCGCCATCAGTACATCATCCGCGGATCACCGTAGTGCTTGAATTCCAGCAGGTTGCCGGACGGGTCGAGGAGCACAAAAGTGCGGTGCTCCTCGACCATGCCGCCAAATCGCGTCGAGATCTCGACGAAGAACGGGATCTTGCGGATGACCGCGCAGCTCATGCAGCGCCTCGAAATCGGCCGCATCGCGGAACGTGACGCCGAAGTGGCGGGGGTACAGGCTTTCCGGCTTGTTCCGGCGGCGGCCCCTCGGTGAGGTGGCAGACCAGCTGGTCGCCGAAGAAATCGAGGGTTATCCGGTCCGGGTAGCGCCGGGCCAGCTTGCAGCCGAGGAAGCTCGTTGTAGAAATGCAGCAGCCGCATCCAGGTCGTGTACGGGTATGGCCAGGTGGAAAACGTCGTTGGTCGTTCGCATGGTTTTCTCCCGGCTTATTCGAAGGCGGTCAGCGTGTCGGCCCGCAGCCCGAGGCGGAGGGTCTCCAGGGCGAGGACGCCGGAGGCCGGAATGTTGCCGAGGTTGGCGTCCGGGCCCCAGCCTGGTGATGAAGTGTGCTTGCAGGGCGGTGGTCGGGGCCTCGAACAGCAGGTGTTCCTGGCCAATACCGGCCGCGAGCACGTCCTCGATCAGCCCGGACCGCAGGGTGCCGTCCGGACGGCAGATGCCGGACCGGCCGCTCTCCCTGGCCTCCAGGGTGACGAGGGATGCGCCGGCGGCGAGGTCCTCGCCGATGCAGTCGATCCACTCGCTCGCCGTCAGTTCGGCGGAGCGGGTGGGTCCTTGAATCCGACTTCGGAGATGACGGTGAAATCGTCGGCGAGCTTGCGTATGTAGCTCGCCTTCTCCGTGTTGGTCAGCGCGATCGTCCCGTTCGACACCTCGACGTGCTGGCACCGGTTCCCGGCGCAGAATTTCCGGAAATCGTCGAGCCGGTCCTGCAGGACGAACTTCTCGAAGAGCGTGCCACCGAAGTAGAACCCGATGCGGTGCTGCCGGAGCACGTCGATCTTCGCGTCGATATTGCCGGTTACCACCGCGGTGCCCCAGCCGAATTTGACGAAGTCAATATATTCGGCGCCCGATGACACGATATCGATGAATTTCGACAGCGGAAGGCCGCTGTCGATCATCATGGTGAGCCCCGTCTGGCGCGGCTTTACCGCCCGTGCGGGCAGTTGCAAGGTGGTGTGATTCATCGTTGTTCCTTCTGGCAGCCCTACTCGAGCTGGTTCCGCCGGCCGGCCTGTCCAACCGGGACCTGCTGCGATGGGCGGTGGTGATGGCCGGTGCCGGTGACGCGTTGCGTGCCGACCTGCGTCCAGCAGCAGTCGTGCTCCGCCGCCGGCCGGCTGATCAGCACCATGGTGGACGTGCTCCCGGTGACGGCCACTCGGACCGGTACCAGGGATTGACCCTCGATGGCGATCTGGGTCCCCGGGAGGATTCATTGGCGGCGCGCTTGACGGCACGCCTGGTACCCCGGGGCGGTGTGGGCGAGGCCAGCCCCGAACTGGCCCCGCCGTGAACGCCGCCCTGGTGGTGATGGCCGATCACGAGCTGGCCACCTCCACCCTCGCCGTCCGCATGGCCGCTCGACCCGCGCCGACCTCTACGACGCCGTCCTGGCCGGACTGGGTACTTCGCCGGGCCCCTCCACGGCGGGGCCAGCCAGCTCGTCCACCACTGCTGGTCGACGCCGACGAGCACGGGGTGGAGCAGGCCGCCGACAAGGCCCTTCGTTGGATGAACGTCCTCCCCGGTTCGGCCACACCGTCTACCGACGGCGACCTCGAGCCGGCCCCTGCTCGAGCTGTTCGACCAATTCGCCGCGATCGCTGCGCGAGGTGGTGGCATCGATCCGGGCCCTGGCCGACAGCCACGATTTCCCGGCACCCAACGTCGACCTGGGCATCGGCGCCATCGTCTTCGCCACCGGCATGCCCGCAGACTCGGGCCAGACCATCTTCGCCGTGGCCCGCATGGCCGGCTGGACGGCGCACTACCTGGAGGAGCTCACGAGCGCCCGCTGCGCTTCCGGGCCCGGGCCATCTACTCCACCACGTCGACCCGCGGCCGACCCCGTTGCTGATCCGCTCGGCCTCCTACCGATGGGTCACGGTGATCGGGGGTCGCTCCTTCACCCTGTCCGACGAAGCCGGGAAGCGAAGGCGAGCGCAGCCGTCCACGGGCTGATCGAGACCTGGGTGGGCTCGTGGCCCGTGGCCAGGAACCCTGGGCCGAACAGGTTTGTGAAGAAGCCGCTCACCTTCGGGGGCGTACCCACGCTCATCGAGCAGGTTCACCACCCCGATGTACTGCTCCGTCCCCAGAAGGTCGGGGCCCAAGGCGTCGACGACCTGCACCGGCCGGCCTGGGGTGAGCTTCGGCGTCACCAAGGCCACAGTGGCACCGACGACAGGATCGGACGCAGTGGAGAGGGGCGGAAGCACCACGGCATGGAACGAGAGCAGGCCACAGACCACTACGGCCACTCCACACACGGCAACTCGGAGGGACGCTGGGCGCGTCGAGTAGCGGAGGAGGGAGCGAGGACCAGTGAGCCCAGCTCGATCACGGCGAGATTAGCCACCGCCTAAACCCAGCAGGTAGCCGTACACCAGCCCGGTGACGCGGTACGCGGCAAGCACGGTGATCTCTGCGCCCTGCCGGCCAGGCTGAACGCACCGAGCATCACGGCGAAACGGTGTCGACGACGCAGTCCCACCAGTACGACAGCCACGCCGATAGCTACCAGTACGGCAGCAGTGACCGAGGCCACCGCTGGGTGCGGGTACATGAACCCGACGGCCAGGTTCATGACCTCCGACGGGCCGATGGACAACACGGCGTACACAGCCATGGCGGCCCGGAAGGAATCGGCCAGGGTGGCCCCGGGGGTCAATTGGGCTCCGGTGAAGAAGCGGACGATCAGCGTCATGTTGCCGGGGTTGTTGGTGAAACTGCCTGGATCAGGGGAGGAAGCCACATGGCCACCAGGGCGACTACGCCAAGTCCGGCCCACGTCCTCGCCCAGCGGCCATGTACCGCCCGATACCTCCCCGGCGCACTGTGTTCGACGCCTTGACGTTCGACGCCTTGACGTTCGACGCCTTGACCCACGCGGGCGGGATCACTGGGATCGGCCCGGTCGGTCCCATCGCCATGTTCGCGTCGTTGCCGCCCACGGCGTTTGCGTTCCGCCATGATCACGCAGGCCAGCGCCGAGGCCACCAAGAAGACGACGATCATGATGACGGCGGAGAAGTCGGTCTGAACGATGAACGAGCCGATCAGCAGCGCTCCGAGCAACGACAGCGGCTACCCGGCCGGTGCCGCCGCGCAGAGGACGGCGAACAGCACCATCGGCAAGATGACCACGGTCGGGTTCCAGGGACTGACCAGCGCCCCCAACGCAGACTCGGAATAGGTAACGGTCTGGCCGCCGGTGAAAGACAGTTGTACGGCCAGGTAGCCGACGCACACAGCAGCCCACACCGCCGCCGCCGGTCCAACCCGCCGCTTCACCACCCACACCACCCCGAACGAGGCCAGGGCGTTGACCGTCGTGGCCCCGATGAACTGGGCCTGGGCTCCCGAACCGATCAGGCGGTAGGAAATGCTCAGGAGATAGAAGTACGAAGGACCGGGATGACTCCAGCCGTAGCGGTCGAACGGGCCCAGCTCCTGATGCCACCGCAGGGCCCGTCGGGTGTTCAGATCGATGAGGGCCAGGTCGTCGGGTAGGTACACGTGGCCTCCGCTCACCAGGAAGCGCACCAGGATGATGGCGAAGGGGATGGCCAAGGTGCCGAAGGCAACCAGGGTGAGCGTCGACGGGCTGAGGATCGTGTCCCAGCTCGGGCTCCGTCGGCCTACTGAATGGCGGCCTCCTTTGCCCGGCGAGGCCCGGTCCGAAGTCATGCTCGCCCCCGGCATCGCCGGAACGCTACTGGATGAGCGGTCCCTCGGGGTCTGCCTCGGCCCTCAGCCGCCGACCGCTCGCCGGCCGCCGACCAGCCCGTGCGCCGGTTCCTCGAAGGGCATCCCATCCCGGTAGGCGATCCGACGGGTCCGCACCGCGGGGACCCGATCGCCGGGAAGCACGATGCCCACCAGGTTCAGGGGATCGGCCGCGGAAAGGCGAACGATCTCGTCGGTGGGCCTGCGCCCTGCGAATCCGGCGCAGCTCGTCGACTGCTTCGGGAAGCGTGTATTGCTCACCGGAGAAACCACTGACGAACCGCCCGCCACGGACCAGCCCGCGCCTCGAGGCGCCGGAGAGCCCACCGCACCTCGCGCCAGGGCACTGACATCGTCTCCCTGGTGCTCAGGTCCCAAAAGACGACCCCCCACCGGGCCAGCAGCTGGGCAGCCACGTGTTCGGCCAGGTCATCAGCATCTTCGTCGTCCTCGTCTCGCCGCAGGAGGGCCCACCTCCCGTCGCCCCCATCTCGCCAACTGGCGGAGCGGCGGCTGCCCAGGCGGGTGCGGGCGTCACGGCGGCGGCGGCGCCACACATCGCGGGCCGACCACAGCGAGCGAACGGCCTGGAAACCGTCTGCGGTCACCAGTCCCCGCGCCACCAGGTCCCAAAGGCCCTCCTCCACCTCCACGGGCAGGCGCCCCGTAGCCGCACGAAGCTCGGAGTGGAACAGGGCCCCCCGTCGGCCAGCACGGCCAGGAGGTCGTGCGCGGCCCCATGGGGCGGCTCGGCCGGCACAGCCTCTCCCCGGACGGCCCGCAGCAACCAGGGCAGGTCCTCTCGCAGGGCGAAGGTCACCGGGGTGGCCCGGGAAGGGGTCGAGGCCCCTCGATCCGATCCCGACCCCTGCTGGGCGCCTCGGAGGCTCAATCGGCCCCAAGCCAACTCTCCCGACAGGCAGAGGTCGTCGAGCCACTGGGCCTGGTAGTTCTCTACGCGTGCGGGAAGGACGGCCTCCTCCCAGGCCCCAATGGGGATCTCCAACCCCTGCAGCTGGTCCACCACCGCCAGCACCCCGGCTCGACCCTCCCGCTGAGTGCCAGGAGCGACGTGCTGCCATTGGAGCAGGAATCGCATGAAGTCCTGCGCGGTCACCGGCTCGATCTCGCGACGGAGCCGGGTCTGGGTATAGGAGTGGACCCGGGCCAGGAGGCGTCGGGCACACCACTGCTCCTCATCGTCCAGGTCGGGATCGAACCGGCCGCGGAGGGCGAACCCCTCCGCCTCGAGACGCCCCAATCCCACCGCCACTCGCGACGGGCTGAGCGCCGTAGCCGCACTGAGGGCGTCCACCGTGACCGGGCCGAGCGTATCCAGATGGCCCGCGGACCACATCCGCGGCGGCGACGTCGGGGTCGACGGCCTCGGTGGCCAACAGGCCGGGCGGGGTCGTGGTGGCGGGACGGTAGGCGGCGGTCGGGAACAGAGCCTCGGCCCACGGGCGACGCTCGACGGCGCACCACAACGCCGAGTCATCGTCCAGCTCCGCGTCGTCACCGTGGGAGCCCAGACCGTGCTCCTTACTATTGAGATCGAGATCGAGATCGACCGTCAGGGCTCGGCCGGCCGAGACCAGGAGGTCGAACCAACTCCGGTACTGCTTCGACGGCCGCATCACCACCAGGGAGAGGAGCAGGTCGTGCAGCTCTTCGGCATCGCGCGGCTCAGGATCGACCTCGTCGCGGACGCGCTGTACGGCGGCGGCATCCAATTGGGCGAGGTTCTGGTCCTGCAGGGGGAGTCCTCGACGTACCTGCACGGCGCGGGTACGACGTTCCTCGAGTGGCGCGTCGTCGAGGAAGGTGAACGGCTTCCCGTTCAGGATCTCATGAGCGAAGACTGACGGCTCGATGGAGTCCACGAAGTGGAGTCGGACCGCACCTTGTTCCATGGACCGCACCGGCCCACCACGGCGTCAACGTCCATGGCCTCGTGCAGGCAGTCGTCGAGGGTCTGGTGCACGAGGACGTGGTCGGGTATCGGCACGGGGCCCCCCGGCGTGTTCTCCTGACAGGCCGCGAGGGCAGGAAACACCGCGGCCATGAGATCGTCGGCCTCCATCCGCTGAATGGGCAACGGGTTCTTCCGACCGCCTCGGAAGCGCAGGACGGCCAGAGCGACGGTTGAGGTTCCACCGCCACCGGGAGGCGAACATGGGTGAGGCCAGCACGGCCTGGGAAAGTACCGCCGGCACCGTTTCGGATCGGAGAAAGCGAGGGACGCTCTCGAGCTGAAAGCTGTGCTGGGGGCCGAGTGACAGGACGATGGCGTCGTCGCTGGCCGCGGCTTGGAGCTCGAAGTCGAACGTGGCGCAGAACCGCTTCCGGAGGGCCAGCCCCAGGCCCTTGTTGACCCGGCCGCCGAACGGGGCGTGGACCACCAGCTGCATCCCGCCGGCCTCGTCGAAGAACCGCTCGAAGACGATGTCCCCTGGCTGGGAACGACGCCCAACCCTTCCCGCCCGGCCGCCAGATAGGCGACCAGCTGCTCGGCCTCCTCGGCCGTGACCGCACAGGCCTCCTCGACGTAGCGGCGAGCCGCCGCCGGGTCACCGCGCTCGGCCAGGGCGGTCACCGACTCGTTGGCGCAGCGCCGAGACGGCGGCCGACAGTTCGGTGGTGCGGCTGGGGGCCTCCCCCATCCAGAAGGGAATCGTTGGGTGCATGCCCTCGGCGTCGGTCACCCGCACGGCGCCCGCCTCCACCCGGCGGACCCGCCACGAATGGGTGCCCAGCAGGAAGACGTCGCCGGCCATGGACTCGATGGCGAAATCCTCGTTCACCGTTCCCACCAGGGTGTTGTCCGGGTCGAGGAGGACCCGGTAGTCGCCCACGTCGGCGATGGCGCCGCCGCTGGTCAGTGCGGCCAGGCGGGCGCCGCGTCGGGGTCGGAGGACGCCGTTGACCCGGTCCCGGTGCACGTACGCCATCCGTCGCCCGCGGCCGGTGGAGATGCCCTCGGACACCAGCTCGACCACCGCGTCGAAGTCGCTCTCGGTCAGCGCGGCATAGGGAGCGGCCCGGCGCACAGTTGGTACAGGCCTTCCTCATCCCACTCCTCGGCCGCCGCCACCTCGGCCACCACCTGCTGGGCCAGGATGTCGAGGGGGGCGACCGGGACACGGTCGAGTCGAGGTGCCCGGCCCGCACCGACGACAACAGGGCGGCACACTCGACCAGCTCGTCGCGAGACAACGGGTACAGGACCGCCTCGGGAATACCGCTGAGCGAGTGGTTGGACCGGCCCGCCCGCTGGAAGAAGGTGGCGATGCTCCGGGGCGATCCACCTGGCACACCAACTCGATCGGCCCGATGTCGATGCCCAGCTCCAAGCGAGGCCGTGGCCACCAGGGCCCGGAGCTCCCCGGCCCGCAGCCGCTCCTCGACCCGTAGCCGGCGGTCCTTGGACAGGCTGCCGTGATGGGCGGCCACGTCCTCGGTCCCCAGGCGCTCGGACAACAGGTGGGCCAGCCGCTCCGACATCCGCCGGGTGTTGACGAAGACCAGCGTGGTGCGGTGCTGGCGTACCTGGGCGGCGATCCGGTCTACCACCTCGCCGAACTGCTCGGTCGACGCCACCGCGTCGAGCTCGGTGCCCGGGAGCCCGAGGGACAGGTGCAGCGGCCGCCCGTGCCCGCAGTCGACGATGGCGGCGGCCCGATCCGGGTCCGACCCCGGTCAAGAGCCGGGCGACCGCTCGATGGGCCGCTGGGTGGCAGACAGACCGATGCGCTGGGGCCTGGGGCCGACCTGGAGTGGTCCAGCCGCTCCAGGGTCAAGGCCAGGTGCGACCCCCGCTTGTCCCTGGCCAGGGCATGGATCTCGTCGACGATGACCGTCTTCACCTGGCCCAGGGTGAGGCGGCTCCGCCCGGCGGTCGCCAACAGGTACAGGCTCTCCGGTGTGGTCACCAGAAGGGCCGGTGGACGACACCATGGCGGTTCGGGCACTCGGCGGGGTGTCTCCGGTTCGGACACCCACGGTGATGTCGGGTGCGGCCAGGCCGAGCTCGGCGGCGACGGCGGCGATCTCGGCCAGCGGCTGCTCCAGGTTCTGTGGATGTCGACGGCGAGGGCCTTCAGCGGGGAGACGTAGACCACCGGGTGGCTTGGCCGATGTCGCGCCCGTCCTCGAAGGCCCGATACAGGGAGTCAATGGCCACCAGGAACCCGGTCAGCGTCTTGCCCGAGCCGGTCGGGGCGGCGATCAGGGTGTCCCCACCGGATCGGATATGTGGCCAACCGTCTCGTTGGGGGGCTGACGGGCCATCAGGAAAGCGCCGGGCGAACCAGGTGGCCACGGCCGGATGGAAGTCGCCCGCCGGATGGAAGTCGGCCGCCGGGCCGATGGATGTCATTGCTCCATTTCACCACGACGGTCTGACAGTTCGATCACGCCGACGATCGCCTACCCCGGGTTCAGCCCGCTGTGGTTGGTGTCGACGGGCCCGCCGGGGAGGCAGAATCCAGGATTTGCGGCCAGATCCGAGGCGACAGCCAGTTGTAAAACGCTTGGGCCACCTGCTCGGAAGAGTTCCCACCGAACGGGTTACCGGGGGCATACGACGGCGTATGCACCCCGTCAGGCGTCCTGACCTGTACCCCATCGATATAGGTGGTGAACACCCCATTCGGCGAGAGGATCGAGCCAAAGTCGACCACGCTGACCTTGCCCGGGAACTGAGAGGCAACCTTGCGCAACAGGCTGTTGTAGACGGCGCGCCGTCTCGGTGAGTCCCCCGGGGACGCATCCGGCGGCTTGCCCAGTTGCTCGGCGCCGTCCTCGGCCGGCATGGTGAAGAAGTCGAGGTGGGCCCCTTCTGCCGTCCCGATGCTGACCACCCTGCGCATCTGGCCCATCTCGTAGCGCTGGAACGAGGTCGACAGAATGTTGGTCCAGTGGCCACTCATGAGGATGTCTTGGACTTCCCAGTCCCCGGCCACAAAGAGCACGACATCTCCGGGACCGGAGCCACGCACGGCGTTGGCGTCCCGGGCCGGCCACTGCCCACTCGATGGCGTCGCCTGGTTGCACGCCGGGAATATCGCGAGCCCCGCTGTGGGCGGGTGGTCAGACGAAAAGGTGCCCATGGCCATGCCGCACCCGAAGTTGCCGCCGTCGACGACCGTGGTGCCTTCGGGGGCGGTGGCCGCGAGGGCAAAGGAAAGGGTCAGTGCCGTGCTGTCCCCTAGTACCACCACTCTGGGGGGGTTCGCCGCGCCTGGTGCCGACGCCAGCCGCAAGCGGGTGTGCAGCGGCGCGGCCGTGGCCGACACCTCCGCGCCGACGAGGATGACCACTGCCGTGGCCACCGTGAAGGCGGCGGCGGGGACGGCCGCCTTCAGTGACCGCCAGAACCTTCGTCGCATCACCGGCCGTTCGATCCTGTCCGTTCGATCCAAGTGTCGGTACCCAGAGATTTCATCATGCCCGGTCGGGCTCAGCGGGCAGCAGAGCGCTGTCGCCAGGCCATGAGCGGCTTCTCCATGAGGAACCAGCTGGCGATGGCGATGGCGAACATGATTGCCGTCCGAGCCAACTGCGTGGGCCAGAACCCCCAGTGTGTGCCGTCCGGTTGCAGAGCCAGATAGACCGGGAAGTGCACGATATAGAGGGTATAGGAGAGGTCTCCGAGGAAGACGAAGACGCCGAGCCCAACAAACTTCGACCCGAGCCCGGTCGGGCAGATCACCAGGTACACGATGATCACGGCGCACCCGATGGAGCAGGCCGGGAGTTGCCACACCAGCAGTCCCTCGCGATCAAGCGGCGCGTAGAGCAGGATCCATACCATGGCCGCCGTCGAAACCGCGGCGGCCACGGTGAGGACCCACCTGGCCCACCGAGGCCAGTTGGTGAGGAAGCCGTCGGAGGCCAACAGGCCGAGGAGGCATCCGAGCAGGATCGCGTCGGCCCGGGAGTCGAAGGCGTAGTAGGTGCGGTCGAACACGGCGCCGGTGAAGTGCGGGGCGCGCACCAGCAGGTACAGGCGGTCCGCCACGCTCAGCAACAGGCCCACGGTGGCGAAGAGATAAGCCAGGCGACGACGGTGGATGGCCACGGCGACCACCATCAGCACCGACCAGATGATGTAGAACTGCTCCTCGATCGAAAGCGACCATGTCTGGGCCAGAAACCCAAAGAACGGCGCGTGGCCGAATGCCTGGCGGTAGTCGGCGTAGTAGAAGAGGGCCGCCGCGCTGTCGCCCCAGACGCGCTGTGACACGTTGACCACGTGGACGAACGTGACGTAGATGGCCAACCCGGCCACCACCAGCAACAGCGGGGGATACAGGCGTGCCACCCGCCGTGAGTAGAAGCCCTTCAAGCTGATCCGCCCGTTGCGCTTCCCCTCGCGGTCGAGGATGACAGTGATGAGAAATCCGCTGAGGACGAAGAACATCTGGATCGCCGCCCACTGACCCGGAAACGCCTGGAAGTTGGCGTGGTAGACGAGCACGGCGCCGACGAGGAAGGCGCGGATGCCGGTCAATGGGGGACGGTTGCCGAGCCGGAATTCCGCCGGTGCCCCGGAGCCAGCGGCTGTCGCAGTGGCCGGAGCCGGGGAGCCATCGGCTGTCGCTGTGGCCGGAGCCGGGGAGCGCAGGGTCGAAGTGTCAGGAGCCGGGGATCCCAGGGACGACGTGTTATCGAACGCGCTGGTCTCCGAGACGGCCACTTGGCTGTCCGCCACCGATGCGGCTGGTGCCACCTCGGTGGATGGCTGCTGGTCCCCATCGCTCACCGTCGGAACATGCACCCGGTTAGCACGATCGCCCCCCCTCGGGTACCCGTAGGCTCACTCACGACGGGGCATTCTCCCACGGTTGACAACGACCGTTCAGGAAGTCCCGCCGGCCAACGCGGTCCGCCGTCGACATAGGCGCGGCTCATGGGCCCGAGCAAGTCAGACTGCTAGCGTCCCCTGACGTGCACGGAGTCCCCCAGCAACCTGGGGCGCCGGCTCGACATCGAATTCGACGGGGCGCCGGGGTCACGGTGGGGATCGTTGTGGCCGTGGTGGCCGTCGCCGCGTTGGCGGGCCAGGCGGTTCGGGGCAATCGCACGGTGGGCGTCCAGCGCACCGCGTCCGTCGAGCGCGACGCTGCCGTCGACAACGCCTTCTACCACTGCATCGACGTGCAGGCGCGCAGCCTCGTCACGCCCAGTCAACCGGTGGAGCTGGTCGACAATCTGGGAGACCTGGTGACACTCCTGAAGGGCGTCGGAAGCTGGGTGACCGTCGCCGATCCGCCATCGAGCGCGGTGGCGCAACTCTCCTTGCGGAACGGCGTGCCGGGCAAGGGGGCATGCCTGGGCACCGTGGTGGTGGCGCGGTTTGCCGGGCCGGGACACTCCTTCACTGAGCGCGTCGGGACCGGTGCGAGCGTCCCCGGCACCGGTCCTCCGCCGGCACCCCCACTATGAGCGGCGGACCGGGATGAACCGATGAGTACCGTGCCCGCCGCCATTGTCGCCCTACTGGTGTTGTCGGCCGTCGGCGTCTTGCCCGTGCTGGCACTGATCGGTGTGCGGTGGATCGCCATTCCTCTCACACCTCTTGCCGGTGCAATCGTCGCCGCCGTGGCCGCCACCACCTACGTGGCCGCGGGCGGGACGTTCATGGCCTGGTTCCTAGCGGAGGCAGTCTTGGTCGCCGCCGCCGTCATGGTCTTCTGGGGCGCCCGCCCGCAGCGGCGCCCCTGGCGACTGGACGTCCGCCGACAGGACCGCCACGGGGCGGCCCACCGTTGGTTCGGCATCGGCGGTGCGGTGGCCATCGCCGCCGCCTGCGCGTGGTGCCTCCGCGGACTGGCCACTCCTACCGTGGGCTTCGACGCCCGGGCCTTGTGGCTCATGCGACCGGGTTGGTTCCTCGAGAACCATCACCAACTGTTGACCAACTTGCGCATCCCGGACCTGGTCCTGATCCAGAGCGCCTATCCGCCGCTGGTGAGTGCCACCGCCGCCGTCGGTTGGAGCGTGACCGGAAACCACTCGGACCGTCTGGGCGTGGTGGTCATCGCCATCCTCAACACCTGCCGCGCTGGCGGTCGCGGCATTCGCTCTCGTCGAGCTGGGACGCCGATTCGCGGTCCGCCTCTCGGCCTTCCACGGCGCGGCCTCCCGCGGCTCCCACAGTGCGGCCTCCCACAGCGCGGACTCCGAGGGCGTGGTGGCCAAGGGCACGCTGCCGATGGCGCCGATGGTGGTGGGCGTGGTGGCCGCAGTGCTGCTGGTCTTCGTGGCCTTCGGGATCGCCGAACCGTTCATGACCAACGGCTATGCCGATCCCATCTGGTCGTTGGCCGCCGTCGGCGCCGTCGCCTACGGGCTACAGATGGAACTCGGACGGGTCCAGCAGGGAGCGGCACTGCTCTTGGTGCTGGTGGCCGGGCTGTCCAAGGACGAGGGGGAGGCGACCGCAGTCGCCATCATCGCCATCATCGCCGTGCGGTCCGTCCTGGCGCTGGTGCGAGCGGGCCGCCGCCGGCAGTGGTGGCAGCCGGTGGCACTGGGGGTGGCCGAGCTCGCCGTGGTGGCCTGGTGGCCCCTGCTGATGCGCATCGACAATGCTCGGGGGGCGAAGTTGGCGAGGTCGCCGATAGGCGCGTGGGCCGGTCGGGTCAGCGGGTCCTACCACGGGCTGGCTCCCTACCTCCATGTCCTGGTGTTGGCCGCCCCCCTGGCCGCAGTGGGCGGTCTCTTCCTGTCGAGAGTGCGACGGTCGAGCGGGGCAGCCAACGACTGGTGGGGCTGGGCCGGGCTGGCATCAGGAATCCTGGCCGTGGGAGGTGCCTTCGTCACCGGGACGGGCGCGCTGGGTCCCTGGCTCCTATCCACGGTTCACCGGGTCACCGAATTCCCGGCAATGATGGGTTGGTGGATCATCGCAGTCTGGGCCGTGGTCGCCAGCGGGGCCTCGGTCGCGGCACCGCCGCGATCGGAAGCTGACTCTGCGCCGGAGCTCGACCAGCGGGAAACGACGGCTCCGCCCCGCCGTGAGGCGCCGATCGCGGTCGAATGACCAGGTCGTGGTGTCGAGGTGGACCGGTCGTCGACCGTGGCCTCGCCCGCAGGGGATGTATGGACCCCAGGGCCGACCAGCCCGTAACATGCCGACCGGGTGTGGCCAGTGGGACCGATAGAGGTAGAACCACATGGGATAAATGGGGTAAGAGTGATCGAGGCTTTAGGTTCGCTCCGGTGAACAGAGTTACTGGGGGGGTGTGCACCGTTACAGGGGGCGTGTGCACCGACGCAGTGGACCGATGACGACCATCGACCAGTTCCGCGCCGGCCCCTCGGTGCTCGACGAGCCGACCCCGATCGGCTCAGACGGGGGACCGCCCGACCACCACGAACCCGGTGGCGGCCGGCGGGTCCGACACCGACTCCGCCCCGCGGTGATCAGCGGGGCCATCTACCTCGCGCTGGCACTGATCATCTGGTGGCACGTGTGGTCCGGCCACCCCACGTCGACCACGACCTGCGGCTGTGGTGACTCGTCGTTGTTCACCTGGTTCCTCGAGTGGCCCGCCTATGCCATCTCGCACGGGCTCAACCCCCTGTATTCGACGGCCATGTTCCATCCGACCGGCATCAACCTGCTGTCCAACACCGCCGAAGTGGGCATCGGCGTGGTACTGGCCCCGGTCACGTGGCTCTTCGGTCCGGTCGCCACACTCAATGTGGCCCTGACCCTGAGCCCGTTCCTGTCGGCACTGGCCATGTATGCGCTCCTCCGTCGGTGGGTGTCCTGGGCCCCGGCCGCATTCGTCGGCGGCCTGCTGTACGGGTTCTCTCCGTTCGTCCTCTTGAGCCTGACCGACGGCCACCTGATGCTCGGGATGGCCTTCGTCCCGCCGCTGTTGGTCGCCAGCCTGGACGAGGCCCTGGTTCGACAGCGGCAGCGACCGGTGGTGATCGGTCTCGTCATCGGGGTGCTGGTGACCGTGCAGTTCTTCATCGGGTCGGAGATCCTGGCCATCGTGGCCATCGCCCTGGCCATCGGGATCGTCCTGGTCCTTTTGTATGGTCTCCGGCATCCTGAGGTTGTTCGCCCCAGGGTCGGCTACGCCGTCGTGGCCGTGGGCACGGCGGCGATCAGTTCGATCGTCCTGCTCGCCTACCCGGTCTGGTTCGCGTTCAGCGGCCCGGCCCACCTGAGCGGTCCCATTTGGGGGCCGCACTCGGTGGTCACCTACGGCGGCAACCAGCTGAAGGGCTACCTCCTGCCCCTGTCGCCCGATCCGGCAACCACGGCGTTGGCTCGTCACTTCGGCGGCTACCAGGCTCCGGCGTTGTCCGGCCAGTACTTCGGGATCGGATTGGTCGTCGTGCTGATCGCCGGGGTCGTCCTGTGGCGCCGCGACCGTCGCCTGTGGCTGTTCGGACTGGTCGGTGCGGTCTCTGTACTCCTGTCCATGGCGCTGCATCAGAACTACTGGACGCTGTGGCGGCTCTTCGTACGTCTGCCGATGATGGACAACATCATTCCGTCCCGCTTTCTGCTGGTCACCTATCTGGCCGCCGCGGTGATGCTCGGCATCGTCGTCGACCACGTGTACACCGATGCCAGGCGGTGGCGAAACGCACGGCCGGCCGGACCCACGGTCGGGACACAGACGAGGGTGCGGTCGGTGAAATCCGGCTTGCTCGGCGCCCTCGGCGGGGCGGGCGTGGCGGCAGTGGCGCTCGTGCCCATCGCGTCGTACTACGCGGACTACCTGCCGCTCACGGCAACGCCCGTCGTGCTCCCGACCTGGTTCCGTACCGTCGCCCCCCATCTCGATAGCCATCAGGTCGTCCTCGCCTTCCCGGTGCCGTTCGCCTTCTACCAGAGTGCGATGACCTGGCAGGCGGTGGACCGGATGCAGTACTCGATGGTCGGCGGCGGCGGCCCCGAAGCCCTCGCGGCGCGGGCGGGCAAGGAACGGACAGGTCAGACCTACATCGGCAACATCTCGGTCTCGGCCGGCCCTCCCCAGCCCATCACGCCGCAGGAGATCACCGCCGTCCGCGACGCGCTGGACGGTTGGGGGGTGACGATGGTGGTGGTCCCGGATCAACCCGGGCTCCCGGTTTACGAACGGGTCCATCTGGTCCGGTCCGTCTCGGTGTTGATGACGGCGGCCACGGGACAGCAGCCGGTCCGTCAGCGCGGGGCCTGGGTGTGGACAGGCGTTCGGCAGGCGGGGCCAGCGGTGCTCCCCTCCCCCACCAGGTTGGCGCAGTGCTCGGCCGGCCCGGCCGGCGGCACACCGGCCTCCATCGAACGGTCGACCGAGTGTGTCCTGTCCTCGTCGTCGACGGCCAGTTGACCGCCGCCCCGGAGAGCATCTCGTGACCGGACGTCATGCCCACAGTGGCGGCGCTGGGGCTCGCCCGGCGCGCTCGGCGAAGACGACAACAGAACGCGACGCCGTCGCACTGGCAGCGCGGCCCTCGGCCACCGGTAAGGATCGCATCAGCGCACTCGACGGGCTTCGGGCCATAGCCGTGTTGATCATCATGGGCTTCCACTTCGAGGTGGGCTGGCTGCAGGGCGGCTTCATCGGCGTCGACGTCTTCTACGTCCTGTCCGGCTACCTGATCACCGGACTCCTGTTGAGCGAGTACCGGAAGCGGGGCCGCATCGCGCTCTCGGCCTTCTGGCTGCGCCGGGCTCGGCGCCTGCTGCCCGCGCTGGTCATCGTGCTGGTGGTGGTGACTCTGCTGGTGCGGTTCGTGTCGCCCCCCGGGCTGTATCCCGACTTCCGGATGAGCTCGCTGTCGGCCCTGTTCTACTTCTCCAACTGGTGGCAGATCGTGTCCAGCGGCAGCTACTTCGTGGCTACGTCACCCGCCTCCCCGCTCACCCACACCTGGTCCCTCGCCGTTGAGGAGCAGTTCTACCTGGTGTGGCCGTTGGTGGTGATCGTCGTCATGCACTTCTCCCGGGTCTTCGCACGGGGCCTCCGGGTGTTGCTGGTTCTGTCGGTGGTCGGAGCGGTGGGTTCGGCCCTGGAGATGGCCTTCCTCTACAACCCCATGGTCAACACCACCCGGCTCTACTTCGGGACGGACACCCATGCCCAGTCCATCCTGGTCGGCTCGGTGCTGGCCTGCTCCCTGACCATCATCCAGATGCGCCGGGGCGAGGAGGGCATGGCCCCCCCGGCGCTGTCCCCGATGATCGTCCGCCTCCTGTTCGTCGTCGGCGCGGCCGGTTTCGCCGGCATCCTGGCGTTGGCCTACTCCATCGACGGCACCGCAGCTTTCGACTACAGGGGCGGCTTTTTCTTGTCGGCCCTGTCGACCGCGGCCGTGATCCTGGCCGCGGTATCCGCGCCGGGACGGCCCATCGCCCGGTTCCTGTCGCTCCGCCTGCTGGTGTGGATCGGAACCATCTCCTATGGCGCCTACCTGTGGCACTACCCGGTCTTCGTCTACCTCGACTCCGAGCAGACCGGTCTGAGTGGGGTGTGGCTCCTGGCCCTCCGCTTCGCCACGACGTTCGCACTGGCAGCGGCCAGCTACTACCTGGTGGAGCGCCCGATCATCTACGGTACGTTCTGGCGGTCGATCAAGGCGGTCGGCCCGTCCGTGGCCGCGATGGCCGCGGTGGTGGTTGTCGTAGTGGCCGGCACGGTGGTGTCGGCCACCGCTGCGATCCCCGTCGTCCGGTTTGAGGCGCACGGACCCACGCCCCCGTCGGTGATAGTCCTGGGGGACAGCACGGCGTTGACCCTCGGCTACGCGCTGGCCGCCACCGCCCCGGCCGGCACCACCGTGGTCAACGGCGGCCTCTTCGGATGCGGTCTGGCCGTCGGCACCAACGCGTCGAACAATCCCCCCACCCCCGAGCTCAACATGTTTCCTGCCTGCAACTCCGCCACCCCGGTCAGCCAGCAATGGCCGGCCCTCGACGCCAAGGTGGTCGCCCGCACCGCACCGGGAGACGTCGTCGTGTTCGTGGCCGGCAACTGGGAAGCCCAGGACATCCTCATCGACGGCCGGTGGACCGATATCGAGAAGCCATCGTTCCAGCGCTACGAGCTGTCCCAGATGCACAAGGTGGTGGAGATCGGTACCGCCCACGGGGCGCATTTCGACTTCACCACCATGCCGGCCATGGCCGGCGGCGCCGCCTTCCACGAGCCCCCGTTCCCCGAGGATTCGGCGATCCGCCGAAAGATCTATAACCGGCTGATCGGCGAGGTGGCCCACCAGTTCCCCGGTCGAGTGAGCATCATCAACTTCGGGCATGTGCTCTCGCCCCAGGGGGACTTCACCGAGTACCTCGACGGCGTGCAGGTACGGACACCCGACGGGGTGCACACACCGGCCTACGCCGCAGGCAATCCCTTCGTGAACAATTCCAGCGAGGCCGTGGCCAATGCCTTCTACAACTGGATGGCCCCCAAGCTCTGGCCTTCGATCATCGCGTCGTCGGGTTCGTCCGGCTCGACGGTGGCGTCGTCCGAGGCGGTGAAGGGCGGATGATCGGATCGGCCCAGCGGTCCGCTTCGGCTCGGACGTTTTGCCACCGGGCCCGAGCCGAAGGCCGGACTGGTCACTCTGGTGACGCCGCCGGAGTCCCAGTCAGCGCAACGACATGAATCAACCCGACCAACCGGCGTACCCTCCTCGGCCCTCAGCCACCGGCAAGGACCGCATCAACGCACTCGACGGGCTCCGGGCGGTAGCCCTGTTGATCATCATGGGCTACCACTTCGGCCTGGGATGGCTGCAGGGTGGCTTCTTCAGCCTCGACATCTTCTACGTCCTGTCCGGCTACCTGATCACCGGACTGCTGTTGAGCGAGTACCGGAAGAGGGGCCGCATCAAGCTCTCGGCCTTCTGGCTGCGCCGGGCCCGACGCCTGCTGCCCGCGCTGTTGATCGTGCTGGTGGTGGTGGCCCTGGTGGTCCGGCTGGCCGAGCCCACCGGCCTTTACCCCGATCTGCGGATGAGCTCGCTGTCGGCCTTGTTCTACTTCTCCAACTGGTGGCAGATCGCATCGAGCGGGAACTACTTCGTCGCCACCGGCGTGGTGTACCCGCTGACTCACACCTGGTCCCTCGCCGTCGAGGAGCAGTTCTACCTGGTGTGGCCGTTGGTGGCGTTCGCCGTCCTGCACTTCTCCCGGGTCTTCGCCCGGGGTGTCCGGGTGCTGCTGGTCCTGTCGGTGGCCGGTGCAGTGGGCTCGGCCCTCGAGATGGCGTTCCTCTACAGCCCGACCGCCAACATCACCCGGCTGTACTTCGGGACCGACACCCATGCCCAGTCCATCCTGGTCGGCTCGGTGCTGGCCTGTTCAATGACCATCATCCAGATGCGCCGGGGAAACGAGGGCATGGCCCCGGCGGCCAGCTCGACCGCCCTCCGGGGGCTCTTGGTCCTCCTCGGCCTGGCCGGGTTCGCCGGCACCCTCACGCTCACCTATACCTTGTCGGGCACGTCGCCCGTCGACTACCGGGGCGGCTTCATGTTGTCGGCCCTGTCGGCCGCGGCCATCATCATCGGAGCGGTGTGCGTGCCCGGCGGGCCCATCGCCCGGTTCCTGTCGCTCCGTCTCCTGGTGTGGCTCGGCACCATCTCCTATGGCGGATACCTGTGGCACTACCCGGTCTTCATCTTCCTTGACAACGCCCGGACCGGCCTGACCGGCATCTCGCTCCTGATCGTCCGGTTCGCCACGACCTTCGCACTGGCGGCGGCCAGCTATTACCTGGTGGAGCGCCCCGTCATGTACGGGGTGTTCTGGCGGTCCCTGAAGTCGGTCGTACCGGCCGTAGCGCTGATGGTGGGAACGGTGGCCGTGGTGCTCGTCGGCACCATCGCCCCGGCAACGGCGACCTCGACGGTGCACGTGAGCACGGCCATGCCGTCCTCCGAGCGCCAGGCCTTGGTGGCCGCGGGAGCGTTCGGCGCCCACCCCGTCCGGTTCATGCTGGTCGGCGACTCCCTGGCCGTGACGCTAGCGGTGGGGCTGCAGGTCAAGAGCGTCTCCCGCTTCGGGGTCCGGGTTATCAACCGCGAAACGCTCGGCTGTGACATCGACGATCTGAAGGCCATCGTCGGGGGCGTCGTCTACAGCCCGGTGTCGAACTGTCGTTTCTGGAAGACGCTGTGGCCGAAGTACGTCGCCGAGTCGAAACCCGACGTGGTGGGACTGCTCATCGGTCGCTGGGACACCACCAACCACATCGAGAACGGCCAGGTCGTGCACATCGGCCAGTCCGGCTGGGATGCTCATCTCTACGACGAGATCGATCAGGCGGTCAAGATCTTCTCGGCCCACGGAGCCAAGGTGGTGCTGTTCACCATGCCCGACGTCGACCCCCCCCTGGAGGCGGCCAACGGGGTGGCGTTCCCGGAGAACGATCCGGTGCGGGTTACGGAGTTCAACGCCATCCTGGACCGGGTGGCGAAGAACAACAGCCAGACGACCACGGTCGTCGACCTGAACAAGGCGCTCGACCCGAACGGGAAATTCCAAGTGGTGGTGGACGGTACGGCGGTCCGTTGGCCCGACGGCATCCATATCTCGAAGCCCGGGGGCGAGTGGCTCCAGCCCTTCGTGCTCCCCACCGTGGCCCAGCTCGGGCTCATCGCCCGGGGCGCCGGGGCGGGGAGCTGAGCACCACCAATCAGAGTGTGGAGGGCGCCGGGGCGCGAGTCGGCGTGTCGCGCTCGGACTCCGGGGCGGGGTCCAACGGCACCGGTCGCCTCGGGCGACGGTTCCACCACACCCGCACCACGGCGGTGACCACCACCGTGGTCAACACCAAGGGGATCGGTCCCAACTCGAATCGGAACCTCTCGTTCTCGCCGATCTCGATGAGGGAGCTGGCCACGAAGGCGTAGGCGGTGGTCCACCACAGGATGGCAACGGTCCCGGCGAACGCCGGATCGACCCGACGTCGTCGCCACAGGAGGATCGGGGCCCCGACGAGGGTGAGGGCGTAGACGGCGATGGCTTGGAGGGAGAGCCAGGACAGCGGGCTCGGGGTCTTCATGAAAACGACTTCGGCCGCGCCGGGGTCGACGACCGGCTGCCACTCCACTGCCTTGTCATAAAAGGAGGCGTAGCCGCGCACGTGAGGCCAGTTCAGCGAGTTGGCGAAGTTCTGGTCAGTAGGGACCAGCCACACCTGGATGGACGCGTTCACGTCCCCAACGTACGCGGACGGCCGGGCGGTGATGTAGGCGATGTCATCGTGCAGGTACTGCGAGGACAGCGTGACGTAGATCGGGTTGTTGAAGTTCGTGGCGCCATCCTTCTTGTAGAGCGTGCCCAGGGCGGCGACCGAGCTCGCCGTGGGCCGGACGAATGTCGGCACGTAGGCACGAGGTGCACCGAACGCGGGCACGCTGGCTAGTTGGGTCAGTGTCCCCTGATTCTCGAGCTTGGCCACCACCGACGGGGGAGCCTTGAACAGCACCATTCGCGCCACGTTCATGCCCAGCCAGCTGCTGGTGGTCGTGGTGCCGAACAGCACGGCGTCCTTCACGTACCAGGTGAGAACCACCATCAACGGGACCGCCGCCACCGCCACCACCCGCCGCCACTGGCGCCGCATCACGACGATCACGACGATCAGGGCCACCAGCATCCACTCGACCTGGTACGTGCTGTTGAGCAGGACGATGGCGGCATAGGCGCCGAAGAAGCCGAGACCGGGCCAGAGGCGCCCGGACCGGAGGTACCGGATGAGGCACCAGGCGGCGAACACCCCCAGTGCCGCCGTGGGATAGGCGTAGTCGAGCCAGTTCTCGAACAAGAGGTAGGCCGGCGATGCCACCACCCCACCAGGGTGACGACCATCGCCGCTACCGGGGACCCTCCAGCTCCACCAGCAACCCGTAGGTGCAGAGCACGATGACCAGGCCGAGCACCAGGGCACTGGCCACCTCAACCGGCCCCTGCAGGCCGGTTGGGACCTTCAGGACGATGCCGGCGTAGAGATTGAACAGTGGCGGTTGACTGTTGAGGTGCCAGACGCTGGAGACGAGGTCGTGTCTCAGCAGACCGACGTCCAACAGCTGCCACTTGTCGGTATTGATCGTTCCCTCGAGGATGCTGTCGTCGAAGCGACCCTCGGCGGCGGCAGCGATGGCGCGAGATAGAGCGAAGGCGCCGATGAGCACCGCTACGGGCCATTGCGCCCGCCGGCCATCGAGCCACGCTCGCAGTCCCCTCCCGGCGCCAGCAGCCACGGGAGGCACTGTAGCGATCAAACTGCCCCCGATCAGGGGCCGACACCTGGAGCCTGGTCGGCAGACAACCTTGTGGCGTCGATCACGCACGCGGCGGCCGCACCTGGGTTTGCCCGGGCCTGGGCCGTGGCGGCGCAGCCGCTCACCGCGCCGGCCGGCGGCATCGGAGCCACCACCAGTCGCGACGGAACGTTCCAGACCCACGAGCCGAGCTGTTCGATCGGAGCCTGGTGGAGGGCGGCGGTGAAGTAGGCGACCGCCAGTGGGATCGAGCGCGCACGGATCGACGCCGGCGTACCGACCTCCGACGGGGCGACGATCTTCGTGACCCCCCAGTCGTGGAGCGCCTGGCGCAGCTCGTCCAACTCTGTCGAGGTGCCAGTGGGTAGCGGGAGGTACCCGTAGGAAAGGGTGGCCAGGTCGATGGCGGCCTGCGCGTCCCTGACTGGGAGGGTGTCGGGCGATCGGGCGGGGTCGGCGTGATGCCGCCTCCGCCAACCAGTGAGAACCGGAGCCCGGCGACGGCCTGCCAGGTCATGGGGGCCTGGAGACCCGACGAGGGGTACGGGTAGGTGAGGACCACCTGGGAGGGTGGCAGGCGCGTCCCCACTGTCGTGATCCAGGTGGGCACGGCCACCGGGCGGGTGGTGAGCGGGAGGTCGTACTGCCAGGCGATGGGGACGATGGCCACGAGCGCCAGGCCCACGGCTACTACGGTTCCGGCGCCGGGTATCCGGCTGCGGATCCCGACCGAATGCCCGGATGATGTGTGGGCCAGCATCGACCTGCCGCGCCCACGACCGGCCAACGTCCACCCGGATCGGTAGGCCCGATCAACGATGATCCCCAGCATGGCTGCGGCGAACAAGTCGGCAATGCACGAGATGCGCTCGGGGGCCACGTTGTCCACGATGGGCACGTGCTGGAACAGCCACCAGGGCCCGTCCGCCGCACCGAGCGACAGGGCGTCGAGAATGACCAGCATCACCGCGGAGAACCACAGCCGGAGGTCGCGGGAGAAGAGGATCAGTCCGGCCACCAACGCGACGGTCATGCCGATGCCCAGGTACCCCATGAGGAGGGGATGGCTCCCGAAGTAGCCGTACGACTCCAGTACGGCATTGGGACCCCGTCCTGGGCCCCGGGGGGCAAAAAGAGGGTGGTCCACCGGTTCCCGAAGTACGCGATATCGGGAAACACCTGCTTCGGTAACGAGCGCGAGCCGGTTGTGGCGTACCAGGCGGGGTAGGCCAGTAGCGCGCCGGCGGTCACTCCCGCGGTGACGACACCAGCAACCGCGTGCCGCCATCTCCTCCGAAGGGCCTGGCCGTCGCGGACTGCTGTCGCTCCCACCACGACGACGACCCCGATCGCCGCCCCGATGGCGCACATGGTCAGCACCTCGGAACTGATGAAGAACTGCACGGTGGCCAGACCGCCCAGGGCCAGGCCCCACAACCAGGCCCGTCCCCGCTGACCCACCAGGAGCTCGTCGAGGCAGAGGAACAGGAGGGGCGGCACGACCAGGGTGGCAGTGTCGACGTGCTCGAGCGCGAGGCTCTCCATCACGAAGGGCGAGAACCCATAGACGAGTCCTGCGGCAAAGGCCGCCGGTTCCCAGGTGGTCCAGCGACGGAGCAGGGCACGGGCGCTCAGCGCACTGGCCACCGGCGCCAGGGTGGCCGCCACGTTCAAGGAGGCCACCGGCCCGAACAGCCACGTCACCGGGGACAGCGGGATACTCAGGGCCAGCACGCTGGTGTTGGCGGGGAGGTTGATGCCGTAGGGGTGGTAGAGCCTAGTGGTGAAGAACAGGCCCTGGGCATGGGTGAACGCGTACGCCGGCCAGGCCATGAACCAGGTGAACAAGGACGTGTCACCGCACCCGCAGGTCGCGGTCGAGGTGGGATGTCCGAACCACAGTCCAGACCAGATGGCGAGGGCGACAACCAGGTAGGCCGCAGTGGCCATGCCGTGGATGGCCCATCGGCGTCGACTGGTGTCGCGGGCCATTGCGGAAATCTAGCCGCCGACGTCTGGCCGGCCGGGGTCCGCTGGTGGCCGGAGTCGGAGATCGAAGTTCCTGGTGGGACGGCCAGATGCAACTTCGGTCCCGCTCAGGTGGACTACCGTTGGCCATTCGCTCAACATCAGCCGATACCGGTACCGACGGACTGGGGCCCGGTTCGGCAGGCACCATGGCGACAGACGATTCGAGGACACCGAACGTGCAAGGGGGAGCAGGAACCGGCCCGAGGGACGAGCGCCTTCACCGCCGGTGGTCCTGCATGAGACGCTGATGCCATTGGCACCGAGTTGCTGGGGACGACGAGGCACCGGCGGCACGGCGATCGATGCCGATGACTGACCCGGTGACCGACTCGTCTGGCGCCGAGTCGAAGGCGCGGACGTCGGCCACCGGCAAGGATCGGATCAGCGCCCTGGACGGGCTCCGCGGGGTCGCCTTGCTGATCATCATGGGCTACCACTTCGGGGTGGGCTGGCTGCAGGGCGGCTTCTTCAGCCTCGACATCTTCTATGTCCTGTCCGGCTACCTAATCACCGGACTCCTCTTGGGCGAGTATCAGAAGCGGAGCCGCATCAAGCTCTCCGCCTTCTGGGTGCGGCGCGCCCGCCGCCTGCTGCCCGCACTGGTCATCGTGCTCGTGGTGGTCACCCTTCTGGTCCGGTTTGCCGAGCCCCAGGGCCTGTTCCCCGACTTCCGGATCAGCGCACTGTCGGCGCTCTTCTACTTCTCCAATTGGTGGCAGATCGCCGCCAGCAGCAACTACTTCGCCACCGTCGGACCGGTCTATCCGCTCGCCCACACCTGGTCGCTGGCCGTCGAAGAGCAGTTCTACCTGGTCTGGCCGTTGGTGGTCGTGGCGGTGATGTACGTCTCCCGTCGGTTCGTCCGCGGCATCAGGGTCCTGCTGATCCTCTCACTGGTCGGGGTAGGAGCATCAGCCTTCGAGATGGCCCACCTCTACAGTCCCACGGCCAACCTCACCCGGCTGTACTTCGGAACCGACACGCACGCCCAATCCATCCTTATCGGCGCAGTATTGGCCTGTGCAATGACCCTGATCGAGATGCGACGGGGCAGGAGCGGGATGGCGCCCACGGCCACCTCGGCCGGGCTCCGCTGGTGCTTGACCGGACTGGCCGTGGCCGGGTTCGCCGGAACCTTAACCCTGACCTACACACTGGTCGGCACCTCATCCTTCGACTACCGAGGCGGGTTCGCCCTGTCGGGACTCTCTGCTGCGGCCATCATCATCGGCGCGGTGTGCGTGCCCAAGGGCCCCATCGCCCATCTACTGTCGCTGCGACCACTCATGTGGATCGGCACCGTCTCCTATGGCGCCTACCTCTGGCACTACCCGGTGTTCGTCTTTCTCGACTTCGGCCGCACCGGCCTCTTCGGCATGCCGCTGCTGGCTGTCCGGTTTGCCCTCACCTTCGCCCTCGCCGCCCTCAGCTACTACCTGGTCGAGCGCCCGGTGATGATCGGGACGTTCTGGCGATCGCTCAAGGCCGTCCCGCCGGCGGTAGGCGTCACGGTTGTCACCGTGGCGGTGGTGCTGGTCGGGACGCTCGCCCCGGGGGTGGAGGCGCCGGCCGGCGCCGGCACCCCGCAGGCCGTCAAGGCCGAGTACCAGGCGATCCAGGTCACCAACTTCGACGGTGCCGGCAAGCGGGTCTCAGTGTTGATGGTCGGGGATTCACTGTCCCTGACTGTGGCCGTCGGGCTTGCCCCCTATGCCCAGAAGTACGGGGTCGATCTCGGCGGGAGGTCGACGACCGGATGCGGGGTTGCCGTGGCCCTCCCGGTCAATGTGCACGGAGTCATCGGCGAGCCGTTCCCCGGCTGCCCGATGTGGCCGAGAATTGGGCCCTGGACGTCCAAGTGCTCCGCCCGCAAGTGGTGGGCCTGGTCATCGGATGGTGGGAGACGGCGGACCGGATGTACCAGGGTCGTTGGCAACATCTCGGTGATCCGGCGTTCGATGCCTACGAGACCGCGCAGCTCGAGAAGGCGGTGACCATCCTGAGCTCCCAGGGCGCTCGAGTGGCCCTGTTCACCGCGCCGTACTTCAATAGTGGGGACCAGCCCAACGGAGAACCGTGGGACGAGGATTCGCCGGCCCGCGTCAATCGGTTGAACCAGATCCTGGAGACGGTGGCGGCCCGGCATCCGGGGGTGGTGTCGGTGATCCCCTTACACCAGTATCTCGATCCGCATGGCCGGTTCACCTGGTCCATCGACGGAAGCGTGATCCGTCAGCCCGACGGAATCCACACCACCCTGGCCACCGGCACCTACCTCGCTCCCCTGGTCCTCCCCAAGCTGGCCGAGCTCGGGCGCACCGGATGACGCGGCAGAAAGACCTCGACCCGGGGCACGACACCTCGGTCCGTACTCAAGTCGACGGGACGCGGTGCTAGCGCCGTACACTCCGTAGCCGTGGATGCGACTGCCTCCGTCGAGGCGACTGCCTCCGTCGAGGGGGTTTCACCCGGCAGGCCCGGTCACCGGGCGGCGCCGGGAATCCATCGGCCATGGTCATGGCGTTGGGTGGGGCAACGCCCGTTGTGGACCGTCACCGTGCTTTTCGTGGTCAGCCGCCTGGCGTACTTCGCTGCGGGGATCCGGTTCGACCTGTCGCCCCTCCTGGCCCGGCGCTACACCGAGATGCAGCTCTTGAGCACCGGTCTGCTCCAACACCACCTCATCGCCTCCGTGTGGGATCTCAACAGCCAACCGCCACTCTTCAACCTCTACAGCGGCATTCTCCTGAAGCTGCCGGATGGCCTCCGGGAGCCAGTCGCCGTCGTGACCTTTCTGGCACTGGGACTGGTCATTGTGTTGTGTGCCTTCGCGGCAATGGTCGAGCTCCACGTCCCAACCTGGCTCGCCCTCGTTGTCACGGCGCTGATCATCGCCGACCCCGCCTTCGTGCTCTACGAGAACTGGCTGTCCTACGGCTATCCGACCGCGGCTCTTCTGACCTTTGCCGTGCTGTCCGTGGCCCGGTACGTGCGCACCTGCAACCGGTTGTGGGGACTCGGCTTCTTCGCCGCGGTCGCATTCGTCGTCCTGCTCGACAGCAGCTTCCAATACCTCTGGCTGGTTGCGGTTCTGGTTGCGGTGCTGGTGGGACTGTGGGGACGGCGCCGCACCGTGTTGCTCGTGGCGCTCGTCCCGGTATTGCTCGTGGTGGGGTGGGCCGCCAAGGATGCCGTCCAGTTCGGCACGTTCACCACGAGCAGTTGGCTAGGGATGAACCTGGCCAAGACCACCATCGCCGCCGCCGGTCCACGACGCGTCGACGCATTGGTACAGTCCCACGTCCTGACCCCATTCGCCGAGGTACCCACGTTCGCACCGGTCAGCGCCTACGTCCCCCGCTGGGTCCGGTCCTCCCACACCGGCAACGGGGCGCTCGACCAGGTCGTCAGATCCGACGGCTCCCCGAACTACAACAACCTGGCCTATGTGGAGGCCTCGAAAAAATTCCTCGCGAGGACCTGGCCTTCATCCGGGCGGATCCCGGCTTCTACGCGGACACGGTGGCCAAATCGGCGGCGTTGGCCTCGGTCCCCTCGGACCAGTACGACTTTGTGGCCGGCAACCGTAGTCATGTCATCGGCTGGTCCCGACTCTACGACGCGGTCGTCATGGTGCAGCCCAGCGACGACCCCAATCCGGCCGGCCCCGCCCTCTACCTCAACGAGGGCCCCGCACCTTCCCAGGTGTCCTACACCACCCTGTTGCTGCTCGGACTAACCATCGCCGGGACCCCGTTTCTCGTCTGGCGATGGTGGCGGCGCGACCGAGGACCCGCTGTCACCTTGACCTTCCTGTGGCTCACCGTCGTCTATTTGCTCGCCACCACGTCGTTGATCGAATTCGGGGAGAACAATCGCTACACGATGTCCATGGGGCCGCTCCCCGTGATTGCCTCCGCTGTCGTGGTCACCACTGTGGCCCGCGCCCTGTACCGCCGTCGGCACCGGCCACCAGCCGATCACCCGATCCCCCATCCGGTGGCGAGCCCGACGGCGCGACCCCGATCCCATAGTCCGGCGGGCAACCACGCGTGACCAACTTCCCGGCTCATCGGAGCGGCCTGCGAGAATGGCAACCCGTGAACCCGATCCTGCATCTCTCCCTGCCCATTCGGGACTTGGCCGAGTCCCGGCATTTCTATGTGGACGTCCTGGGCTGCGATCCCGGGCGCGAGGACACCAGCTGGATGGACGTCTGGTTCTACGGGATGCAGGTCACCCTCCACGAGCGGCCCGATCAGGTGCTGGCGGCCGAGGAGGCCGGCGTTCGGCACTTCGGGGTGGCGTTGGGCGAGGAACAGTTCGTCGCCTTGGTGGCTCGCCTCGCCGACCATCCGGTTCAGTGGCTGCGCCCGGTCTCCACTGATCACGAGGGGACCTCCCGCCAGCAGACCAAGGCGACCATCTCGGACCCGAGCGGCAATGCCATCGAGCTGAAGTGGTACGCGGAACCAGCGGTCGGGTTGGAGCAGCCGTTATTCCAGTCGGACGGTACCCGAAACCCGTGATTGCCGTCGCGCCGGCTACCCATCGGGCCCGACCATGACCGACCCCTACGACCCACGGAACCGCCACCGGCCGGGGGGGTCTGGGCGCCAACCTCTTCAGGCCGCCCATCGCCCGCCATTTCGGCGGCGGACCCGGGTGCGATGGGACCGGATCGCCATCTTGGGGCTGGCCATCGTGTTGACGGTCGTCGGCGTCGCCATCCTGGTCGGGCACAGCTCCGGGCAACCGGCGGCGGTGTCGAGTCGGAAGACCTCACCCACGACGGCGGCCACCGTGCCGCCAACGACGACGGTGCCTCCCACGACCACCT
The DNA here is from genome assembly GCA_963717035.1 of uncultured Acidimicrobiaceae bacterium. Classification (GTDB taxonomy): domain Bacteria; phylum Actinomycetota; class Acidimicrobiia; order Acidimicrobiales; family RAAP-2; genus DASXMT01. Next base: position 26,330 of record CAVQVK010000037.1, on the reverse strand, counting down.
CGGTCCCTCCGACGACCACGACCACGACCGGCGTTGGGTCACTGCCCCAGACGGGAGACTTCCCGTCCACGTCCACGCCTCAGTTCACCGCAGAGATGGACGCACTGTGGAACGGGATCGTGAGCAACTCGGTGACTACAGCAATGCCCGCCTTCTTTCCCGAGGCGGCTTACCTTCAGCTCAAGACCATCAACGGGGCCCAGTCCGACTATGAGGACCGACTGGTTGGTGACTACGGCCTCGATATCGGCGCGGCCCACGCTCTGCTTGGGCGCCGATGCCGCCCAGGCCCAGTTCGTCGGGGTCAACGTCCCGTCGTCCTATGGACACTGGGTGACCCCGGGCGTCTGTGACAACGACGTCGGCTACTTCGAAGTCCCCAACGCCCGGGTCGTCTACCAAATAAACGGACAGACCCAGTCGTTCGGCATCGCGTCGATGATCTCGTGGCGGGGCCAGTGGTACGTGGTCCACTTGGGCGCCGTCATCCCCCCCGGGAGCCAAGGGGTGGTCGACGACCCCGAGATCGGGGCCCGGCACCTCGGCTTACTCCTCCACCTGCTGAGCCAGGGCGGACCCGGCCGCAGGGGCCCCTGTCAGCCGGTGGCCAGCGCGGTGATGAAGTCCCGGGTCCAACCCGACTGGTACTGGTGGCCGGGCGGTTCTGACCCGGGAACTCCGGCGTTGAAGGGGGCGCCGGGGCTGGCCGCCCAGTCGAATTGGACCCACTCGGGGTTGATGTCGAGCTCCATGGCAGTCACGGCCCCGCTGTCGACCATCGCCCCGGACAGGTCGGCCGGCTGCAATGACTCGCCCCCGGCGTAGAGCAGGTTTCCCTGGGCGTCCTCGCCCACAGCGCTGCGGGCCACCGTGGTCCCGCCCCCGAGGGTGGCCCCCCAGGCCGGTACGTCGCCGATGTTGGCGCTGGGCTGGCCGCCACTCACCAAGGGGGGCAGGTTCTGGCGGACACTGACCACCTGTTCCCCGGCTACGGGAACGGTGCTGCCCCACACCCCGACCCGGGCCGAGCCATCGGCATCGATGACCAAGCTGGCCATCCCCGCTCGACCAAGGGAACCAAGACCTGTGAATCGACCTCGAACCCACCGACACCGGTCGAGCTGTTGAAGCCGCCGTTGAAGGCGGCCACGAGCAACGGCACCTCATCGGCGGCGATGGTCGGGCCGGAACCGGCGCTGATCGGCGCACTCCCTACGGGTGGGTCCGAGCTCCCGACGTGGAGCCGGAACGAGGCGCGGCCGCCTCGGATGCGGAACACGGTGACCTGCCCACCGGCCGAGCCGGTGAACGTCTCCTGCTCGATGACGATCTTGGGCCCCACCCGGGTGACGGGCGTCCAGCCCGGCTGAGGCGGTTCGAGGGTGGTGGTCGTGGTGGGCGGGACCGTCGTCGTTGTCGTCGGCGGCACGGTCGTGGTCGGCGCCGAGCTGCTGGTCGACCCTCCTGGCGGGGAGCCACTCCCGGCCGAGGGGGTTCCAGAACAACCGGCCAACACGACGATGGCAGCCGTGACGACGGCGGCCACGCCCACCCGCGCCGGCCATGACGGCTGTGGTCGGGACGCTCGCTTCCGGAATTCGTGCACGGGTGACGTATACCACCGCTACCACCCGGATTGACATCAATGCCCGAGTAGGCCATTGTTTAATCAGATCATTTAAGCATCGCTCAAACGGGAAATTCGCCCAGGAGATGGAGGACCGGTGGCCAAGTCAGGTACTTCCAGCAGGCTTCGTCCGCCGGGGAGTGAGGGCTCGACCGACACCCGTCGCCTGCTCGTGGAGGCGGCCATCGAGACCTTGAAGTCGGAAGGCTTTGCCGGGGCCAGCGCCCGCGCCATCGGCCGACGAGCAGGCTGCAACCAGGGTCTCGTCTTCTATCACTTCGGATCCGTCGCCAACCTGTTGCTGGCCGCCCTGGATGCCGTCAGCGCCGAGCGGCTGGAGCACTACAGCGCGGCGATCGATCGGGTGACGTCGCCGACCGAGCTCGTCGAAGCGGCCGCGGCGATCTTCAAAGAGGACCTCGACGCCGGCCACGTGACCGTTCTGGTCGAGATGATCGCCGGCGCCTCAGCCACCCCAGGACTCGGGCCCGAGGTCGCCGCCCGGATCGCACCGTGGACGCAGTTCGCCCAGAACGCAACCGAAGCGGCCTTCGGCGGGTCCCCGCTGGGTTCGGTTATCCCCCCGGCCACCGTGGCCCGAGGAATCGTCGCCTTGTACCTCGGGCTGGAGATGCTCACCCACCTCGACGGCGATCGGGCCCCTGCTCTCGAACTGTTCGACCAGGCCAAGCAGTTGGCCACCCTGTTCCAAGGACTGGCGGGGATCCCGTCGAAGACGATGCGTCAGGAGGCTCCATGACATACACGACCGGTCGCGGTGACCCACAAGACCAACCCAAGGACCTCGACACCGGCACCGACACCGGCAGCGACGTGGTGACCGGGGCGTTCAGCTACTCGGGGGGTGCCATCGCCCGGCTCCTAATCGGAGAGGGCCGTCACGTTCGCACTGTGACCGGGCACCCCGAGCGGGCGCCGAGTGACTCCCCCATCGATGCTCGCCCACTCGACTTCGGTGACGGCGCGGGCATGGTCGAGTCGCTCACCGGAGCGACCACCCTCTACAACACCTATTGGGTGCGCTTCGCCCACGACCACACCGACCACGACCAGGCCGCGAGAAACTCGCGAGCCCTCTTCGACGCAGCCCGGCTTGCGGGGATCCAGCGCATCGTCCACGTCAGCATCACCCACCCGAGCGTCGAGTCACCGTTTCCCTACTTCCGGGGGAAGGCTCTGGTGGAAGAGGCCCTGGCCGAGACCGGGATCCCCTACGCCATCGTCCGACCGGCCATCCTCTTCGGTGGCAACGACGTCTTGTTGAACAATGTGGCGTGGTTGCTGCGACGCCTGCCCGCCTTCGCCGTCGGAGGTAGCGGTGCGTACCGGGTCCGTGGCATTCACGTCGATGACCTGGCTCGACTGTGCGTGCAACAGGGAGCCGAGCGCCGCAACAGCGTGACCGATGCCGTCGGGCCCGAACGCCCGACCTTTCTCGAGTTGGTCAAGTCCATCCGGACCACGGTCGGGAGCCGGTCGCCCATCCTCTCGGTTCCCGGCAGGGCGGTGCCGTTGCTGTCCCGGCTCCTCGGTATCGCCCTGCACGACGTGTTGCTCACCGGCGACGAGTACCGGGCCATGGCCGCCGGACTGGCCGACACCGAAGGGCCGGCGACCGGCGCCACCGCGCTGTCCACGTGGCTGGCTGACCACGGCGACCAGCTCGGGCGGCACTACGCCAACGAATTGCATCGCCATTTCTGACCAGGCGTTCAACCAGCCATTTCTCACCTGTTCGCCGGCCGAATCCGATCGGCTGATTCCCGATCAGTCGAGGTGGTGTTCCATACTGAGATGAATGCCACGGCCACGATCATTCCTCGGCTGGCCACGTCGAGGGGTGCTCGTCGTCCTGACGCTGGTGTTGACCGCCTGTGGCAGTTCCGGGGCCGCGGTCCACGACAGCTTTCAGGGAACGTCGGGCCCGAAGCTCGAGTCCGGCCCCACCTATGAGGTCAAGGTGGGCAACATCGGTGGGATCGGACCCGTCCTCGTCACTGGGCAAGGACTGACCCTCTACCTCTTCGAGCCCGACCATCAGTCGAGATCGGTGTGCGCCGGTCTCTGCGCCGTCCAGTGGCCACCGCTCATCTTGCCCAAAGGTGTCGCCCGGCCGATCGCCGGGCCGGGGATCAAAACAGCGTTGCTCGGCACCTCAACCCGCGCTGACGGGACGGTCCAGATCACCTACAACCACTGGCCGCTGTACCGCTGGCTCCCGGACCAGCACCCCGGTCAGGCCACCGGACAAGGGCTGCACAATCTCGGGGGCCTGTGGTACGTGATGGACGTCGACGGCTCGGCGGTCACCACCAAGTAGGCGATACCACAAGTAGGCCATTGCCACCGCAGTCCTCGGGACCCACCTCGCGCCGAGGTGAACGACTATCGCCGGTCGACTTCTCGCTCATCGAGCAATGCCGCCAAGCGTTTCGGCGCGGTCATCCGGTAGCTCTCCTCGGCGATCTCGGCGATCTCGCCCCAGTCCGGTCTGCCGCCCAACCGGACGCCGATCCATCCCTTGGAGCCGACGTACGCCGGCACGAAGAACCGACCGGGATCCGAGGAGACGAGGATCTGCTGAACTCCGGGTGGGGCCTTGCACGTGATGGTGGTCCGGTCCTCCGCGGTCATCACGAACAGCTTGTCCCGGACCCGGAACGAGGGCGCGGTGTGCCCGCCGAAGGGCCGTTCCGTCGCCTCGGGAAAGCGGAGGCAGATGCCTCGCAGCCGCTCGATGGCCTTTGGCTCGGGTTGCGATGTGGTCATAATCCTCCGCTCACCCCGGCTCTGCCCGGTCAACCTTCGGTCACGTAGGTGGCCAGGCCCCGGATCAGGACGTCGAGGCCCCATTCGAAGCGCTCGTCGGAGGTTCCCTCCGCCATCGAGCTGCCCATGGCCAAGATGTTGGGGAACTGATCCGGCGGCAGGGAACTGATCCACTGCTGCATCATCTCCACCTGCTCCACGGGGCCCCCTTCGGCGCCCTGCCACATCTCGCTCTCATGGACGGCGGCGCCCATGTACAGGCCGAAGAGATCGCCGGCAAAGCTGCACAGCCGGTCCGGCAGTCCCGCCCTCCGCATGATCCCCACGCCCGCCTCCATCTGGACCAACGAGTTCGGTCCGAGCGGAATGCGTCCCAGCGTCAGCCCGGCCGTCCCCCGGTGGCGAACGAACGGTCGCGACACGAGAGCACGTAACGCTTGGTCGCTGCTTGCCAATCCTCGTCGTCCACCTCCGGAGCGGGCATCTCGGCGAAGACGCGATCGACGACCAGCTCGATGAGCTCCTCTTTGTTGGCCACATAGCCGTAGAGCGAGGCCGCCGCCGTCCCCAGTTCGGTGGCCACCCGGCGCATGGTCAGACCGTCGGGACCCACCCGGGCCAGCACGGCCAGGGCCGCGTCGATCACTGCCTCGCGGCTGAGCTCGGGCCGAGGTGGACGCCCGGCCCGGGGCGTCGACCGCCAGGGCGGTTCCGGGAGAACTGGCTTGGTCACGGTCACTACGAACAGAGTACTTGACCCGAATGATGATCGATGTTAAACAATGTTCGACCACCAAACACCGTTCGGACCAGCCGTGTAAACAGCGACCGAGGGCGTGCGAGAGGGAAAGTGAGGAGCCGAATGAAGGCAGAACCGGCCATCCAGGCCGATCAGCTGGTCAAGACCTACAAGGGCAATGTCACCGCCCTGGCCGGGCTCAGTTTCGAGGTGGAGCCGGGGACCGTCTTCGGCCTGCTCGGGCCGAACGGGGCGGGCAAGTCCACGGCGGTCAAGATCCTGACCACCCTCAGCGCCCCCGACAGCGGTACCGCCTGGGTCGGGGGGGCCGACGTCACCCAACACCCCGAGCGGGTCCGGCGCCTCATCGGCGCGGTGGCCCAGGAGTCCGGAGCGATTGCCGCCCTCACTGGCCGGCAGAACCTCAGGCTCCAAGGTGACCTGCAGGGGATGCCGACCAAGGTGCTGGCCCAACGGTCGGCGGACTTGCTGGCGACCTTCGGGCTGACGGCGGCAGCCGACCGCACCGTGAAGACGTACTCGGGCGGTATGCGGAGACGACTGGATATCGCTATCGCGCTGGTCCATCGGCCCGAGGTGCTGTTCCTCGACGAGCCCACCACCGGGCTCGACCCCGAAGCGAGGTCCGACACCTGGCGCACCCTGAACGAGCTGGCCACCGAACAGCAGCTAACCATCCTGTTGACCACGCACTACCTGGAGGAGGCTGACCAGTTCGCCGCTCGCCTGGCCATCATCGACCGCGGCCAGATCGTGGCCGAGGGCGCACCCGAGGAGCTGAAGGCCTCGCTGCGGGGCGACTCGGTGGTGGTCCAGATGGGCGACAGTCGACGGGCCGGTATCGGCGAGAGCGCCCTCCTCCGGCTCACCGACGTGGGCTCGGTCGCGCGGGACGGAACCGCACTGCGGGCCGGGTTCCCGACGGGGCCCGGCTGTTGCCGTCGATGCTGGCCGCCCTCGACGGTGCCGGCGTGCCGGTGGAGTCGGTGGCCGTCTCCCGACCGTCCCTCGATGACGTCTACTTGCACTTCGCCGGCCGGTCGTTCCAGCGCGCAAGAGGGGGTGGCGGCGTGATGGGTCCCTACCTGCGACAGACGTGGGCCATCACCCGCCGCTACCTGATCCAGATGCAGACGGCCTACATCGTCATCAGCCTGGTCCAGCCGATCATCTGGCTGTTGCTGTTCGGCGCGCTGTTCAAAGAGGTGGTGACCATCCCCGGCTTCGGCGGGGGCTCGTACATCACCTTCCTCACCCCCGGGGTGGTGATCATGACCGCGCTGTTCTCGGCCGGTTGGAGCGGCATGAACTTCATCGACGACATGGAGTCGGGAGTCATGAGCCGGATGCTCGTCTCCCCCGTGCACCGGGGGGCGATGATGGCCTCCACCCTCGTCAACCAGGCTCTGGTGACCGTGGCCCAGTCGGTCGTGATCGTGCTGTTGGGATGGGCCCTCGGCGCCCGGTTCCCGAGCGGCGTACCCGGCGTGGTCATGCTCATCGTGGCCGCCGTGCTCATCGCCGTGGCCTTCGCCGCCCTGTCCAACGGCCTGTCTCTGATGGCCCGCAACCGTGAGACGTTGATCGCGGCGGCGACCGCCCTGGTCCTTCCGCTCTCGTCCCTGTCGTTCGCCTTCATGCAGGCCAACCTGGTGCCGGGCTGGATCGCCGCCGTCGCTCGCTACAACCCGGTCAACTGGGCCGTCGAAGCGGGGCGGAGCGCGCTGGCCGTGCACGTGGCCTGGGGCACGGTGGGGTCGTACGTGCTCTTCTTGCTGGCCAGCGTGGTCGTGTCGGCGGTGCTCGCCACCCGCGCTTTCGGGTCGTACCAGCATTCGATCTGATCCGGTCCTGGGCCCTCATGTATGGGCGATCTGATGGGAGGCTGGGGCCTCTCGCATTGCCACCTGATGGGAGGCTGAGGCCTCTTGCCAACAATCGGGAGCCGGGATAGAGAGGTGGTCATGGCCAGATTTATCGCGCTGCTCCGAGGGATCAACGTCGGGCCCAACAAGCGCATTGCCATGGCCGACCTACGGCAACTGCTGGTTGGTCTCAGTTTCACCGATGTCCGCACCCTGTTGCAGAGCGGCAACGCGGTGTTCACCACCCGAAAGGCCGAGCCGGAGAAGCTGGCGCAGAGGATCGAAGACGCCATCGCCGGCCAGTTGGATCTGGATGTCCGGTGCCTGGTCAAGACCAGCGACGAGCTGCGCACGGTGATCGAGGGCAATCCGCTCGGTGACGTGGCCACCAGCGGCTCCAAGCTCATGGCCTTGTTCCTGTCTGAGGCGCCGGATCCGAAGTTGCTGAAAGCCCATGATCCCCGCTCACTCGCGCCCGAGGAGATCCGTCTCGGTGACCGGGTGATCTACCAATGGTGCCCCGACGGCGTGCTGGCCGCCCCGCCCGCCGGCGGGTTCGCCGAGAAGTATCTCGACGTCACCGTGACTGGGCGCAACTGGAACACGGTGACCAAGCTCGGCGTCATGCTCGAAGATTGAGTGGTGCGGGCAGACGACCGATCGACCAAGATGTACCAATGATCGATCACGTTTCCATCCAGTGCACCGACCTGTCCGTCAGCGCCGCGTTCTACGATGCCGTGCTGGCCCCATTGGGAGGCGAGCGGGTGTTGGACCTGGGCGAGGTCATCGGGTTCGGTGTCCCTCCCACGCCCGACTTCTGGATCGGCGGACAGAGCGACGGTGACGGGTTTCGCCAGTCCCATCTGGCCTTCAGCGCGCCCGACCGGCGAGCGGTGCACGCGTTCTTCGAGGCAGCCGTGGGCACAGGAGCCGAGGTTCTCCATGAGCCGAGGGAGTGGCCCCAATACCACCCCAACTACTACGGAGCGTTCGTACGCGACCCCGACGGCAACAACGTCGAAGCTGTTTGCCACCACCCGGCGTAGCGTCAACTGCAGGCGCCGCGCGGCCACCAAGGTGGTCCCGGCCCGAGATCGAGCAGGTCGTCGGTTGCACTCAGCCGGTCGAGTCGGAGACTCCCCATCGCGTGGCCAATGAGGCAACCCAGCGACCGGCCTCGGCGGGGTCGGCGGGAGGCGCCTCCACGACCACCAGTTCAGTGACACCCAGGGCAGCCAGTCCGGGGGCGTCGGTGGGCGAGCCGTTCCGAAGCGAGACGGCGATATCCAGGGTGGACGGATCCCGGCCCACCTGGAGACAGCGCGACGCGAGCGAAGCCACCCGCTCAGGGACCTCGTCCGTGGCCAGGTTGAAGCCGTACCAGCCGTCGCCGTAGGTGGCCACACGGTCCAGGGCGGCATCGCTGTTGCCCCCGACGATGATCGGTAGGTGGCGGTCCCGGGTGGGCTTGGGGTAGCTGCGCACCTCGTGGAACCGGACGAAGTCACCCTCGTAGGACGACACGTCCTCCCGCCACAGCGTCCGCATGACCTCTACGAACTCATTGGCGCGCTGGGCCCGCCCGCGAAAGGGAACCCCGAGGGCGGCGAACTCCTCGGACGACCACCCGACCCCGATCCCGAGGAGGAACCGTCCTCGGGATAAGAGGTCAAGGCTGGCCGCCTGCTTGGCCACCAGGACCGGATTGTGCTGAGGAAGGAGCAGGATCCCGGTGGCCAGCCGAATTCGCGAGGTGACCGCCGCCGCGAAAGCCAGGGCGACCAAGGGGTCGAGCCAGTCGGCGTCAGAGGGGACGGCGATCTTGCCGTCTGCGGTGTACGGGTAGGGCGAGTCGGGTCGGTCCACCATGACCACGTGTTCCCCCGACCACAGGGTGGAGAATCCGGCGACGTCAGCGGCGCGGGCCACGACCTCTATGACGGCGGGATCGGCACCGGCGCCGATACCCAGGGCATGAAGACCGATGCGCATGTCACCAGCCTCCCACCTGGTTAGACGACGCGGATGGGCTCCCCCGCCAAAAAGGCGTGGATGTCCTCCACCACCTGTTCGTACATGACCCGGAGGCCGAGCTCGCTCACGTAGCCGAGATGAGGGAGGAGCACTGCATTCTCCAGAGTGGTGAGCTCGTGGCCCGGCGGGAGGGGCTCCCGATCGAACACGTCGAGGCCCGCAGCGGCGATCGTTCCGCCCCGCAGGGCATCGACGAGCGCCCGCTCGTTCACAATCGGACCCCGGGACGTGTTGACCAGCACCGCGCTCGGCTTCATCTGGGCCAGGTCCTCCGCCTGGAACAAGTCCCGGGTCCGATCGCTCAGGACCAGGTGTATCGAGAGGAAATCGGACCTCGACAACAGCTCGGCCTTGGAGACCCTCTCCACCTCGAACTGGGCGGCGCGCTCGTCGGTGAGGTTCTGGCTCCAGGCGATGACGTCCATACCGAATACCCGGGCCGGAGCGACCATGGCCTTGCCCAAATGGCCGAGACCGGCGAGGCCGAGTGTGGAACCGGCCAAGTTGGAGGGGAGGTCGAGCTGCCATGACCCGGCCCGGATGGCTCTGTCCTCGATGGTCACTCGCTTGCCCGTGGCCAGGATCAGCGCCCAGGCCACTTCGACCGTGCTCGGGAGACCAGGCGCACGGGGACCTCCGGTTCCACCGGTTCCCGACACTACGACCCCGCGATCCTGCAGACAAGCGACGTCCACGGACGCATTCCACATACCCGTGGTGACCAGGAGCCGCAGGTTCTCCAAGCGCTCCAGCACCGACCGGGGAAAAGCCGTTCGCTCTCGCATCAACACGAGCACCTCGAAGTCGGCGAGCGTATCCACCAAGTCGGCTCGGGCGATCGGCTCGTGGAAGAACACGACTTCCACCGAGTCCCCCAGCGAATCCCAGTCGGCAAATTCCCGAGCCCGCCGCTGGTAGTCGTCGAGCACCGCGATCTTCGTCATCGCAGCAGTCTTGCTTCGGCGGGCTGAGACATCCATCCCGATCGCGCTCTCACCACCAGGTCACCGGGTAGTGGCGACTCTCCTCGGGAGACAGGTTGTTCATCACGACTGCGACCAGCAACAAGATCATCGCACCGGCGAGCACCGGGGTGAGCACGAACAGGTATCCGAGCTTGTGGACGCTCGCCGGCCCGAGCACGGCGATGAGCGCGGTCGCTCCGGCCGGGGGATGCAGGGTGTGGGTCATCTGCATGATGGCGATCGCGGTGGCGACGGCCAGGGCGGCGGCTACGCCGATGTGAGCACCGACCACCTTGTACGCGGTCACGCCCACCAGAGCCGCTATCGCTTGTCCGACGACCAGGTTGCGGGGCTGGGCGAAATCGGACAGGGGGGCGGCATAGAGCAGCGCGGCCGACGCGCCGAACGAGCCAATGAGGAACAGCCTCGTCGAGACGGGGAGGTCCGAGTACAGGCTCGGGATCGAGATCAGGAATATGCCGATGAACCCCGAGCACCAGGCAAGGATCACCACCGACAGCCGAACACGGTGGGTCTCGCTCCGAGGTGTTCGCCCTCGCATGCGCCCGAAATACACCGCCAGCACCGACGATCCCCGCCGGGGCGTGGCACCTCGGGCGGCTTGGTCGTTCGTGGCGTTGCCTGTCGGATCCCCGGGCACTCGATCGTGGCCAATCATCGGCGTGCCCCCTTAGGCTCCAGCATGCGGCACTGTACCTGTCAGGGGACGTCGAGTCTGGGAGGTAGCTGATGGCACGGCCGAGGACGGCAGCCTCCAGTGCATCCCTCCGCAAAGCGATGGTGGCCACGCTAGAGCGAACCGGCGCGGTCCGCACCCGCTCGGTACGACGAGCGTTCCTGGCTGTCCCTCGAGAGCTGTTCGTGCCCGAGATCGTGGCCCGCGACGGTCTGGCCGCCATCTACCGACCCGAGCTGGCCTTGGCCACCGCTACCGACAGCCGGGGCATGGCCATCAGTTCATCGTCCGCGCCGATGATCATGGCCCCGATGCTCGAAGCCCTCCATCTCCACCCGGGGCACCGCGTGCTGGAGGTGGGCGCGGGTACCGGTTACAACGCCGCGCTGTTGACGTGTCTGGTGGGCGACACCGGTCGGGTGACCTCCGTCGACATCGAGGCATCGTTCACCCGCCGGGCCAAACGGGCTCTGGCCCAGGATGGCTACCACGTCCGAGTCGTGGTGGGCGACGGCCGGGAGGGGTGGTCGCTCGGAGCACCGTATGACCGGATCATGGTCACGGCCAGTTCGGACCACATACCCCAGGCATGGCGTGATCAGCTCGTCGATGGTGGCCTGGTGGAACTGCCGTTGCGACTGACGACCGCCTTCGCCCCTCAGGCCATCGTCACGCTCCGCCGGGAAGGAGAACTGCTCCGGTCGGTAGCCGTCATCCCCGGATCGTTCATGGCTCTCCGGTCGGCGGACGGCGCAGACTCACCGATAGACCATGGCCCCGCCCTTCGGGCCTCCACCGGGACGAGATCACCGACGATGTTGGCTTGGCTCGATGGTGAGGCACTGTCCAAGCTCTCCCCGGCGGCCAGCCGGCGCACCCTGGCCCTCCTTTTGGGCCCGAGCCGCCGGCTCCGCACCATCCCATCGGCTTCGGGCATCGGCCTCATCATGTTCCTGAATCTGAGCGGCATCCCCAACCTGGTGCGTTATAGCGCCGGCGGTCGATTCGGCGTGGCCGTACTCGGTCCCCGTGGGACAAGCATCGCCGCGGTGACCTGGGCACCGGGTCAGCCCGGCCGGATCGAAGCCTGGGGTGAGGATCGGGCCCAACTCCTCCTGTCCACCCAGGTAGAGAACTGGGAACGGCTGGGTGGCCCCACCCTGCCAGACCTCGAGCTCACCGTGGGCTACGGGACCAGGCCACGACGGCGTCCCTGGCGCACTCTCCGGGCCGATGGGTCCAGCGTCGCCATCGATTGGGCGACACGGCCCGGTCGCCAGGGGGGCCGCCGCATCCCATGAGCTGCAGTCCCCACCGCGGAATACGCGTCGTGACCCGGGGTTTCACCACAGGCAACCATGATTCCCGAAGGGAAGGATTCTGACCCCTTCGGTGTTAACATGTTGGAAACAATTAAGGTTCTAGGCCCGGCGGCCGGAACTGCGTCCGGCGCCGAGGAGATGAGGAGGCGACCATGTTCGAACGTCTTTTGGTGGCCGTCGACGACACGGCAGCCGGCGAGGTCGGGATCAGCTTTGCCACCGCCCTGGCCCACCGGTACGGAGCTTCGGTGCACGTGTTCCACGTCAATGAGCTCCTCATCGGCGGGCGCGGGGTGACCATGGAGACAGACGGCGAAGCCAGCCGCCTGGTGGACAGGGCCGTGCAGCAGCTCCAAGACAGTGGGGTGGAGGCGACGGGCGAGTACGTGGTGGCCAACTGCTTCACGCTGGCGCCACACATCGCCGATGCGGCGTCACGCTCGGGCGCCGATGCGATCCTGCTCGGTTCCCAGCGCCGTCGGAGGCTGCCCCGCCTCTTCGGCCGCGGCGTGCGCGAGCAGGTGACCGGGGTGACACCGCTCCCGGTGCTCACGGCTCCTTCGCCCCTCAAGCTGGTCGGCGGGCGCAAGGGGGCAGAGGCTGAGGTTCGACGGTTGGCCCACAGCGACGAGTCGAGGTTGATCGCCTGATCCCCGGGCCGTTACTGGCCCACCGCCGATGGCGGTCCCCACGGAGCCTCAGGACCAATCCCCGTACATGGTGATTGACAGGAAGCGGATGGGCAGCTTTATCAGCTTGGTGGGACCGTGGGGGATATCGCCTTCGAATTGGAGCGTGTCGCCATGGGCCATGCGATACGACTGGCGACCGTAGCTGTACTCCATGACGCCAGCCAGCATGTAGAGCATCTCGATGCCGGCGTGCTGGAAGAGCGGAAAGACCTCGTTGCGGTCATTGAGCGACACCAGCAGGGGCTCCACCCGCTTGTAGGGGCCTCGCATGCTGCCGAGCAACTCGTAGCTGTGACCGGCACGCGTCCCCTGGCGCACGATCTCGGGACCGGTGCCGGCTTTGACGAACACGGCGTCGCGCTCTTCGGCCAATCCCCGGAACAGGGAGGTGACGGGCATGTCGAGGGCGGCGGCCAGTCGCTCGATGGTGGCCAGACTGGGTGAGGTCTGCGCATTCTCGATCTTCGACAGCATGCCTTTGGAGATACCGGTCAGATCGGCCAGCTGGGCTACGGTCAGACCGATCGACTGGCGCCGATTGCGCACGTGATTGGCAATGACCCACTCCAACTGGCCGCTCGAGCCGGTCGGCAACGCTTCGGCCGGCAGTGGTGCCTTGCCGGTGTCGGACCCGTTCGCCGTGAGCGAGCCCACCTTCGGCGTGCTCACGGTCTTGGTCGCTGCCGGATGGGCTGTCCGTCCTTTCGCCACCAGGCCACAATACGCGGCGCCTCCCGGTATGACAGCCATGGCTCCCGGTATTCCGGCCATCGGTATTCCAGCCGGAGATAGATCCGTCCATGTTCGGACGTTGCCGACATGATCGGCGCTCAGCGCATCTGGCCGGCACCTACGTACGGGTGAGCGCTGGTGAGCAGGTCGCCCTGGGCAAAGCGCTCGAAACGGAAGTCTCGGTGGTCGATGTCCGCATGGCGACTGGCTCCATGACAGACGAGATCGGCGGCCAGTTCACCCACGGCGGGGGAGATCTTGTATCCGTGCCCGCTGAACCCGGCACAGATCCACATTCCCTCGATGGGCGACGCCGAGATCACCGGGTTGTAGTCGGGGGTGACGTCGTAGCATCCGGCGTACGACCGGGCCAGGGCGGCGGCGGACAGTCCGGAAAAGCGGAGGGCGAACTTGGCGATCATCCGGGCGACGAATCCCTCGTCGGCTCGGTCGGCATAGTCGTCGGGATCGGCCCATTCGGGCCGAGTGTGGTCGCTGTCGCCGACCAGCAGCGACGCCGAACCATCGGGGCGGACGTACTGCAAGGTCACGAGGTCGGAGAGCACCGGGATCGGACCTACCGGGCCACCGGGGTCGACCACGAGAATCTGCGCCCGTTGGGCCATGACGGGGAGGTCGACACCGACCGAGGCCGCCAGCCCCACCGACCACGGGCCGGCGGCGACCACGACCCGATCGGTGGCAATCCGGCCCCCGTCGGCCAGGTCGACCCCGACCACCCGGTCGCCTCGGACGGCGATGCCGGCCACATCACATTGCTGGTGGATATCGACGCCGTGCCGACGGGCTGCCCCGGCGAAGGCCAACGCCGTCTGATGGGCGTCGCCATAACCGCCGCGTGGCTCGTAGGCAGCCGCGGCCACGTCGTCGAAGTCGGCTCGGGGCCAGAGCGCGGCCGCCTCCGGTGGTGCGAGCAACGCCACGTCGATCCCGAGCGCTTGGTGCATGGCCACGTTGGCCCGAAGCGACTCCTCGTTGTTCGGCCCCACTACGACCAGGTACCCGGTCTGATGAAAGCCGACGTCGGCCCCCAGAACCTGGGGGGCGCACTCGAGCACGGCCAGCGAGCGCCAGGCCATGGCGGCCAGGGACCGAACCCCGTAATGGCATCGGACCACGCCGCTCGATTTGCCGGTGCCACCCGACCCGATGGCCGACCGCTCGAGCACGGTCACGTGGCCCGCTCCCAGTTCGCCCAGGGCCCGGGCGGTGCTCAGCCCGATCACTCCCCCGCCGATCACGACGACGTCGGCGCTTCTCGCCGGGCTCATCCTCCGGGCCGGAGCCCGGGAATCCAGTCGGTCCCGGCCAGGGGCACGTGGGCCATGGCCGCGGACTCGATGGTCAGTGCACCCAAGTCTTCGGGCTCCAAGTGGTGCACGTCCGACTTCCCGCATGCCCGGGCCAACGCGGTGGCCTCCATGGTGATGGCGCGCAGGTAGTTGGCCACGGCGGCCGAGCCAAGGCCCGGAGCCAGACGTTCCTCGAGCGTCGGGTCCTGGGTGGTGATGCCCACCGGGCATCGACCGGTATGGCAGTGCGCACAGTGACCGGGGGAGGTGCCGAGCGCCCGGTACTCGTCGGTGACGGCGATGGTCTGACCAGCTTTGGTCGAATAGCTTCCCCGGTTGCACCCCAGGGCCACGAGCGCGGCCACCCCGATGGACACCGCGTCGGCACCCAGGGCCAACGCCTTGGCGACATCGGCTCCCGAGCGAATCCCACCCGAGACGATCAGCTGTACCTCGTCGGCCATGCCCATCTCGGCCAGTGCCTGCGCAGCCAGCCGCACCGCGGGCAACGTGGGAATCCCGGCATGCTCGATGAAGACGTCCTGGGTGGCCGCCGTTCCACCCTGCATGCCGTCGACCACGACAACGTCGGCCCCGGCGGCCACCGCCAGCTTGACGTCGTACTCGACCCGGGTGGCGCCCAACTTGACGTAGATCGGCACCCGCCACTCGGTGGCCTCGCGCAGCTCCTCGATCTTGATGCGCAGGTCGTCGGGGCCGACCCAGTCGGGATGGCGGCTGGCCGAGCGCTGGTCGATCCCGGGCGGCAACGTTCGCATTCGAGCCACCCGCTCGTTCACCTTCTGACCCAACAGCATGCCCCCACCACCGGGCTTGGCCCCTTGACCCACGACGATCTCCACCGCGTCGGCCTGGCGCAGGTCGGCCGGATCGAACCCGTACCGCGAGGGTAGGACCTGGTAGACCAGCCGGGACGAGGCCTTGCGCTCCTCGGGGGTCATCCCCCCGTCGCCGGTGGTGGTCGAGGTCCCCACCTCGGTGGCCGCCCGCCCCAGGGCCTCCTTGGCGGTAGCCGAGAGAGCCCCAAAGCTCATCCCGGCAATGGTGATGGGGATCTCGAGCTCCATGGGCTGGGCTCCGTGCCGGCCCCCGAGCAGGGTGCGCGTCTCACAGCGCTCCCGATAGCCCTCGAGCGGATAGCGGGACACGGAGGCGGTGAGAAAGACCAGATCATCGAACGTGGGCACCTTCCGCCGGGCGCCCAGGCCCCTGATCGGGTAGAGGCCGGTGTCGGCCATCTGGTGGATGCGCCCGATGGCCGAAGGAGAGAAGGTGGCGTTCGCCACCTCGGGCGTAACCCGCTCGTGTGCCTCGTCACCGGCCATCAGTATGCGCCGTGGTGATCGGGCGAGAAATGGTAGAGGGTCCGTGCCGATACCACCTTCGTCACCCGGTCGGAATCGATGTGGTCGAACCCGGTCAGTTCCACCAGGCGTTTGATGGTCAGGACGTCGTCGTCGATCAACTCCTCCACCGTGGCGTCGGCGCCGAGCGAGGAGATGGTGCCGGCCACGTAGATCACCGCCTCGTACAGCGAGTCCCCCAGACCCTGCCCGGCGTCACCGCCCACCAAGATGGTGCCGGACTGGGCCATGAAGCCGGCCATGGCCCCCACGTCGCCGGCCACCGCCAGCGTGGCCCCCTTGAGCGAGATCCCGGCGCGCAGAGAGGCGTCCCCGTCGATCACGATGGCCCCGCCCCGAGCGCTCGACCCTGCGCTCTGGGACGCGCTTCCTCGCACCCGGATGGTCCCCCCCATCAGGTTCTCCCCTACCGACCACCCGACGAACCCTTCAACGGTGATGTCCGGTCCCGCGCCGTCGCCCCGCCCACCCAGGCCGCCGAGGAAGTAGCCGGCATTGCCCTCGATGGTGAGGTCGATCTCCTCAGTCAGCCCGACAGCCAGGTTGTGCTGGCCCCGGGGAGCGGTGACCGAACACGAGGTTCCGGCGGGCATCCGCCGAAGGACCCTGTTCACCTCGCGGACCGACAGGGCATCGCAGTTCAGAGTGTCCATGTGTACACCACCTCCGGTTGGGGTTCGAAGACGTGAGCGCGGTCGATCTCGGGTAGCCCGGCCAGAGCCCGGTACTCGGACGCCACGGCCACGTAGGCGTCGGACACGGCAACCACGGCGGGCTTACAGGCAAAGGCGTCCCGCACCACCGACATGGCCGTCGCCGTGCCCACCACCAAGGTGAAGAAGCCGTCCATTTCCTTCATCACCCACCGGGTGGCCTCGTCCAGGTCGTCACCACCCATCAGCCGCTGGGCCAGCAACCGGGCCGCGACTTCGGAGTCGTTGTCGGAGTCGAATCGCACACCGTCTCGTTCCAGATCGCGCCGCACGCTGGCGTGGTTGGAGAACGAGCCGTTGTGCACCACGCAGAGGTCCGGCGCCGGAACAAAGGGATGGGAATGGCGCGCCGTGACCGCCGACTCGGTGGCCATCCGGGTGTGGGCCACCGCGAGGTGGCCGGTCCACGATGCCACGTCATAGCGACGGCAGGTGTCCTCGGGACGGCCGGTGTCCTTCACCACGGCGAGCATCTGCCCGGTCCCGAACACGTGCACCGACGGCCACATCTCACCCAACGACTCCGTCAGCTCGTCCACCATGGTCGCGGCCAGATCGACCCGCAATCCCGAAACCGAGACGTGCACCGAGGCGCCGCTGAACCGGGAGGACACCCAGGCGGCCAGGTCGTCCCACGGGACGGATTCGTCGCTCCCGAGCGAGACCTGCAGGATGGGAGCACCCCCGAGATCGGGCCGTTCCTCAGCGGCCGGCCTGGAGTAGACGGCCATGCCCGAGGAGTCCGGTCCCCGCTCCGCCAGGGCGTTCACCATGGACACCAGCATCCGGCCGAGCTGTGTCTCCAGAGCCGGGTCCTTGATCAAGAGCCCGATTACTCCGCACATAGCGGCGCTCCTCTCCCCGTGGGCCGACCCGGGGGGACTCCTCTGGCCGTACGGCGTCGCCGGGGAGCCGGACCTCGGCCCCGTCGAGGATCCCGATGCGTCACGACAGGCCCGGACGCTGGTACGCGGCCACGTAATTCGGGGCCTCGAGCCGGAACTTCAGTGCCGGGTCGGTGCGTGGTGCTTCCCACTCCGAACGCAGCGGTATCACGCCGGCCCACACCGGGATCTCGTAGTCATCGTCGTCGTCCAGGGGCCACCCCGTCCGGACCTTGGCCGACGCCTCATAGATCGGCAGCCGCAAGAGCATGGTGCTGCGGAGCTCCTTGTCCGTAGGTGGCCGAGCGTCGGCATTCCGGCCCGGAAGGATGTGATCGACCAGGAGCTCGAGGCCGTGTCGCTTCTCCTCGATGTCCCTGACCTCGCTGGCGTCGCCGATGATGGCCACCGAGCGGTAGTTGACGTCGGTGTTGTAGGTCGAGCGGGCCACCACCAACCCGTCGACCAGGGTCACGGTCATGCATACCTCGAGCGACGCGGTGCGAGCGGTTCGAAAGAACCGGCTGGCAGCGGAGCCGTGCAGGTAGACGGTATCGTCGTGCCTCCCGTACACCAGGGGGATGACCACCGGAAATCCCTGGTCCGTCTGGATGCCAACGTGGCCCACCAGGCCTTCATCGAGGATGGCATCGATGGTGGCCCGGTCGTACATGGCCCGGTGGGCGTACCGGTGCAAGGTGGTCCGCTCGGACGTCGGTCCGGTCAACGGGGGTCCCGAGCTCGATCGATGTCGTGCAGGGACATGAGAAACAGTGTTGCACACGATGAAACTCGTAAGGTTTCCGCATTGTTACGATCGCCGGGGACTTGGGGCCCGATCCGAGGCGCGTGCCCCGCAGTGGGGGAATCCCTGCTTGAGCCATACAGGCAGTGCTCAAGCATTCACTCACGATGAACGCGATGAGCGCACCCCAGTTCATCTGCAGGCAACACTTCGTAACGTGGGCGAAACCCATGGCTGTTTCTCAAAGTGCAACCTTGTTTACAGAAGTTTTATGAGTGGCCGTGGAACGCGAGTGAGGAAACGACCGCCCCGGTAACGCAGGTGGCCGCACCTACGCAGGGAGAATGTTATGGACGCAGCGTCGGCGACGACCAACCCACCCACCACGCCGGACGAACTGAAGGAAGCCCTGGGACGCGACGGCATCGAGTTCATCTTCGCCATGTTCGTGGACTTGCACGGGAAGCCGTGCGCCAAGCTGGTGCCGGCGTCGGCCGTCGACCAACTTCTGGCCGATGGGGCGGGCTTCGCCGGATACGCAGCCGGGGCCATGGGCCAGCAGCCGTCGTCATCGGACATCATCGCCCGACCGGACATCACCTCGTACATGGCTGCGCCCTGGCGGCCCGGGCTGGCCATCATGCAGTGCGACCCCACGTGCGAGGGCGAGCCATGGCCCTACTCGCCCCGGGTCATCCTTCGCCGGCAACTCGAGCTCCTCGACAACGCCGGCCTTTCGATGAAAGTCGGCGCCGAGGTCGAGTACTTCCTGGTTCGCCGGGCGGAGGATGGGTCGATCTCCGTGGCCGATCCCCTCGATGTGGCGGCCATGCCCTGCTATGACGCCCGCGCCCTCACCCGGATGTACGACCACCTGACTTCGGTGTCCCGATGCATGAACACACTGGGGTGGTCCAACTATGCCAATGACCACGAGGACGCCAACGGCCAGTTCGAACAGAACTTCCAGTATGCGGATCCCCTGACGACCGCCGATCGGGTCATCGTCTTTCGCTACCTGGTGCATTCGCTGGCCAGTGACGCGGGGATGCTGGCCACCTTCATGCCCAAGCCGTTCACCAACCTGACCGGAAACGGGCTCCACATGCATCTCAGCCTCTGGGACCGGGAGGACCGGTCGCTGTTCGACGATGCCGGCGACCCTCGGGGGCTCGGCATGTCTACCCTGGCCTACCAATTCGTCGCCGGGTTGCTCGACCACGCCCAGGCGCTGAGCGCGGTGACCTGTCCCACCGTCAACTCCTACAAACGCCTGGCCAGCCCGGCGCCGGATTCCGGAGCGGCGTGGTCACCGGTGTTCGCCACCTACGGGGGGAACGATCGCACCCACATGCTGCGCATCCCTGACGCCGGACGGGTGGAAAATCGCTTGGTCGACGGCTCGGCCAACCCGTACCTGGCCATCACCGCCCAGATCGCCGCGGGCATGGACGGCATCGATCGGATGCTCGACCCGGGCGATCCCTCCGAGCTCGACCTGTTGCGCCTCACCGAAAAGGAGATCACCGCGCACGGGTTGACGGCGATGCCCCCCACGCTCGGGCATGCTCTGGACCACCTCGAGGCCGACTCCGTGCTGCGGACCGGCCTGGGCAAAACGTCCGAGGGCGACTATGTCGACTACTTCGTAGCCACCAAACGCTCGGAATGGCAGGCCGCCCACGCCCAGGTCAGCCCCTGGGAAATCGACCGATACCTGAGCGCCATCTAACCGTGTGCCGGCCGTCAGCTCACTCTGCTCACGTGTGATCCACCTCGTGTCCCCAGCGCCGTCCCGTCGTCGATCGTCCCAGAGGAGATGAACCCATGAGCACCGAGACCGGAGGACCCCCCACCGAGGTGGCCACCTCGCTCGAACGAGGAACCAACTGGTGGGGAGCCTTCGTAATTGGCCTGGCCGGGACCATCCTGGTCACCGGCATCGTTCCCTTCGCCGTTTCCTCCATGGGGGCGGCGGCCATTCCGGCCATCGCCCTGGTCGTGGTGATCGGGCTCGTCGTCTGTCTGTGCATGGGCGAGCTGGCCGCCCTGTTGCCCCACCGCACCGGTGGCATGCCGTCATACGCCTACGAGAGCTTCAAACCCATGGGCGAGACCACGGCCCGCCACGTCGGCGGGTTGTCCGGATGGGGTTATTGGCTGGGATGGTTCCCGGTGGCGCCGATCAACATGATCCTGGCCGCCGGGTACATAGCCGTGCTGTTCCATGTACCGCTGGGAAAGGTGGTCGACCCTCTCGGGAGCATGGGGACCGGGGTCGGCATCGGGGTGCTGGTCATCACCATGATCGGGCTTTGCGCCCTCTTCATCCCCTGTTACCTGGGCATCAGGCTCGGGGCCACGTTCGCCACCATCCTGGGGGTGGTGTCCATGGTGCCGCTCACCTTGTTGGTGCTGTTGCCGGCCTTCAAGCCCAGCACCTTCCACTGGTCCAATATCTCGGGATTCCACTATGCCAACCCGAAGACGGCCGGCGTCGTCTTCTTCTTGGCCTGGATCTTCGTCATCTCCTGGAACGCCATCGCCATGGAGGCAGCGGCCTGTTACATCGGAGAGTGCCGAGACCCGGCTCGCGACGCCAAGATCGCCCTCACGGCCGAAGGGCTCTACGGAGTCTTCATCTACATTGCCACCGCGGTCGTCTTCGTGGGCGTGCTCGGGGCGTCGCTCAAGACCGCCGACCCCCTGACCCTCTACACCAGCTTCGCCGACCACATCTTCGGCAACGCCGGCTGGGTGAAATACCTAATCGGCATCCCGCTCATCTTCGCCCTGTTGCTGTCGGTGCTGAACGCCATCATGGGCGTGGGCCGGTCGTTGTTCCAGGCCTCGGAGGACCGCCTCTTGCCCAAGTGGTTCGAGCACAAGAACAAGTACCACGCCCCGGACCGGGCCATGTTCTTCAACCTGATCTGCTCCATGGTTGTGGCCCTCTTCGGCTCACCGGTACGTATCTATATCTTTTCCAACGTGGGCTACCTGGTGGCGGTGGTGGCGGGGCTGTTGGGGTACTTCCTGATGCGCCAGTTCCGACCGGACCAGGTCAGCCCGTTCCGCATGCCGGGCTTCTTCCGGTGGATCGCCCTAGCCATGGCGGCGTTCCTCACCTTTGACTACGTCGTGGGCGGATGGAACTCGCCCAACGTCGTCGTCGGCCCGGGCGAGGGCCACACGCTCTATCTCATCGGCTTGGCCATCGTCGCCCTCTACGTACCGCTCTACTTCTGGCGCAAGGCCAGCGACCGACGAGATGGGCTGGCGCCTCTGGGCTCACTGCCGGTCGTTGTCGGGGCACCCGGCGGTGTGGACTTCGGTAATGCAGAGCCCCATCTCGCCGAACCGGCAATGGCTTCTGTCGGCTCCGACTCCGACGACCTGGCTATCGAGGGGCCTGTTTCCTCCACGCAGGCCGAGCCGGATCTGTGAGTCCCCCCCTGAACCAGGTCGCCGGGGTGGACGGACGGGCCTCCGAGCCGGCACCAGCCCGGTTCGGCCGGCGCAAATGGGACAAGCAGCCCGACCAGGCGGCAGAGGTCCTGATCGCGTCGGTGGGCATACCCATCCCTCCCGCGGTGATCCGCACCGCCGTGCAGCTGAGCGAGGGTGGCGCCGTTGCCGTGATCAGCATCGCTCGCATCTACGGTTCGTCGCTCGGCCTGCCCAATCCGGGGCTGATGCCCACCAAAAAGGAGATGGCCGAGCAACGTGCCCTGGTGGCCAAGGCGGTCAGCCGTCTCGAGCGATCCGGTGTCGAGGCCTGGGGCCAGGTGGCGGCCACCCGGCGCTTTGCCAAGACAATCGCCGGAGCCGCTCGAGCCCGGGGTGCGCGACACGTGCTGGTCGTTGCCCCCGAGACGGCCCGCTGGAGGAAGGTAGTGGAGGGCGACGTCGCCCGCGATGTCCGCCGCCGCATCCCGAAGGACATCACCGTGGAAGGCATCACCGCGTGAACTGCACGTTTCCTTCTTGCGTGGGCCGCGCCGACCCGTGTCCTTATCTTCGTGCGGATTTGTTCAATTCGCGTTTGAGCACGCCACTTTCCAGTTGACCAAGTGAGGTAAGGAGACCATGTCCATATACCTGAGCATGCAGCGAGTTCGCTTCTCGAGTATCGACGCCCACGACAAGTTCCGCACCGTCTTCAACGATGTACGCCATCACCTGATGACGAAGCCGGGGTTCCTCCACCTCACCTGGTGGGAGCATCCCGACGAGCCCGGCTGGTACAACGAGGTCAGCATGTGGGCCAGCAAGGAGTCGCTCAACGACTGGCATATGGACACCTATCACAAGCACGCCAAGGAGTGGGCGGCCAACGGTGCCATCATGGAAGACATCATCAACAACTTCGAGCTGGTATCCACGCGGCTCCTTCGCATCTGCCCGACATGTGGCAAGTTCGAGGACAAGGCCTACCCGCTCGAGCATGAGCAGATGACCCTGGCCCAGCCGTGCCCTGTCTGCGGCTTCCACTTTCCGGTGGCCTCCGAGACTCCGACCAGCACATCGGTGTTCAAGGACCTGGTGGGCTGAACCAGCGGTAGTGCTCCGTTGGGACGGGCCAATCATGCCGTCGAGCGACGTACTACGCGAACTATGAGCTACGCCCTGCCGGTTATCGTGCTGGACGCGATCGGGATCGCCTGGCGCGTAGATAGCCGGCCACCGCCGTGCCCCAGACGATGACGACGACACCGTAGAGCCCCAGCGGTGCGGCCGCCGAGGGGCCGAACGCGGTAACAGCGAGACCGGCGGCGATGGCAAAGTCCCGCATCGAGATCGTCAGTAGCAGTGAGGTCGCTCGCTCGCTCGAGGTGGTGCGGCCCAGGGCCAGCCCGATGGCGGCCGAGGCAGCCACGATGATGACGATGGCGACGAGCACGGCGATGTAGGCGGTGCCGAGATGGACCTGGGCAGCGACGAGGGCGACCAGTCCCCCGAGCGCGCCCGTCGCCGTCCATGTCGCGACCGACTCCCAGTGCTCGGTGATTCCGACCCTGGCTCGCAACGCCAGCCCGGCGGCGAGTGGGAGGGCGACGACGAGCGCCAAGTTGACCAGGATGTGTACGGGGTGAACGTTGGCGTGGCCCGCCTCCAAGGACAGAATCGGGCCGGCCAGGGCCACGCTGAGCACGGTGGACCCGATCAGGACCGCGGCGGCCAGGGCCGCATCCCCGCCGGCCAGGCCGGTCGTCGCCACCGACGCGATCTCACAGGGGGCGATGCCCACCACCATGATCCCGTTGCGAAGGGAGCCGGCGGCAACCACCCGGGATGCGAGCCACGACACCGCCGGCAACACGATGATTCCTATCCCCAACGTCACGGCTAGCTGTCGCCAGCTGGCCGAGACGCGGCTCAGTGCGTCCATCGACACGGTCACCGCAGTGGCCAGCACCAGAACGGCAAGTAGGACGTTGATCCCCTGGTGGTCGCCCACCCACCGCAGGGGACGCCCGAAGATCAGGCCGACGGCTGCGGACACGATGACCAACAGCAGTTCAGGGTAGGCAACGATGCTTCGGGTGATCAGCATCCGCAGTCTGTCTGTTTGTCCGGGCCGCGGATCGGTCTCACTCACGGAAATTGACCGGTCTGGCTCATGTCGCGTCTCCCGGTCACGTCGCTCCTCGGATGGATTCGCATCTTCCCGTCCTTACGACTCGCTCCACCGAGGACTAAACCGTCCAACTCGCGACCGAATTGGCTCGTGGCCTCGCTTCCCACGATAGCGGCCACAGCGTCGAGGTCTCGGCCCCGAGCGGCGGCGCAGCCGGTAGCAGCAGCACCCCATGGGTGTTCGTCTCGACGAAGTCGTACCCTGAAGGAATGCGCACGCTCCGCTGCGGGCGAGCTCGTTGGGCACCGTTCGTCAGCAGTTGCCGTTCGCCATCAGTGGCAATGACCGCGATCCATGTGGAGGTATTCCATGACATCCGCCGACCAGACACCTACCGACCTGCGTACCTTCGTCGGCAGATGGGTCCTCGATCCTGACCAGACTTCGATTGTCTTCCGTACCAAGGCCATGTGGGTATTCCCGGCGAAAGGGACGGTCAAGGCGATCGAGGGAAGCGGAACCGTGGGGGACGATGGCAGCCTCAGCGGGACACTGGTGTTCGATGCCGCATCTATCGACACCAAGAACAAGAAACGGGACGCGCACCTGCGCACCGCAGACTTCTTCGAGGTCGAGAAGTTTCCCACCCTCACCTTCGAGACGACCAGCGGCCGTCTGGCCGATTCGGGCAAGATCGAATTGACCGGCACCTTCACCGTCCACGGCCAAACGCGACCGCTTACCCTCGTGGCTGACGTCAACACCGCCGGCGACACGGCAACTGTCTCGACCGAGGTCGACATCGACCGAAGTGACTGGGGGCTGACGCTGACCCCGTTCGGCGCCGGACTGAAGAACCACGTTTCCATCACCGCTCGTTTCAACAAAGTCTGATCGGGGCGTCTGATGGGTACGGTCTGATCGGGGCGGTTCCGCATCAACGTTCCCGGCGAGAACACGTCGGTTAGACGCGACCACAGTGTGCCGGTTGCGGCCGTAAACCGGCTTCAGTGGGTGTCGAAGATCTCCTGGTAGGCGTCCAGGGCGGCCCGGGTGGAGGCCACCTCTGCAGGAGTCGGATGATAGGGGTCGGCCGCCGGGGGGAGCGCGCCGAGCTTGAGCATGGCGGCCATGAGTAGTATCCGCGCCTTGGTCGCCGACAGGTTGTTACCGGCGATGCCAACGGGATCCATCTTGTAGGCCATGCCCCCGGTGTTGCCCCGTCCGACGCGCACTACGGGCATCCCGGAAAAGGTGGCCAGGGCCAGCGCCGCGCTCGAGGTCGGATCGCCGATGCCGTAGGGCGACATGCCTTCAGCGACAAAGCCAGCGAGAGGTGCGCTGGCCAGGTTGGCTTCGATCCGAGCCAGGATCTCCACCTCGCCCGCCGCGTCCGGGTCGCCCGCGGCGCCGGTCCCCGTGGCGATGTAGCGGCCGTACTTGGTGAAGGTCACGACCGGCATGGCCGAGGGGAGCAGGCCGCCTTCGTCGTCCTTCACCGCCAGATCCACGAGCTGGACGCCTTCGGCGAGGCTTCCCGAGACCCCGGCGACCTTGGTCGGCAGCGACGTCAGACGAACCTCGGAGGTGTGGGTGTGCTTACGTGCCGGGACGAAGGTCACCTGGGGCGAACCGTAACCGCCCATGTCGGCGACGATTCCTCCGTGGCCACCAACGACCTCGTAACCGCCGGGACGGGCATCGGTCTTGGTCACCTCCCGGGAGTTGAACACGACCTCGTCGACGATCATGACCGCCCCGATCTGGTCCACCCCGTCCTCGTCGAGCGCCGCTTCGGAGAGCAGGTACTTGACGCCGTCGACGATGTTGCGGTCGCCGTCGGCGCTGAGGCTGCCGTGCGGACGCTGAGCGGAATGTCCGACCAGCGGAACCGTGGTGTCGATGAGCAGCCCGAGCCAGTACATCGTCTCCTCGGTGGTCGGGCTCCCCTCGAGCCACTGGGCTCCGATGTAGTCGCCGCCCGACAACACCCGTTGGACCAACGACGTGGCCCGGGCCAGGCTCTCAAGGGTGGGCTCTCGATGGAGGTGAGGGGGGTAGTAGCCGAAGAAGTCCATCCCCGTCTCTTCGGGCGGGATGTCACCATCACCGGCATCGGTCCTCACTGCGGCGGCCTGGCCCTTGGTCCATCCCCCGGATGGGACGGCCCGGTAGAAGTCGAACTTGAGCAAGACGAACCGAACCAGGTCAGCACAAACATC
>CAVQVK010000036.1:0-17419 GCA_963717035.1 uncultured Acidimicrobiaceae bacterium | reverse complement strand
GGGCCGTAAAACTGCCTCAACCAGCGGCTTTATTGAGAGCGGGCGACGGGAATCGAACCCGCGTTCTCAGCTTGGGAAGCTGATGTTCTGCCTCTGAACTACGCCCGCAGGTGCGCAGTCACACTATCGTCTCAGCGCGAATGGTTCTCTCTGACCGCTCTATCCGTGAAGCACTCGATGCCGGACGCATCGCCATTGACCCTCGGGACGACGGCTGCATCCAGCCGTCGTCGGTCGATCTGCACGTCGACCGGTACTTTCGGCTGTTCCGAAACCACACCAGCCGGGTCATCGACGTCCGTGAGGACCAGGAGGATCTCACCGAGCTGGTCACCATCGGCGACGATCAACCCCTCATCCTCCATCCCGGCGAATTCGTCCTCGGATCCACCCAGGAAAAGGTCAAGCTGCCCGACGACCTGGTCGCCCGACTCGAGGGTAAATCGTCCCTCGGCCGCCTGGGTCTCCTCATCCACTCCACCGCCGGGTTCGTGGATGCCGGGTGGGACGGTCACCTCACGTTGGAGCTCTCCAATGTGGCCAACCTGCCCATAACGGTTTATCCCGGTATGAAAATTGGGCAGATTAGTTTCCTCCAGATGACGACCCCGGCGGACAATCCGTATGGTTCCTCTGGTCTGAAGTCGAAGTACCAGGGTCAACGGGGTCCAACCCCGAGTAGGTACGCGGAGAACTTCCGTCCGTGATCCCGCTCCGTCCGTGATCCCAGCGAGCCACATCGTCATCGCGAAGTAGACATCCAGGAGGAATCAGTGCCCGTCAGACTTGCCATCGGCCTCGGCGTGACCGCGATCGCGTTCGCCATCGCGGGCCGGCGCCTTTTTTGGCTCTATCGCCTGATCTCGGTCGGGCAGCCGGCCCCCGATCGGTTCAAGGACGTCCCCAAGCGGATCAAGGCCGAGCTGCTGGAGGTAGGGGGGCAGAAGAAGCTCCTCCAATGGACGGTCCCTGGTATCGCCCATGCCATGACGTTCTGGGGCTTCACCATCCTCATGCTCACCATCCTCGAGGCCTACGGTGCCCTCTTCGACCGGGACTTCCACATCCCGCTCATCGGGCAGACCGCGGTCATCGGCTTCCTCGAGGACTTCTTCGCCGTGTCGGTGCTCCTGGCCCTGATCGTCTTCACCGTCATCCGCATCAAGAACTCGCCCAAGCGGGAGAACCGCCGGTCCCGCTTCTTCGGCTCCCACACCACTGCGGCCTGGCTGGTGCTGGGCATGATCGCCCTGGTCATCATCTCCTTGCTCGGCTACCGCGCCGCCCAGGTCAACACGGGCAACTTCCCGTACGGCTGGTGGGCCTTCGCCTCCCACGGCATCGCCAACCTGCTGCGCCCGCTCGGCACCGGGGTCAACAGCGTCCTCGAGACGGTGCTGCTCCTCGTCAACATCACCGTCATCACCGGGTTTTTGGTCTTCGTCGCCTACTCGAAGCACCTGCACATCTTCCTGGCCCCCATCAATGTGGCCACCTCCCGGCGCCCGCGGGCCCTCGGGGCCCTGGCCTCCACTCCGGACATGAGCATGGAAGACGTGGGCGAGGACGACGAGGTCGTGTTCGGTGCCGGACGGATCGAGGACTTCTCCTGGAAACAGCTTCTGGACATGGCCACGTGCACCGAGTGCGGCCGATGCCAGTCCCAGTGCCCGGCCTGGAATACCGACAAGCCCCTCTCGCCCAAGCTCGTGATCATGGATCTCCGGGACAACATGTTCGCCTCGGCCGACCGGATCATGAAGCAGAACAAGGCGGCCGGTGTCGAGGTGGAGAGCCTGGTTCCGTCGGTCATCGATCCCGACGTGCTTTGGTCCTGCACCACCTGTGGGGCCTGCGTTGAGGAGTGCCCGGTCGACATCGAGCACATCGACACCATCTTGGACATGCGTCGCTACGAGGTCCTGATGGAGTCCCGCTTCCCCACCGAGGCCGGGCTCATGCTGCGCAATATCGAGAACCAGGGCGACCCGTGGGGCCTCGGTGCGGCCAAGCGCACGGATTGGACCCAGAGCCTGGACTTCGAGGTCCCGGTGGTCACCGACACCATCCCCGACGACATCGAGTACCTCTATTGGGTCGGGTGTGCCAGCGCCCTCGACGAGCGAGCCCGCAAAGGGGCCCAGGCCACGGCGCGCATGCTCCGGCGGGCCGGCGTCTCCTTCGCCATCCTCGGCTCCAAGGAGAGCTGCACCGGCGACCCTGCTCGCCGTCTCGGCAACGAGTACCTGTTCCAAGAGCAGGCCAAGCTCAACATCGAGACGCTCCAGAACGCGGGGGCGAAGAAGGTCATCGCCAGCTGTCCCCACTGCTTCAACACCTTGTCCAACGAGTACCCGGCTCTGGGCGGCAACTTCGAGGTGATCCATCATTCGCAGCTCTTGGAGCATCTGGTCACCGCGGGCAAGCTCACCCCCGGGAACGGCTACTCGGGCACGGTCACCTACCACGACCCGTGCTACCTGGGCCGGCACAACCGGGTCTTCGACGAGCCCCGGACGGTCATCGATGCCATCCCCGGTGCGAAGAACGTGGAGATGAAGCGTTGCCGCGAGAAGGGCTTCTGCTGCGGGGCCGGCGGAGCACGCATGTGGCTCGAGGAGAACATCGGCAAGCGGATCAACATGGAGCGCACCGAGGAAGCCCTGGGAACAGGCGCCGATGTTGTGTCGACCGCCTGCCCTTACTGCATGATCATGCTCGACGATGCCGTCAAAGCACACCAGAAAGAAGACGACGTTCGCGTCCTCGACCTGTCGCAGCTGGTGGAGGAGTCGCTCGGGGAGCCTGCGGGGTAAGGGATTGGCCGCGTCGACGGAGTCCGCTGGTGAATCGGGAGACGCCGCCGAATAGTGCCTGGGCTGCTCAGTGAAAGGCCTTGGCGTCTGCCTCGCGCAGTCGGTCGGCCATCGCCGCCATGAGCTTGCGAGCCAAGGACGGAACTGAGTTGATGATGCCGTTGAACTGCGTTGGCCGAGCACCAAGAGCAGGGTCTCGGTGTCCGAGGTCACCGTGGCCGACCGCGGCTTCCGGTCGAGGAGGGCGAGCTCGCCGAAGTAGCCGCCCGGTCCGAGCTTGGCCACCTTGCGCCCGTTGCGGCTCACCGTCACCGAGCCTTCGACGATGATGAAGAACTCCCGCCCGATGGTGCCCTCTTCGGTTAGGACCTTCCCGGCCGGGACGGTCACCTCGTCGAGCGAACTTCGGATCTTTCGGAGCTCGCTGGCCGAACAGCTCGAGAAGAGCCAGATGGTGCTGAGGTCGAGTTCCTTCGCGCGTACGGGCATGCTGAGAGGCTACTGGGACGGTCGGCTCGATGCCCGGAAAGTAGGCCCCTGCCGACGTGGTCGAACGGCGCGCAGTTTCGTCGACCCCCTCGGGGTCTGTAGCCTGGCCCACCCATGGCCGGAGATTCAGCTCGCAGATCGGGATCTCGGCCGACGCCGGTGGCGGCCTGCTCGCCAGCGTTGGGGCGTGGCTGTCGGTCACCTTCCTGAAGCCGCCTAAGCCGAAGGCCCCTGAACCAGAAGAGCCCGAACAGCGGCCGCTGACCGAAGAAGAGCAGGTCAAGCAGGCACGCATGCTCGATCCGACCGAGCGGAAGATCGGCATCGTCGCGGCAGGCTTGGCCTTCTTCATCAGCTTCGGGCTCACCGTTCCCTACATGATCGATCGGCACCTGACGACAAGGTGAAGCAGGCGGGGACGCCCAAGGGGACCACGTGCTCGCAGGGCTTCACCTACTCGAAGGTCGGAAACCAAGCAGCCCAATGCACCGGCAACGTGGTGTACCCGGTGAGCCATTGGCTACTTCTAATGGTCCTACTGCTCGTTTTCGCCATCGCCATCCTCCTCACCTTGCGGGTCGGCCGCCGGATCCCGCTCGGTTTCGCCATGCTGGTGTCCGGCATCGCCTATGAGAGCACCGTGGGACTCCTCGGGCTCCTGTTCATGGTCCCCGGTGCCTGGTTGCTGTTCAAAGCATGGAAGGTCAGCCGACCGGACGCCGCGACCGGCCAGGTGTCCCAGACCGCGCAGTAGTCCGCGGGACCGCTCGCCCTCCGGTCGCGCCCGTCCCTCGGGTGCTCCAGGGTCGAGTCAGAACAAGCGGTATACGCCCAAGGCCGCTCCGGCCAAGAGCAAGGCCGCTCCGGCCAAGAGCAAGGCCGCTCCGACCAAGGGCGCTCCGGCTAAGGGCAAGGCTCCTCCGGCCAAGGCTCGGCCAAAGCGCCCCGCCCAGCCCGCCAAGGGTCAGCCGAAGCGCGCCGCGCCACCCGCCTCCTAGATACCTCCATCTCCGTCGGGTCCG
This sequence comes from uncultured Acidimicrobiaceae bacterium, assembly GCA_963717035.1. Taxonomy (GTDB): domain Bacteria; phylum Actinomycetota; class Acidimicrobiia; order Acidimicrobiales; family RAAP-2; genus DASXMT01. The sequence goes on along the minus strand of CAVQVK010000036.1, from coordinate 13,092 downwards.
GCGACGACTCCAGTCGGCCCAGGCGGCCGAAATTCTGTGCCTCGCCGGGCCCGAAGATGGTTCCCCGGCGGGTGATCTCGCCGGGCGCCTCCGAGCGCTGCGGTGGGCCGTGCCTGTGCGCATGTCCCTTGTTATGCCTGTTCAGCCCGACAATGTGACAGTTAACACGCCGGAAACCAGTCCGTAGCAGGTGGGAAACAACGAGCGGTCAGAGTGTCCACCAGCGGTGAGGCGACCGCCACCTGAAGTGTGCCGACCATCTGTCGGCGCCCCCGGGAGGTTGGTGGGTCTGGCCGGGCGTATCACTTCGAGAGGAGAGCAGAGACCGTGTATATCCCGTACCCGCATTGGCTCAATCCAGGCGACAACACGTGGCAGATAGTTGCTGCGACGTTGGTCGGCTTGATGAGTCTTCCGGGCATCGCCGTGCTCTATGGCGGGCTCGTCCAGAAGAAGTGGGCAGTGAACACCATGCTCATGGCCTTCTCGGGTTTCTCCCTCGTGCTCATTGTTTGGGTGCTGTGGGCGTTCAACCTGAGTTTCGGAGTGCCGGCCCACCTTGGTGGGAGCAACGCGCACTCCTTCTTCAACAACGTGATCGGTCATTTTCACCCGGCCGTGAGTCACTTTGCTGAACAGAACCAGGAGGTCCTGCCCGAAGGCACGCTCATACCGTTCCACTTCAACCAGGCCACGTTTATGTACTTCCAGGTGGTGTTCGCAGCCATCACGCCTCTCCTCTTCCTGGGTAGCGTGATCGGCCGCATGAAGTTCAAGGCCTGGTGCGTCTTCGTGCCGCTGTGGATCACCTGCGTGTACTCGGTCAACGCCTTCCTCATCTGGGGTGGCGGCTTCTTCGCCCAAAAGGGTGCGGTCGACTACTCAGGTGGGTACGTCATCCACCTGGCAGCCGGCGTGACCGGCTTCGTAGCCGCATGGGTTGTCGGGCCCCGGTTGGCCCGGGACCGCAGACACGGAGTGCCCAACAACTTGTTGTTGGTCTCCGTCGGCGCCGGCATCCTGTGGTTGGGATGGAACGGCTTCAACGGTGGTGACCCCTTCTATGCCGGTGCTGATGCCACTTCCGCTGTCCTCAACACCAACTTGGCCACGGCATCTGCGTTGCTCACCTGGATGTTCATGGACATGTTCTTCACCAAGCAGAGAAAGGCCACCTTCCTCGGCGCCATCAACGGCATGATCGTTGGTTTGGTGACCATCACGCCGGGTGCCGGGTTCGTCAACGGGTACGGGGCCATCCTCGAGGGGCTGATCGCTTCAGCGATCGTGTGGGTGTCCTGGAACTACCTGTCGAAGGTCCGGCCCTTCTCCAAGGTGGACGATGCGCTCGGGGTGGTTTATACCCACGGCATCGCTGGTCTGTGCGGTGGTCTGCTGGTCGGGTTCTTCGCCGACCCGGGCATGATCGAGTACATCGGGATCGGCAAGCCGGCACCGGGGTTCTCGGTGGTGGGCCTGTTCTACAGCGGCTCGTGGCATCAGGAATGGGAACAGTTCATCACTGCGGTCTGGGTGATCGTGTTCACCGCCATCGCCAGCTTCATCCTCTTGTGGATCGTCAAGCTGGTGATCGGGCTCCGAGAGCCGGACGAGAATCTGGAGATCGGCGACCTGGCCGTCCACGACGAGGAGGTCTATCCGGAGGAAACCTTCGCTGAGAGGGTGGGTGCTGGCGTCGGTGCCTCTACTGAGACACTGGAGACCTGAGGTGCCTGCCCTAGGGTGGACCGCCCCGACCCGAATGATCTCGTTCGGGTCGGGAGCGGTTCACGCAACCTTCGATCGCAGTACCAGTTCGACGAAAGGAAGTAGGACGTGAAGCTTGTCGTAGCGGTAGTGAAGCCATTCAAGCTCGACGCCGTGAAGGAGGCCCTGAAAGTGCTGGGGATCCAGGGCCTCACCGTTACCGAGGTCCAAGGGTTCGGTCGTCAACGTGGCCACACCGAGGTCTACCGAGGAGCGGAGTACGAGGTGGAGTTCGTGCCCAAGGTACGCCTCGAGATCGTCGTTGACGACGAGCAGATGGCCGGGGTCCTCGACACAGTGGTCGAGGCGGCCAATACCGGCAAGATCGGTGACGGCAAGGTGTGGGTCCTCCCGGTCGAGGAGGTCGTCAGGGTCCGTACCGGCGAGCGGGGTACGGACGCTCTGTAGGTAGCCCGTCGTCGGGTTTCCCCCCACGCAAATCGATGGACGACCGGCCCGCCTCGGCCGGTCGTCCATCGCGTCCAGCCCCAAATCATCGAGTTTGGGAAACGAGGACTGGTTCGATCAGCCGGCTTGGCGGGCGACGGCAGGTCCAGTCAGCCGGCTTGGCCGGCGACGGCAGGATCGATCAGCCGGCTTGGCGAGCCACGGCATCGGCCGCCGCCTTGGCCGCTTCCGGATCGCCGAGGTAGGTGCGGCTGACCACGGTGAGATCGTCGTTCAGGCGGTACCGGAACGGGATGCCCGTCGGTATCTCCAGATCGACGATGTCGTCGTCGCTGATCCCGTCGATGTGCTTACGGAGGGCCCTGAGGCTGTTCCCGTGAGCGACCACGAGAACGGCACCGCTGCGGCCCCCTGCGTCTAGGAGGTCGGGCACGATGCTGTCTTCCCAATAGGGGATGGTACGGGCCACCACGTCGGCCAGGCACTCGGTTCGGGGGAGGGCGTCGACGGGAATGTCTCGGTATCGGGGGTCACCCGCCGGGTGGCGCTCGTCGCCGGGCGAAACCTCGGGCGGTGGGGTCGAGTAGCTGCGGCGCCATGCCTTCAGCTGTTCGGGCCCATGATGCGCGGCTGTCTCCTTCTTGTTTTGTCCCTGGAGGGCTCCGTAATGGCGTTCGTTCAACCGCCAATGGCGTCGCACCGGCAGCCAGGAACGCCCGACCTCCTCGAGGGCGTACTCGGCGGTGCGGATCGCCCGGGTGAGCAGCGAGGTGTGGACCACCCGGAGGTCCAGGTCGGGCTCGGCCTTCAGGAGCTGTCCGGCCTCTTTGGCCTCGAATACGCCCTGGTCGGTGAGGGGCACGTCATGCCATCCCGTGAACCGGTTCTCGGCGTTCCAGGTCGACTGACCGTGACGGAGGAGTACCAGGTCGAGCATGGACCGAGCGTACTCCGGCGGATTATCTGGGCTTTGCACCTAAAGGGTCTTCTGCACAAGAAACCCGACGGCTGCACCAAAAACCCTGTCCGTCCACAGGAAAAGTCGGTGCCGTCCACAGGCAGTCACCCAACCATTCCTCAGGTATTCGCTCTACCGCTCCACAGGCACCACCTGTTTGTCTGTGGTTATTCAGTGGATTAGCCAGGGATGGACCGGGCGGTGTCACACCCTGGTGGTAATACGGGGTGCCACCAATTTGCCTAGAGGCAGGAATGAGGTCGCAGTGACCTAACGAGAGATACCGAGTCGTGGGGGGCCGAGTTTGCGGCCTGACCCCCCAACGACTCGCTTCGAGGAGGGGGTAGCTCGGTTGCCGGGGGTCCCTGATAAAGCCCACCCGACGGGTTCGACTCCCGTTACCTCCACGTGTGTTACAAGCTAAATCTACCCACTCGTCGCGACATTTGTATCCGGCTTCTTCGGATTCCGTCGCGGCCTGTCCCAGTACGGGCTTTTGCACTTGGGGCATACCTTCGGGGCGATGCCCTCCTCGCGCGGCATCCAGACGTGATCGCACCGCTCGCACTTCCACGCCCAGACCTGGACTTTCACCATCCCCACCGACTTCGGCTCGATCGTGTTCGCTTTCAACTATATACCTCCTAGGTATTGCTTTTGACTGTACTTTCTGGTATATTCTCTTTAGGTACATAGTACAAGGGAGAATCCAGTGGAAGCACGAGAAATCAAGGCATTGCAGATCGCAGCGACGATGCCCCTCAAGCGCACCACTTACGGCTGGCAAGTCCCCTCGCAGAGTGGCCCCACCATCTACAAGGTCGCTTCCACGAACCCCAAAATGGCCCGCATGGACACGGTTTCCGGCCTGGCCTGCAACTGTCCCGACTACGAACTGCGGGGCCTGCCCTGCAAGCACATCATGGCCGTAGAGTTCACGATCAAGCGGGAGATCACCCCCGACGGCGAAGTGGTCACCGAGCAGGTCAAGGTCACCTACTCCCAGGACTGGCCCGCCTACAACCGCGCTCAGTGCGAGGAAAAGGATCGGTTCCTGCCGATGCTCGCCGACCTGTGCTCCACGATCCCCGAGGCACCCGCAGGGTCGCGGTCGCCCACGGCTGCCGATGAGCGATATGGCCTTCGCCGCCGTGACCAAGATCTATGCGGGCCTGTCGGCGCGGCGGTTCGATAGCGACGTTCGGGAGAACACGGCCAAGGGCCACACGAGCCCAGGACCCCCATTTCAACAGCGTCCTGCGCTATCTGAGGGCGCCTGAGATGACCCCTGTCCTGCGGAGCCTGGTCGAACTGTCGGCACTCCCACTGAAAGGCGTCGAGACGGACTTCGCTGCCGACTCCACCGGATTCAGCACCTGCCGTTTCGTGCGTTGGTACGACCACAAGTGGGGCAGTGAGTCCAGCGATGCCCACAAGGCCACCCAGCACCGGGAGTGGATCAAGCTGCACGCCATGACCGGGGTTCGGACCAACATCGTGACCGCCGTGGAAGTCAGCGGGTGGCGCAGCCACGACACGAACTACTTCCGGCCCATGCTGGCCACTACCGCCGAGAACTTCACCCTGCGGGACGTGACCGCCGACAAGGCGTACTCGTCCAAGAAGAACCTGCAAGCCGTCGCTGACGCTGACGGGACCCCTACATCCCGTTCAAGGCTCACCGGACGGCTGGGCCGGTTCCGGCGATTCACGACTCCAATGCCACTCTGCCGGGGATCGGGGCGAGTGCCTGGACTCGGATGTACCACATGTTCGCCTACCAGCGGGATACGTTCCTGCCCGCTACCACCAGCGGTCGAACGTCGAAACGACCTTCTCCATGATCAAGGCGAAGTTCGGAGACTCCCTGCGAGTCCAAGTCCGACGTGGGCCAGATGAACGAGGTTCTGTGCAAGGTGATCTGCCCACAACCTGTGCGTGCTGATCGCCTGCATCCATGAGTTCGGCCTTGCGTGCCCGAGTTCGGGTCAGCACCCGAGCTCGGGTCGGTGGGGTGAATCCGGTAGTGGTGATTTGCCTCGATGGTCAACTCGCCCGAGGCGGCAAGCTCGGCCAGAGCTTCGCTCTTTGGAGAGACGAACAATGGCTCATAGGATGGATCGGTACCCACGCGAGGCACGACCTTTAGACCACCATCCAGGGTCATGAAATCGAACTCGAATATTTCGGCCTCGCGGAGCTTCGCCAGTACCTGCCGGAGTTGGGCGACCTGGTAGAAGCGGGGTGCACCGAGTGGGACGGGTCGGTTCCTGTCAATAAGTTCAACTTGAACGGTCCGGCTCCGGCCAGACCGTTCACTCATATCCCTCGTCATGTCCGCCCAAGATTTGCTGCTCTCCTCTCTGGATGCTTTGCGCAGCGCCCGAGCATCGGCAACCTCTCGACATAGGTGCTCAGCCACGCATAGGAGGCGAGGACGAAGCCGGCTATGCACACCCAGAGCAACCATCCATAGGGCGACGGGTGCGACAAGCTGCCCGTTCTTTGACGTGACAAAGGTCTGCGACGCAGAGACCCAACCACCTCCGACAAGGAAGGTCGCGGCCATTACGCCTGCGCCGTTCCGACGCCATTCGGTGCGCCAGTCGCCCATTGGGGAAGATTCCTTGGCCATCCCTGAGTTGTACTCCGAATGGCCTTTCTGGTGCAGAAATCCCGCTTGCACCTCAATTCGGTCCACCAGGGCCTTTTAGGTGCAAGGCCGATTATCTGGATGGGGTGAGTGACATACCATGGGAAAACCTATTGCGATGGCACTCAACTTTGCTATACTGATACATCGACAGAAGTAAGACCAGGACCCAAGGGGGCCCACCAGGGGTTTCGCCGAGCGGTCCGCATAGAAGTCGCACTAATCGGAGAGACAAGAGCCTGAGAACCAGGCAGACGAGCAGGAGGCAAATATGGCCAAGGCCGTAGGAATCGACTTGGGGACGACCAACTCGGTCGTGAGCGTACTGGAGGCCGGGGAACCGGTCGTCATCCCCAATGCAGAGGGTGGACGGACGACGCCGTCAGTCGTCGGGTTCGCCAAGTCCGGCGAAGTGCTCGTCGGTGAGGTGGCCAAGCGCCAGGCCATTACCAACCCGGATCGGACGATCCGCTCGGTGAAGCGCCATATGGGCACGTCCTGGACCGTCGATATCGACGGCAAGGCGTATACGGCCCAAGAGATCTCTGCTCGGATCCTCTCGAAGCTGAAGAGAGATGCCGAGTCCTTCCTCGGCGATTCCGTGAACCAGGCCGTGATCACCGTCCCGGCCTACTTCGACGATGCCCAGCGCACGGCCACCAAAGAGGCCGGAACCGTTGCCGGGCTCGAAGTGCTCCGGATCATCAACGAGCCCACCGCGGCCGCTCTGGCCTACGGGTTGGACAAGGAGGGCGCCGACCAGACCGTCCTCGTCTTCGACCTCGGCGGCGGCACCTTCGACGTGTCGGTCATGGAGATCGGTGACGGCGTGTTCGAAGTGAAGTCGACCTCGGGGAACACCCATCTGGGCGGCGACGACTGGGACCAGCGGATCATCGATTGGCTGGTGAAGTCGTTCAAGGACACCGAAGGCGTCGACCTGGCTGCCGACAAGATGGCCACCCAGCGGCTTCAGGAAGCGGCCGAGAAGGCCAAGATCGAGCTGTCCTCCCTCCAGGAGACCCAGATCAACCTGCCGTTCATCACCGCCACCTCGGAAGGCCCGAAGCACTTGGACCTGAAGCTCAGCCGAGCCACGTTCAACGAGCTGACCTCCGATCTGGTCGACTCGTGCAAGGGTCCCTTCGAGCAGGCCATCTCCGACGCCGGACTGAGCACCACCGACATCGACCATGTCGTGCTGGTGGGCGGATCCACCCGGATCCCGGCCGTCCAGGAACTGGTGCAGTCGTTGACGGGCAAGGAAGCCCACAAGGGTGTGAACCCCGACGAGGTGGTCGCCATCGGTGCGGCCGTCCAGGCCGGTGTGCTGAAGGGTGACGTCAAGGACGTCCTCCTCCTCGATGTCACGCCTCTGTCGCTCGGCATCGAGACCAAGGGCAGCGTCATGCACCGCCTGATCGAGCGCAACACCACCATCCCCACCAAGCGCAGCGAGGTGTTCACCACCGCCGAGGACAATCAGCCGTCGGTGGAGGTCCACGTTCTCCAGGGCGAGCGGGAGATGGCCATGTACAACAAGACGCTGGGCAAGTTCCAGCTGGTGGACCTGCCGCCCGCCCCCCGTGGCGTGCCCCAGATCGAGGTGACCTTCGACATCGATGCCAACGGCATCGTGCACGTCTCGGCCAAGGACCGGGCGACCGGCAAGGAGCAGTCCATGACCATCACCGGTCAGTCCTCGCTGGCCAAGGATGACATCGACCGCATGGTGAAGGACGCCGAGGCTCACGCCGAGGACGACCGTCGCCGCCGGGAAGAGGCCGAGGTCCGCAACAACGCCGACACGCTCGTCTACCAGACGGAGAAGCTCCTGAAGGACCAGGGCGAGAAGTTCCAAGGGGACGAGAAGGAGAAGGTCGAATCAGCGCTGAGCGCGCTGAAGGAGTCCTTGGCCGGTTCCGATCTGGAGTCGATCAAGACCTCGACCGAGGCCCTGCTCACCGCCAGCCAGTCGTTCAGCCAGCGCCTCTACGAAGAGGCGTCCAAGGCCGATGCCGGTGCTCCCGGCGGTGCCGCCAGCGCTCCGGCCGACGAGCCCTCCGACGACGAGGTGGTCGACGCTGAGATCGTGGACGAGAAGGACTGATGCCCAGCCCCTTCGAGCCCTCCGACGAGGAGACCACCGAAGACGCCGAAGTCGTTGATGCCGAGATCGTCGACGACTTCGGCGCCCCGGGCGGTCCCACCGCGTCTGAAGACGAAGATCTCGCCGAGTCTGAAGGCGAAGACATGGCCTCAGAGGTCGGGGACGTGGCCGAGGTGATCGTGGTCGATGAAGACCCGGTTGCCGCGGCCATGGCGGAGCGCGACGAGTATCTCGACGCGCTTCGCCGCCTCCAGGCCGAGTTCGAGAACTATCGCAAGCGGGTGTCCAAGCAGCAGGTGGAACAAGTCGAGCGGGCCGCAGTGTCACTGGTTGACAAGTTGCTCCCCGTACTCGACGTGTTGGACCTCGCCGCCGAGCACCTCGGCGACGGGGACTCAGAGGAGGGCAAGGCCCTGGTGCAGGCCTCGGCGTTGCTGAACGACGTCCTGGCCAAGGAAGGACTCGAGCGGGTCGACCCGGTCGGCGACCTGTTCGATCCCAACGCCCATGAGGCGGTGGGCAATGTTCCCGCTGACGAAAGCGAAACCGATGACGAGGGGCCCACGGTGGCCCAGGTCATGCGACCGGGATACCGCTGGCGCGGCACGGTGGTCCGGCCCGCCATGGTGCTCGTGCGCAGCTGAGCGCACGGACCGACTTCATTTGACAGAGAGGGACTGAGGGCAGACCACGGTGGCTCCGCAACGCGAATGGTTCGAGAACGACTACTACAAGACCCTGGGCGTCCCCGATTCGGCGACGGCCAAGGAGATCACCGAGCGCGTACCGGAAACTGGCCAAGAAGCACCACCCCGACACCAATCCCGGCCACGAGGAGCAGTTCAAGGAGATCACCGCGGCCTACGACGTGCTCGGTGACGCGGCCAGGCGCAAGGAGTACGACGAGGTGCGGGCCATGGGCCCGGTGGCCGGCGCCAGCGGGTTCCCCGGTGGGTTCGGAGGCTCGGGCCCGGGCGGGGCCAGCTACCGGGTCGAGGACATGGGCGATCTGGGCGACCTGTTCGGCGGGTTGTTCGGGGGCCGCAACCGGCGCGGCCGGGGAGCAGCCACCGCGCCCCAGCGCGGAGCCGACGTCGAGACCGAGCTGTATCTGTCCTTCGAGGACGCCATCAACGGGGTGACCACGGGCGTCCACCTGACCACCGACGCCCGGTGCCACACCTGTGGCGGATCGGGCGCCGCCCCGGGGACCCACCCCGAGACGTGCCCCCGCTGCGGTGGGACCGGCACCCTCCAAGACGACCAGGGCCTGTTCTCGCTGAGCCAGATCTGCCCGCAGTGCGGCGGTCGGGGGACGGTGGTGACGACGCCGTGCCCGACCTGTCGGGGGACCGGCGTGGAGCATCGCGACCGTGAGGTGAAGGTGCGCATCCCCGGCGGCGTGGCCGACGGTCAGCGCATCCGGGTGAAGGGCAAAGGGGCGGCCGGTCGCGGCAACGCGCCCAGCGGCGACCTGTACGTGGTGGTGCGGGTGGGCAAGCACGCCCTGTTCGGTCGGCGAGGTCGCAACCTCACCATCGGCGTGCCCGTCACCTATCCGGAGGCGGCGCTCGGGACCACGGTGACCGTTCCCACGCTCACCGACTCGGTGACGTTGCGGATACCGGCGGGGACGTCGTCGGGCCAGACCTTCCGGGTCAAGGGGCGGGGGGTGCCCGCCGGGAAGAAGAGCGCCGCCGGTGACCTCTTGGTCACCGTGGACGTGACCGTGCCCAAGACCATGACCGATGAGCAGCGGGCCGCCGTCGAGGCGCTGGCCGCCGCGTCCGACGACGAGTCGCCACGCGACTACCTGGGGGTGTGAGATGACCGAGGACGTACATTCGAGAGCGGTCTATGTCATCTCGGTGGCGGCCGAGCTGGCCGGGGTGCACCCCCAGACCCTGCGCGTCTACGAGCGCAAGGGCCTCCTCGACCCGAGTCGCACCGCCGGTGGCAGCCGCCGGTTCAGCGAGCGGGATCTGGCCCGGCTGCGCCATATCCACGAGCTCACCGAGTCCGGGCTCAACTTGGAAGGGGTCCGGCGGGTCATGGAGCTCGAGACCGAGGTGGCCCGGCTCCACGGTGAGATCGATCTGCTTCGGGCCGAGGCCCGCGAGGCCATAGCCCGGACCCACCAGCTGTACCGACGGGATCTGGTGCCCGTGTCCACCGCGCCCGTTCCCACCAGACATCAGAGCCGAGGAGGTGGCACCCGATGAGCATCAGTCCCGACCGATGGACGCTGAAGACCCAAGAGGCGCTGGCCGCAGCCCTGGAGCGGGCGCGGACCGAACACCACGCCGAGGTGACGCCTGACCACATCCTCATCGCCCTGCTCGACCAGGCCGACGGCATGGCCTCACCCATCCTGGCTCGGGTCGGGGTGGAGCCGGCCGTGCTGCGCGCCCGCCTCGATGGCGACCTGGCCCGGCTGCCCAAGGCCTACGGCGGTGACGAGCCGCGCCTGAACGCGGCGGTGCGCGACATGCTGACCGCCGCCGACGGGCTCCGCACCGACATGGGCGACGAGTACGTGTCGGTCGAGCACCTGTTGTTGGCCATGGCCGACCGGTTGGGAGTCACCCGGGACCAGCTCCTCACCGCGCTGCGCGACGTGCGGGGCAGCCACCGGGTGACGTCCCAGAACCCCGAGGACACCTTCCAGGCCCTGGAGCAATACGGTCGCGACCTCACCGAGCTGGCCCGCCAGGGGAAGATGGACCCGGTCATCGGCCGGGACGAGGAGGTCCGCCGGGTCATCCAGGTGCTGTCCCGGCGGACGAAGAACAACCCTGTCCTCATCGGCGAGCCCGGGGTGGGCAAGACGGCCATCGTCGAGGGCCTGGCCCAGCGCATCGTGGAAGGGGACGTGCCCGAGGGCTTGAAGGGCAAGCGGGTGATCGGGCTCGACCTGTCGGCCATGGTGGCCGGGGCCAAGTACCGGGGCGAGTTCGAGGAGCGGCTGAAGGCGGTCCTGAAGGAGATCACCGACGCCGAGGGCGAGGTGATCACCTTCATCGACGAGCTCCACACCATCGTCGGCGCGGGCGGCGGGTCCGAGGGGGCCATGGACGCCGGCAACATGATCAAGCCGATGCTGGCCCGGGGCGAGCTCCGGCTCATCGGGGCCACCACCTTCGACGAGTACCGCCAGTACATCGAGAAGGACGCGGCCCTGGAGCGCCGGTTTCAGCAGGTGTTCGTGGGCGAGCCCTCGGTGGCCGACACCATCGCCATTTTGCGGGGGCTGAAGGAGCGCTACGAGGTGCACCATGGGGTGCGCATCCAAGACGCCGCCCTGGTCGCCGCGGCGGTGCTGTCCGACCGCTACGTCACCGGGCGCTTCCTGCCCGACAAGGCCATCGACCTGATGGACGAGGCGGCCAGCCGGCTGCGCATCGAGATCGACTCGATGCCCACCGAGCTCGACGTGGTCAGCCGGCGCATGCGCCAGCTCGAGATCGAGCGGATGGCCCTGGCCAAGGAGACCGACGCGGCGTCGGCCGAGCGGCTGGCCCGCCTGGACGAGGAGCTGGCCAACCTGAAAGAGACCTCCGATGCCATGACCGCCCACTGGCAGGCGGAAAAGGAGGCCATCACCTCGATCCAGGAGCGCAAGACCGAGCTCGAGAACAAGCGGGGCGAGGCCGAGCGCCTGGCCCGCGACGGCAACCTGGCCGCGTCCTCGGAGATCACCTACGGGCAGCTCCCCGAGCTGGAGCGACAGGTCGAGGAGGCCACCGAGGCCCTGAACGCCCTCCAGGCCGAGCAGCGCTTCCTGAAAGAAGAGGTCGACGCCGAGGACGTGGCCGAGGTGGTCAGCCGGGCGACCGGCGTCCCGGTGACCCGGCTGCTCGAGGGCGAGGTCGAGAAGCTGATCCGTATGGAGGACGCCCTCCACGCCCGCGTGGTGGGCCAGGACGAGGCGGTCTCGGCGGTGGCCAACGCCATCCGGCGGAACCGGGCCGGGCTGTCCGATCCCAACCGGCCCATCGGCTCCTTCTTGTTCCTCGGCCCCACCGGCGTGGGCAAGACCGAGCTGGCCCGGGCCCTGGCCGACTTCCTCTTCGACGACGCCAAGGCCATGGTGCGCATCGACATGAGCGAGTACCAGGAGCGCCACAACGTGTCCCGGCTGGTCGGCGCCCCTCCTGGCTACGTGGGCTACGAGGAGGGTGGCCAACTGACCGAGGCGGTGCGCCGCCGGCCCTACGCCGTGATCCTGCTCGACGAGATCGAAAAGGCCCATCCCGACGTGTTCAACATCCTCCTCCAGGTGTTGGAGGACGGCCGGTTGACCGACGGCCAGGGCCGGACGGTGGACTTCACCAACGCGGTGCTGATCATGACCTCGAACCTGGCCGGCGAGCCGTCGGACTACTTCAAGCCCGAGTTCGTGAACCGGATCGACGAGATCGTGCGGTTCCACTCGCTGACCGAGGCCGACCTGGAGCGGATCGTGTTCATCCAGCTGGGGCGGCTGCGGGAGCGACTGGCCGAGCGTCGGCTCACCCTGGAGGTCACTGCCGGCCGCCGACGCCTGGCTGGCCCGTACCGGGTTCGACCCCGACTTCGGGGCCCGGCCGCTGCGCCGGGTGATCCAGCGGCAGGTGGAGGACCAGCTCGCCCTGGCCCTGCTCGAGGGTCGCTACCCGGAAGGGTCGACGGTGACCGTCGACGCCAAGGACGAGGAGATCGTCCTCAACTAAGCCGGACGGGAGATCGTCGCCAACTAGGCCGAGGGCGGCCGGCCGGGCGTTGGTGGTCAGGCGGTGGCGTCGGTGGTGCTGACCCCGTCGGTGGCGACGTGTTCGGTCCACTGGTAGCCGTTCCAGAAGCGGTAGTGGTGCCGACCCGAGGGGTCGACGTGCCAGCCGGCGGGAGCGACGGCGGGCGAACCGGGGCGAGGATCGGGGGCGGCCTCGAGCGGGCGCGCCGGGTTCGGCAGCGACCCGTACCGGTCGGGCGCTCGTGGTGCCGACCCGAACACCGAGCCCGGGAAGCCGTAGCGGGTGCCGCGTTCACGGGGTGCCCGGGCCCGGCACCTTGGTGGTCCGCATGGCGATCAAGCGTCAGCACGGTGATCACCACGGACACGAACACGCTGGCCAGGGCCCAGTAGATCGGGGGGATGTGCCAGGGGCTGACCCCGGTGGCCCGGCGGAACACGTCGGTGTTCCTGAAGTTCAGGGC
>CAVQVK010000035.1:0-147088 GCA_963717035.1 uncultured Acidimicrobiaceae bacterium | reverse complement strand
CTCCGCACGCCCTGACCTGGTATTTCGCTTGGAGCGGACGACGGGATTCGAACCCGCGACCCCAACCTTGGCAAGGTTGTGCTCTACCAGCTGAGCCACGTCCGCGTAGGGGAACCACTGTAGCAGCCAGAGCCATCCCCGTCCTGGTGACGGGCTGTGCCACTGCTAGCTCGACACATCGTCGTGCCACCACGGCACCGGTCGGTCACGTCGATCTGCCTCTTTCAACAAGCGCATCGAGGGCATCCCGGAGGCCCCTCGCCACCACAGCCACGTCGGGCACCAGGTCCCAACAGGCATTGATGCCGAAGTACATGGCTCCGGCATACGAGAAGACGGTGATGTTGACCCCCACCCCCTCGATCACCGGGCCCAATGGGTACATGGCCACCAGTCGGCTCCCGGCCAGGTACAGGGGAAAGTCCGGACCCGGGACGTTCGAGACGATGATGTTGAACATCGGCGGCAAATGGTCGAAGGCCCGCAGGTTGCTGACCAGTTTCGAGGCCCTCGTGGCGATGGCCGGGGCCAGCGACTGGGCCCAGCCGGCGAACACGTCGCGAGCCGACGACTTCCTGTTGCGCCTTTGACGCGGCCGCTCCGCTCGCTGATCAGTCGCAGTCGGGCCGCCGGGTCCTCCACGCTCGTCCCCAACGAGACCAGCATGGCCGAGACCCGATTGCCCAGTGCCTCTCGGTCCTCGTCGGAGCGAACCGACACCGGGACCATGGCCACCAACGACGAGCTCAACTCCTCGTCCCGACCGTGCGAAGAAGTCCCGGAGCGTCCCCGCCACCATGGCCAGGACCACGTCGTTCACCGTGCCCCCCAACACGTTGTTCACCCGCTTCACCTCGGCCAGCGGCACCTCGGTGAACGCCACCCGGCGGTGGGGCGAGATGGCCCGGTTGATCGATGTCCGCGGTGCGTCGAACGGAGACGGCGGCAACGTGGCCGGGATCGACCGGTTGCGACTGGCCAGCCTTGCGCATCGACTGGACGGTCCGGCCGAGGGTCTGCGCCGCCATCTCGCCCTGGCCGGCGAGGCCCCCGATGACGGTCCTGACCTGATCGATCTCGCCGGGCACGGCGCCGGCGCCCAGGCCTCCACCGGTGGCGCCACCGATCGTCCCCTCCTCGGACAGGTCGAAGAAGTTGGCCAGGATCTCCGCGCCCGAGACGCCGTCGATGATGGCGTGATGGACCTTGGTCACCATGGCCACGTGTCCGTGCTCCAGCCCTTCGACCACTGTGAACTCCCACAGTGGGCGCTGGCGGTCGAGTGGCCGGCCCACCAGAGTCCCCGACCAGTGCGGCCAGCTCATCGGGCCCACCCGGGTGAGGCAGGCTCGCTCGCCGGACGTGATAGTCGAGATCGAAGTCGGGATCGTCGACCAGCGAGGGGTGCTGCAGCCCGAAGGGCACCGGCCACAGGCGCTGCCTGAACGGCGCGACCAGATGCACCCGCTCGGCCACCGCATCCCGGATCCGTCCGGAACCTGACCCCGGCCGGCACGCCGATGCGTCGAAGATCTGCACCCCGGCAATGTGCAGATGGGTGGTCGGCGACTCGAGGGCCAGGAACGCCCCGTCGAGACCCTGCATCGGCCGCATGGCCACCGCCGATCGCCGACCTAGCGGCCCGTCGACCCGAAGCCGCCGAGACCGCGCTCGCTCGAAGGCAGCTCGGTCACCTCGACGAAGGCCGCCGTGTCCACCCGTTGGATCACCAACTGGGCGATGCGGTCACCCCGCTGCACCTCGTACGGGGTCTCGGGGTCGGTGTTGACCAAGAGGACGGCCAGCTCGTCTCGATAGCCCGAGTCGATGAGCCCCGGCGTGTTGAGACAGGTCACCCCGTGGCGCATGGCCAGGCCGCTCCGGGGCTGGACGAACCCGGCGTAGCCGACGGGGATGGCCAGGGCGATACCGGTCGGCACCACCGCCCTCCCCCCACCGGCAGCCAAGGTCACCCCAGTACGGGCCACCAGGTCGGCCCCGGCGTCCCCGGCGATGTGGCATAGCCGGGCAGCGGAGGTCGGGATCGAGCCGGATCACCGGCAGCCGGAGCGAGGCCCACGGACCCTCGATCGGCTCAACCACGTCCATCTGCCCCGACACATCCGGCTCCTCGTCCGTTGCTTCCCGTTGACGCTAACGCGCCAGGCCAAGGGTATGGCCCGACGCCTCAGCGAAGACCTGTCCCGAGGGCCTGCGGGCCGACCGAGCCGGCCATCGCCCGGCCCGGATGCCACTTGGTATGGCTGGTCACACCCGATAGCGTCCACCTTCGTGCTCGTGTGGATGGATCTGGAGATGACCGGCCTCGACCCGGGAAGGCACGTCATCGTCGAGATCGCCACCCTGGTGACCGACGACGACCTGAACATCGTGGCCGAGGGTCCCGACCTGGTGGTGGCCACCGCCGCCGGCTCAGCTGGCCGAGATGGACGACTTCGTCCGCAAGATGCACACCTCGAGCGGCTTGCTGAAAGAGATCGAGGCGTCGACGCTCTCCCTGGCCGACGCCGGCGCCACCACGCTGGCCTTCATCCAAGAGCACGTGCCCAAGCCTCGAACGGTCCCGCTGGCCGGCAACTCCATCGGCACCGACCGTCGGTTCCTCGCCACCGCTCTCCCGGCCATCGAGGAGTACCTCCATTACCGATCGGTCGACGTGTCGACCGTCAAAGAGCTGTGCCGGCGCTGGTATCCCGAGGTGCTCGCCGGAGCCCCGGTCAAAGCGGGCGGCCATCGGGCCATGGACGATGTCAAAGAGAGCGTGGCCGAGCTGGCCTACTACCGATCCAGCGCCTTTCGTCCGCCATCCCCGACCGACTCCCCCAGCCAGAGGAGCCGAGCCGAAAGGAGACGGGTCCAGAGGAGCCGAAGCCGAGAGGAGAAGAGAGAGGAGACCCGTGACCGAGACGACTGAGCAGGCCACACCCGATCCCGCCCCCATGACCCTCGGCGAGGCGACGGCGACGCTGACCGCTCCCGGACAGCTCTTCGAGATGGACGAGCTCGAGATCCGAGGCGTGCCCACCCGGATCTGGAAGAGCGCCCCCGACAGCCTGCGCACCGTGCTCGAGCTCTCGACCGTCCACGCCGACAACGACTTCATCGTCTACGAGGACGAGCGGGTGACCTTCGCCGAGCACTTCGCCATGGCTTGGCCCTGGCCCGCCAGCTGATCGAGCGATTCGGTGTCTACAAAGGCGACCGGGTGGCCATCGCCATGCGCAATCTCCCCGAGTGGATCATCGCCTTTTGGGCATCGGCCGTCACCGGCGCCGTGGTGGTGCCGTTGAACGCCTGGTGGACCGGGCCCGAGCTGGCCTACGGGCTCACCGACTCGGGCACATCGGTGGTCTTCGTGGACGAGGAGCGGGCGGCGCGGCTCCGCCCCCAGCTGGCCGAGTTGCCCGACCTCCGTGCCGTGGTGGTGGCTTCGGAGACGAGGGACGCCGGGGTATCGGCCCGGCGCGACCCGGCCACGGACCAGGTGCCCGAGCACATCACCGTGGTGACGTTCGCCGAGGCCATGGGCGATACCTCCGGCGACCCTGCCCTTCCCGACGTCGACCTGCGACCGGACGACGACGCCACCATCTTCTACACCTCGGGCACCACGGGGCGGCCCAAAGGGGCGGTGGGCACCCACCGCAATACCTGCTCCAACCTGATGAACCTGTTCTTCATCGCCACCCAGGGCCAGCTTCGCCACAGCGGCGCCCCGCGGCGATGTCGGCAGCGGAACCCAGAACGCCAACCTGTTGTCGGTGCCCCTCTTCCACGCCACCGGCTGTCACGCCGTGCTCATCACCAACACCGCGGCGGGCGGGAAGCTGGTGATGATGCACCACTTCGACCCCGAGCGGGCGCTCGAGCTCATCGAGCGGGAGAAGATAACCCTCTTCGGTGGGGTTCCGGCCATGGTCATGCAGATCATCGACTCCCCCGACTTCGCCCAGCGGGACACCTCGTCGGTGCGCAGCATCTCCTACGGAGGGGCCCCGGCCCCGCCGGACTTGGTGCGGCGGATCAAAGCGCACTTCCCGGTGGGCTCGCCGGCCAACGGCTACGGGCTGACCGAGACCTCGGCCATGAGCACCATGAACGCCGGCGACGACTACGTGCGCAAGCCCGACAGCGTCGGGCCCCCGGTTCCCGTGTGCGACGTGGCCGTGGTCCCCGACGACTACGCCGGGTCCGAGCCTCCGATCGACCAGCTCCCCGATCCCCACCGGACCGGTGAGCTGTGGATCAAGGGGCCCAACGTCGTCCGCGGCTACTGGCACCGCGACGAGGACACGGCCGGGGCCTTCACCGCCGGCTGGCTGCACACCGGCGACGTGGCCCGCATCGACGACGAGGGGTTCGTCTACATCGTCGATCGGACCAAGGACATGATCATCCGCGGCGGTGAGAACGTCTACTGCGTGGAGGTGGAGGATGCCCTCTACGCGCACCCCGCGGTGGCCGACTGTGCCGTCATCGGGGTGCCCCATCCCGTGCTGGGCGAAGAGGTAGGCGCGGTGATCGTGCTCCGCCCCGGTCACGACGTCGCCGCCGACGAGCTCTCACGCTTCGTCGGTGAACGGCTGGCCGCATTCAACGTGCCCACCCGCTACTGGTTCCGGAGCAAACCGCTGCCGCGCAACCCGGCCGGCAAGGTACTGAAGGGGGAGCTCCGAGACGAGCTCCTGGGTGGCAAACCCGAGGTCAGCACTCCGTAGTCCGCCAAGGGGTCTACGGTCCTACCTCTGCCCGTGGGCGGGGACAGCGACGTATCTGCCCTTGGGCAAGGACGAGGGGCGGTGTCGAGGTTTCTAGAGCGGGAGACCTCGGCAACTCTGTTTCGCGAATTTCCCGCGCTTCGGCGAAAGAAAGGTGTGGTCCAGTTCCCGATTCGCCGAAACGCGAGGGCGGATTCAAAAACCTATGCCCGAGAGGCACTCTTGTGGTGGGTAAGGACTTGCGGGTGAGAGCGAAGCGGTCCCACCCAATCCGTACGATAGTGGCATGTCCCGAGCCGGAGGGCCCCCAGGCGAACAGCGCAAACCCAAGGGGATCCTTAGTCCGCCAATCCTTGGTCCGGCACGCCTTAGACCGGCATCTTCAGTCCGGCAGTCTCAATCGGCGCCGGGCGCCGTCCGGCTCGGTCACCACCAGCTCCAGGAGACCGGCCGTTACTCGTGGGACAGAGCGATCCGGGTGGCCTCGACGTCCCGGTCCATCTGGGCCACCGAGCTCGTCGACCGACTCGAAGCGCACCTCGTCCCTCCGGACCTGGGCCACGAAGGAAACCCGCGCCTCCTCGCCGTAGAGATCGCCCTCGAAGTCCAAGAGGAAGGCCTCGACCATGAGAGGGCCCTTGGTCGCCGTAGAACGTCGGGCGGGTGCCGACGGCGATGGCCGTAGGCCATCGGGAGCCGTCGGGTCGCTCGTACCAGCCGGCGTAGATACCGACAGCAGGAATGGCGATCCCGGCGGGAACCTCGACGTTGGCCGTGGGAAACCCGAGGTCGGTCCCGCCCCGGCCGTCGCCGCGGACCACCACCCCGCGGACCTGGTGGGGACGACCCAGCAGCGTCGCCGCCTCGGCCACCCGCCCCTCGGCCACCAGCGAGCGAATGCGGGTGGACGAGATGGGCACGGCCTCGGCACCGTCGTCGAACGCGGTGGCCAGGGACATGCCCTCCACCGTGAATCCGGCATCGACGCCCATCTCCTTGAGGAGGGCCACGTTTCCCTTCCGGCCGTGGCCGAAGTGGAAATCCTCCCCCACGACGATCAACTTGGAGGCCACCGCCCCGATCAGGATCTCGGACACGAAGTCCTCGGCCGATTCGTTGGCCCGCTCCTCGTCGAAGTGAACCACCACCGTGCGGTCCACACCGGTGGCGGCCAACAGCTCGAGCTTCTGGGCCAGGTCACAGAGCAACAACGGCGCGGAGTCCGGTCGCACCACGGTGGCCGGGTGACGATCGAACGTCACCACAACCGTGGCCAACCCGCGCCGTTGGGCCCTGACCCGCAGGTCGGCGAGGAGGGCCTGGTGACCGATGTGGACGCCGTCGTAGGCGCCGATGGTCACGGCCGACCCTCCGGCGGGGGCGACACTGGCGGTCGGGTCGGTGACGATCTCCATCAGGCGTCGAGATTATCGGTCGAGCGGCCATCGCCCGGGAACGGCGTCATCCCGCCGCCACCAGCACCACGGCCGGGCGGATGCGATCGGTCTCGGTGGCCTGGTAGACGGCGAGGAGCTGACCGCCGTGATCGACCAGGCCCCAGGGGCCCTCTCCGCTCACCCCGACCGATATCCGGTCGAGGGCCAGGCCCCGGGTGATCAACTTGGCCACCTCCGTGCTGACCTCGACCTGGTCGAGGTCTCGGAGGCCTTGTGCCGGGGTCAGGACCACGGCCGGGCTCAGTTCGTCGACCAGCCGGGCGTCGCCGACCGAAAACGAGCCGATCCGGGTCCGGCGGAGGTTGCGGAGGTGGGCACCGCCCCCGAGGGCGGTCCCTAGATCCGCGGCCAGGGTCCTCATGTAAGTACCCGACGAGCACTCGACTTCGATATGGAACACGCCGCTGCTTTCCGTCGGTTCCACCTCCAGGCGGTACACGGTGACCGGACGGGGGGCCCGCTCCACCTCGATGCCCTGGCGGGCCAGCGCGTGCAGCCGCTGCCCGTTCACCTTGACCGCCGAGACCATGGGGGGGATC
Source organism: uncultured Acidimicrobiaceae bacterium (assembly GCA_963717035.1). Taxonomy (GTDB): domain Bacteria; phylum Actinomycetota; class Acidimicrobiia; order Acidimicrobiales; family RAAP-2; genus DASXMT01. The sequence continues at coordinate 140,353 of CAVQVK010000035.1, read as the reverse complement.
TGCTCGATATCGCCGACCAACCCGGTGGCCGCTGCCCGGACCTGGTCCAGGTTTACCGAGCTCATGTCCCAGGTTCCGATGATCTCGCCCGAGGCGTCGAGCGTCGTGGTCGCCGTGCCCAGCACCACCTCTGCCTCGTAGGTCTTGCGCATGGCGGTGAGGAACCGGAGTAGCCGGGTCATCCGACCCAGCCCGACCAGCAGCACGCCGGTGGCGTCGGGATCCAGGGTGCCGGCGTGTCCGACCCGGCGTTGCCCGAAGATGCGACGGCACCGGGCCACGACGTCATGAGAGGTCCACTGGGCCTCCTTGTCCACCACGACCAGGCCGGTGACGCCGTCGGCGCTCACCGGTCGGGCTGGTCCTCGTCGGTGCTGGTGCCGCGGCGCTGCTCCAGGTCGTGGAGCCGTCGCAGCACGTCCTCCACCCGGTCACCGGCCACCACGGCCGGATCCAGCTCGAAGGCCAGCAACGGCGTCCGCTTCATCCGCACCTGGCTCCCCATCGACCGCTGGAGGGCCACCCGCCGCTCGGTGAGGGCGGCGGCGGCGTCCTCGGACATCGAGCTCAGGTAGACCCGGGCCGTGCGCAGGTCCGGTGCCGTGTCCACCGCGGTGATGGTCACCAGGCGGAGGCGCTCGTCGGCGTCGGCCAAGCGCTCCAGCTCCTCGGCCAGGATCTGGCGGAGGACTTGATTGACCCGAAGCGACCTCGGGTAGGGGGCCGCACCTCGGTTGTCATGGCGGCGACCAGGCATCAGCTTCTCCGGTCCGGGCCTCAGGGCCCGGCTCGATAGTCCCGTCGAACCGGTCAGGTTCGGGGGATCTCGCGCTCTTCGTAGGTCTCGATGACGTCGCCGTTCTTCAGGTCCTGATAGTCCGAGAGCCCGATACCGCACTCGTAACCCGCAGCCACCTCGCGAGCGTCGTCCTTGAACCGTCGCAACGAGGTGATCGAGCCCTTCCAGATCACCACGCCCTCCCGGAGGAAGCGAACCTTGGACCCGCGGGTGATGACGCCCTCTCGGACGTAGCACCCGGCGATGGCCCCAATCCTCGGCACCCGGAAGACCTCGCGCACCTCGGCTTCACCGGTGACGATCTCCTCGTAGACCGGTGCCAGGAGACCGAGCATGGCCGCCTGGAGATCCTCGAGCAGGTTGTAGATGATCTCGTAGGTCCGGATCTCGACGTTGGACTTCTCCGCCTGGTCCCGGGCCCGTCGGTCGGGGCGGACGTTGAAGCCGATGATGGTGGCATTCGACGCCTGCGCCGTCTGGACATCGTTCTCGGTGATGCCGCCCACGCCCCGTTGCACGAAGCTGAGCTTGACGTCGTCGCGTTCGAGCTTCCGGAGGCTCTCGGTGATCGCCTCGAGCGAGCCCTGGACGTCGGCCTTGAGGATGATGTTCAAGGTGGCGGTCTCGCCCCGTTGGATCTGCTCGAAGAGATCCTCCAACTTGGCCCCGCCCAGCGCCGATGCGGCGGCGGGAACGTGCCCGGCCACCCGGTAGCGGTGGGCCCGGGCCTCGCCGATGGTACGGGCCTGCGCCAGCTCGGGCGCGACCCGGAGCTCATCGCCGGCATTGGGCGGCTCCGAGAACCCGAGCACCTGCACCGGTGTCGACGGCGGCGCCTCTTTGATCTGGTCGCCCTTGTCGTCGACCAGGGCCTTGACCTTGCCCCACGCCGCGCCGGCCACGATGGGATCGCCGACCCGCAACGTGCCTCGCTCCACGATGACCGAGGCCACCGGCCCGCGACCCACCTCGAGCTCCGCCTCGATGACGTAGCCGCGAGCGGGTCCTTCGGGGCTGGCGACCAGCTCCTCGACCTCGGCCACCAGCAGGATCTGCTCCAACAGGTCGTCGACGCCCAGGTTCTGGAGGGCCGACACCTCGACGGTGATGGTGTCACCACCCCAGGCCTCGGGAACCAGGCCGTACTCGGAGATCTGTTGCAGCACCCGGTTGGGATCGGCCTCTTCCCGGTCGATCTTGTTGACGGCCACGATGATCGGAACCTCGGCCAGCTGGGCGTGGTTGATGGCCTCGATGGTCTGGGGCATCACGCCGTCGTCGGCCGCCACCACCAGGACCACGATGTCGGTCACCTCGGCGCCGCGGGCGCGCATGGCCGTGAAGGCCTCGTGGCCGGGGGTGTCGATGAAGGTGATGGGCTTGCCGTTGTACTCGACCTGGTACGCGCCGATGTGCTGGGTGATGCCACCGGCCTCGCCGGCCACCACGTTGGCCGAGCGGATGCGGTCGAGCAGGAGGGTCTTGCCGTGGTCGACGTGACCCATGACCGTGACCACCGGCGGGCGGGGCCGCAGGTCAGCCTCATCCTCCTCGTCTTCGTCATCGTCGAAGTACTTGGCCAACAGCTCGGCTTCCCGCTCCTCGCCGGGATCGACCAGCCGGACGGTGGCGCCCAGCTCGGCTGCGAACAGCTCGATCATGTCGTCGGTCAATGACTGGGTGGCCGTGACCATCTCGCCTTGCAGGAGCAAGAAGCGGATGACGTCGCCGGCAGACCGGTTCAGCTTGGGGCCGAGGTCGCGTGCGGTCGAGCCGCGTTCCACGATGACCTCGCTGTCGGGTACCGGGGCGGTCGACGGCGTGTACGCCGTGAGCTGGGTGGGCTCGAGCTCTTCGAGGTTCCGGCGCCGACGGCGCGGACGGCGCTGGTTGGGACGGCCGCGTCCCATCCCCGGACCACCTCGGCCGGGAGGACCGCCGGGGCCACCACCGGGTCCACCGGGGCCGCCGGGACGACCGCCGGTAAAGCCGCCGCCACCACCAGGTCGGGCGCCGAAGCCACCGCCGCTACCGCCACCGGGACGACCGGCACCGGCGCCACCGGGACGACCGGCGTAGCCGCCGCCACTGGGGCGGCCGGCCGGACCACCGGGACCGGGACGACCGGCTCCGGCAGGAGTGCGTCGACCACCCGCGCCCGGAGGCGGCGGGATCGGTCGACCGCTGACAGATCGGGGTGGACCGCCCGGCGGGGGCGGCACTGGCTTGCCCGACTGGCTGGTGGGCGGACGAGCTGGTCCCGAGGTCGGCGGGGCCTGGGTGGCGGGAGCCGCCGCCGCGGGGACCGAGACGGCAGGGGCGGCCGGAGCTGGAGCAGATGGAACGGGTGCAGCCGGAGGAGCCGGAGCCTGGGCCGGTGGTGTTGCCACCGGAGCCGCCGGCGCGGGAGCGGGCTGGGTCGGGGCAGGGGCGGTCTGCGCCGGGGCGGCGGGAGCGGCGGCGGCGGGCTGGGTCGGGGCCGCCGGGGCGGTCTGAGTCGGAGCGGCGGAAGCGGCGGGGGCAGCCGCGGCCGGTGCCTGGGCGTGGGCGCGGCGGCGGGGGCCGGCGCGGGACGAGGGGCCGGCGGCGGAGTGGCGGCCGGAGCGGGGGCGGGCCGGGGCGCCGCCGGGGCGCTGGGCGCGGCCGCTGGGCTCGGGCTCGAGCGCACCAGCGCTGGTCCCGCGGATCCCGGCTGTTCGGACGCGGGTCGACTGGTCACCAACCGAGCGCCGGTGCGCCGGATGGGTGTGGCCGATCCGTCTTCGGGAAGATCGCTCGGGGATCCGCTGGTGGCCGGCGTCGAGGTCGGCGCGGTCTCGCCCTCCGGCTTCGAGGGGGCGGAGTCGGGCGCCTCGGTGGTGGCGGCAACCTTCTTGGCTGCCGCCTTCTTGGTGGCCTTGGCCGGCGCGGCCGGCTCCTCGGGCTGCACCGGACGACGGAGGCCCTCTCGGTCGGCCTTTCTGCGGGCGCGATCGGCTTGCGCGTCCTCGATGGACGACGAGTGGCTCTTGACCCCCATCCCGAGAGAGAGGCAGAGGTCAAGGGCCTCTTTGTTGGTCAGACCGAGCTCATGGGCCAGCTCGTAGACGCGGATCTTCTTCGGCAACGGTTCCTACTGTCCTTCGTTCACTTCGCATTCGGTGCGCTCGCACATGCGAACCTCTATCCTCGCACATCACAGGGCCTGGTCCCCCTTCGACCCGGCTCAGAGCTGCTCGCAGCCGTTCGACCTGGTCTGGAGCAACCGGACCCCGAAGGGCCCGGGAGAGCGTCCCCTGGCGTAGGGCACGCTCCACGCACGGGGTCGAGGATCGGCACAACCAGGCACCTCGACCCGGTGCGTCCCGCCCCACGACCAGTTCGCCGTCGGGGAGACGGGTCAACCGCACCAGCTGGTCCGACGTCGCGGTGCGCCGGCAGCCGATGCAGGTACGAATGGGGGCTATGCCGGATTCTCCCCGGTCAGGGCCTCGGCGTCTGGTGCCGGCTGGGCCGCCGGGGCCGAGGCGGACACCGGCACCGATTCGGCCGCTGGGGCCTCGGCGGTCTCACCGGCGGCGGCACCCTCGGCGCCATCGCTGGCGACAGTGCCTTCGGCGGGGGCAGCGCCTTCGGTACCCTCGGCGCCCTCGGACCACTGCGACGCCGAGAGGGCCTCGCCGCCCTCGGCGGGCTGCCAGACCATCTCCCCGGCGTCGTTTTGGACCCACTCGCCCTGGGCCCACTCCTCGCCGCCGTACCCGGCCTCCTCTTCGGCCAGCTGGGTCTCGCTCTTGATGTCGATACGCCAACCGGTGAGCCGGGCGGCCAGGCGGGCGTTCTGGCCTTCCTTCCCGATGGCCAGCGACAACTGGTAGTCGCTGACGATGACGGTGGCCGTACCGGTCTCGTCATCCAGGCGAACCTCACGGACGCGGGCGGGCGCCAATGCGCTCTGGATCAGCTCGACGGGATCGTCCGAATAGGGGACGACATCGACCCGCTCCCCGCGAAGCTCGTTGGTGACCATGCGGACGCGGGATCCCCGGGCCCCGACACAGGCACCCACGGGATCGACGTTCGGGTCGTTGGACCACACGGCGATCTTCGTCCGGTGCCCGGGCTCCCGGGCCGCCGCCTTGATCTCCACCGCACCGGAGGAGATCTCCGGCACCTCGAGCTCGAAGAGCCGTTTGATCAGGCCGGGATGGCTCCGGCTGACGACGATCTGGGGTCCCTTGGTCGTCTTGCGGACCTCGACGATGTACGCCTTGAGCCGGGCGCCGTGCTCGTAGCGCTCATAGGAGACCTGCTCGGCCTGGGGCAGCAACGCCTCCACCTTGCCCAGGTCGAGCAAGGTGTAGCGGTTGTCGGTCTGCTGGACGATCCCGGTGACGATGTCACCTTCGCGGCCGGCGTACTCCTCGTACTTGAGGTCCCGCTCCACTTCGCGGATGCGCTGCAAGATGACCTGCTTGGCCGTCTGAGCGGCGATCCGTCCGAAGTCGTCGGGGGTGTCGTCCCATTCCCGGGTGACGTTGCCGTCCTCGTCGAGCTCCTGTCCGTACACGCGGATCTCCCCCGACTCGGGATCGATGGTGACCACCGCCTCCTCGGCCGCGGCCGGGGTGCGCTTGTACGCCGCCACCAGGGCATTGGCCAAGGCGTCGAGAAGGGCCTCAACCGAGATCCCCTTGTCACGAGCGATCTGGCCGAGGGCGTCGAGGAACTCGAAGTTCGTCTTGCTCATGGCGTGGTGACCTGCTTCCTGTTCTGCGTAGTTCCTACAGCCTTGTTCTTCGGGCTGTTCTTGGCCTTGGCGGCCTTCGGGGTGTTCTTGGGCCCACCGGTGGCCCGAGGGGCGGGGCCCCATTCGAAGACCGTACGGGCCCGGTCGATGTCGGAGTAGCCCAACCGGCGTTCCTCCGCGGGATCGTCCTCGATCCGGAGCACCAGGCCGTCGTCGTCGGATGCCACCAGCGTCCCGGTCAGCCGGCGATCACCGGGGACCTGGGGGCGGGTCTTGACCGTAACCTGCTCGCCTACGGCCCGGGCGAAGTGGGCCGGGGTCCGCAACGTCCGCTCCACCCCGGGGCTCGATACCTCGAGGGTGTAGTGGCCGGGGATGGGGTCGTGCTCGTCGAGGACGCTCGAGACCGCCCGGTTGGCCTGGGTGAGAGCCTCCAGGTCGACCCCGCCCTCCCGGTCGACGGTCACCAGGACCACGCCGGACCGGACCTCGACGTCGATCAGCTCGAGGGCTGACTCGGCGAGGACGGGCGCGAGAAGAGGGAACAGTTCTTCAGCCATCTGTGTCCCTCCTCTCTGCGATTCGATAGGTTCGTCATTGTCTCGTCCATGCCTGCGGGAAGAAGGGGAATGACCACCGAAAACAAAAGCGTGGGCTGTCCGCCCACGCTTCGTCAGCGTCACTCCACTTCAACCGAACGGCAGACAGACAGTATAGCAGGACCGTCCGTTTTCTGTCCCCGAGCTTCCTCACGGATCGGACGGTCGGCGCGGCCCAATCCTCGACCGGTGACCCGCTGACCAGCGGCTACGTCGGGCCCGGCCGCAAGCCCAGCTCGTCGAGCACGGCGTCGACGGCGAGCTCGCGCTCCTCGCCGGTCGATCGGGTCCGCCACTCCACCACCCCTCTGGCCAGTCCCTTGGACCCGACCACCAGGTGCACGGGCAGGCCCAACAGGTCGGCGTCGGCGAACTTGACCCCGGGCGACACATCGCGGTCGTCGTAGAGCACGGTGGCCCCGGCCTCGGACAGGTCCCGGTAGAGCCCATCGGCCGCCTCGGCCACCTCAGGCGACCGGGCCGCCCCCAGGGCCAGCAGATGCACGTCGAAGGGAGCCACGGCAGCCGGCCAGACCAGGCCCTTGTCGTCGTGGAACTCCTCAGCCACGACGGCCAGCAGTCGGCTGACCCCCATCCCGTAGCAGCCCATGACGAAGGGCACCTCGGAACCTTGCTCATCGACCACGGTGGCCCCGGGCATGACGTCGGAGTACTTGGTCCCCAGCTGGAAGGTGTGACCGGCCTCCACCGAACGGACCAGGTCCACCGGCTCGCCACAGCGAGGGCAGCGATCCCCGGTGGTGACCTCCACGAACGAGCCCCAGCGGTCGACGGCGAAGTCCCGACCCAACACGACGCCGGTGGCGTGGTGGTCAAGTCGGTTGGCACCGGTGATCCAGCTGCCGGGCCGGTGCACCCCGAGATCGGCGATCATCGAGATGCCCTCGTTCTGGTGGCCCATAGGTCCGAGGAACCCCTTGACCAGGCTGGGGTGAGCGGCAAAGTCGGCGGCCTCGAAGAGCCGCCAGCCCGACGGCAGCCGCGCCTCGCGGTCGCCGGGTACGAGCAGCACGGCCGGGGCACCGTTCTCATCCATCACCGCCAGGCTCTTCAACACGTCTCCGGCGGTGACGTGTTGATCGGCGAAGTGCTCGACGACCTCGTCCACGCTCGTCCGACCGGGAGTGTGGTGCTCGGTCAGCGGGGGTGAGTCGGGGACGGGCGCACCCTCGTCGGTATCGGGAATCGCTCCACGCTCGGCGGCCTCCACGTTGGCCGCGTAGTGGCACGAGGGGCATCGCACGAAGAAGTCCTCGCCCACCGACGAGGGGACCATGAACTCGTGGTTGACGTCCCCGCCGATGGCCCCGGACTCGGCCTCGACCGGGGTGGCGTCCAGACCGAGCCGTTCGAAGATCCGCACGTAGGCGTCGTAGACCACCTGGTAGGAGGCCTGCATGGTCTTCTTGTCCACGTCGAACGAGTAGGCGTCGCACATGATCAGTTCGCGGGTGCGCAACAGCCCGAAACGGGGCCGGGCTTCGTCTCTGAACTTGGACTGGATCTGGTAGATGGTGAGCGGGAGCTGCCGGTAGGAGTCGACCTCGGCCCCCACCGTGGTGGTGGCCACCTCTTCGTGGGTGGGGCCGAGCACGAAGGTGCCGCCCCGGCCGTCGACGGTGAAGGCGGGGAGGATGTCGGTGCCGAAGAGCTTGGCCCGCCCGCTCTGCTGCCACAGCTCCAGAGGATGGAGGGCAGGGAGGAGCACCTCTTGGCCGCCGGCGGCATCCAGCTCGTTTCGGATGATCCGTTCCAGGTTGTGGAGCACCCGGAGGCCGAGGGGCATGAAGGTGTACACCCCCGAGGCCAGCCGACGGATGTAGCCGCCCCGGACCAGCAGTTGATGGCTGGCCACCTCGGCATCGGCCGGCGCCTGGCGAAGGGTACGGAGCAGGAGCCGGGACATGCGCATGGTCGGCGAGCCTACCGCCACCGTGCTCGCCGATCGTTCTGGTGATACGACCGCTCAGCGACCAGTTGTCAGACACCAGACGGCACGCGATCAGCAATCAGCGACCAGCCGCTCAGCAATCAGCGACCAGCCGCTCAGCAATCAGCCGTCGTCGCCGTACTTCTTCCGGATCAACTCGACTTTGGACTCCGAGGCGTTGGCGTCGGTGCCCTTGGCCTCGAGCAGGTCGCGGCGGTCGGCCTCGGCCTCGGCCTCGGCGCCCACGTCGGCCAGAGCCAGACGGGCCTCGACCCCCTCGGCCACCAACTGCTCGGCCTCGGCCACCAGCGCGGAGACCATCTCGTCCTCGGGCACGACCCGGATGATCTTGCCCTTGATGAACAGGTGACCCCTGCGCTTGCCCGCGGCGATGCCCAGGTCGGCCTCTCTGGCTTCGCCCGGACCGTTCACCACGCACCCCATCACGGCGACCTGAATGGGGAGGTTTCGGTCCTCCAACGCCTCCTGGGCCGCCTTGGCCACGGCGATCACGTCGATCTCGGCCCGGCCGCAGCTGGGGCAGGCGATGAGGTCGAGACCCTTGCGCTCCCGGAGACCCAATGCCTCGAGCAGCTGGCGCCCTGCTCTCGCCTCTTCGACCGGGTCCGCAGTGAGCGAGTACCGGATGGTGTCGCCGATGCCCTCGGCCAACAAGGTGGCGATCCCGGCCGTTCCCTTGAGCAGGCCCGCCGGCGGCGGACCGGCCTCGGTGACCCCGAGGTGGAGCGGGTGATCGAAGGTCTCCGATGCCAGCCGGTAGGACTCGATCATCAACGGGACCGAGGAGGCCTTGACCGAGATCTTCACGTCGTCGAAGCCGACCTCGGCGAAGTAGTCGAGCTCCATCCGGGCCGACTCCACCAACGCCTCCGGGGTGGCCCCGCCGAACCGCTTGTACAGGTCGGGGTGAAGCGACCCCGCGTTCACGCCGATGCGGATGGGGACGCCCCGGTCCTTGGCTTCCGATGCCACCTGCTTGATCTCGTGGGCCTTGCGCAGGTTGCCGGGGTTGAGTCGGAGACCCTGCACGCCGGCTTCAAGTGCAGCCAGGGCCATCTCGTGATGGAAGTGGATGTCGGCGATGATCGGCACCGGCGAGCGGGGAATGATCCGGGCCAGACCCTCGGCGGCCGCCTCCTCGTTGCACGTGCAGCGCACGATGTCGGCTCCGGCTGCGGCCAACGCATAGATCTGGGTGAGCGTGCCCTCGGCGTCAGCCGTCTTGGTGGTGGTCATCGACTGGACAGTCACCGGCGCACCCCCGCCCACCGGCACGGAGCCGACATGGATCTGCCGGGTCGGGCGACGCTCGGTCGTGGTCCAGGCGGTTCGTCCCATGGGCCTCATGCTAACGGTGTCCGACCGGCCTTCTTGGGCACGCCCGTTACGAGCGGCACGCCGCATCGCGCGGCCTGGCCAAACCATGCGGCCAAGCCCGGGGCGGGCGCCGCTTACGCGGCGCGAAAGCTCACGGGCAGGCTGGTCGGAGAGCGGAAGATCATGCCCCGGATGTGGGGATCGGCGTCGCCCGGCTCGAGCGTCAGGTCGGTCAGCCGGTCGAGGACCACGTTGAGGGCCACCCGGGTCTCCAACCGGGCCAGGTGCATGCCCAGGCACACGTGGGGACCGGCGGCGAAGGAGATGTGGGGGATCTGCGGCCGGAAGATGTCGAAGACCTCGGGGTCGTCCCATCGGGTCTCGTCGTGGTTGGCCGAGCCCATGCACACGGCGACCGTGGCCCCTTTGGGAATGGTCTTTCCCCCCAGATCGACGTCGGCCGTGGCAAAGCGGGCCACATTGGTCAGTGGCGTCTCCCGTCGCAGTCCCTCTTCGATGGCTTGAGGGACGAGGGACCGGTCCTGGCGGACAGCGGCCAGCTGATCGGGATGGGTGAGCAACAGGTACAACAAGTTGCCCGATGATCGGTAGGTGGTCTCCACCCCGGCCGGCAACAAGAGACGGAGGAAGGAGACGATGGCCTCGTCGGTCAGTTTCTCCCCGTCCACCTCGGCGGTGACGAGGTCGTTGATCACATCGTCGGTCGGCTTCGACCGGCGGGCGTCGATCTGGACCTGGAAGTACTCCTCTAAGGCCAGCGACGCGTTGAAGCCGCCTTCCATGTCACCGGCGATGCCGATGAGCTGCATGGAGAGCCGCTTGAACGTGTCGAGGTCGTCGGGGGGCAGACCCAGGATGTTCACGATGACCCGGACGGGGAACTCGAAGGTGAGCGCCCGGACCAGGTCGGCCTGGCCGGCGCCGATCACCTCGTCGATGAGCTGATGGCACACCGGGGCGATGAACTCGGGCTCCCATCGTTGCAGCGACCGCTCCTTGAAGGCGTTGGCCACCAGGCTGCGATGCTCGCGGTGGGGCGAGCCCATCATCCCCAGGATGGTGGGCCCCATCACCAGGCCGATCGTCTCGTTGTAGCCCTCGGAGCTGAACTGCTTCTGGTCCCGGAACACGCGGGACACGTCCTCGTACCGGAAGACGACCCACTGCTCGTCGGGGATGAACTCGGGCGGCACGTTGGAGTGGTCCATCAGCGACCCCCGCCACACCGGGTTGTCCCTACGCTTCGCCGCGAAGTCGGGGTAGGGATCACGCGTGTCGCCGGCCAGGGCGTCCATCGCCTCGAACGGGTTGTGCTCCCCCTCGGCCGCAGTTGCGCTGGTGTCCATTCCGAACCTCCGGGAATCGCTCCACTGGCTTGGGGATCGGTCCACTCCCCCAATATGACAAACTGTACATATTCGTCCCATGTGTAGCAAACCTCCTATATGTAGCAAACCTCGAAAGGGAGTGCGGCGGGCATGACCGGCACCGAAGAACGCATCCTGCAGGCGGCCCTCGCCGTCGTCAGTTGTCGCGGTGTCCGACACCTGTCCATGGCCGAGGTCAGCGAAGCCGCCGAGGTATCGCGCACCACGCTGTACCGGTACTTCGCCACCAAGGAGCAGCTACCGACGCCGTCGCCTCGTTCGACCTGCAGCGCTTCTCCGACGGGCTGGACAAGGCGCTGGCCGAGACGTCCTCGGGTCCGGAGCGGACGCACGTCCTGCTCGACTACGCCGTCGGTTACATCAACGATCACCCGGCCCGGGAGCTGACCGAGTCGGAACCGGGCTTCGTCATCGCCTACCTGCGGGCGATGCAGCCCGCGGTGGAAGCGATGCTGCTCGGCCACCTGGGTGAGGAGCTGACCAGCGCCCCCCCGGTGGTGGCCGGCACCCTGAGCGCCGAACAGGTGTTGGACGTGATCATGCGGCTGCTGACCACCGGCTGGGTGCTGCCCGGGCGGGACCGGTCGCACTTGGTGGCCACCATGGACTGGCTCCTGCATGGCCCGTCCCCGGCTGGCTGACACCCGGTCACCGGGCGCGGTGAGGGGGGCGCAGACGCCTGCTCGTCCGGTCAGCCGAAGGGGTTGGCCATGGGGTGGGCCAGGTCCACGATCAGCGCGGTGACGACGAGGACGGCCAAGAAGGCCAACAGCACGTAGGCGAACGGCATCATCTTGGCCGCGTCGGCGTGGTACATGGGCCCACCCCGCCTGGTCCGGATCTTCTCGTAGATGGCGATGACCACGTGGCCGCCGTCGAGGGGGAGCATGGGGAACAGGTTGAACACGCCGAAGAAGATGTTGATGGTGATGAGCACCAGCAACAGGTTCCCGATTCCGGACTGGGCCGCCTGGTCGGCCGTCCGGACCACGCCGACGATCGATTGGGCCCGGGTGCCGTTGGCCGTGGCCTGGTTGGCCGCCTGGGCGCTGGTGACCTGGTCGAACCGGCTGACCACCTGACTGGGCGAGAAGAGGTGCACGACTCCGAGCACCGACTGCCAGGTGACGCGGCCCAGATCGACCACCGAAGTGCCCACGGCGTGAACCGGGTTGGTGGTGGCCGTCGGGTTTCCGAGGGTGACGCCGATCAAACCGTCGGGGGCGGTTCCGGTCGGGGCGGAACTCCCGCCTCGTGCACCGTGTGCCCGTTCGCCGGGGTCACGGTCAGATCGACCTGGCGGCCACCCCGGTCGACGACCAGCGACACGGGCCGGCCGGGGCTGGCCTTGATCGCCCGGACCAGGACCTCGACGTTGCCCCCGACTTGCTTCCCGTTGACCGAGACGACGACGTCCCCTGGCTGTATACCGCCGGCCCGGGCCGGGCTGGCCACCCCGGTGAGGGGGGTGAAGCCCTGTATTTGGGTCTGGTTGTTGTTGGCCACACCGACGAAGGCCAGCAGCCCCCACAACAGGAGGAAGGCCATGATGAAGTGCATGGCCGACCCGGCCACCGCCACCAGGAGGCGGTAGCGGAACGGCTGGTTGCGATAGGCGCGGGGTTCGTCTTCCGGGTCGACCTCCTCGAGGTTGGTCATCCCGGGGATCTTCACGTAGCCGCCGGCGGGGATGGCCTTGATCCCGTACTCGGTCTCCCCTCGCCGGATTGACCACAGCCGGGGGCCGAAGCCCACGAAGTACTGGGTCACCTTCATGCCGCCCCGCTTGGCCGCCAACAGGTGGCCCAGCTCATGGACCATGACCATGACCAGGATGGCGACGATCACGATCAACAGGTTGACGGCGCCGCTGAGAATGGCCAGGGCCACGATGGCCGCCACGGCCGCCAGGAGCTCGAGGGCGGACCGTCGGGGCGACTTCACCCGTTCGGGCAGGCCGCCCTCGCCGCCGCCGCCGGCCCCCCAGTCGTCGAGCGGAGGAGTCGGGGAAGGGGCGGGGCGGTCGATTCGCGCGCCGCGGTGGCGCGTCGGAGGTGGTGCTCACGCCGCCTGTTCCCGGCCGGCCACCACGCGCTCGGCCGTACGGCGGGCCTGGGCATCAGCCTCGAGGACGTCGTCCACGGTGAGGGCACCGGGCCCGGGGGCCTCGTAGGCGTCCAGGGTCCCGAGGGCGACATCGGCGATGGTCGACCACCCGATTCGACCGTCGAGGAAGGCAGCCACCGCTATCTCGTTGGCCGCGTTCAGCCATGCCGGGGCCAGCTCGCCCTCACGACCGGCCCGGTAGGCCAGGTCGAGGCACGGGAACACGGTGCGGTCGGGCTCTTCGAACTCGAGCAGGGACAGCGCCTTCCAGTCGATGGCCCCGAACGGCACGGGCAGGCGCTCGGGATAGGCCAGGGCGTACCCGATCGGGAGGCGCATGTCCGGCAGCGACAGTTGGGCCATGACCGCGCCGTCGGTGTACTCCACCATGGAGTGCACGATGGATTGGGGATGGACCACGACGTCGATGCGATCGAAGGGGATGTCGAAGAGCTCATGGGCCTCGATGACCTCCAGGCCCTTGTTCATCAGCGTCGACGAGTCCACCGTGATCTTCGGGCCCATCGACCAGGTCGGGTGGGCCAGGGCCTCGTCCACCCTGACCGTGGCCAGCTCGTCGAGGGTCCGTCCCCGGAAGGGGCCACCCGACGCCGTGACCAGTAGGCGAGCCACCTCGTGGGCGCCCCCGGAGCGGAGGCATTGATGCAGGGCACAGTGCTCGGAGTCCACCGGGATGATCTCGGCCCCGGGCACCTGACGGGCTTGGCGCACCACCGGCGTGCCGGCGATGATCGACTCCTTGTTGGCCAGGGCCAACCGGCGTCCCGCATTGAGGGCGGCGAGGGTCACGGTGAGCCCGGCAAAGCCGACCACGCCGTTGACGGCCACGTCGGCCACCGTGGCGATGTGGGCCAGACCCTCGGTCCCGGTCACCAACTCCACGCCGGGGGGAAGGGCCCGGGCCAGCTCGCCGGCCAGCGAGGGATCCCCGATGGCCACGACCTCGGGATGGAGGCGGCGGGCCTGGTCGGCCAGGAGCTCGACCGACCGCTGGGCCCCGATGGCCACGACCGAGAATCGGTCGGGACACGAATCGACCACATCGATGGCCTGGGTCCCGATTGACCCGGTGGAACCGATGAGACTGACACTCGTCGTAGGTGGCACCCCCCTAGCCTGCCCGACTTTCAACCGATGTTGAAGGCGCGGACCAGGTAGTAGGTGGCCGGCAGCACGAAGAGCAGCGCGTCCACCCGGTCCAGGACGCCACCGTGCCCGGGAAGGAGGGTTCCCATGTCCTTGATGTGCAGGTCCCGCTTGAGCAACGACTCGGCCAGATCGCCGATGGGGGCGATGACCGCCACCATCACGCCGAGGACCACCGCCTTGCCCGGCGTCCACGGGTGGATGGCGCCGACCAGCGCGCCCGAGACCACGACGGAAAGGACGAGCCCGCCCAGCCATCCTTCCCACGTCTTGTTGGGGCTGATGGACGGGGCCAGTGGGTGGCGCCCGATCCAACCGCCGACGACCAGCCCTCCGACGTCGTTGGCCACGGTGGCGATGACCGCCCCGAGGAGGAAGGCGATGCCATGACGATCGGGGAAGTTCGAGGGGGCGAGCAACAGCGCAGCGAACGATCCCAACAACGAGATCCAGCCGACGGTGAGAAGCGTGGCCGCGGCACCGGCCACCGGTGCGCCCCGTTCGACCCCCAACAAGTACCAGAGGAAGGTGAACACGACGATGAGGACGAGGACCAGCGGGATGGCCGACGCCCCTTTGGTGTAGGCGGCGATCATGAGGGCCACCGTCCCCACCAGTCCGAGCAGGGTGGCCGGGTGGTAGCCGGCGCGACGCAGCACCCCGAAACACTCGCCGGCGGCGAAGGTCACCAGCACGATGCACAGGATCAACGCCGGCACGGTACCGAGTGCGAAGAGCACGAGGGTGATGATGGCAACGGCGATCCCGGTGGCTATGCGTACGCCGGCAGTGGCCCCTTCACCGGGAGCCCGGTCCGATGGGTCCACCGGTGTACCGGGATGGTCCGACCTGTCCCGGTCTCGTCCGAGACGGAAGCCCCGTCGGGCCGGGGGTCCCCCGTCGGGGTCCTCGTCCAGCCACTGCTCGGCTCGGTGCGAAACCTGGCGGGGCTCGGGCTCGTAGTCCTGGTCGACCCGACCACCCGGTCGGGCGCCGGGCATATCGGCCTCGGTACCGACAGGCACCTCGGTGGTCGATCCGGACGGGGCGGCCGCCGAGCGGTCGGCTGCCGCCAGCCCGGCTATCCCGCCTCGACGGAGACCGACACCGGGAACGTCGGTCACCGAGGCTCCCGGGGGCTCTGCCGCCAACGCGTCGGCGCCGGGATCCCCTATTGCCCCTTCGGGTCGCCGGGCCCGCAACCCTCGTCCCATGCCGCGACGCAGACGGCCCGAGCGGACCGGGACCGGGGGTTCCTCCAACGGCCCGAACCGATCGAAACCCTGGTCGTCAGGCTGGGCCGCGGGGTCGTGCTCGGCATAGGGGTCGTGATCGATCCCCTCGGCCGATCCGCGCCCACAGCCGGCACCACCTCGGTGACCGGATTGATGGTGGAGTACGGCGGCGTGCCCGAGTTGGCTGGGGCCTGGGAGCCCTGGTCCTTCTCGTCTTCGTACTCGTAGTCGAAGTCGCCCTGGGCCGGAGCGCCAGGGTCCCGGGGGTCAACGACCGGCTCGCCGCTCAACCGAATGGGCGCCATCCTTCCCGTGTCCGACGGGAGGTCGAACTCCCAGGGCCTGCGGATCGGATCGGGGCCTTCTTTCTCGTCGAGCGAGCCCAGCGCGGTCTCCTCGTTGGCGTAGAGGTCGGGATCGAACTGGTCGTCGTGAGCGGTCCAATCGCTGTGCTCCTCCCGCCAGGTCGGCCCGGACCGGGTCCTCCAGTCGTCGCCGTCCTCGGTGTCCCGGGCCAGGACCGCAGGAACCTGGCCGGTCGGCGGCTCGGTCCAGTGCGGGAGGGCCGAGACGTCCGGGGAGGGCGCCTCCTCCAACGGGGCATCCGACTCCACCGGGGTGTCGGGATCGTAGGCGTCGTCACCGGTGGATTGTTCGGGCTCATCGAAGAGCGGCGGGGGCGGTTGCGACGACCAGGGCACCGACCAGGGTGCAGAATCAACAGCCGGCTCGGCCGACTCCTCCGGGTCGCGTGGATCTCGTCGCCAGTCGGTCCCCAATGGCTGTACGGCACTGGGTGGCTCACCGGAGCCCGCCGGCCGCACCGCGCCTCCGGGCTGGACCGTGTCCCCGGGTTGGATCGGGTTGGCCCGGACAGCGGGGACCTTGCCGGTGGCTTCGCCGGCCGTCTCGACGCCCACGATCCGCACACGGTCGCTCTTGGGGCCGGTCGCGGTATGCGACTCAGCCTCGGTTGTCTCGTCTTGTTGCAGGTCGTCGCGGTCGTCCACGTCGGTTATTCCTCCCGGGCCGCGGCCGAAGCCGCCGCTCGTGTCAGATCTCGAGGAGCTCCTGCTCCTTGTGGGCCAGTAGCCGGTCGATTGCGGCCACCTGGTCGTGCGTCACCTTGTCGAGGTCCTTTTCCACCCGCTCGATCTCGTCGCTCGAGATGTCGCCGTCCTTCTCCAGCGCATCGAGCTCGTGGCGGGCAGCCCGGCGAAGGTTACGGACGGTCACCCTCCCGTCTTCTGCCTTCTGCTTCACCACCTTGACGAGGTCCTTTCTGCGCTCTTCGGTGGGTACGGGAAACCCCAACCGGATCACGTTTCCGTCGTTAGAGGGTTGGATGCCGAGATCCGAGCCCTGGAGGGCCTTCTCGATGGCACCGAGCGATCCCTTGTCGTAGGGGGAGATGATCAGCAGGCGAGCCTCGGGAACACTGAAACCGGCCAGCTGGCGGAGCTCGGTCTCGGTTCCGTAGTAGTCGATCTTCAGATGCTCGACCAGGGCAGGCGTGGCCCGACCGGTGCGTACCGAACCGAAGTCGGCCTGGGTGTGGTCGACCGCCTTTTCCATGCGCTCCCGCGCCTCAGCCACAACTAGGGCCGTAAGGTCGTCATCCATTGACAGACCAGCGTAGCGATGATGATCGCCTCATACTTTTTTTGCGGGCCCAGCTGGGAATTCCGGCCAATCCCGCCGGCCTCACCGGACCAGGGTCCCGATGGTCTCGCCGCCGAGCGCCTTGCGGATATTTCCCGGTCCCATGAGGTCGAAGACCCTGATGGGAAGGCCGTTGTCCTTGCAGAAGGTGATGGCGGTCAGGTCCATGACCCGGAGGTCCTTCGAGACCACCTCCATGAACGACACCTCGTCGTAACGGGTGGCGGTCGGGTCGAGCTTGGGATCGGCGGTGTAGACCCCGTCCACCCCGCCGTGGGTGCCCTTGCACAGCAGCTCGGCCTCGATCTCCGCGGCACGCAGCGCGGCCGAGGTGTCGGTGGTGAAGAACGGGTTGCCCATGCCGGCGGCGAAAACGACGATCCGGCCCTTCTCCAGGTGGCGGATGGCCCGGCGGCGGATATAGGGCTCAGCCACCTCGGCCATCTGCACAGCCGACAGCACGCGGGTGGGCTGACCGTTGTGCTCCAACGCATCTTGCAGGGCGAGGGCATTGATCACCGTGCCCAGCATGCCCATGGTGTCCGACGTGGCCCGGTCCATGCCTGCGCCCGCACCCGTGGTGCCACGCCAGATGTTGCCGCCGCCCACCATCACGGCCAGCTCCAGGTCGAGCTCGTCCTCCGCTCGAGCGATCTCGGCCGCGATGCCGCTCCACTACCGAGGCGTCGATGGTCTCGTCGGAGGCGGAGGAG
The DNA here is from genome assembly GCA_963717035.1 of uncultured Acidimicrobiaceae bacterium. Taxonomy (GTDB): domain Bacteria; phylum Actinomycetota; class Acidimicrobiia; order Acidimicrobiales; family RAAP-2; genus DASXMT01. The sequence continues at coordinate 122,645 of CAVQVK010000035.1, read as the reverse complement.
GCAAGCGCCTCTCCCGACATTTTCAAGACGATGCGCCGCCTGTCCCCCACTGCGTCGCCCCTCAGTCGCCGATGACGACCTCGGCGAACCGGGTCACCACGGCCGAGCCCAGCAGTTTGGCAATAGTCTGCTTCTCCGTCTTTGATGTACGCCTGGTCGACCAGCACACGATTCTTGTACCAGCCGTTGAGGCGACCCTCGACGATCTTGGGCAGCGCCGCATCGGGCTTGCCCTCGTTGCGGGCGATCTCCTCGACCGTGGCCCGCTCGGCGTCGACCTCGGCCGCAGGCACCTCGTCGCGGGTGATGTAGCTCGGCCGGGTGAAGGCGATGTGGGCGGCGATGTCGTGGGCCAGGGCCTCGTCGCCGCCCCGGAGGGCGACGATGACCGCGTTGACGCCGCGACCGGCCTGCACGTGGAGATAGGAGTCGACCGCACCATCGGGCTCGGCCTCGATGCGCACGCACCTCGCCCACCGAGATGTTCTCCTTCAGGGTGGTCCGCAGCCGGTCGATCTCGTCCTGCCGGTCGGCCACCGCAGCCTCGCCCTTGGAGGCGACCAGATCGAGCGAGCTCCTCGGCCAGGTTGACGAAGTCGTCGGACTTGGCCACGAAGTCGGTCTCGGACTTCAGTTCCACGATGGCGGCGCTGTTCCCGTCCTTGGCCACGGCAACGGCTCCCTCGGTGGCCTCGCGGCCCGAGCGCTTGTCGGCGCTACCCAGTCCTTGCACCCGAAGCCACTTTGTTGCTTCCTCCATGTCGCCCCCGGACGCTTGCAGGGCCCGCTTGGCATCGAGCATGCCGGCGCCAGAGGCGTGACGCAGGGTTTGGACATCCTTGGCGGTGAAATCGGGCACTGTCAGGCCTCCTCGGTGGCCGTAGGGGTTTCGTTGGGGGCCACAGCCGGCTCGACAGGAGCGGCCGCGGCTACAGGGGCTGCGGGGGCAGGTGGCGGCTGGGAAGCCGAGACCGACGCCGAGGCGTCGGCCGGCGGGGCCGCGGCGCGGTCGGTGCGGCAGGGGCCGCGGCCGGTTGGGGCGCCGGGGGCGGTGGCACCGGGGCGGCAGGGGCCGCGGCCGGTTGGGGCGCCGGGGGCGGTGGAACCGGGGCGGCAGGGGCCGCGGCTGCCGGAGCAGGAGCGGGAGCGGGCGCCGCCGGAGCAGCAGGGGGCCCATCAGGCGTGGCCGCCGGAGTGGCAACGGGCGCGGCGGCCGGAGCAGCGGCTGCCGGAGCTGGCGCAGCAGGAGCGGCGGCGGCAGGCGGGGCGGGGATCTTGGCCGCGGCCTTGGCCGGAGCTGCGGCCTCAGGGGCCGGGGCCTTGACCGGGCGCTGCTGGGCGATGAAGCGGCCTTCGACCACGGCCTCGGCGATGACCCGGCACAGGAGAGTGCCTGACCGGATGGCGTCGTCGTTGCCCGGGATCACATGGGAGATGACATCGGGATCGCAGTTGGTGTCGACCACGGCCACGATGGGCAGGCCGAGCTTGTTCGCCTCGGTCACCGCGATGTGCTCTTTTTTGGTGTCGATCACGAAGATGGCGTCGGGCAAGTGGTCGAGACCACGGATTCCGCCCAGGTTGCGCTGAAGCTTCTCGAGCTCACGGGTGTGGCGCAGCGCCTCCTTCTTGGGCATGGCGTCGAAGTCACCGGCCTTTTGCATGGCCTCGAACTCCTGCATGCGCTTCACCCGGGTCGACACGGTCTGGAAGTTGGTCAGCATGCCGCCCAACCACCGCTCGTTCACGTAGGGCATGCCGCAGGCATCGGCATAGGTGGCCACCGGACCCTGGGTCTGCTTCTTGGTGCCCACGAACAAGATCGTGCCGCCGCCGGCAACCAGGTCGCGGGTGTAGGCGTAGGACTCCTCGATCCCCTTCATGGTCTGGCGCAGGTCGATCAGATAGATCCCGTTGCGCTCTCCGAGGATGAACCGACGCATCTTCGGGTTCCACCGCCGAGTCTGGTGCCCAAAATGGACCCCGGCCCCCAGAAGTTGCTTCATTGTGACGACAGCCATGTACTGCTCCTTCCAACGGTTCTTCCTCCCCAGCCGCAGCACCCCACCTACGTGGGGCGACCGTGGACGCGGCCGGGTGCGTGATTTCTTCGCGGATGCGCTCCTCCGGACGGAAGAGCACACCGATAATACAGGGATCTTGGCCCTACTCCACCCGAAGGCCCCTACGCCCGTGGGTGGGTGTCGTCGTAGACGGTGAGGAGCCGCTCCTTGCTGACGTGGGTATACACCTGCGTGGTCTGCAAGCTGGCGTGACCGAGGAGCTCCTGGACGACCCGGAGGTCGGCCCCCCCGTCGAGCAGGTGGGTGGCAAAGGTATGGCGCAACGCGTGGGGATGGGTGGGCACCGGTGAGCGCCGATCGAGGATGCGCCGGACGTCCCTCGGGCCCAGGCGATTGCCGCGCTGGTTCAAGAACAGCGCCTCGGGCGGGCTGGACGCCCTGACCAGCACGCCTATCCCGTCTTCCACCCACTGTGACACGGCCTCGGCGCAGCGGTCATGCATGAGCACCTGCCGCTCCTTGTTCCCCTTCCCGATCACCACCACCAGCCGCCGGTCGATGTCCACCCGGCGCCGATCGAGCCCACACAACTCGGCCACCCGGATCCCGCTCCCGTACAGCAGCTCGAGGACGGCATCGTCTCGCAGGCGCACTGCGTTCGAGACCGCCGTGGGCGGCGCCGCTTCGACGGCCCCGGCTGACTCGGCACGGTCTTCGGGCTCGAGCAGAGCGTGCAGCTCGCTCCGACCCAGAACCCGGGGCAGGCGGGAGGCAGGCTTCGGGGCCGTCAGGCGGGCCGAGGGATCGCCGGCGATCAGCCCCCGACGGTGGCACCACGAGAAGTAGGTGCGCACGGCGGCCGCCTTCCGGGCGATGGTGGCCTTGGCGTAGCGCCGGGTGGCCAGGTACGCCAAGTAGCGACGCAACACGATTCGGTCCACGTCGGCCGGGCCCCGGGCCCCACCGCGTTCGGCCCGACGTCGTGAACGACTCGAGATCCGAGGTGTAAGCCCGAACCGTCGCCGCAGAGAGACCACCGAGGGAACGGTGAAATGCAGCCAGCTCCCACATACAACCAGGGTACCGGCGAGGACGACGTCGAACATGCACCCACCGGGCCGGTACCTCCCTGGCCGGTTACGCCGCAGTAATGTCACGTCGGAGCAGCCGGGTCGACCGGAGCGTAGGGGTACCGACGGCGCCGACCTTCGGCCGCACGTAAGAGGGGGACCATGTCCATCCGATCGATCGGCGCTGGTTTCTGGCCCGGGGACTGCGGTGGCCGCCGGGCTCACCGTCGCCGGGGCCACCGGCGGGATGTTCACCGGGAGGGCCTCAGCCGCCCAAGCCGGCTCGAGCAGCCAACATGCCAACGGCATCTCGACGGCCAAGCCCAAACGAGGCGGGAAGCTGACCTTCGGGACCACCGCGGAGGAAAAGGGCTTCGACCCGACCACCGCCACCTACGACACCCCGGGAGTTCAGTACGCCCGCACCGTGTTCGACCCGCTGACCATCATCGACGCCAACGGCAAGGTCCAGCCCTACCTGGCCCAGTCGGTCACCCCCAACCCCGACTACTCGGTGTGGACGGTCACCATGCGGCCCGGCGTCAACTTCCACGACGGCACGCCCTGTGACGGCGCGGCGATCGCCACCAACTTCGAGGCGCAGAAAGCCTCACTGCTGACTGGCTCGGCCCTGACCAACATCGACACCATCTCCGTGACCAGCCCCTTGGTCGTCACCGTGACCATGAAGTCGCCGTGGGTGCCTTTCGACTTCTACCTCGCCGGGGGCATCGGCGGTCAAGTCGCCTACATCGCCGCCCCCTCCATGTTGAAGAGCTCCACCGGGACGATGAACCCGGTGGGGACGGGTCCCTTCGAATTCGGGGAGTGGGTCCCCAACGACCACTTCACCGCCGACCGGAACACCAGCTACTGGCGCCCCGGCCTTCCGTACCTGGACACCATCGAGTACCGGCCGATCCCTGACAGCCAGGCCCTCCTCAACAGCCTGTTGTCCGGCGGCGTCGACCTGATCCAGACGGACACCTCGTCGGTGGTCAAGGCGTTGCAGGGCAACAGCTCCCTGTCCTACATCGACGACAGGACCCGCCTGGTCGGGGAACCGGACATGAACTGCCTGCTGCTCAACTTGTCCAAACCCCCCTTCAACAACCTGTCCGTCCGCCAGGCGGTGGCCATGGCCATCAGCTCCCAGCAGTATGCGGCCGTCATCGACCAGAACGTCAACCCCCCGTCGAACGGCCCGTTCACCAAGGGATCGCCCTTCTACGCCGCGGACGGCTATCCCGTCTTCAATCCGGCCAAAGCCAGGGCGCTGATCGCCAAGGTGACCCGCCAGACGGGGAAGCCGGTCACCGTCAACATCAACCACGTCCCCGACTCGTTCGACTCGAAGATCGGCCAGTTCCTCCAACAGCAGCTGGCCAACGTCGGCATCCGGACGTCCCTGACCCCGGTCCAACAGGACCAGATCATCAACACCGCCCTGACCGGGGCGTTCCAGGCCCAGGTCTGGACCCAGTTCTCGGCCACCGATCCCGACCTCAACTACATCTTCTGGAGCCCCACCCAGATCAATTCGGCGTTCTCCATCAACATGGCCCGGAATACCGACCCGGCCATGGAGGCCTCCCTGATCAAGGGGCGCCAATCAACCGACCCGAGCGTGCGGGCCCAGGCGTACCAGCAAGTATCCAAGCTCATGGCCCAGGACCTGCCCTACATCTGGACGGACAGGAACGTCTGGGCGATAGCCTCACAACCGCAGGTGGAGAACTTCAACAATCCGACCACACCGGCCGGCAAACCGGCGTTCGGATTGATCGCCGGGGCAATCTGGCCCGGTCAAATCTGGTTGAATTCCTCCGACACAGAACCTATGGAGCCATGAGCCGCATCCTGATCATCGAGGACGACGAACGAATCCGTTCTCGTCGATGCGCCTGGCGTTGGAAGACGAGGGCTACACGATCGACGACGTCGCCAGCGGGGAGGAGGGCGCTCGCCCGTTTCGCCGAGCAACCGCGCCGAGCTTCTCATCGACTTGATGCCCCCCGGGCATCGACGGGTTCGAGCGTGCCGGACGCTGCGCCGCCACAGCCCGGTTCCGGTGATCATGGTCCACGGCCCGCTCCGACACCCACGACGTGGTCGCCGGTCTCGAGGCGGGCGCCGACGACTACGTGACCAAGCCGTTCGTGGCCAAAGAGCTCGCCGCCCGGATCCACGCCCTGCTCCGTCGAGCCCGCCCGGTCGACAACGGCCGCCCGACGCACTGGACCTTCGGCGACGTGGAGCTGATCCCCGACGCCGGGGTGGTCCGCCGCGCCGGGGTGGAGGTCCACTGCACCCGGACCGAATTCAGGCTTCTCTGCGAATTGCGCTGAAAATCCGGGCAAGGTGTTGAGCAGGGAGCAGCTGCTCGAGCGGGTCTGGGGATACGACTACTTCGGCGACGGGCGTCTGGTCGACGTCCATGTCCGGCGTTTGCGGACCAAGGTCGAACCCGACCCGGCCAATCCTCAGTTCATCCTCACCGTCCGAGGCATGGGCTACAAGCTGGCCGTCTGAGCTTCGCGGTGACCGGTCCCTCCACCGACGCACCGGAGACCGATCCTCAGATCCCGAAAGGGCCGGGCCCGGGACGCACGCCGGGCATGGCTCCGGCGGCCTACCCGGATCCGCTACGTGGTCCCGACTGGGGCTCCGAGCCCGGGTCACCGTCACCTTCGGCGTAGGCGCCTTCATCTTGTCGGCCCTGTTGGCCGGGATCACCTACTTTTCGCCGCCCGCCAAGCCTTCGTCAACGAGCGCCAGTCCGCCTCTCAGCACCAGGCCTTCGTCAACGCCTCGTTCGTGCAGAACGCGCTCCGGGCCCCAGGGACCCCCGCGGTCCAACCACTCGAATCGGTTGACGCCCTGTCCGGTTCCGGTCGGTGCTCTACCGCGCCGATACGAAGCAGTGGTTCAACACCTCCCTGTCGGTGGGCGAGAGCGCCATCCCGGTGGCAATGCGCCAGCTGGTCATCTCCGGGACACCGGCCTCGCAGGTGTTCGACCTCGGTGGGACCCCGCAGATTGTCGTGGGCGTGCCCCTCACCTCCGTCCAGGCCAGCTACTTCGAGGTGTTCTCCCTCGACGAGCTGGCCGGCACCTTGCGAGTCCTGGCTCTGGCCCTGAGCGGGGCGGCCCTGGTCGACTACCATCGCCGGCGCCGTGGTCGGCCGCTGGGCCAGTGGTCGGGTCTTGCGACCTCTGGCCGGGATCTCCGAGCGGCGGTGGCCATCGCCGGGGGCGAGCTGGGCACTCGGGTCGAAGCAGGGGACGACGCCGACCTGAAGGCCCTGGCCACCTCGTTCAACCGGATGGCCGGCAACCTCCAGGGACGGATCGAGCGGGAGGCCCGGTTCACCTCCGACGTCAGCCATGAGCTGCGATCGCCCCTCACCACCCTGTCGGCGTCGGTGGGCGTCCTCGAGACCCACCGGGGGGAGCTGTCGCCTCAGGCCCAGCGGGCCCTCACCCTGCTCGAGGCCGACCTGACCCGGTTCCGGCGCATGGTGGACGACCTGTTGGAGATCTCCCGTTTCGATGCCGGCTCGGCCGAGCTGTCGCTCGACGACGTCAGCCCCGGCGAGCTGGTCCGGCGGGCGGTGGCTTCCACCGTCCCCATCGGCGAGGACGGCAACCGCCAGCCCGTGGGGTTCACCGTCGTGGTCGCCCCCGAGGTGGAGCCACTGCGGCTGCGGGTCGACAAACGGCGATTCGAGCGAATCATGGCCAACCTGGTGGACAACGCCGGGCTCTACGGCGACGGCGTGTCCCGGGTCGTGGTCGAGAGCGGGCCGAGGTCGACCGATCTCGGACCCAACGGGCAACGGGCGGCGGCAATCACCGCCGTCCGGGTTGCGGTGGAGGATCACGGTCCCGGTGTGCCCGACCAGGCGCGCCCGCATTTGTTCGAACGCTTCTACCGGGGCCGGGCGTCGGGGCGTCGGGGCTCGAGCGAAGGGACCGGTCTCGGCTTGTCATTGGTGGCCGAGCACGTCCAACTCCACGGTGGATCGGTGTGGATCGAGGATGCACCCGGGGGCGGGGCCAGGTTCGTGGTGGAACTGCCCTTGGACCCCGAAGCGGCACCCGGCCCTCATGGAGAGCCCACGTCGTTGCCCGACGACAGCGCGACTATCCCGAACGGATCGCCGCCGTTGTCGCCGCCGAGGGCTGAGGCGGGAACAGGAGAGTCGCAGCCGAGGGCTGGGGCGGGGACAGGAGAAGAGACGGGTACCGGATCATGAGAGCGGTATGGATGGGCCGAGCCGCGGTGGGTCGACCAGCACGGGTGGCCGTCGCCCTCGGACTGGCGGCGTTGGTCGGCGTGCTTGCCGCCAGCTGTGGAATCCCGACCAATTCAAGCCCGCAGGCCATCGCCAAGAGCAACGTTCCCTCCCATCTGCTCAATCCCACCTCTCCTTCGACCTCGACCACCCTCAACCCGCCGGTGCCGGTTGGCGTCACCCAGCAGATCTTCCTGGTCGACCCGACCCTGCACCTCGTGGCCAAGAACCGGAACATCGCCCCCCCGGCCAGCCTCTCCCAGGTCCTCAACGCGCTGCTCTTGGGGCCGACTGCGGCCGAGTCCCTGGCGGGGATCCAGAGCTTCGTCAGCGGAACCGCAGGCCAGGGCTCGTCCAGTTCCAACCGGGTGGTGGCAACGGTGGCGGACGGCGTGGCCACCATTGACTTCGCCGTCAACCCGGTCCAAGTGGTCGGGTCGACCCAACCCTTGCTGGCCATCGCCCAGATCGTCTACACGGCCACCGGGCAACCGGGCGTTAACAGCGTGCTGATCGAGATCGCCGGGCTACCCATCGACGTGCCCACAGCACCCGACGGTGCCCTCGTCTCCACCCCGGTCACCAAGGCGCAGTACCTTCCGCAGGCGCCGGTCACCCCGTGACCCGCGCCTCCGAGGCCGGCGCGGCGTTTCCCAACCGGCGACGACCCGACCCGATTTCCTACCAGGCGATGCGCGGCGCGTCCCGCCCACAGGTGCTCGAGGTCGTAGTACTCGCGGGCCTCGTCCACGAACACGTGCACCAGGAAGTCCCCGTAGTCCATGAGCACCCAGCGGGCGTCATCGAGCCCTTCGATTCGCATCGGGGCTCGGCCCTCGGCCTTTTTCAATTGCAGCTCCACCTCGTCTGCGATGGTCCTGACCGTCTGGCGTTTCCGCCACTGGTGATCACGAAGGCCTCGGTGATGCCGAGGGCGTCGCCCACGGACAGGATCACCGTCCGCTCACCGAGCTTCGAGTCGGCGGCCTGTGCCGCGAGGAGCGACGACTCGGGAACCGCGGTTTCGGGCTGGTCCGCGACGGGTCGGGCAGCTGCAGTTGTCAATGGGGTCCTCCTTCTGGCGCGGGTGCGCCGATCATGTTCACAACGATGGGGTCGACCATCCCAGGCTCGGGCTCGCCGCCGTCCCCAACGAAGAGGGGGTGACGGGGCGGTCGCGGGCGACGCCGACGATCATGATGCTTGCGGCGAGTAGCACGGCGATGACCACCACCCAGACTACGGCGGTGATTTGGCGCTTCCGTCTCGCCTCCCGCAGGGCCCGGCGTCCGGCCACGGCCGGCGGTTCGATCGGTTCATCGACCATGGTCAGGCCGGGTCCGGCCTGAGGGATGGGAGACAGCGGGGACCCGGTGCGAGCATGAGGACCGGGCACGATATCTACCTCGGCCGTATCGCTCTCGCTCAGCGTCGTCCATACGCTCATCTGCTCGTAGCGTACAGATTTCTGCCGCGAATGCAACGGATGACGCCCTCAGGCACCAAACCGTCGACCGGTTTGCCCGCCTCGAGGCGGGCGCGAAGCTCGGTGCTCGACACGTCGAAGGGCGGGACGGGCACCGAGACGGCACGCCACCCCGGGGGCGCCTCCTGCCGGGGCGCTCCAGGTCGGTCCACCATCACCAGCACCACCGAGGCCTGCAAGGCGGCCTCGTTCCGCCACGTGGGCAGGTCGGGGACCACGTCCGCGCCGACCACCAAGAACAGCTCGGACCCGGGGTACAGGCCCTGGAGCTCTTTGATGGTGTCGGCCGTGTACGACGGGCCCCCTCGGTCGATCTCGAGCCGGCTCGGCTCCAGTCCGGGACGGTCCGACACGGCAGCCACCACCATGGCCAGGCGGTCCTCGGCCGGGGTGACCGATCGAATCCCCTCCTTTTGCCACGGCTCGTTGGCCACCACCAACAGCGTCCTGTCCAACTCGAGGGCTCGGTGGACCGCCTCGGCCGTCTCGACATGGCCGGTATGGACGGGGTCGAACGTGCCACCGAACACCCCGATGCGCTCGGGCCGGTTCGCCTCACCTAGCGGTGAGCCGCAGGTCACGTCACGTGCCGGTTAGCCGAGCCACCACCGGTGCGAACGGCTCCAAGGCATCCTCTTGGACGACGATGTAGGAGATCCCTAACTCCTCCCGTCGGCGCTGCAGTGTCTCCACGATCTCGTCGACCGTGCCCACGATGGCCAGCGGGATCTCCGCCGCCTCCTCGGGCGATACCGAGAACATGGGGGCCAGCTGTTCGAACACCTCAGCGGCGTTGGGAACCACCTGCACCAAGAACGTCAGGACCTGGAGCTCGAGTTGGTCGAAGCGATCACCGGCTCCGGCCCGCACCCACTCGACCCGCTGACGGTAGAACTCGACCAGGGTGGTCTTGGCCACCTCGGGGCCGATGTAACCGGCGGCCAGGTTGGGGTTGATCCCCACGATGTCGGCGTGTTGACCGGCCAGGGTGAGGATTCGCTTCCCACCCCCGCCGATGATGATCGGGGGATGGGGACGCTGATGGGGAGTAGGCCAGCCCGGCGCGTCGGTCACGGTGTAGTGCTTGCCGGCCAGCGTGGCCCGGCCCTCGCTCCACATTGCCTTCATGATGGCCAAGCTCTCCATCATCCGGTCGATCCTGGTCCCGGGAGGATCGTTGCTCATGCCCGACTGCTCGTAGTCGGAGGTCATCCAGCCTGCACCCAGCCCGAACTCGACCCGACCCTCGGACATGAGATCGAGCGTGGCCACCTCTTTGGCCAGGACCACCGGGTGGCGGTAGTCGTTGCCGAACACCAGTGAGCCGACGCGCAGATCGGTGGTGGCCTCGGCGGCAACGGTCAGGGCCACCAGGGGCCCGTACTGGTCGCCGAAGTGATCGGGGACGAACAGGGTCGAATAGCCCAACTCCTCGACCTGGCGCGCCGTGTCGCGCCACGCCGGTCCCGAGGCGGCCTTGTTGAGCTGGACGGCAAAGCGAAATGGAGCCATTGACCGAGCCTAGGGCCACACGTCCTACGCTGTGGAGGTGACGACGACCCGCCCACGCGAACGTCTGGGCTCCGGACTCCTGGCGCCTGCGACCGGCTGCACAACAGCCGGTCTGGCCGGACGACGCCGAGCTGAAGCGGGTCCACGAGCAGCTCTCCTCGCTTCCCCCCTTGGTTTTTGCCGGTGAGGCCCGTCGCCTGACCACCGCGCTCGGGGCCGCAGCCGAGGGCCGTGCGTTTCTGCTGCAGGCCGGTGACTGCGCCGAGTCGTTCACCGACTTCACCGCCGATGGGATCCGTGACAAGCTCCGGGTGATCTTGCAGATGGCCGTGGTCCTCACCTATGGCGCCGGTGTCCCGGTGGTGAAGCTGGGTCGGATCGCCGGCCAGTTCGCCAAGCCGCGGTCCTCCGCCACCGAGATGGTGGAGGGCCAGCTGTTGGACTCGTTCCGCGGGCACATGGTCAACGATGACCTGCCCGAACCGGCGGCCCGCGTCCCGAATCCCGATCGTCTCATCGCCTCGTACCACCAGGTGGTGCTCCACCCTCAACCTGCTGCGGGCGTTCACCAAGGGTGGTTTCGCCGATCTCACCCAGGTCCATGCCTGGAACCAGGAGTTCGTGGCGTCGTCGTCGGAGGGTCGCCGGTTCGACGCCATCGCCAAAGGCATCGACCGGGCGCTGCGCTTCATGGGCGCGTGCGGTATCGACCTGGCCCGAGAGGACAGCCTCCACGAGGTCGACTTCTGGACGAGCCACGAAGCGCTCATCCTCGATTACGAGGAGGCGCTTACCCGGCGCGACTCTCTGACCGGCGATTGGTACGACTGCTCAGCCCACATGCTGTGGGTGGGCGAGCGCACCCGCCAACTCGACGGCGCCCACTGCGAGTTCCTCTCGGGAATCCACAATCCTGTCGGCTGCAAGATCGGGCCGAGCGCCACACCCGACGACGTAGTGGCCTTGTGCCAGCGCCTCAATCCCGACCGCGTACCGGGTCGGGTGAGCCTGATCACGCGGCTCGGCGCCGATCACGTCGAGACATCGCTGCCGCCGCTGCTCCGAGCGATCCGGGATGAGGGTCATCCGGTGGTGTGGGTCTGCGATCCCATGCACGGCAACACCATCAGCGCCGGGGGCGGACGCAAGACTCGCCGATTCGACGACATCCTCACCGAGATCAAGGGGTTCTTCGCCGCCCACGCCCAGGAGGGAACCTGGCCGGGCGGGGTGCACGTAGAGCTGACCGGCGACGATGTGACCGAGTGCCTCGGTGGCATGGAGGACATCGCCGAGGACCAGCTGCACCAGCGCTACACCACGGCGTGCGACCCGCGACTGAACGCGTGCCAATCCCTTGACCTGGCTTTTCGCGTGGCCGAGTTCCTCCGGGACTGACGGGGCCGGGTGCTCGGCGCCCGTAGCCACCGAGAGCCCATCACCGGGAGTCGTTGACTGGGGGGCTAGCGACGACAAGACTGTGGCGTTCCCGTTCGTGGGCCTGCTGCGGTTCGGCGGCGATGTCGGACGCTCACTTCAACTCGGACCTGATGAGATCCCGCGCCAGTTCCCGACCGGTACACGGGACAACCCTCGCTCGCCTGGCCGCTACCGTCGTCTTCGCGGCGACCGTCCTCGGTCTCACCGTCGTCCCCGCCTCGATTGCCGGTGCGGCCACCACCACTACCACCACGGGGGGATCGAGCACGGCGACGTCCGCCGGGGGATCGGCCGCCGAAGCATCGACCACGACCACGGCACCCCCGTCCACCACATCGACGACGTCTGCGCCCGCGACGAGCTCCCCGAGCTCGACGCCTCCGACAACAACGGCGCCGACCGCGGCACCATCGACCGCACCGGCCCCCTCGGCCAACGCCGCCCTCAACATTCCTTCGTACTGGACGGTGGCGTCCGACGGCGGGGTCTTCTCGTTCAGCCACGCTCCCTTCTACGGCTCCATGGGCGGGAAGCGCCTCAACGCGCCGATCTGGGCATGGCGTCAACCACCGATCACGGGGGCTACTGGTTGGTGGCATCGGACGGCGGGATCTTCTCCTTCGGGGACGCCAACTTCTATGGCTCCCAGGGCGGCAAGCCCCTTAACGTGCCGATCGTGAGCATGACGCCCACGGCCGACGGTCGGGGCTACTGGTTGGTGGCCTCCGACGGCGGCATCTTTTCCTTCGGCGACGCCAACTTCTTTGGTTCCCAGGGCGGCCAGCCGTTGACCGCGCCGATCGTGGCCATGGCCGCGACGACCGACGGTCAGGGCTACTGGTTGGCGGCGGCCGACGGCGGGGTCTTCAACTTCGGCGACGCCCCCGATTACGGGTCAATGGCGGGCTCACACCTCGCGCACCGGTGGTGGGCATGACGGTGAAGCCCGGGACTGGCATCTTGCTGGTGGCGGCGGATGGCGGGATCTTCGGCTTCGGGGCGGTGAACTACTACGGCTCTGAGGGGAACAGGCCTCTCAATGCGCCGGTGGTGGCGATCGCCACTACCCCGGGCGAGAACGGCTACTGGATGGTGGCGTCGGACGGGGGCATCTTCTCCTTCGGAAATGCCGGCTTCTACGGGTCCATGGGCGGCCAGCACCTGAACGCCCCGATGGTGGGCATCGCCCAGACCGTCGGAGATGGGACGGTCACCAAGCCGGCACCCTCGACGAGTTTCGCCTCGGGCTCGTACGGCTACGACGTGTCGATCTTCAACTGCGGGAACCTGCCACCGGCAGGGGCCATCAACATCGTGCAGGTGACGGGACGGTCGTCCGGGGCCACCAACGCCTGCCTGTCCCAAGAGGCGACCTGGGCGGGCGCAGGTCTCAACCTCTACATCTTCCTCACCTTCGGATCGACACCGGGTACCTTGCCGTCCTATTGCAACGGAAACGCCTACTACTGCTATGGCTACCAAGCCGGCCTGTACGCGTTGAGCCAGGCTCGGGCCAATGGGGTCGCCACCAACGTGAACTGGTGGCTCGATGTCGAGTCGACGACGGGAACGAGCCTGCCCGCCTGGTCTTCGACCACGCTCCAGAACGACTGGGTGATCCAGGGCGCGCACGACGGCCTGGCTGCCTCAGGGGCAGCCAACGTGGGCGTCTACGCCAGCCCCGGCGGCGGCTGGCCCCAGATCGCCGGTAACTGGCCCGTCAACTATCCCTACTGGATGGCCACCTGGACGAGCAGCGGCCCTAACAGCTGCGGCACCGTTGCCGGGTGGGACAAGCCTGGCTCCGGGCTCCCCACCGGAGGAGTGCCGATCGTGCAGTGGACCGACAACGTGTTCAACGTGAGCAGCGGGGCCGTCGACGGCGACTACGTCTGCTGAGTCGGCCCGCGTGCTGAACAAGTCTCCCCAGTGGTTTGCCGCTCCGCTTTCGCCGTAACGCGGGAAAATCCGCAAAACTAATTACCCGTAGAGAGCGTGACGGCGGCTTACCCGTCGAGTGAGCGTGACGGCGGCTTACCCCGTAGAGGGAGTGTGACAGTTACCGGTAGACGGGCCGTGACGGGCGGCGCGAAGAGGAGCAGTACGGGCGGCGCACCAGAAGGAGCGACGCTACGCCCTCACCGGCTGGGTGGCGACCCCCGACGTCCTCCACAAGCCCGAGGAGCCGGACACCTTCCCCTCGAGCAGGTGGGCACCGTCGTTGTAGCCGAGCAGGCGCCAGCGGCCGGCGTCGATCTCCCATGAAGTGAGCGAGGCGTGCTGCGTCCGCAGTTGCAACCGTGCCCCCTGGCGGCCACCGACCACGGGCAACAGGGCCAGCAGCGATGCTTCGATGACCCCGGCATGGCACGCCACCGCCACCAGCTGACCCGGATGTCGGGCGGCGATCAACTCCAACATGTCGGCCACCCGGTTGACGAAACCCGTCCAGCTCTCGCCGCCAGGGGCAATGGGCTGATCGGGGTCCTCGTCCCAGTCGATCGCACCGAAGCGCTCGGCGAACTCCGCCCAGGACAACCCATCCGCCTCGCCTGGATGGAGCTCGGACAGACCGTACTCGGTGATCAGCGTGAGTCCTCGGGGCGATCCCCACCGACCAGCGCGGGGGCCAGGATCTCCGCCGTTTGGATGGCCCGAGGCAAGACGCTGGCGTAGAGGGCGTCGGTCCCGAAGACTCGCCGGTCACCGCCAATCGGTCCCGGAGCATCGTCACCTGGTCGATACCGTGCTGGGTCAGCCCCGTGCAGCCCTTCGGGCCACCGCAGACACCGGATACGTTGCACACCGCCTCACCGTGTCGAACGAGCACCAGGCGGGTAACCGAGTCGAGGGGGCCGAGGTCGTCCTGATGCCCTCGGGCGGCCGGTTGCGATCCGCGTCGGATTCGGCTGATGGCGGCGGTTGGCCCGCCCCGGCCAGTGCATCGAAGCCGCCTCGGGAAGGACTCCCGTCGGCAGAAGGACGCCCGTCGGAACGGTCGGCAGGAGGACGCCCGTCGGGAGGAGAGGGCGGGCTCACGGGCTCAAGGGGCTCAAGCCAGCTCGCCGACGAACCGCTCGAGCTGGCGAAGGGTCCGGCACTCGACGACGTCATCGCAGTGGATGGCGTACTCGCCCACGATGGAGTCACCCGAGTCCCAATAGGCGCGGGCTCGGGGTTCAGCCAGTAGACGTGGCGGGCCTTCTTCTGGATCTCTTTGACCACCCACGAGTGCGAGGCGTGATAGTTGTTCCTGGCGTCGCCCAATAGGAGCACGCTGGACTTGGCGTTGATCTCCTCGCCCCAACGTTCCCAGAACACGGTGAGGGCGTGCCCGTAGTCGGAGTGACCGTCCACCCAGATGACGTCGGCCTCGGTGTTGATCCGGTGCACGGCCTCGGCCGGGTCGTCGGTGCCCTCGAAGAACCGGGTCACCTCGTCGATCCCGTCGATGAACACGAAGCTCCGCACCTTGGAGAACTGGGTGGCGATGGCGTGGACCAGATGGAGGGTGAACCGGGCGAAGCTGGCCACCGAGCCGGAGATGTCGGCGATGACCACGATCTCGGGCTTCGACGGCCTCGGGTACTTGAAGCGTGGGTCGACGGGGACCCCGCCGGTGGACAGCGAATGACGCACCGTGCTCCGGAAGTCGAGCGGGCCCTTGCGGCCGTGGCGACGCTTGCGGGCCAGTCGCACCGCCAACTTCCGGGACAGCGGCTGGAGTGCCCCTCGCAGCGCCACCAGCTCATCCCTCGTGGCGTGCATGAAGTCGATGTCCTCGGGGAGCGGCTTGCGCAGCGACTTGGCCAGCGCTTCGCTCCCCCGGTCGGCCACCAACCGGCGCCGGATCTCGTTCTCGATCTCCTGGCGCAGCTTGTCGATCCGGGACTGGTACTCGTCGCGCACCAGCCGTTCCTCCAGCCCGGTGAGGCCCGCGGGTCCGCTGCCCTCGGCGTCGCTCCGGCCCGAGCCGTTTTGGCCCGGAGCCGGGGCGGCACCGGTTCGGGCCTGGTCCATCAGCCGCTGGAGCACGCCGTCCAGGTCGAGGTTCCGCAACGTGCGGTACAGGTAGTAGGTCCCTCCGACCGGGCGCCCCGCCTCCATGCCGGCGAAGCGGGCTACCGCATGGCGAGCCACCGCGGTGATCATGGAGTCGTTGGAGCCGAGTATGGCCTTGTACAACAACTCGGCCAACTCCTCGGGGGTCATGGCGTCCTGACCGCTCCCCCCGCCGCGACCGCTCCCCTGGCGTCCGTTGTCGCCCGACCCCTTGGAATTCTCGTCGTTGGCCCGGCCCGCGCTGTTCTCGTCGATGGTGTACTCCGGCCCGCGCAGCGAGAAGTAGACCTCGAAGGCGGTGTCGAAGGCGTGCCAGTGGGACGAGGACTTGACCAGGCTGGCGCCCAGTGCGTACTTCAAGGCCTCGCGATCCTCCAGGGGGACGTGGCGCATGGCCTCGGCCGCGTCGAGGTGCTCGGTCAGCGACACCGGGATGCCGGCGGCCCGAAGCTCGGACACGAACCCGGAGAGAACATCGAGCATGGCGGTGGCCCGGCTTCAGTCCGCGATGTCGACCGAGGCCAGCTCTTTGGCGGCGCGGTCGATATCAGCCCGGTACTTCAACAGGATGTGCAACGTGTCTCGGGCCTGCTCGGCATCGATCGACTCGACCCCCAGCACGACGAGGGTCCGGGCCCAGTCCAGGGTCTCCGAGACCGAGGGTGACTTCTTGAGCTCGAGGGTCCGGATGGACCGCACGATGCGGGCCACCTGATCGGCCAGCTCGGCGCTGATCCCGGGCACGCGGGTCAAGATGATGGCCCGCTCCCGGTCGAGGTCGGGGTAGTCGATGTGGAGGTAGAGGCACCGGCGCTTCAGCGCTTCGGACAGCTCGCGGGTGTTGTTGGAGGTGAGGAAGACCAGCGGGATCTGCGTGGCCCGCACCGTGCCCAGCTCGGGGATGGAGACCTGGTACTCGGAGAGGATCTCGAGCAGGAGTGCCTCGGTCTCGAGCTCAACCCGGTCCACCTCGTCGACCAGCAGCACCACCGGCTCCGGGGAACGGATGGCCTCGAGCAGCGGGCGGGCGAGCAGAAACTCCTCGGAGAAGATGTCCTCTTCGAGCTGCTCGCCACGACTGGTCCGAATCGGCCTGGATCCGCAAGAGTTGCTTTTTGTAGTTCCACTCGTAGAGCGCCTTGGACTCGTCCAGACCCTCGTAGCACTGGAGGCGGATGAGCCGGCTGCCGGTCATCTTGGCCACCGACTTGGCCAGCTCGGTCTTCCCCGTGCCCGCCGGCCCTTCCACCAGGACCGGCTTGGCCAGGCGGTCGGACAGGTAGACCACGCCGGAGATGCCCTCGTCGGCCAAGTAGTCGACCCCGGCCAGCCCGGAGCGCACGGCGCCGATCGAGTCGAACCGGGGCGCACCGGCCGTGGGAAATCCCGTGGCGTAGTCGCTCGTATGGTCTGTGGTCACCGGCGTACCTGTCCTTGTCCGTGCACCACATATTTGATGCTCGTGAGTTCCCGCAGGCCCATCGGCCCCCGGGCATGGAGTTTCTGTGTGGAAATGCCGATCTCGGCCCCCAAGCCGAGCTCTTCACCGTCCACGAAGCGGGTCGACGCGTTGACCAGGACGGCCGCCGCGTCGACTTCGGTGGTGAATCTATCCGCCGCGGCCAGATCTTCGGTAATGATGACCTCGGAGTGGCCGGTCCCGAACCGGGCGATCCGGTCCAGGGCCTCGTCGATCCCGCTGACCACGGCCACCGACAGCTTCGGTCCCAGGAACTCGGTGGCGTAGTCCTCCTCGGTTGCCGGGCCTATCCCGGGGAGCACCGATCGGGTGCCTTCGTCGCCCACCAGCTCCACGCCCTCGAGGGCCCGGGCCACCCGGGGCAAGAAAGCCGCGGCCACGTCCTGGTGGACGAGCAGCGATTCGGCCGCGTTGCACACGCCCGGCCGCTGGGTCTTGGCGTTGACCACGATGGCCTCGGCCACGTCCAGGTCGGCCCGGGCGTCCACGTAGGCATGGCAGTTGCCGTCGCCGTCGATGACGTAGGGCACGGTGGCGTGCTCCAATATGGTGGCGATGAGCGAGGGGCCGCCCCGGGGGATCAGGCAGTCGATGACCCCACGGAGCCGCATGAACTCGACGGCGGACTCCCGGCTGGTGTCGCTGACCAGCCCGACGGCATCCTCCGTCAGCCCGGCCTTGGCCAGCCCGGCCCGGAGCAGCGAGACGATCGCCGTGTTGGACTCGATGGCGGTGGACGAGCCCCGCAGCAGGACGGCGTTGCCCGACTTCAGGCACAGCCCGGCGGCGTCGCTGGTCACGTTGGGCCGGTTCTCGTAGATGATGCCGATCACCCCGAGCGGAGCGCGCACCCGCGTTACCCGCAACCCGTTGGGGCGCACCCATCCGTCGACCACCTCGCCGACCGGGTCGGGGAGATTGGCCACCGAACGGAGCCCGGCGGCCATGCCCGTGACCCGCTCGGGGGTGAGCCGAAGCCGGTCGAGCGCGGTGGGGTCCGTGCCCGCCGCTTCGGCCCGGGCCATATCGGTGCCGTTGGCCTCGAGGACCTCGCCGGCGCGCCGCTCGATGAGCTCCGCCGCGCAACCCAGGGCCTCGTCCCGGACGCCCGATGACGCTCGGGCCACCGCCCGGGAAGCCTCCCGGGCCCGCTGGCCGAGCTGGGCCAGGGTGGCCGGGGAATCGGAAGTCACCCCTCTAGCGTACCGTTGCGCTCCGGCGGCCCTATCCCAGGACGACCAGGTCATCCCGGTGGACGACCTCGTGGGACACGTTTTCGGGCAGCTCGGAGGTGCGCCGACCGGCCCAGGACCGGATCTGGGAGGAGGGATGGCGGACCAGACCCTTGGCGAAGACGGCCCCGTCGGGGCCGATGATCTCGACGGCGTCGTCGGGCCCGAACTCCCCCCGGGCCGCCACCACGCCGGCGGGGAGCAGCGAGGTCCCCCGCTCGACCAGGGCCCGGCGGGCCCCCTCGTCGACCACCACCGTTCCCGAGGCGCCGATGGCGAAGGCGATCCACAGCTTGCGGGCCGGTAGCCGGCGTTCCCGGGGCCGGAACCGGGTGCCGACCCCGAGGGAGCCGGTGATGACCGAGGTCAGCACGCCCTCCCGCGAGGCGTCGGCGATGACCGCCTCCACCCCCGACCAGGTGGCGATCTTGGCCGCGGCCAACTTGGAGGCCATGCCCCCGCTGCCGATCTGCGATCCGGGTCCCCCGGCGATGAGCTCGAGCTCGTGGTCGATCTCCACCACCTCTTCGATGAGCGACGCCTCGGCCGTGAACCGGGGGTCGCCGGTGAGCAGGCCGACCGTGTCGGTCAGCAGCACCAAGAGGTCGGCCCCCACCAGATGGGCGACCAGCGCGGCCAACCGGTCGTTGTCGCCGAAGCGGATCTCCTCGTCGGCCACGGCGTCGTTCTCGTTGACCACGGGGACGATGCCCAGATCGAGCAGGCGGCCCAGGGTCTGGCGGGCGTGGAGGTACTGGCTCCGGTGGACGAAGTCGAGCGGGGCCAACAGGACCTGGCCGGCGATCAGCCCCAGCTCGGCCAAGTTGTCGCTCCACACCCGCATGAGCTGGTGCTGGCCCACGGCGGCCACCGCTTGCAGGGTGGCCGGGTCGGAGGGGCGGGGGGCACCCTCGGCCAGGGTCCGCCAGCCGGCGGCGATAGCCCCCGACGTGACGACCACCACGTGGTGCCCGTCGGTCCGCACCCGGGCCACCTCGGCGGCCAGCTTGGCAATGGCATCGCCGTCGATGGCGCCGTCTGCTTGGGTCAGCGACGAGGAACCGATCTTGACCACCACGGTTCGGGTGCCGTTCACGATCGTCGCTTCCGGCGACTGGGCGCGTCGCCGGTGAACTCGGGCTGGTCCCGGTACCAGATGAACGAGAGCCCCCCGATGTGCACCAGATCGCCGTCCTTGGCCCCCGCCCGGGCCAGCAAGCGGTCGACGCCGAGCCGGCGGAGCCGGTCCTGGATGTAGGCGGCCGCCTCGTCGGTGGTGACGTCGTTCAGCGAGACGGCCCGCTCGGCTCCCTTGCCGATCACCGCGAAGACGCCGTCTTCGACCTTGTCCACGATGATGCCGGCGGGCACGGGACGGTGGATGACGATGGTGCCGTCTCCTTCGGGCACCACCGCCCGGGCCTCGGTCACTAGCCGGGACAGGGCGCCCAGGAGCTCGGGAATGCCCCGGCCGGTCACGGCCGAGATCAAGAGGTCGGGGGTGAGGGTGCCAGGATCGCCGCCCCCGGTCGCGCTCGTTGCCGGCCGAGGCTCCGGTGGCGGCGGGGACGGCCGCAACACTGGCCACGTCGGCCTTGGAGCCGACCACGAACCGGGGTCGGTCGAGGAGCTCGGGCCGATAGCGGCCCAGCTCGTCGAGCAGCACCCGGCCCTGTTCCTCGGGGGTGATACCGGTCACCGGTTCGAGCTCGAGCAGCACCAACAGGACCCGGGCCCGGGTGACGTGGCGCAGGAAGCGATGCCCCAGGCCCTTGCCGTCGGCCGCCCCTTCCACCAACCCGGGGATGTCGGCCACGGTGAAGTTGACGTCGTCCGCGGTGCGCACCACACCCAGGTTGGGCTCCAAGGTGGTGAAGGGGTAGTCGGCGATCTTGGGCTTGGCCGCCGAGATGCGCGAGATCAGGGTGCTCTTGCCCACGTTGGGGAAACCGACCAGGGCCACGTCGGCCACCAGGGCCAGCTCCATGTCGTACCACTGCTCATGGCCGGTTTCGCCCTGTTCGGCGAAAGCCGGGGCTCGGCGCCGGTTGCTCAGGAACGAGGCGTTGCCCCGACCCCCCCGCCCGCCTTCCGCCGCCATCCAGCGGTCGCCCGGTCCCACCAGGTCGGCGAGAACGGTCCCGTCGCTGTCGGAGATCTTGGTGCCCACGGGGACGAGCACCTCGAGGTCGGTGCCCTGGGCGCCGTGCTTCTTCTTCCGCCGCCGTGACCACCGTTGCCGGCCCGCCGATAGGGGTGGTCCCGGAAGGCCAGCAGGGATGACTGGTTGGTCGTGGCGACCAGCCACACATCCCCTCCTCGGGCACCGTCGCCGCCGTCTGGACCGCCCTTGTCCACGTGCGCCTCTCGCCGGAACGAGACCGCACCCGCCCCTCCGTCACCGGCTTTCACGTGGATTTGTACCTCATCGACGAAGCCGGACATTCCGCCGATCCTAGTGAACGGGCACGTCGTCCCTGTTGGCGGCGGCTGCCGGCAGTGACGCGGCCGATGTCCTAACCGTTGGACGGCCTCGTTCAGACGTCTTCGAGTAGGTCGGAGCGCAGTCGCTCCATGGGCTCGGTCACGCCGAGGCGCGCCTCGAGTGCTGCGTAGCTGCCGTGCTCGACGAGCACCTCGCTCAGGAACTGCTCCATCGTCTCGGGGGCGGCGTGGATCACGGCCGGAGCGAATTGCTCGACCATATCGGCCACCTCTGCATGCTCAGCTTTCAAGCGGGCCAACAACTCGTTCATCGCCGGTCCGGAGAGGGCGTAGTCCTCGGCGATCACCTCGTCGGGCACGCCCAGGAAAGCCAGGATCAGGGCGGACAGGATTCCGGTCCGGTCCTTGCCCGCGCTGCAGTGGAACACCGCGGGGAGGGCGCCCGGGTCGGCGAGGATCTCGATGGAGCGCCTGAGCACCGCAGTTCCCCCCGACAGCATGTCCGCGGATCGGGAGGCGACAAAGGAGGCCTCCGACCACGACGGCAGCTCCTCGGGCGAGGGAAGGACGTCGGTGAGCGGCAGGCTGTAGTACGCCACCGGGAGGGCGTCCACCGGGAACGACCCCCGCTGCTCGACCTCGTCGCGGGTGCGCAGGTCGATGACCGTGGTCAGGTCCAGGTCCCTGAGGTGCGAGCGATCGGCGTCGGTCAACCGGCTGAGCCCATCGGCCCGGAACAGCCTGCGCCACCGCACGCGCCGCCCATCGGCCACCCGGTAACCGCCCAGGTCTCGAAAGTTCACGCACCCTTCGACCGGCAGCTGACGGGAAGGCTCACCGTCGGCCGAGTCGAAAACCGGGGCGTTCACACTCTCGCTCGAGCTCACGGGCGGGAGCGTTGCCGGTGCGAGCTCAGTCGGCGGTGACTACGTCGACCAGCTTGCGGCCCTTGCGGTGCCCGAACTGCACGGTCCCGTCGGCCAGGGCGAACAGGGTGTCGTCGCCACCACGGCCCACGTTGATGCCGGGATGGAACTTGGTGCCGCGTTGGCGAACGATGATGGCGCCCGCCTGCACCGAGGTGCCGCCGAAGCTCTTCACGCCGAGGCGCTGGGCGTTCGAATCGCGGCCGTTTCGGGTGGAGCCGCCACCTTTGGTCTTGGACATGTCTACAGACTCCTTTTGCGGGCGCTCAGCTGGCCGACGAGATCGCGGTGATCTCGATGGTCGAGTACCGCTGGCGATGGCCCCAGCGCTTCGACTGGTTCGACTTGTTCTTGTAGGTGAAGCCGCGGATCTTCGGGCCGAGCTCCTCGCCCACCACCTGGGCGGTGACCGAGGTGCCGGCCAGGGCCTCCGGCGTGGCCAGGACGGTGTCGCCGTCGACCACCAGGATGGGGCGGAACGCCACCTCGGCGCCGGGCTCTGCCCCAGCAATTCCACGCGGAGCTGCTGGCCCTCGGCCACCCGCTCCTGCTTTCCTCCGGTCTTGATCACGGCATACATAAGAGCGACACTCTACCAGCTGAGCCCGACCGGTCCCGAGTCGACCCGCCGAGCTCGCTCAGAGCTCGCTCTCGTCGAAGATGATGCCCCGACCGGCACAGACCTCGCAGACCTTGGACATCGACTCGATGAGACCCTCCGATACCCGCTTCCTGGTCATCTCCACCAGGCCCAGCTCGGAGATGTCGAACACCTGGGTGCGGGTCTTGTCCCGGGCCAGAGCGGAGCGCAGGGCGCTACCCACCTTGTCCCGGTTCTCCCGGATCTCCATGTCGATGAAGTCGATGACGATGATCCCGCCGATGTCCCGCAACCGCAGCTGGCGGGCCACCTCTTCGGCCGCCTCCAAGTTGTTGCGGTAGACGGTCTCTTCCAGGTTGGTCTTGCCGACGTTCTTCCCGGTGTTGACGTCGATCACTGTCAAGCGCCTCGGTGCGGTCGATCACCAGCGAGCCACCCGAGGGCAGGAACACCTTGCGGTCCAGGGCCTTGTGGAGCTGCTCGTGCACGTGGAAGCGCTCGAAGACAGGCAGTGGCTCCTCGGCCGGGTCGTAGTACTCGACCCGATCAGCCAGCTCCGGGTTCACCGCGCTCACGTAGTCGCGTACCTGCTCGAAGAGGGCCAGATCGTCGATGACCACGCCCCGGTACTCGCGGTTGAGCTCCTCTCGGATCACCCGTACGGCGATGTCCGGCTCCTGGTAGAGCAGCGCGGCGCCGCTGCCCTTGAGGGCGTCGGCGGCGATGCCCTGCCATTCGGCCACCAGGCGCTCCACGTCGTTGCTGAGCTCCTCGGCGCTGGCTCCCGCCGCCGCCGTCCGGACGATGAGGCCGTGACCCTTGGGCCGGATGGCGTCGACGATCTTGCGCAGGCGCTTGCGCTCGCCGTCGTCGAGCCGCTTGGAGATGCCATAGGCGGTGGAGTTGGGAACCAACACCACGAAGCGACCGGGCAGTGAGACCTCCTGGGTCAGGCGGGCACCCTTGGCCCCGATGGGGTTCTTGGTCACCTGGCACAAAATGGTCTGGCCGGGACGGAGCACCTCTTCGATCCGGGGTTGGCCGGAGGCCCCCGATTCGACGTCGTCGGTGTCGTAGCGGACGTCGCCGCGGTAGAGGACGGCGTTCTTGGGCGTGCCGATGTCGATGAAGGCCGCCTCCATCCCGGGGAGCACGTTCTGCACCCGACCGCGGTAGATGTTCCCGTCGATCTGGGTGTCGTCGTCGGTGGCCCGGGACACGTAGTGCTCCACCAGGGTGCGACCCTCGAGCAGCGCGATCTGGGTCAGATGGGGTTGGACGTGCACGGCGATCATGTACCGGCCGACCGCCTTGCCCCGGCGCTCGCGACCCCCCCGCCGGCTCGAGGGATTCGGACCGTCCCCGGACCTGTCCGTCGCATCGGCGCCTCGGGAACCCTGTTGGCTCTTGGCTGCCGTTGACCTCTTGGGCTCGGGAGCCACGGTGGCCGAGTCGCTCTCGCCGCGGCCGCCGTCCCGGGCACCACCGTTGCTACCCGTGTTGCTACCGGTGCGCCGACCGTTACCGGCCCGCGCCCCACCGGCTCCGCCGCCGACCGCCCCGCCGCCTCCGGGGCGAGGGTTGACCTCGGGGACCACCGGCGTTCCCGGCCGGGTGTCGCCGATCCTGGGCCGGGCCATGGGCGGGGCGGCCGGCGCCGGTCCGCCGGCTACCGAGGCCGGCCCGCCCGGTGCGGTTCTCCCGCTGTTGTCGGTGCGGTCAGGCACTGCGGCCGTGACCGGCTTGACCGACGCGACCGGTGCCACCGACTCGGCCTCGTCGATGTTGCCTGTTCCTGCCGGCGAATCTGGACCTGCCGCCGAATCCGTGCCGGCTGGCGAATCCGCACTGGCCGACCCGACCTCGTCAATGTTGTCCCTACCGGCCGGCGAATCCCTACCAACCGGCGAATCCGTATCGGCGAGCGAATCCGAAGCAGGCCCGGCAGTCCCTCCTCCGGTGCCGCTCCGTCCTCGACCTCGGCCCCCCCGAGACCCCCGGCGGCGGCGATTCTGCCCGGTCCTGGGTGTCCCGGTGGGCCCCGAACCGTCGCCCTCCCCGCCTTCAGTCGCCGACGGGGCGGCGTCGCCGGAGTTGGTTACCGATTCGGATTCGGGATTGGTGCGTTCATGCGTTTCCGTCACGTCGACGGCGTTGTTCTTGATGGGCGCGGTTGATGACCCCGGCGTCTCCGCGGGAGTCTCGACCGGCTGCCCGGTCGTTGCTTCTGACATCGAATTCCCTTCTCATACTGTTCACGATGCACGCCCGCTGGCGTACACGGCGCGGTCGGGCTCCGACGGGTCGGCCCGAAGTGCAAGGGGCTCCCATCGGGCGCCGTCGCGCTCGATCCACTGTTGTGTCCTACAGGTCCGGTCGAGGACCGGCACGGTGCCGATCTCGTCCCGGCCCACTCCGGTTCGGTCTGTACTGCTGCCGTCCACATCGGCGGAACGGCCAACGGCTATCAGCCCCGCGACCAGTTCGCGAGGCCTGACTCCGCGGGGCTGGGTGACCAACTCGGCGACGAGCTCCACGCCAGGCTCGGCTCGGCGTTCCAAGCCCCAGCCCACGGTGGGGTTCATCTCTCCCCGATCGGGAACCGAGAGGGTCAGGACCGACGGACGAAGGTCGTCGTCTTCCTGGCGCCCCTTGCGCTCCCGACGTATCGGGACCACCGACGCCTCCAGCAAGGCGGCGGTGCGCTCGGCCAGGGACTCCCGGGTCACCCCGGTGAAGTTCATTACCCACGAGCAGGATGTCACCTGCTGCTGGAGGGAGCCAATCGCCGGATTGACCACAGCCACCTCGGAGACGGTGATTCCCTCGGGAAGCAGCGGCGTGAGCTGGGACGGAAGCCCATCCACGTCGACGAGTGCCGTCTCTGGGCGCTCCGGGTCCAAGGCGACATCCAGATATTCGGCGATCGACTCACAGCACGTAGGCAGAGCCAGACCGAAGCTGAGCTGGGGACGGGGCGAGAATCCCGCGGTGTAGGCCAGGGGAAGGCGGGCCTTGCGGAGCGCCCGCTCCCACATTCGGGCCACGTCCCGTTGGCTCGTGAAGCGCACCTTTCCCACTTTCGAGAAGCGGAACCGGATGCGCACCTCAGTCTTTCCCTTCTCCCACCGTGACGGCGGGACTCCTTTCGGCGTCAAGGGCCGAGCCGGCGCCGACTGGCGCCGTAACCAGAAAGCGTACCGGTACCTGACCCCCGGCGGAGAGATCCTGGCCCGTGCCCTGACTTCCCCCTGCTGGTGGCACCGCTGATGCCACCACGTGCTCGATCCCGAACCCGGTGCAGGCGCCGCAGTCGTAGCAGGGCGTCCAGCGGCAGTCCTCCAGGCCGTGGGCGTCCAGGGCGTCCCTCCAGTCCTGCCAGAGGAAGTCCCGGTGCAGCCCGGCGGAAACGTGGTCCCAGGGCAGCGCCTCGTCCTCGGTCCGGTGGCGGTAGACCGTTTCCTCCAGGGAGAGACCGTGGGCGGCGAGGGCATCGGTCCACAGATCCAGGTCGAAGTGCTCAGTCCACTCCTGGAAGGTGCCGCCCGCTCGCCAGACCTGCTCGATGACGGCGCCGATCCGGCGATCGCCCCGGCTGGCGATTCCCTCGGCCGCAGTGGCCTTGGGGTCGTGCCAGCGGATGGTCAGCCCCCGGACCCGCCGCGCCGCCTCGCGGCAGAAGGATGACCTTGCGGGTCAGCTCCTCGACCGTGTTCTGGCCGAACCATTGGAACGGGGTGTGGACCTTGGGGACGAAACCCCCCACCGACGCGGTGATGGTCACGCTCTTGTGGTACCGCTTGCCGATCTCCACGCATTGGCTGGCCAGCTTCACGATGCCCAGGGTGTCCTCGTCGGTTTCGGTGGGCAGTCCGATAAGGAAGTAGAGCTTGACCCGCCGCCATCCCTGGCTGAAGGCGGCGTCGACCGCGGCGTAGAGGTCCTCTTCGCGGATGAGCTTGTTGATGACCTGGCGCATCCGCCAGGTGCCACCCTCGGGGGCGAAGGTCAGACCCGTTCGGCGCACCCGCTGGATCTGGGCCGCCGTGCCCACCGTGAACGCATCCACCCGCAAGCTGGGGAGGCTGACCGATACCTGTCCCGAACACGCCGGGTCGTCGATGATCGAAGTGACCGTGTCTTCGATGCCCGAGTAGTCGGCGCTCGACAACGAGGTCAGGGCCACCTCGTCGTAGCCCGTGCGTTCCAGGCCGTTGGCAACCATGGTGCGGACCTGCTCGGCCGGACGTTCTCGGACCGGCCGGGTGATCATCCCGGCCTGGCAGAAGCGACAGCCCCGGGTGCATCCCCGGAACAGCTCCACGTTCAACCGATCGTGGACCACTTCGATGAGGGGCACCAACTGCTGCTTGGGATAGGGCCACGCCCCCAGGTCCGAGATCGTCCGCTTCTCCACCCGCTCGGGCGTCTCGGGGAACCGGGCCACCGTGCCGACCAGAGCAGGCAGACTCGATCCGCCTGGACCTTCTCCAACCGGGCCCGACCTTTCTCGGCCCGATTCGTCGGATCGGTCGAGAATGCCGTACTCGGGTTCGTAGCACCACGGGACGTAAGCCCCAGGCACTTGGGACAGGGCACGAAGAAGCGCTTCTCGGGTACCGGGCCCGGCATCGCCCGCGTCGATGGGGCTTCCCGCCTTCCAGTCGGCCAGCACTTCATTGAGCTCGCCGATCACCTCCTCGCCGTCGCCGAGGACGAAGCAGTCGACGAAATCGGCCAGCGGCTCGGGGTTGAAGGCGCAGTGACCTCCGGCCACCACCAGTGGGTCCCCTAGCGAGCGTTCGGCGCTGCGTACCGGCATGCCAGCCAGGTCGATCAGGTTGAGGACGTTGGTGTAGGTCAGCTCGGCCGACAGGTTGAAGGCCAGCACATCGAAGGCCCGTGCGGGCAGGTGGTTCTCGAGGGAGAAGAAGGGGATGCCGTTGGCCCGCATCTGTTCTTCCATGTCCACCCACGGTGCGTAGGATCGCTCGGCCACGCCGTCGGTGCGCTCGTTGAGGATCTCGTAAAGGATCTGGATCCCCTGGTTGGGAAGGCCGATCTCGTAGGTGTCCGGGTAGACCAGGAGCCAGGCCACGTTGCCGTCGACATGCTCGGGTGACTGTGCGCCCAGTTCACCGCCGATGTAGCGAGCCGGCTTGGTGACCTGGGCCAATAGCGGTTCGATCCGCGACCAGATGGACTCCATGTGCTCGCCAGTTTACGACTAGTGACCGGAGCGGTTTGCCTTGCGAGCCGTGGGGGTGCGTTTTGCGGTGGTTCGGAGCGAGGTGGTTCGGCCCTTGGCCTTGTAGGCCGCACCGGTCCCGGCCGCGGTTCCTGGTGTCGTCGTCGTCGGAGCTGTGGTCGTCGGAGTGGGCGCAGGAGCGGTCGTAGTCGTGGGGGCGGGAGCGGTCGTGGCCGAACCAGGGGAGGTCGTAGTCGTGGTGGAACCGGGGGCGGTCGTCGTGGTGGTCGTGGGCAGTTGCGCCGGCTGGGTGGAGTTCACCGCGGCCGGCGCCGGGGGCAGGGCGACCGGAGCGACCGGATTGGCCTGCAGGTAGTCGAAGATCTTCCGGACCACCGGGGCCGAGGCCTGGGCGCCGTATCCGCCCTCGTTGATCTCGGACACCACCACGTACTGGGGGTTCGGGTTGGGGCCGAAGCCGACGAACCACGAGGTCGGCTCCTGGCCGTTGACGCTGGCCGTTCCCGTCTTCCCGCCCAGCACAAAGCTGGCCTGGTTCCATCCGGATCCCACGAAACTCCCGTAGCCCGTCCCGCTCGGGTCGGAGACCACGCCCTCGAAGCCAGCCAGCATGGCCTGGTAGTTGGTCGGCGTCAGGGTCACATGGCCGGTCACCTTGGGTGCCACCTTGGAGACCACCGTGCCGTCGGGGCCGACCACACCGGCGGCCACCTCGGGTGCGTAGCGGGTGCCGCCGTTGGCGAAGGTGGAATAGGCCACGGCCTGCTGGAGGGGCGTGATGACCGTTCCGCCCTGGCCGAAGGCCAGCTCCATGTTGTCACCGGTGTACCAGGTCGTGTGTTAGGGAAGCGCAGGGGGTACTGCGGCGTGGAGCTTCAGCCGCTCGGTCAGCGAGTCCACGCGACCGATGGACTCGTTGGGAATGTCGATGCCTGTGGGCTGCCCGTAGCCGTACTGGGCGGCCACGGTCTGGATCGGATCGTGGCCGTACTGGGACTGGGCATCCCAGTACTCGGCGCCGATCTGATAGAAGAACGCGTCACTCGACACGGTGAGCGCCGAAGTGACGTTGTAGGCCGCGCCGTTGGCGTTGTCACCGACGTCGTCCTTCAGGGTGCAGTTCGGTCCCGTGCAGCCCGGTGCGGTGTAGCTGCCTTTGTCCACGTACGCCGTGTTCGTCGTGATCAGGCCGGTCTGCAGGGCCGAGGTGGCGGTGGCCAGCTTGAAGGTCGAACCGGGCGCCAGCTGGGAGTTGATGGCCCAGTTGTTCTGGGCGCCGCTGGCGGTGAGTGCCGTGTAGTTGGCCGTGGAGATCCCCCCGACCCACACGCTTGGGTTGTAGGACGGGTAGGAGGCCATGGCCAGGATCGCCCCGTTCTGGGGGTCCATGTACCACCACCGATCCGTTGATGGCCGGGGGCAAGACGTTGTGGTCGGCAGGGTCCGGCGTCTGGCGCACGGTGGCGATCTGGGTGGCGAGGGCGTCCTCGGCCACCTGTTGCAGCCCGAGGTCGATGTTGGTCACCAGGTTGTTGCCCGACTTGGCCGGGACGGTCTTCAGCGTGCCCACCACCTGGCCCTGGGCGTCGACCTCCAGCTGCTGTTGGCCCGGTGTGCCCCGCAACGCCGACTCGTACTGGTACTCGAGCCCGCTCTGGCCCACCTCGTCACCCGGCCTGATAGCCCTGGGGGGCCAGGGTCTTCAGCTCGCTGGCCGTGATGGAGCCGACGTACCCGAGGGTCTGGGCCGCCGGGTAGCCGCCGGCGGCCGGGCCGGGGAGTTCCACTTGCGGGTAGTTCCGTTGCGTGGTCTGCACCGAGCTCACTCCGGGGAACTCGGTGGGGTGCTCTTTGATGTAGAGGATGTCGGGCAACGGTGCGTTCGACAGGATCGGCACCGGCTTGTACGGGCTGTACTGCTTGTCGTTGATGGTCTGAGTGACCTGGGCAGGGGTCTGGCCGATCAGGGCGGCCAAGCGCCCGATCACCTCGGGATTCTGGACGGCCGAGACGCGGGACAAGGTGATCTGCTGGGTGACCAGGTTGTTGGCCAGCGGTACGCCCGTCCGGTCCAGGATCTCGCCCCTGGTCGGCGGGATGGTCACGGCGCGGATCTGATTGGCGGAGACGGCATGAACGGCGGCCGGCGCCTGAAGGACCTGGAGGGTCCAGAGCCGTAGTCCCAAGATGGCGAACAGGACGATGACCACCAGGCCGGTGATACGCAGGCGCAGGCCCGGGCGGGATGCGTTGGAGTCGGGCGCGTCGAGCATCGATCCCACCGACACCCTGCTCTTGTGGATCTTCGGCTGCTTGGCCACTCTGCGGGGACCGAACCGCTCCCGCTCGGGGCGCAGATACTGCTTCGACCCGGAGATCGGGTGGCGCAGGGAGCGTTTCATTGGCGCCTATCCTGACGTTCCCGACCGACAATGTGTACGCGGCTCGGGTCAGGGACCAGCCCGGCCGCTCTGGTCATCTCGTGTTCCCAACGGGGCCGATCGAGCCCGGCATGCCTTCGGTCGAGACCTTGGGCAGCGCCCACCCGACGAGGCGGACGGCGGGTACGGCTACCAGAGCATTGACGATCGACACCACCAAGACGATGCCCACGATGTTCACGTGGAGCATCTGCGGCTGTCCGAGGATCGAACCCACTGCCGCGTACGCCACCTCGTAGACGGCGCTGGCCCCCAATGCGGCCAAGGGGGGCAGCCACCAGGCGCTCCGGTCGAGTGCCACCGTGGCCATACCCGACCCCGAACCCGACCAGGCACCCGATCAGCGCGGACAGCCCGAAGGGTGTGGGGAGGAAGAGGTCGGCCACCAGTCCAGCTCCGAAGCCCATGATCGCCCCACGGGACGGTCCCCCGATGATCCCAGCGGCGATGGGGAGCACGACCATGATGTCGGGGTGGATCCCCGAAATGTGGATATCCAACATCAACGTCTGTTGCACGGTGAGGAACAACACCACCACCACGATGACCTTTGCCGCGTCCCGACTGCCCGTCATGATCCGGCCGGGCCCCAGATGAGGACCGAGACGTAACGAAGGTGGGCGAAGTCGGCCACCGGCTCGAGGGTCACCGTCTCGTTGTTGGCGGAAGAACCGTTCTTAGAGCCGATGACCTGGGCCACCGGGAGCCCAGGAGGGAAGATGGCGCCCTGCAGCCCGCTGGTGACGAAGGCCGGCCCGCTGGGCAACGGCGTGTTCGACGGTATGTACTGGGCGACCAGCGGCTTGCCCGCACCTTGTCCGTTGAGGACGGCGTAGTCACCGGGGCCGTAGGCCACCCCGACCGTCGACTGGCCGTCGGTGAGCAGCCGGACCGTCGACGTGCTCCTGTTTGACTCCACCACCTGACCGATCAGGCCTCCGGTGGCACCCCCCGACCCCATCACGGGCATGCCCAATGTCACCCCTTGGTCCCGGCCCACCCCGATCTCGATGGTGGAGGCGAAGTTCGACGTGTTGAAGTCGATGACTTCTGTTTTGACCTGCTGCAGGTTGGCGACCGTGGGGAGGTTGTTGAGGGCACTGAGCGCTTGGAGCTGCTTGCAGGGCTTGCGCCGCGTTTCCCTGTTCGACCATCTGCTGTCGCAGGGCACCGATCTCCGCCTGGAGCTTCTGGTTCTGCTGGCGGACCGCCCCGTAGTGCACGCTGCCGGCCAGGAAGCTGCCGATGGGGCGGACCAGGCCGTCCACCCCTGATCGGATGGGCGAGAAGGCATCGGAGGCAACCGACTTGATCCCGGACGTGAAGCTGTTCAGACCGCCACGAGCATCAAGGGTGATGATGGTGATCGAGATGAGGACCAGGATCAGGAGCGTTGTTCGGGGGCGGCGGAGCCGCCGCGGCTTCGCCACGAGTTATGAGCGGCTCGGTCAGCGGGCTGACGACGTGATGAGTACTTGCTTCAGTGCTTCGAATTCCTCGAGGCACTGGCCGCTGCCGATGGCTACGCAGTTCAGCGGATCACGCGCCACCACGATCGGCATTCCCGTCTCCGACTGCAGACCGGCTGTCGAGGCCGTGCAGCAGTGCGCCTCCGCCGGTCAGGACGATGCCCTGCTCCATGATGTCGGCGGCCAGTTCCGGCGGCGTGCGGTCCAGGGTCACCTTCACCGCGTCGACGATGGCCGACACCGGCTCTTCGATGGCCTTGCGGATCTCCTGGGTGGAGATCACCACTGTCTTGGGCAGACCGGTCACCAGGTCGCGACCGCGGATCTCGGCGTGCAGTTCTTCTTCGAGCTCGTAGGCGGAACCCAACGCGATCTTGATCTCCTCGGCGGTGCGCTCCCCGAGGGCCAGGCTGTACTCCTTCTTCACGAACGAGACGATGGCCTCGTCCAACTCGTCGCCGCCGATGCGGATCGACTGGCTGGTGACGATCCCACCCAAGGAGATGACGGCGACCTCGGTGGTACCGCCGCCGATGTCGACCACCATGTTCCCGGTCGGCTCGTGGACGGGCAGTCCCGCTCCGATGGCCGCAGCCATCGGCTCTTCGATGATGTAGGCCTTGCGGGCGCCGGCGTACTCGGCTGCCTCCATGACCGCCCGCTGCTCCACCCCGGTGATGCCCGAGGGGACGCAGATGACCATGCGGGGCTTGGCAAATCGGCGCTGGTGGACCCGGTGGATGAAGTAGCGAAGCATCTTCTCGCAGATCTCGAAGTCGGCGATGACCCCGTCCTTCAGCGGCCGGATGGCCTGGATATGGCTGGGCGTCCGGCCGATCATGCGCTTTGCCTCGGCCCCCACGGCCAAGGGTCGGCCGTCTTTCACGTTGACCGCGACCACGGACGGCTCGTTCAGGATGATGCCCCGGCCACGTACGTAGACCAGGGTGTTGGCGGTCCCGAGATCAACTGCCATGTCTCGGCCCAATAGAAAAAAGCGGTTGTCGGCCATCAGAGATGAACCCCTCCGTCGTAGAGCGGTCGGGTTGGCATTTCGTCCCGTGCAATCGCCCCGGATCCGCTGTTTCCGCGGGGCGCGCTACAGGACATCGTGGGGTAAAGGGTACGGGAATGAACGGGTGGGCACAAGGCGCTCTAGCTGCGGGGCCCAGGGCCGGGGGACCGCCACAGGCCGGCGTCAGCCGGGCGTCAGGCGAGGCCGGGAAAGAACAGCTCGATCTCTCGGGCGGCGGACTCGGCCGAGTCGGATCCATGGATCAGGTTCTCCCCCACCTCGAGGGCCAGGTCGCCCCGTATGGTCCCCGGCGCGGCCTCGATGGGATTGGTGGCCCCCATCAGGTTCCGCACCACGGCGTACGTGTCAGCGGGGCCCTCGACCACCATGACCAGTGCCGGGGACCTGGTGATGAACGCCACCAGGCCGGCATAGAAGGGCTTTCCCTCGTGCTCGGCATAGTGACGACCGGCGACCTCGACGGCAATGGTGCGCAGCTCGGCCGCTACCAGGCGGAGACCCTTGGCCTCGATGCGTCCGATGATCTCCCCCGACAGGCCTCGCTCGACGGCGTCAGGTTTGCAAATGACAAGTGTGCGGTCCACGAGGCGGGCAGATTAGTCGACATCCCGGGCGGCGCACGCCGGCCTCGGTTGCCCCGCCAGCACGGTGGCGCCGAATCCTCAGAGACCGTCGCCGACGAGACGGCGGCGCGCATCGGCCACCACGTAGAGCGATCCGCAGATGATGCAACGGTCGTCGGGCCCAGCGCCGTCGACCGCGGTGGTGACCGCCTCGGTGACACTCGGGGCCGTTCGCACGTCCATGCCCAGACCGAGCCCCGCTTCGGCCACGATCTCGACGGGAAGCGCCCGCGGCGATTCGGGGGCGCACGCCACCAGCGAGCGGATGCCCGCGGTCTGGAGGGCCTCGAGCATGGCCACCGGGTCGCGTCCGCGCAACATCCCCACCACGGCCACGGCGTCACCCTCCACGGTGAACTCCTCGATCAGCGTGCGGGCCAACATGGTCATGCCGGCAACGTTGTGGGCACCGTCGACCACCACCAGGGGATGGCGGCCGATGACCTCGAGTCGGCCGGGAACCGACACTGAAGACAACGCCTGATCGACCACATCCTCGTGCAGTGGCGAGCCGAAGAAGGCCTCTACGGCAGCGAGTGCGGTGGCGGCGTTGTCGCCTTGGTGGGCCCCATGGAGCGGGACGAGGATCTCGCCGTAGGAC
The DNA here is from genome assembly GCA_963717035.1 of uncultured Acidimicrobiaceae bacterium. Lineage (GTDB taxonomy): Bacteria > Actinomycetota > Acidimicrobiia > Acidimicrobiales > RAAP-2 > DASXMT01. The sequence continues at coordinate 88,690 of CAVQVK010000035.1, read as the reverse complement.
CCCTGCGGGGTACGCAAGTCGAGCAGGCGCCCGCCGACGGCGACCCGGTTGGCCGTCCATCCGTAGTCCTCGCCTCGAACCCACACCTCGGCGGCGCCGGCCTCGGCGGCTTTGGCCCGGAGCAGGGACACCAGCGAAGGGTCGGTTTCCCCGATCACCACCCGGCTCCCGGGCTTGAAGATCCCCGACTTGTCACTGGCGATGTCGGCCAGGGTCGGACCCAGCACTTCGGTGTGGTCGAAGCTCACGTTGGTGATCACCGCCACATCAGCGTCGATCACATTGGTGCTGTCCCAGGTGCCCCCGAGGCCCACCTCGACCACGGCGACGTCGACCGCCTCCTCGGCGAACCAGGCGAAGGCGGCTGCGGTCAGCAGCTCGAAGCGGGTCGGCCGATCGGACAGAAGCCCCTCCAGGCCGGCCAGGGTCTCCAAGACGGCCAGGAAGGCGTCGTCGTCGATGGGCTCCCCGTTTCGGGAGATGCGCTCGTTCACCCGGTACAGGTTGGGGCTGGTGTAGGTCCCCACGGTCAGCCCCTGGGCGCCCAACAGGGCCGTGGCCATGGCCGCGGTGGAGCCCTTGCCGTTGGTCCCGGTCAGGTGGATCGAGGGGTAGGCGCGCTGCGGGTCGCCCAGAACCTCCATGAGCTCGCGGATGCGATCCAGGGTGGGCAGGGCCCGACGGGTAGGGGCGATGGACTCGAAGTCGATGTGCGAATCGAGCCAGGCGATCGCCTCGGGAAGATCGGAGAAGGGCATGGTGAGAGGGGACGTGGGATCGCCGACCGGCGATGACGCACTCGCCCCAGTCGAGTCGATGGGTGTCCCGCCCGGGTGAGCCGGTTAGGACGCGGCCCGGCGGGTGCGGGTGGACTTGGTCGGGGGATTGAGCGGCACCAGGGTGGGATGCACCTTCTCGAGGACCACCGCTCGATCAACCACACACTTCGAGACGTCGGTGCGGCTGGGAAGGTCGTACATCACCTCGAGCAGCACCTCTTCCAAGATGGCCCGCAAGCCCCGGGCGCCGGTGCCTCGCAGCAGGGCCTGCTCGGCCACTGCCTCCAGGGCATCGTCGGTCAGCTCCAACTCCACCCGGTCCAACTCGAAGACCCGCTTGTACTGCCGGGTGAGCGCGTTCTTGGGCTCCACCAGGATCTGGATCAGCGCATCCTTGTAGAGGTGGGAAACCGCCCCCACCATGGGCAGGCGCCCGATGAACTCGGGAATCAGCCCGAACTTCATCAGGTCCTCGGGGAGCACAAGACGCAGGAGCTCGGAGTCGTCCCGCTCGGAGGCCTTGCGGACCTCGGCCCGGAAGCCCATGCCCTTGCGGCCGATGCGATTCTCGATGATCTTGTCGATGCCGGCGAAGGCACCGCCGCAGATGAACAGGATGTTGGTGGTGTCGATCTGGATGAATTCCTGATGGGGGTGCTTTCGGCCACCCTGGGGCGGGACCGAGGCCGTGGTCCCCTCCAGGATCTTCAACAGGGCCTGCTGCACACCCTCACCGGAGACGTCCCTGGTGATCGACGGGTTCTCCGACTTCCGGGCGATCTTGTCGATCTCGTCGATGTAGATGATCCCGGTCTCGGCCCGCTTGACGTCGTAGTCCGCCGCTTGGATGAGCTTCAGCAGGATGTTCTCGACATCCTCACCCACGTACCCGGCCTCGGTCAGCGCGGTGGCATCGGCGATGGCGAAGGGCACATTCAGCATGCGGGCCAGGGTTTGGGCCAGGAGGGTCTTCCCGCAGCCGGTGGGGCCCAGCAGCAAGATGTTCGACTTGGCCAGCTCGACCTCGTTGTCATGAGTGCCGTTGTTGCCCGCCTGGACCCGCTTGTAGTGGTTGTAGACGGCGACGGAGAGGATCTTCTTGGCGTACTCCTGACCGATCACATAGTCGTTCAGGAACTCGTAGATCTCCTTGGGCTTGGGTAGTTCCTCGAAGGAGAGCTCGGTGGTGTCGGCCAGCTCCTCGGCGATGATGTCGTTGCACAACTCGATGCACTCATCGCAGATGTACACGCCCGGTCCGGCGATGAGCTTCTTGACCTGCTTCTGGGATTTGCCGCAGAAACTGCATTTTACGAGGTCGCCACCGTCTCCGAACTTCGCCACGTCGGTTCCCCTTGTCCCTTTTCCCTTAGTCGCCATTTGCCTAGTGAACGCCGAATCCAACCCTACCGGCTGCGTCGCTCAAACCTGACCCTACGCCGCGCCGACTGCTTCGATGCCCACCGAATCACGAGCCGTGATCACCTCGTCGATCAGTCCGTAGCTCACACACTCCTCGGCCGTCATGATGAAGTCCCGGTCCGTGTCCTTGGACACCTTTTCCATGCTCTGACCAGTGTCTGCGGCCAGCATGCCATTCAGCAGGTCGCGCATGCGGAGGATCTCCTTGGCCTGCAGCTCGATGTCGCTGGCCTGGCCCTCGACCCCACCGAAGGGCTGGTGCAACAGGATGCGAGCGTGGGGCAGGGCGAACCGCTTTCCCCGGGTCCCGGCGGCCAACAGCACCGCAGCGGCCGACGCGGCCTGTCCGAAGCAGAAGGTGGAGGTGTCCGGCTTGATGTACTTCATCGTGTCGTAGATGGCGAACAGTGCGGTGATGTCGCCACCAGGTGAGTTGATGTAGAGGTGGATGTCCTTGTCCGCTTCCTCGGACTCGAGAAAGAGGAGCTGGGCACAGACCAGATTGGCCACCGTGTCGTTGATCGGCGTCCCCAAAAAGATGATCCGCTCCCGCAACAGTCGGGAAAAGAGGTCGTAGTTACGCTCGCCCCGACTGGTCGACTCCACCACCCACGGGACGCTGTAGGCCTGGGCATCCACCGTTCTGATTCCCTCCGTATTGAGTCCCTCTGTCACGCTCACTCCGAGTCCTCCTCGCCCTGATCTACCTTCAGGTCGTCCCGTGACACGGGATTTCCCTCCTCATCGACCAGCTCGACATTGTCGAGCAGCCAACGCAAGGCTTTCGCTTTGCGCTGGTCTGAGCGTACTGCCGGCAAACGGCCAGCCCGGTCGAGTTCATCGCGTACCTGGTCGACGTCGGTTTCGAGGCGCTCCGCCATCGCCGCCAGCTCGGTTGCCAGCTCCTCGTCGCTGATCTCGATCTCCTCGGCCTCGACCAGGGCCCGGAGAGCCAGATCGGCCTTGACCCCGCGGAGGGCGCCATCTTTGAGCTCGTCGAGCAGCTGTTGCTCGTCGCGACCGCTGGCCATGAGGAACTGCTCGATCCCGATCCCTTGATGCTCCAGCCGATGGTTGAGATCGTGGATGCGCTCGCGGAGCTCTTCGGCCACGAGCACGTCGGGAATGTCCTCGGTCACCAGTTCGACCAGCGCGTCGACCGCCTTTTGCTGGAGGACCATCTGCGCCTGCACGATCCGCATCTGGGTAGCCGCTTAGTGATATCTGCTCTGAGCTCGTCGGCTGTCTCGAACTCGGAGGCCTCGGCCGCCCACTCGTCGGTCACCTCCGGCAACTTCAGCTCCTTCACGTCTTTGACCAAGACCCGGAAGGACACTTTCTGATCGAGCGCTTCGACGGTGCTGTCGAAGCTTGAGAATGTCGCCGACCTTGGCTCCCCGGAGCTGATCGTCGAGCTCGGGGACGATGCCGCCGCTTCCCACTTCGTAGAGGAAGTCCTCAGCCGAGAGGTCCTCGTCGTCCTTCAGCTCGTCAGTGACGCCCGGGCCCGAGCGGGTCCCATGGATGTCCACGGTCACCTGATCGCCGTTCTGAGCAGGACGCTTCACATCGACGAGCTCGCCGGACGTTGCCCGCAGCCGATCGATCTGGCTGGTGATGTCCTCTTCGGGGACGGCCAGGGAGGGAAGCGTGACCACCAGGCCCTGGTAGCCGGGGATGGCGACCGTCGGCCGGACCTCGACCACTGCGTCGAAGGCCACTGCGCCCGAGTCGTTGCCGGACGTGATGTCGATCTCCGGGGCGGCGATGGGGTCGACCTCGGTGTCGGTCACGGCTTTGGCGTAGAAGTCGGGAAGCGCCTCACGCAGGGCTTCACCGCGCACAGCCGAGGCGCCACCCATACGGGCCTCGATCACCCGTCGAGGCACCTTGCCCGGCCGAAAACCGGGAACCCGCACCTCGCGGGACAACCGACGCATCACCTCGTCCAGAGCCTCGTCGATCTCCGTTTCGTCGATCTCAACGGAGAGACGGACCTTGTTGCCCTCTTCGGGCTCAGCTGTGGCTCGCATACGAGTAGGTGAGTCTACTGGGCCATGAGGCACTCCCTCCCTCGAGCGTTTTGCCGCGGAACCGACCCAGTGGACGAGGAACCAACCCAGTCGACGAGGCATCGGGGCCATGGCCGCGCCGCCAGCCGCTGTCGGGGACTCGTTATGGCAGTCGGGGGATTCCTCATAGGAACAGCGACAGGATCCGGTGGCGGCTTCCGGGCGACACCGTGCCCTCGGCGTACCAACCTCTGCGCACCCGCCGGAGCCAACCTCTGTCCACCTCGTAGGCCAGCGCGTCGGCTACGGCCTTTCCGGGATTGCATGAGCCCACCTCGTAGCCCCACTGATCGAGCACGTCCAGGACGATCGAGACCGAGCACGGGTACCACGAGCGCATGATCACCGCGCACGCTGCTCGTCGAAGCGGTCGCCCCCGCAGTGGATCGGTCGCGGTCAGGATGCAGCCGGGCCCGGCATGCCGGTATTCAGGGTGAGGGCTCCGGGCATCCCCTCTGGGGTCGCGTTGACCCCCTTTGGGGTTGGGCTGTCGCCCTCTTGGGTTGCGCTGTTCGCCTGGCGGCCCTCCGGCTCCGGACATGCCCCTACGGTATGGATTGGGTGCGACAGCCCCAAGGGTCTGTGCCGCTCACGAGTCCTTGCGACCCCAAGAGTGCCTCTCGGGCATTGGTTTTTGGCGTCTGCCCGCGTTTCGGCGAATCGGGAACTGGACCACGACTTTGTTTCGCCGAAGCGCGGGAGATTCGCGAAACCAAGTTGCCGAGGTCTCCCGCTCCTGAACCCTCGACACCGCCCTTCGTCCTCGCCTACGGGCAGAGGCGGCGTTGTCCTCACCCACGGCCGGAGGCGGGACCGCAGACCCAACGCCGTTCAGATCATGAACGGCATCGCCTCGACGATGCTGCGGCCGAGACCAAGGTCGCCCTCGAGGACGACGTCTCCAGCAATCAGCGCCTCGCTCCCGGAGTACCGGCCGAGACCCAACCGCCAGAAGGCGGTCGGGTCCATGGTCAGCGCCGCGGTAGGAGCCGACGGCGCTGCGTCCAGGGCCACGGCCCGGCCGCCTTCGATCCGGACCGCCTCTCGCCGACCGAGGGGACCGGTGACGGTGAAGACCACGGTTGTGCCCTCAGGAGGAGCGACCTTCTTCCCCACGGTGTACCCCACCGTCAAGAAGCACCGGTCCAGGGTGACGGCCTCACCGGCGCCAGCGCGACCGCCGGGTCGATCGATGGAAAAGCGGATGTCCTGTTCGTGGGCCCACGAATCAAAGACCCTGACGGTCATGAACATCCGGTACGGGACATCGCCGATGGGGCTCCAGCCGACAACCTCGAACCGCTCGGGAGGGAAGGATCGGAGCGCCTTGAGGCGCCGAACTGTCGTCTCTTCGAACTCGGCCAGCACCTCGTCACCGGGTGTGCCCCGACGTTGCTCGATCCACGGCTCGTTGATGACCCCGATCTCGTTCTTCACGTATGGGGGCAAGACGGCCAGCGGGGCTGGGGCCGGATCACCGAGCAACGAGCGCTCGATGGCGATCAGGTGGGAAACCTGATCGCGGACCGACCACCCCGGACAGTCGGTGGGCAAGGCCCACTCCTCGGGAGTCAGGCCCTCACATGCAGTGACCACTGACGCCCATACCTCGGCCAGCTGGTCGATAACCACCTCGTCGTTGGCCATGGCTCAGCTCGGCTGATCAGCTACGCAGATCAATTGGGCAGATCAACTAGGCAGCGAGGCCTCGATTGCATCGATGACCTCCGGCGCCTCCGGGTCGACCGTGGGTCGGAAGCGCTTGACGATCTCGCCGCTGGGCGACACCAGAAACTTCTCGAAGTTCCACTGGATGTCACCGGCTTCGCCCTCGCCGTCGGGGACGACAGTGAGCTGGTCGTAGATGGGATGACGATCGCCCCCGTTCACATCGACCTTCTCGAACAACGGAAAGGAGACCCCGTAGGTGGCGGAGCAGAACTCAGCGATCTCGTCCGATGTTCCCGGCTCTTGCCCGGCAAACTGGTTGCAGGGGAACCCGAGCACCGAGAACCCCCGGTCGCCGTACGTACGCTGCAGCCGCTCGAGGCCCTCGTACTGGGGCGTGAGGCCACACTTCGAGGCCACGTTCACCAGCAGGAGCGATTTTCCCTCGAAGTCGCCCAGAGACGCGTCGTCACCGGACAGGGTGTGAATGGTCGGTTCGTAGATGGTGGTCATGGCGTCAGCTTAGAGCGACCCGTGCTCGGCGACCCAGGGCAGCTCGAGACCATCGCCCAGCACCCGGTGACAGTTCAGTGACCACAGAGGAGCCACGCCTGCAGCGCCGAAAACGCCACCTGGGTCGCCCAAAACAGGCTGCGGAGCGCCCGAACCGGCCGCGAGCAGAATTAGCTGCCAGCTAGCAAACTGGCCCTCCATCCCCCATCCGGTGATCGGCTGCCGATACGTTCAGTTCGTCCACATCCGGGATCGATCCCATCCAAGATCTGAGGAGGAAGCAATGGCGTCATATGAGGGTTACTGCGTGAAATGTCGAGAAAAGCGAGAATTCGATGGTCACGAGGTCGAGTTGGCCAACGGCCGACGCGCCGCTCAGGGCACCTGCCCGACCTGTGGCACGAAGATGAACCGGATCCTCGGTAAGAAGAAGGAAGCGTCTTAGGCAGTCAGGTTCACCGGGCCGTCTGTGCCCGCCGTGAGTTCAGATTGAAGCGAGAGGGCGCCGAACACGGCGCCCTCTCGTAGTCCCCAGTCACTGACCACCAGACGGCCCAGGTCCAACACATCGACGAGGGTGGCCAGCACCACGGCTCCGATAGGAAGGAGCGGCGCCCGTCGGGCCTGCACCCCGGGAAGCTCCAAACAGGCGGTGAGGTCCAGGGTCGCCAGCCGATCGGCAAGGTCGTGGAGCTGACCGGCAGGCAGTTCCACCTGGTTCACTTGCACCGACGAGGCGTTGGGCGCCGGTGGTCGGTGCAGACCCATGGCCAATCGGGCCAGTGCCCGCACCGTCCCCCGCTGACCACGGCCCGGTCAGCAGCCGAAGCGTGCTCAGCCAGGATCTTGCTGATGGGCTCGGATCGCTCGACGGTCAGGGCCTGAATGGCCCGACGATCACGAGAGGACAGCGGATCGCCGGTGGCCAGCTCGCCTCGGAGGCGAGCCGTGCCCAGGGCAACGCTGGTCACATCCAGGATGTCGGTGGCATTGCCGATGCCCGCTTCGAGACTCCCGCCGCCCAGATCGAGCCCGAGGACGGGGTCGGTTCCCATCCACACGCCGGCCCGTTGGCCGAGGAAGCACAGCCTGGCCTCCTCCTCGCCGCTCAACAGGCGAATGGGGCTGCCCACGATGTCTTCGAGCCGGCGCAGCAAGCTGGAGCCGTTGGATGCGTCGCGGAGCGCGGCGGTGGCCAGTGCCACCACCACATCGACACCGGATTCATCCGCGGTCAATCGGAGGCGACGCACCACCCGGGTGGCCAGGGCGGCCCGGTCGACCGGTACACCACCGGTGCGGGCCACCTCGGTCCCGAGGTGGAGGAAGGAACGACGCCGCAAGACCGGGACCAACATGCCGTCACGGTTGGCGTCCACCACCATGAGGTGGAACGAGCTGCTCCCGAGATCGAAGACGGCAACGCGGACAGACGGCATCGGCCGTGACGCTATCCACGCGTCCGCTCCGGTACGAGACGGGACGGCCAACCGGCACGAGCGGATGGAACATCGACGAGCCCCTCGTGGCGCGGATCGCCTGATGCGGTGTCTAACCTGTCTTGCTTGGAGTCCCGGCCCCGGCCGGTGACGACATCGGGGCGTAGCGCAGCTTGGCAGCGCGCCTGCTTTGGGAGCAGGAGGTCGCGGGTTCAAATCCCGCCGCCCCGACCAACTGGGCGCCAGTCAGGCCGACTGGGCGTCAGACAGGCGCCCAGTCGGTCAGTGGTGGACAGTGGTGACGATGGTGTTCAGGTCAGTCACGGCTAGGCCCAGGTCACGGCGAACGTTGGCTAGATCGCTCCGCGCCGAGGTGAGCACGCTCTGGTTGCCCGGGTAGGACCCAGGGAGCAAGGCCAACAGGGACGACGAGACCCCTCCGGTTGCGCTCTGGGCCGCGGTCAGCTCGCGCTGGAAGTCGGTGAACGCCGTCTTGACCGAGCTGGGGACGGGCGACGCCTGGTTGGCCGCGGGGGCCAAGAGGGCCTGCAGCGCGGGCAGTCGGGCGGCCATATCGGTTTCGATTGCGGCGGCCAGATCCGCGGCCAGCACCATGTCTCCAGCCGGCACCTGGAGGGCCAGCACCCGATAGGTCTGGACCATCTCCGTTTGATCGGCAGCCACCTCTGCCGCGGTGGTATCGGTAGGGACCTTGGCGGCCAGGGCGTTCATGCCGGTCAGGGCCTGAGTCAACAAGGCGGTGAGCACGGCCTGATCGGCGGGGACGATGGTCTTGGAGGAGGCGGCGGAGGCCAGCACCCGGCGCAAGGCGGTCTGGCGGACGACGATCGCCGCGGCCAGCTGGGCCCGGGCGGCGGCAACACTGCCCGACGGGGCGGTGGAGGAGGTGCCATGGCTCGAATTCGAGGTTGCGGCCGGGGCGGGATCGGCGAACAGACCCAGGCTGAGCACGGCCGTGGTCAGGGCCAGCGACGCCGACACCAGGGCACGGCGGAGGGTTTGCCTGGATCTCATCGGGTGCGCACCGGGCGGGGTTGGGAGGCAAACGAGGTCATAGGAACGAGCAAGGTTGCCACACCGTGTAGCGGTGGGTGACGACGTCGGTGCTCATCACGCCGGAGAGGCGCCCCGGTGCGGAGCCCGTGTACCGTGCCCACCGTGGTTCAGGTCACCGGCACACTCCAAAAAGAGGCGTGGGACAAGAACGTCCTGCCTCCCGTCGAACAGGTCAGGCCCGGCCTGTGGTCGATCCCGGTGCCCATCCCCAACAACCCCCTTCGCTACGTGCTCGTCTACGCGATGGAGCTCGGTGGCGGCGGTGTCGCCATCGTGGACGCCGGATGGAACACCGACGAAGCGTTTGAGGCGCTCAACAGCGGTCTGGCCAGCGCCGGCGGATCCATTGCCGACGTGAACGCCGTCCTGGTCACCCACAACCATCCCGATCACTACGGATTGGCGGGCCGGGTGCGCAACGAGTCGGGGGCGTGGATCGGCCTCCACCCCGCCGACGCCAAGACCCTCGAGGCCCGCTACGGCGACACCGACGAGCTCCTGGCCCAGATGAACAGCTTCCTGGTCGACTCGGGTGTTCCCGACGACAAGCTCCCGGACCTCAACCTGGCCTCGATGATGATCAAGTCGCAGGTGACCATGGCCCTGCCCGACGTCCTGTTCGAGGACGGCAAGCACATCGAGCTTCCCGGGTGGGACCTGACGACCATCTGGACCCCCGGCCACTCCCCCGGGCACGTCTGCTTCTACAGCGAGGACCAACGGCTGTTGCTGTCCGGGGACCACGTACTGCCCCGGATCACCCCGAACATCTCGGCCCACTCCCAGCAGTCCCCGAACCCGCTCGGTGACTACCTCGAGTCACTGCTGAAGCTCCAGGACCTGGACACCGATGAGGTGCTGCCCGCCCACGAGTACCGCTTTGCCGATCTCCAGAACCGGCTCGAGGAGCTCATCAAGCACCACGGTGACCGCTTGGAGGAGATCGAGCACATCGTGGCCGAGCATCCCGGTTCGACCGCGTGGGACATCACCATCCAGCTGAAGTGGTCACGGCCATGGGATCAGATCCATGACTACATGCAGCGCTCGGCCAACGGTGAGACCCTGGCCCACTGCATCCTGTTGGAGCTCCACGACCGGATACGCCGGGAGGGTCACAACCCGGCCCGGTTCTACATCGTCGAGCCCTGAGGCGAACTCAGCGCCCACTCGCTGGTGCGACCAGGTCAGGTTGTCGTGTCGGCCTCGTGAGCCGGCGTGTCGCCCCCGGTCGTGTCGGCCTCGTGGGCCGGCGTGTCGCCCCCGGTCGTCTCGGCCTCGTGAGCCGGCATGTCGCCCCCGGGTGCCGACGAATCATCCTCGGTGCCGAACTCGGCGGCGAGCTTTCGTTTCTCGCGGCGCCTCAAAAGCACATGGACGACGACGGCCAGGACGATCACCCCGCCGACCCCGGCCAGCGACCATAGGCCGACCGTGCGCAGGATCCGTTCGAACGAGAGCCCGACGACGTACCCGAGCAGGGTGTAGCCCACTCCCCACAGCAAGCCACCGAGGGCGTTGTAGAAGAAGAACGTCCGGTACCGGAGGCCGCTGAGCCCGGCCAGGCCGGGGATGACCGCTCGGGCGAACGCGATGAACCGACCCAGGAACACGGCGGGGCCGCCGTAGCGCTCGAGCATCTGCAGCGTCTTTCTGACGCCCAGGTTCCCTTTCATCGGGCGGTGGTCAAGCAACCAGGGCCCCGCCTTCTTCCCCACCTCGAAGCCGACGGTGTCCCCGGCGATGGCGCACACCACCACGACCACGATCATGGTCTCCAAGTTGACCTGGTGGAGCCCGGCCAACACGCCCCCGATCACCACGGCGGTCTCTCCCGGAATGAAGAAACCGACGAGCAGAGCCGCCTCGGCAAAGGCCAAGAAACCCACCAAGGCGTAGGCCGATGGACCGTGGAAGTGAAGCAACCTCCCCACGAAGCCGCCGGGAAGCTGTTGGTTCGAGGAGGCGGCCACCAGACGGACCATGGCCAGTCCCATGACGGCGGGAAGGCTCACGGAAAAAGGGTGACGCTGAGCCACGCCCGGCGTCGACAGGCCGGACAGGTCATCTTGTGGTCATAGGTTCGCCCCGGAATCCAGATACCGAAGGGAAACTGGAGCACGAGGAGATCGAGCAGGCCGATGCGGCTGACTTCGCCGCAGGTCGAACAGGTCACGGTGAACACGCCCCGGTCGGGCATCGGGTCACCCGTCGGTGGCGTGGGGGCGTGCCGGTCGATGCCGGCGTCGGTGTACAACGCGTGCTTGCCCAACGGCCTGGCCCGCCGCGGCCCGCCCGCTCGCTCTCCCTTCGTTGGCCGGTCGTCCTGGGTGGTCGGCTCCACTGGCATCCAGAACAGGGCGCGCTTACCCAGTGGATCGGGCCCGTCGGTCATCCGACGAGCTGTCGGGCCAGAGAGCGGTAGGCCTCGGCGCCCGGGGAGGAGGGGGCGTGCTGCAAGATCGACTTGCCCGTGGCCGGCGCTTCCGCGAATCGGACCGACTTGCGAACCGGCGGTTGGAGCACGGTGAGACCGTAGCGAGTCTCGACCTCCTCGAGTACCGCGCGCCGTGGCGGGTGCGCTCGTCGTACATGGTGGCAATCACCCCACGAATGGCCAGGTCGGCATGGGCGAAGGCGCGGACATCCTCGATGGTGTCGAGAAGCTGGCCCACGCCCCGGTTGGACAGGGCCTCGCACTGGAGGGGGATGAGCACCGAGCCGGCGGCGGTGAGGCCGTTGATGGTGAGCACGCCGAGAGACGGTGGACAGTCGATGAGCACCATGTCGTACTGGTCGAGCACCGGCTCGAGCGCCCGGGCCAGTACGTGCTCGCGACCGGTCCGGGTCAACAAGTGGACCTCGGCACCGGCGAGATCGATGGTGGCCGGCACCAACATGAGCCCGGCGACATCGGGTACCGGGAGGCAGACGTCGGTGACCTTGGTGCGCCGGACGAACACGTCGTGGAGCGACTGATCGAGCTGGTCGGGGTCGAAACCGAGGGAATACGTCAGGCAAGCCTGCGGGTCGAGGTCGATCACCAGGGTCCGGCTTCCCAGCTCGGCCATGGCCACGCCCAACGACTGCACCGTCGTCGTCTTGGCCACCCCGCCCTTCTGGTTGGCCACAGCCAGGACCTCGGTCATTCGCATGAGCTTAGGCCCTGCCTGCTGGGCATCACCGGTTATCTAACCTCGATAGTCTTGATAGCCGATGTGCGCCACCCGCCAACGCAGAACAGGCGAACCGGCTGGTGAACAGGCGCGCCCGGCCGAACCGGTGGCGATGCCCAAGACGGTGGGCACCGTTGTTCGCCCCGACCAGCCCGGGCCCGCCGACGAGGAACCTTCGAACGACGGAAAACCCGTCCGAGCCGTACTACCTGGCACCCGATCGCCGCTCGATCCGTCACGCGCCTTGAAGGTCGGGGGCCACGGGCAGCCCCGCGAGCACGTGATCCAGGTGCAACGGGACCGGCTCATCGATGGTTTCGTCCAAGTCGTGGCCGAGGAGGGCTACGACGGCGCCGGGATCAAGTCCATCTGCCGACGTGCAGGAGTTGCCTTCAATACGTTCTACGAGTACTTCGACACCAAAGAAGAGCTGTTCCTGGTGGCCTACGACGCCGGGGTCAACATCCTGTTCGACCGGGTGGGTGAGGCGTACCTCGCCGGTGATGTCTCGTGGGCCGAGCGGGTCGAGGCGGGCATCGGCGAGTTCTTGCAGATCCTCGTGGACAACCGACCCTTTGCCCGCTTCTTCGCCATCGAGGCCGTCAAGGTGGGACCGAACGCCATGAAACGAGTGGACGAGGACTTCGAGCGGTCGTTCGCCATGTTCTCCGAGGCCACGCCCGCCGCCGGACTGGCCATGCCGGTCTCCGACCTCGTGCCCTTGGTGATCGGGGGCATCTATGCCCGGGTCTACACCTACATCCGAGCCGACCAGTTCGATCGTCTCCTCGAGCTCCGTCCGATCCTGGCCGAATTCGCCACTGGCCTCATTCAGCGGGGGCCGATCATCGCCGCCGCTGGGCGACGGTCCGGCCGGAGTGGCCCGCCTGGTAGCAGTCCCACCTCGCAACAGTCCCGCCTCGTAACAGGCCGCCTGGTAGCAGCCCCGCCTCGTAACGGCGCGGGCGCCGGTCACTCCACTGTCATCGCTTTAGCGGTGAGGCGCTCATAGACCAGGCCGCTGATGACCGCGACCAGCCATGCCGACCAGGGTCAACACCACCCGGATTACCGCGATCCCCAATCGGGCGGTGACCGATGGCCGAGCTCGAGGGCGATCACCGTCAGGAAGAACGTGTACACGGCGTAGCGGCGGGCCCGACGAACTGCATGGCGGTCACGGCCACGACCAGCACCACCACGCCGTCACCGCAGTCGGGGCCGCGGCCAGCAACACGGCGGCGAGTAGTGCCCCGGCGCCGTACCGGCCGCGCGCTGCCAGCTCCGGGTGATGGTCGTCGCCTCGTCCGGCCTGAGGACACCCAGCACCGTCGTCGCCGTCCAGGCGCCGTGGGACACCTGGTAGGTGCCGGCCACGCCGGCGACCAGTGCCGTCGGGATGGCCAACAGCAGTGCGTAGCCACGTGCCTTGGGCTCCGCCCACGACCCTTGATCCCCATGTCCGTCATGCCGCGACCGGGCGACCGCCAAGGCGGATGACGGACCACCTCGGTCCCGGTGATCCACGCGGCGCCGCCCAACGTGAGCAGCCCCTGTCTGAGCGCACCGGTCGCGGTGGCACCGCCGCCGATGGCCGACAACAACATGCACAGGGCCGACAGGGCTACGGGCACCCGCAATGTGCCGCCGGCCACGTCGGCGACGGCCTGAAAGGCCGCCCACAGGACGACCATCACCACCAAGAACCACAGATGAGCCCGGCCAGGGCACCCATCCCGCCGGCCAGCCCGAGGAGGATGGCCGTCGCCACCCCGATCGGAAACCCGAGCGGTCGCTTGTCCGTGATGTGGCTGGCCGTCCACAGGTACGCGCCCCAAGGCGCCGATGCCCCCGGCGGCGGAATGCCCGGTAGCGAAACCCAAGCGCCAGCGGTCCGGCGACCAGGCCGGCGGTGAGGACGGTCGAAGCGACCCGGGGCCAGCGAATGTCTCCCAGCTCGAAGCGATCCCGACCACCCCGGCCATCCCCGAACGTTACGTCTCGGGAGCGAGTTCGGCCAATGCGAGGGCATGAACGCCGCCAGGTACTTCGATAGTCTAACTATATGACGGTGAAGCAAAGGGGTCGACCGCGACCGGACACCTGGCCGGACGGCGGCGTGGCTGGCCAAGCAGGTAGAGATCGGTCTCGGCTCCGTCGACCTCTCATTGTCGCAATACCGCGTCCTCGGACTGCTCGACGAGAGCTCGGCCGTTCAGTCCCATCTGGCCGAGCGCCTGGCCGTCCGGCCGCCCAGTGTGACCGCCATCGTCGACGGCCTGGTGGCCCGGGGCCTGGTGGAGCGCCGGAACGTGGCCCCGACCGGCGCCAGGTCGATCACCTGCTCACCGCCGAGGGGCGCCGCGTGCTCGACGCGGCCGACACCGCCACCTCGGCCCGCCTGCACGACATCGCCGGGTGCCTCGAGGATCCCTGCGACACCGAGCGCACCTTCGACGGACTCCTGGCCTGGCGACGGGCGTTCATCGCCTACCGACGAGCCCGGACCATGGTCCGATGAAGCTGCCCACGCCGCCATCGACCGGCCTCGAACGAGCAGGGCACGCAGTTCGTCCCGCTCACCGAGGAGGCCCAGTACGAGGCCCCTCGAGCAACCATCGATCCCGACCGGACCAAGTCGTGGCTGCGCCGGGCCCTACCGGTCATGCGCGCCCACAAGGTCATCTTCATCACCTCGATGGTGCTGACCTTTGTCGGGCTCGTCCTCCAGGTCCAGATCCCGAACCTGTTGAACCACGCCATCACCAACTCCATCCAGCACCACACCGTGCCGATCAGCTATTACGTCTGGTGGATCGTGGGACTAGGGGTGGCCGGGGGCATTGCCGGGTACATCTCCCGGCTCTTCTTGTTCGAGACGGCGTACAACTTCGAGTACGACCTGCGGAACATCATCTACGAGCACCTGACCAAGATGTCCTTTGCCTTCTACGACCGGGTGCAGTCGGGCCAGCTCATCTCGCGGGCCAACTCGGACATCCGCTCCGTCCAGATGTACATGACGTTTGCGCCGCTATCCTGGTCCAGTGCTCCATCGCCATCGTCGCCTTCGGGTTCATGCTGTCGATCAACGTCCCCTTGGCCTTTGTGGCCATGGCCACCATGCCCCTCGTCTTCTTCGTCGGCGTGAGGATGCGCCGGTCCATGTTCCCGGTGTCATGGATCATCCAAGCGCGCCTGGCCGAGGTGGCCACCGTCGTGGACGAGAACGTCAACGGGGTCCGGGTGGTCAAGTCCTTCGCCGCCGAGGAGCAACAGCTCCGGAACCTCTCCCGGGCCACCGATCGGGTCCAGTGGGGCTACGTCAAAGACGCCGACATCCGGGCCCGGTTCACGCCTGCGGTCCAGAACCTTCCTCAGGTCGGCCTGGCCCTGGTGCTCCTGTTCGGCGGGTACATGGTCATCCACGGCCACCTCGGTATCGGCGCCATCCTGGCCTTCAACTCGTACCTGTTGATGCTGCAGGCCCCGTTCATGATGCTCGGGATGCTCATCATGATGGGACAGCGCGCCGCCGCATCGGCCGACCGGATCTACGAGATCCTCGACGAACAGCCGACGGTCACCGACAAGCCCGATGCCATCGACCTCACCGACAGCCGAGGTGATGTGCGCTTCTCCGACGTGCGGTTCTCCTACGACGGCGATGACGCCAATCTTGTCCTCTCCGACTTCAACCTGCACCTGGCGCCGGGCGAGACGGTGGCGCTGGTCGGACGGACCGGGTCGGGCAAGTCGACCGTCTCGCGCTTGTTGACCCGCTTCTACGACGTAAACAGCGGATCGGTGCGTATCGACGACCACGACATCCGCGACCTCACCATGGACAGCCTGCGGGCGAACGTCGGCATCGTGCTGGACGAGCCGTTCCTCTTCTCGGTGTCGGTGCGGGACAACATCGCCTACGGCAAGCCGGACGCCACCTTCGCCGAGATCGAGGCTGCGGCTCGGGCGTCAGGCGCCCACGGGTTCATCAGCGAGCTCGAGCACGGGTACGACACCGTCGTCGGCGAGCGCGGCTACACCCTGTCGGGAGGCCAGCGGCAGCGCATCGCCATCGCCCGCACCCTGCTGGTGAATCCGCCCATTCTCGTGCTCGACGACGCCACCAGCGCAATCGACGTCCAGGTGGAGCTGGAGATCCATGCCGGACTGAAGGTGCTTATGGAGGGACGGACCACGCTGATCATCGCGCACCGGCTCTCCACCATCTCGCTGGCCGACCGGGTCGTGCTCCTCGACCAGCACCGGATCGTGGCCGATGGCACCCACGCCGAGCTGTTGGAGACGACGCCGCTCTATGGCGAGATACTGGCCCAGGCCGGTGAGCTGACGTCCCCGAGGGCGAAGGGCGCGACCTCAGGGGCGACCTGACCGGCTACCGGCACGAACGGCAGCCACGGCCTAACGAACGGCAATGGTCACGGGCCTGAACCCGAACATCCCGACGCGGTCGGCGTGAACCAGAGCAACGGGGCCCAGAGCAACGGGGCGCACAGCAACGGGGCCCACAACAATGGGGCGCACGGCAACGGGGCCCAGAGCAACGGGAGCGACCGATGACCTGGGGCATGGGCGGCGGAGTCGGAGGAGGTTTCGGTCGCCCGGCGGCGCCCGGTCTGCCCTTTGCCGGCATCCCCTCAGAGCTTCAAGGCGGGGTCGACCGGCTCTTGGAGTCAGAGCCGGAGCACCCCGAGCCCGATCTCAAGTTCACCCAGAACGGGACGGAGATGGAGGGCCGCAGGCTCACCCTCTGGCGCCTGCTCATGGAGTACCCGAGCATGCTCATCCTGGCCGGGCTGCTCGTGGTGGTCATCGCCGTCGTGTCGCAGGCGGGGCCCAAGCTCACCGAGATCGCCATCAACGCCAGCGTGGGCACCAACAAGAGCTTCGCCTTGGTGGCCATCATGGCCGGCGCCTACCTGGTGTCGATCGTCGCTACCGCCGTGTCCCAGCGCGCCCAGGTCCGGGTGACGGGACGGATCGCCGCATGGGTCATGAACGACCTGAGGATCACCATCTTCACCCACCTCCAGCGGCTCTCACTCGGCTTCTTCACCGAGGAGAAGGCCGGCGTGATCATGAGCCGGATGACGAGCGACATCGAGAACCTGCAGCAGCTGCTCCAAGACGGGCTCTCGCAGCTGGCCATCCAGGCGCTCACCATGGTGGTGATCACCGTCGTCCTGTTCACCACCAACGTGAAGCTGGCCGCCATCACCGTGCTGCTGATCATCCCGGTGCTGGTGGTGGCCTCGATCTGGTTCAAGCGGGCCTCGGAACGGGGCTATGACCGGGTACGGGACGGCATCGCCAACGTGCTGGCCGATCTGTCCGAGAGCCTGCACGGCGTCCGCATCGTCACCGCCCACAACCGCCAACGCCAGAACGTGATCCATCACCGCAACGTGGTCGGTGCCTACCGGGCCGCGAACAATTACACCGCTCATGTGAACGCGGTCTACGGGCCCGGGACCCAGATGCTCGGCGTCCTCGGACAGGCAGCCTTGCTCGGCATCGGAGGCGAGATGGTGCTCCACCACACGCTGTCCGTCGGTGCCCTGTTCGCGTTCTTCTTGTACCTCAACCGGTTCTTCCAGCCCATCCAGCTTCTGGTGCAGCAATACAACACCTACCAACAGGGTCAGTCCTCGGTGACCAAGCTTCGGACCCTGCTCGAGACCAAGCCCACCGTCACGGAGTCACCCGACGCCATCGAACTGCCACCCATCGACGGTGAGATCGTCTTCGACCACGTCTCGTTCGGGTACGACCCCGACGTTCCCGTCATCGAAGACGTGGACATCCGCATCGCGCCGGGAGAGACAGTCGCCTTCGTGGGCCCGACCGGAGCGGGCAAGTCCACGCTGGCCAAGCTGGTGACCCGCTTCTACGACCCCACCTCGGGTCGGGTCCTCATCGACGGACACGATCTCCGCGACGTGTCCATGCTGTCCTTGCGCCGACAGCTCGGCGTCGTCCCCCAAGAGCCGTTCCTCTTCGCCGGGACCATCGGGGACAACATCGCCTTCGCCCGACCCGACGCGTCAACGGCCGAGATCCACGAGGCGGTAGAACGGGTCGGCTTGAGCGAGGTCATCGATCGCACGCCAAACGGGATCGACACCATCGTCCACGAGCGAGGCCAGACGCTGTCCTCCGGAGAGCGCCAGCTCATCGCCCTCGGTCGGGCGTTCCTGACCCGCCCGCGGGTACTGGTTCTCGACGAGGCCACCTCGAACCTCGACCTCCAGTCCGAGACGATGATCGAGGCCGCGCTCGATGTGCTGCTCGAGAATCGAACCGCCATCCTGATCGCCCACCGGCTGTCGACGGCCATGCGGGCGGACCGCATCGTGGTCGTGGACGAGGGCCGGGTCATCGAGGTCGGTTCCCATGCCGAGCTGGTCGCCCAGGGGGGTCGCTACGCCGAGATGTACGCCACCTGGATCAGCCAAGTGGACACGAGTGCCGAGCCGTCGAGCACCGGACCGGCCTGACCGATCGCGCCGCGATCTCCGGTCAACCCGATCTCTCGGTCAATCCTTTCGGTTCCGCCGGGTTCGGCGCCGATCGGCAACGAGGAGGGAGAGCCCGGCGCCCAGCATCCAGACGTCTTTGGCCAGCGGTATCCCCTGCTCGGTGGGACGGAGACTGCCGTCTTGGCGCATGCCCGGGGTGCGGAGATAGAGGCCGAGCAACCCGCCGGCAAACGCGGCCAGCCCGGCGCCGGCCAGCCGGGAGGGCACGATCGGCAACAACAGGGCGGTGCCGAGGCCGACCTCGCTGATTGCAAGGGCTTTGGCGAAGCTCTCGGGGGCGAGGGTTCCGAGGAAGGGATAGGTGCCGGTGGCGAAGCCGTGGATACCAGCAGCCCGCTCACTGTCAGCTGATAGCTTCTCCAGACCGGAGTTCAAGATGAACCCTCCGGTGGCGATGCGGACCGGAAGGTCCTCCAATGCCGCAAACAGTGTCATGTTGGATCACTGGTCCTTTCTGTAGCCGTCGTGACGTATACCCCGTGCGTCCTCGAGGCTAACGGGGGCTCGGCTCGGTGACGATCGGCCATCCCGTGCACGCGATCCACTCGCCGAACGGGCGCTCGCCTAGTCGTGGGGCGGGACGCCGCTCACTTGGTGGTCAGCCTGGAACAGCGCTTCGGTAAGGAGGGCACGCACATGCCCGCCGCGCAGTCGGTACACCATGCGCCGCCCGTCGCGGGTTGCTTCGACCAAGCCGGCGAAGCGCAGCTTGGACAGGTGTTGGCTGGCGACCGTGGATCGACAATTGGCGACCTCGGCCAGAGTGGCCACATCGAGGTCCCGCTCCCGTAGGGCCCACAGAATGCGAACCCGGGTTGGATCAGCGAGCAACGTGAACGACAGCACGGCGGCATTGACTTGCTCGGGGGTCAATGAGTCGGGATGGCTGGGTGGGGCCGGTGACGCGTTGCGGCGAGGTGAGGGCACACACGCAGTCTAGTGGTTATTGCGATATATTCGCAGATTCGCAGATATAGGTTGTATTGGGTAGAGTCGGAGTCCAGACGCTCGAATTCGACGAGATGCCCTCATGACGACCCAGCACATCCACGAGCACCACGATGACGGTGGCCACGGGAATGGTGACGGTGGCCACGGGCATGGTGACGGTGGCCACGACCATGGGCACGGGCCCTCGATGTTGTCCCGGGTCCGTCACGCGCTATCCGAGGTGCTCGGCGCCCACTCCCACGACAGCGTCGACCAGGTCGACGAGACCCTTGAGGCCAACGCCGAAGGACGCCGGGCCCTGGTATTGAGCCTGGTCATCTTGGCACTGACGGCCGCCGTTCAGGCCGTGGTGGTCCTCTTCTCGGGCTCCGTCGCGCTGTTGGGCGACACGCTGCACAACGCGGCCGACGCGCTGACCGCGGTGCCTCTGCTCATCGCCTTTCGCCTAGCCCGCCGTCCGGCCACCAAGCGCTACACCTACGGCTACGGGCGTGCCGAAGACCTCGGCGGGCTGTTCGTCGTGGGCATGATCGCCGTCTCGACAGTTCTCGCCGGCGGGGAGGCCGTTGACCGGCTGATCCACCCCGGTGACGTGACTCACCTCTGGGTTGTCGCGCTCGCCGCCGTGGTCGGATTCGGCGGCAATGAAATAGTGGCCGGGTACCGGATCCGGGTCGGCCGGCGCATCGGGAGCGCGGCCATGACCGCCGACGGTCTCCACGCCCGCACCGACGGGTTCACCAGCCTGGCCGTGTTGCTCGGCGCCGGCGGGGTGGCACTGGGCTGGCGTGCGGCTGATCCGATCATCGGGCTCGTCATCACCGTGGCCATCCTCGGGGTGCTGCGCTCCGCGGTACGCCAGGTCGGGGCGCGGCTCATGGACGCCGTCGATCCCGCCTTGGTCGACCAGGCCCGTGCCGTGGTCATCGGCGTGGCCGGCATACGCGACGTTCGCGAGCTTCGCATCCGCTGGATCGGACACACCCTCCGCGCCGAAGTCGATGCCACCGTCGACCCCACCCTCACCGTCACCCAAGCGCACGACATTGCTCACCACGCGGAGACTCACCTGCTCGACCAAGTTCGACGGCTTACGGCCGCCACCATCCACGCCAGCCCGGCGGGAGCCCATCGCTGACGGTTTTGGTTGGTTCCGTCGTTCCGTTAGAGCTCACCCAAGGCGGTGGCCAGCGGCTCGAGCACGCCGGGATCCAGGGGCGGTGGGAGGTAGACAATGCCCAGATCGGCGCCGACCTCTGCCAGGGCGGCGGCCTGCTCGGCGGCGGCCTTTGCGTCCCCGGTGAATCGGACGTGACTGGAGAGCAGAATTTCCGTAGGGTCGCGGCCGAGGTCCTCGCAGTGCTGATGCAGGATGTCGCGCTTGCGGGCGAACTCATCCGGCGTGCCACCCACGAAGTTCCAGTGCTGGGCGAACCGGGCTGCAGTGCGGAGCGTCCTTTTCTCGCCACTACCACCGACGCAGATCGGCGGATGGGGGCGCTGAACCGGCTTCGGCTCGTTGCGGGCCTCGCTGAGCTGGTAGTACCGGCCCTTGAAGGTCGTCGTCTCCTGCGTGAGGAGCCCGACGATCACCTCGCAGGCCTCCTCGAAACGGTCGCTGCGCTCGCCCGGGGTGCCCAGCTCGATCCCGTAGGCCCCTGACTCCTCCTCGTTCCACCCGGCACCGATGCCAAGCTCTAGCCGGCCCCCGGACACGATGTCGAGAGTGGTCGCCATATTGGCCAGGATCGCCGGGTGGCGATAGTGGATGCCGGTCACCAGAGTTCCCATGCGCAGGCGGGTCGTCGCTTGGGCCAGCGCAGTCAGGGTGATCCAGCCCTCCATGCAAGGGCCGGTGCTGTCGGAAAAGATCGGATAGAAGTGGTCGAAGGTCCAGCCCGACTCGAACAGCTCGATGTCGTCAGCCACCTTCCACACGGCAAGCATGTCGGTCCAGGTCGTATCCTGTGGCGAGGTCTTGAAAGCGAAGCGCATAGGCCCACGCTACGTCGAGCGGGTAGTGACGGTACAGACGTCCGTCCAGAGCCGCCACATGATCGTCCCGCGGTTCCGCGTCGTAGTGGCGAACCGAACAAGGCTCGCGCACTGGGTGGTTTGGCGCCCCCGGCAGGAGTCGAACCCGCAACCTAGTGGGTAGAAACCACTTGCTCTATCCAATTGAGCTACAGGGGCCAAAGAGCTAGAGGGGCCCGGACGGGAAGAATACCCCGGCGATCCAGGGGTCCGAGGTGTGCCACACTGGTTGCTCCTTGGTGGCCGTAGCTCAGTTGGTTAGAGCGCCAGGTTGTGGCCCTGGAGGTCGGGGGTTCAAGTCCCCTCGGTCACCCTCGTTCCCTGGCGATCGCGGGCCATGTGCCCGTGCCGCCAGGGGATCTTCTACAGTAACTGCGCGCCTCTAGCTCAATGGCAGAGCAATGGACTCTTAATCCACAGGTTCCGGGTTCGAATCCCGGGGGGCGCACCCACTGGTCTTCACCGAAGGTGGCCGTCGGATTCACCGAAGTGGGTGACCGGCGCTCCTTTGGTGGACGTGATCTTTCCAGACGGGTGCGACAAGTCCCCGTTGTGCGCGTCCAGGCCAGTGGCGAGGCTTGATGGGGTTCTGGTCAGGTGCTGTGGGCGCGCCGGATCACGGTCCGGTGGGGTCGGACTCCAGTCACCTCGGTCCGTGTCACGTCGTGTCGGAGAACGCCGGCACTCGTGCTCGATCGGCGCGCTCAGGAAGGTCGGCGAGCCGGTCCGACGTCGACCTCTTCTCCGCCGTGGCAGACCGGCTGCATCTCGTCGCTGCTGGTCTTGTCTCATGCGCTCGAAACTGTCGAGGACGCGGATGTTGCGGACCACGACGGCTCCGGTGAGCATGATGAGGTTCTTCGTCCGGCCCATCAATCGACACGATCCCCGGCGCATGTCCGTCGACGCGGGGTCCTTCAGGGTCGAAAACGCTCGCTCGGCCGCGGTGCGGCGGGCATAGGACCGGCGCCAGGCAACCGACGGGTAGGGGTGTTTCTTCGCACGTCTTCAACGTGACGGTCACCGGCACCGTGATCGTTCGTTGCGTGCAGCACCGGGGCAAGGAGTTCGGCACCGAGAGGATCTCGGGACGATCGAAACCGAGTGTCATCGAGGCCGGCTTCAGCGGGCAGCGGACCTTGCCGCTTTCTGCCGGGCAGGCCAACCGGTAATAGCCGTCCGCATCCTCGGCGGTGACCGGACCCAGCCGGAAACGGGCGAGCTCGGCCACCCGACGGTCGTGGTCTTCTACTTGTTGTGCTGTGGCTCCTCGCGGCAGCGGGCCGAGGGACAACAGCGCGGCTGGGGTGGCCGGACACAAGAGCGACCCGTTGGCCACGATGGCTCCGCCATAGGTGCCCTTTGGGCCTCGGTCGAAGGGGTGGAGGTCTTGGACCAGACGAGCACCGAGCTGGCGGATCGGTGTGGCCCATGTGGCCGGGTCCCGGAACGAATAACCCGAGTCGGCCAGCACGTCGCCGATATCGATGCCGTCGTCGACCATGGAGGCAAGGGTTGTCGTCATGGTGACAGGCGGGTCTTTCGCACAGGGCTCCACGGTGATCCGTCGGATGAGCTCGGGGACCACTGGGCCGTGTTCGTTGGCCACCATGACGGCCGCTTGGACGTAGTAGCCGAAGAACAAACACTCGGACTCCCCCGGGGCGTGCGCCTTGCGATGGCCCCAGGTCGCATCGGGGTCGGCCGGGGGCACGTCTGAGTCCTTGGAGCCAGGACGGCTCCAGGCGGCATAGTCGGTCCAGTCCACCGCATAGTCCGTCGTCGCCAACTTGTAGGCATCGGGCACGCTCGCCTCGGTCAGTGCTGCGGCAAAGGCATTGAGGCGGCGCTCGGCCCGGGCCCGCCCCGCCTCGCTCATCGAACGGGCCTCGATGAGTGCCGTTTTGCGCTCAGGCTCTTTCAGACCGGCAAAGGAGGGGACCGGGGTCGGGTCCATCGTGTGGGCGACGGCGGAGAACGTCCGCTCTATTTGTCGGTAGGTGAGGGTATGGGGGCCGCCCTTCCAGGAGGCGATGACGCCGAGACGGACGCGGTCCTCGGCGGGCAGCGAGACGAGTGCCTGATGAACTCGGGTGAGCTGGGCAGGCCGGTCGTCCACGGTGCAGAGCAAGACACCCAACAACAGGGTGCGCACGGCCAGCTGCCGGGGACGGCCCCCCGCAGGCATCAAGGCCTCGATACGTGCCGGTTCCCCGGACCGGTCGAGGATTGCCTCGCACCGGGCGAGGTCAGCCGGTCCGGTCACCGCCGCATCGATCCCGGACCGCCCCGCAGAGGGCAACGATACGGCCTCGTCCAGTTCCGCACTCGAAGAGACCAGGTCCCCGAGACGAGAGGAGCGCTTCAGCCCGGCCACTTGCAACAGCACCGATATCCCGAACCGGCCTGCTTGCTCGGCCAGCCAGGTGGACCGCAGCCGGGAGACCTCCAAGCGAGGCAGGTCCTCCCCACCACTGACCGTGCCGACCAACGGAGCGGTCACGTTTCGGCGATCGGGTGACTCCCGCCGCAGATAACCGGTGCCCGGCAAAGCTGGCCGCTTCGACCAGTCGGTCCTGGTAGCGGGCGAGCACCGGGACACGTCGAGCCCGGGGGCCACAAACGTCGACCACCACCCCGCCGGATCGTTCGATGACGTGGTGTCCGTTGATGCCTCGGAGATCGGCGCCAACGAGGCCCGCCCCCGCTCCCAGACAGACCAGCCCGCTCAGACGCTGGCGGCGGGCCTCGGTGGGTTGGTGGTCGGCCAGGGCGAGGTAGGCGTCGATCTCTGCTTGGGCGTAGGGAGCCTTCGGGTCGTCACGACCGATGACTGCGGGTGAGGGCCCACAGGCCTCGACGGCCACGGCTCTCGCCACGAAGCGGAGATTGGCCCGGGCCGTCCGGCGCAGGGTCGCCGATTCCGACACCAGCCCGGTGGCGAGATAGCGCTCGAGGGTCGAGGGGTGGAACAAGGCCCCCGGGGACAGGGCGAGACCCACACCCTCCCCCCAGGCCGCGAGCCGGGAGCACGCCCACAGAAGGGCCCGAGCCCGGGCCGGCCCTGGTGGCTGGGTGGCAAAGACAACGGACCGGGCAAAAGCTGATGCCGGCTCCGAGAGGCCCGTCGGTCGATAACCGTCGATCACGGCGGCGGTGGCCTGCTCCCTCGATGCTCCCGGGACAGCTAGCATTCCCTATCTATACTTAATGCGATGACCCCGACGGTGGATCCCCAGCGCGAGGCTGAACGGGTGCGCCCCGATGCAAAGGCCAGGGCCGAGGCCCGTCGACTGACAGCGGCCATCGCCAAGGTGGGCTTCGTCCTCCCCGGCACGCTCAGCCATCGACTCACCCGCTGCGGCCGTGCCGGCTGCCACTGCCATGACGAGCCGCCCCAGCTACACGGTCCTTATTGGCAATGGACGCGCAAGGTTCGGGCGAAGACGATCACCCGCTTGCTCACCGACGACCAGGTGGCCGATTATCAGGACTGGTTCGACAACGCCAAGAAGATCCGAGGTCTGATTGCCGAGCTCGAAGCTGTCAGCCTCGGCGTCGTCGAACATGACCCCCGCTCACAACGGCGCCCAGGCGGAAGGCGACCGACGCAGGCGTCGTGACCGCACCGCAGGCTGTGGACAACGTGTGGCGGCCGCTCAGCTATAGCGTGGGTGGTCATCGAACAGCATAAGATCCTGGCTGCTCAGACCCTTACGTGAACACCTCACCCACTGGCGCACCCACCCAGCGGTGTCCACGTTCGCCTGCACTCGTTTCTCACCGCTTGGGTTCGCCGAGCCACAGGAACCACAGGGTCCATTGGCGCACCTGCAGCTTGGAGCCGCCGTTCGGTGTACCGGTCAAAGGTTCACGCCGGGCCACACGCCATACTGACTGCGTGACGGAGACTGCCGGTGGTCAGTCGACAGTTTCGCGCCGGGACCTGATCCGAGGAGCCGGGGTACTACTGGGTGCAGGTGTCGTCGGAGCTGGGGTGTCCTCGTGCTCGTCGACCTCGGGGTCGACCGTGTCCTCGAAATGCCAGGAGCTTGCCGCGCAGCTCACCGGTACGCTTCTCCATCCTGGCCAGCCGGGATACGGGCGAATGGCTCCCCCTTACAACCGTCGCTACGTCGATGTGGAGCCCCAGGCCATCGCCGATTGCACCACTGTGACCGACATCCAACGGTGCGTGTCGTGGGCCCGTCATCATGAGGTGCCCTTCGTGGTGCGCTCGGGCGGCCACAGCTACGCGGGCTATTCGGCCACCGGAGGCTTGTTGATCTCGGTGGCGTCCATGCAGTCCATCGCATTGGACCCGGCGACCAAACGCGTCACCCTCGGAGCGGGTGTGCAGAACCGTCAGCTCTTTGACTTCCTTCCCCGTTACGACGTCGGGGTGCCCAATGGGCGTTGCCCGACAGTGGGAATGGGTGGCTTCGTCCTGGGCGGCGGCTTCGGCTTCAACTCCCGAATGTATGGACTGGCGTCGGACAACTTGGTGCAGACCAGGGTGGTGACGGCCGACGGCCACCTGCTCGTCTGCGACGCCAACCAACACAGCGAGCTGTTCTGGGCATGCCGAGGCGGCGGAGGTGGCAACTTCGGGATCAACGTCGACTTTGTCCTGCAGTCCCAGCCGGTCGGTGAGCTCTCTGCGTACAAGGTCCGATGGAAATGGAACGACGCACCGGCCGTCATGGCTGCAGCCCAGGCGCTCTTGGCGTCCGCTCCCGATGCGCTTTCGGCCCGTGTGGGATTGGACGTCGCCTCCACCACCCCGCCGACCAAGGATCCCTCGGGCCTGTCCGTGTCGGCCCTGGGCCAATTCTTCGGGCCCGTCGATCAGCTCGAGACCCTGCTGGCCCCGCTCCTGGCGGCTGCTCCGCCAACCGAGAAGGTGATCCGGTCGATGGACTACACCGAGGCCCTCGCCTTCTTCGCCCACAATGTACCCGCCGGACGGTTCACCGAGAAGTCGGCGTACATCGGCCCTGGCGGCTTTGACGCCTCCTTTGTCGAAACAGGCATGACATGGATCGAGAAGTGGCCCGGTAGCGCCAACGTCACCGCGGTGGGGCTCACCCTGTTCGCCTGGGGAGGGGCAATGGGCCGTCCCGCTGCTGACGCCACGGCATTCGTCCACCGCGATGCGTCCTGGCTGTCAGTGGTCGGCACGTCATGGGGTCCCAACGATCCCCAAGAGCTGATCGACGCGAACCTGCAGTGGCTCGGTCAGTTCAACGATGCGCTCGGTCCGTATGTGACCGATCAGTCGTACCAGAACTTCGCCGATCCCGCCCTGGACGACTGGCAGACGGCCTACTACGGGACGAATCTGCCGCGGTTGGTCGATGCGAAGCGGACCTACGACCCGGAGAATGTGCTCACCTTTCCACAGGGCATTCCCTCGCACCTGTGATACTCACCCGTACGGGCCTCGGCTGGCCGGTACGCGCTATCGGCTCACGTTCGACCCGTCGACCCGACGCGGGGGTGCCACCAGACAAATCGGGTCACGGTACCCAGACGGGGTCTCGACCGCTGAGTCCGATGACCTGGGCGAGCAACACTGCGTCCTCTCCCACCTCGACCACAGGCCCAAAGGGTCCTTCGTTTGGGTCTTGCGAATCCGGCGCCGCGAACGACGTCAGGAATGCGTGCACGGCCTCGAGCGAAGACGAGTCACAATCGTAGGTCTGTCCGGTGGCCCGGGCCAGATCCCAACCGTGGACGACGAGCTCGTTCAACGCCACGAGCCCGGCCACCTCCCCGGGGAGCTCCACTCCTCCGGCCTCGGTGGCCCCTGTCCACGCCGCGGGTTCCCGCCACGCCTCGGCCAGGACGTCGAGGTCCTCCGGGATTCGCGCTCGCCAATCGTCGCCCAGCCGAGAGGCGTCTCCCGACGGCCCCGGCGAACCGTTGCCGGCGTCGGTCTTCCTCGCCGCCATGGTGAACGCGAGCGCCAGCCCTCCTACGTGGTCCACGAGATCGCCAACGGTGTACTCAGGGCACGGTGTCGGACCGGCGAGCAACTCATCGGGGACGCTGCCTACCAGATGGGCCAGCCGGCGTGCGGCCGGCGCCAGATCAACGAATTCAAGGTCTGCAAAGTTCGTCATGCCGCGCTCCCCGAGGTCTCGATGCCAGTAGCAGCCGTCGTCGTCTCAGACGGTATAGACGATGGGGCTCGACCGAAATCATCTACACCCGTCGGATCGGGCCCTTCGTCGACTCGATGGGTATGAGGACGCCGCCGGGGTTATTCACTATTGTGTTCACGGACTCATCACTCTGAGCGGTAACCGGGGTGCGAAGACGAAAATGCAAACTCAATCGAGCCACTAGTATCACTACACGTAGCTCGACTACCCCTCACAGCGCGAACACGACTTAGGGCGTTGGATCGGCCATCGGCCCAGGTCAGGGGGACGAACTTTTACTACCATTCGGTGCTACAACGAGTGGGCCATCCGGACCAAGGCTCGGCACCGAAGACGTAGTTGGAACCCCTGAGGTCGGCAATGGGCGAGGAGCCACGGGTGATCATGCAAGGAGGACCGGGGCGGTCCGACAGTGTTCTCGCGACGGCACCTGAGGACCCGGTCACGACCTATATTCTTCGGTCCATCCGGGGCGGGATCATCACCTCCGGTTCGTACTGGTTGTCCTTTTCTTGTATGCGCTTCTACCGGGCCGCATGCTGGCCAACCGCGATGCATGCCTGGTCTTGATCTTCGTCGGCGCCGCACTCACCGCGGTGAGTGCGATCCTCCCTTGGAACAGGATCGTCGGCCAGAAGGGTGATCGAACGCTCATTTATGGCTGGGCGATCGGGTTGCTCGCCCTCATCGACATCGGCATCGCCCTGACCGGCGGGTCACAATCCGAGCTCTTCATCGTCTTGGTCGTCGTGATGGTGTTCCTCGGCGGCCCCTACTACTCGCTTCGAGCCGAAATAGGAATGAACCTTGTGGCCCTGGGTGGCTATGTCATCACGCTGGCGGCAACAGGGTGGGGCATCAGCGCATCGACTCTGGCCTTCCGGCTGGGCATGATGGCCGCGGCGGCCTTGGCCGTGGGAACACTGAGCCACGAGCTCATGACCGGACTCACCCGCCAGACCCTGGAGCGGGAAGCATCCGAACGACGGGTGGTGCTGTGGAGCAAGGTGGCATCCCTCGTCCGGCAGATCGACTCGCCCGAGACCAGTCGGGTACTGGAGACGGTCGTCGATGCGGTGGGCGCGCTCGGGCTCGACGCCGCGGCCATATCTGTGCTCGAGGAGGACCGCATCACGCTGCGGGTGCTCCACAGCCGCCACCTCGCACATCCCTTCTCGGTAAAGACCCGTGACGGCGAGCCCGAAGCCGTCGTCCCCGCGGTAATGGCGAAGCGCACGACAGTCGTCTTGCGGAACTACGCCGACCTGCCTGGAGCCATTCAGGTGGCAGTCGAAGCGGGGCTCCAGACGGTGATCGCTGCTCCCGTCTGGGTGAGCGGCGAGATCGTCGCCGTGCTCCAAGGAGGAAGCAAGGAAGATCGGTGCCCGGCTTCGGATCAGATCGTGGCCTTTGAGATGTTCGCGGCCCAAGCCGGACGTGCCCTCGAGAACGCGTAGCTGTTGGAACGCCAGCGGCAGGAAGCTGCTCATTTCCGCCAGCTCCTGGCCTCGGCCCCGGACGCGGTCATCGTCATCGGGCACGATGGGCGAATCGTCGAGGCCAGCGACCAGGCTGAGGTCTTGTACGGATACTCCACCGACGAGCTGGTGGGACAGAGCGTCACGCTGCTGATGCCCGATCGCGTCCGAGAGGCGCATACTGCGGTGCTCAACGACTGGATTGCCGGCATCGGAAATCCGACGCTCGGCCCGGACCCGACCGTATTCGGGCGTAGGAAGGACGGGAGCGAAATCCCGTTGGAGCTCGCCTTCAGCACCCTCGAGACGTCTGAGGGCGAGTTGACTTCGGTATCCATCCGAGATGTGAGCGAGCGACGCGACTTCGAACGGCGCCTCACCCACCAGGCCACACACGATGCCCTCACCGGTCTCCCCAATAGGGAGCTGTTCATGCAGCGCCTGATCGCATCACTTCACGGACGTCTAGGCATTGACCCGCCCGTCACCGTGTGCTTCCTCGACCTCGACCACTTCAAGTACGTGAACGACAGCCGGGGCCACCGAACCGGCGATGCGCTGGTCGAAGCGGTAGCTGAGCGCTTGGTCGGTGCCGTCGACGGCCACTTCATCGCCCGTGTGGGCGGCGACGAGTTCGGCATGTTGGTCGAGGGCCTGACCGACCAGGAAGCCGCCGTGGCCTTCACCGCCCGCCTGCTGTCCGTCTTTGACGAACCGTTCCTCGTCGATGCCGTGGACTGCTACGTGACGGCCAGTGTCGGCATTGCTTTCGCTCGGACTCCTGACCAAGCGGAGATGGTCATGCGGAACGCGGACGCGGCCATGTACCGGGCGAAGCGAAACGGTCGAGCGTGCGCCGGATTTTCGACGAGACCCTTACCGCGCTGGCTGCCGAACGGGTCGCCACCGAGGCCTCTATTCACCTGGCCCTGGCCGGAAATCAATTCGAGCTGGCCTATCAACCGATCATCTCTCTCGACGACGGCCATATGACTGGCGTCGAAGCGCTCCTACGCTGGCATCATCCCGACAAGGGCCTGGTGCTACCCGATCAGTTCATGAGCACGGCCGAGGACACCGGCCTGGTCGTCCCCGTCGGGCGGTGGGCTCTCGAGGAGGCCTGTCGGCAAATGGCGGCGTGGCGGTGTCAGTTCCCGCTGGCTCCCGACCTCACCATGAGCGTGAACGTATCGGGTCGACAGCTCGAGCACGATCATTTCGTCACCGACGTGGACGACGTCCTCAAAGCCAGCGGCATCCCACCGGCGTTGCTCACTCTCGAGATCACCGAGAGCTTCTTCATCCGCGACTTCCAGGCCGCCGTTGGTCGACTCAGGGCGTTGAAGCGGCTCGGGATTCGTCTGGCCATCGACGATTTCGGGACGGGGTTTTCATCGTTGTTCTCCCTGTCCCGCCTGCCCGTCGACACGGTGAAGATCGACAAGGCGTTCATCGACGGGCTGGGTACGCGGTACGACGCGGTGGTCTCGGCGGTTGTCACCATGGGCAACGCCTTCGACCTCCAGGTGGTGGCCGAAGGGATCGAGCACCGGAGCCAGCGAGATCGGTTGGTGGAGCTGGGCTGCCAGTTCGCCCAGGGGTACTACTTCTCCATGCCGTTGACCACCGCGGACGTCGAGTTGGTCCTGCAACGCATGAGCAAGTCCCCAATCAGCGTGCAGTGATACCCCAGCTGCCGGCCCACCGGCCACCGGGCTGCAGCACGACCACATCGGTACCCGATCGGAACGCATCGGGCGGGCACGTCATCGGTTCGACGGCGATGCCTTTCCGTCTGGATCCTTCGGGCAGAGTGTCACCGGTATAGACCATCAAGTGGGTGAACGCTCCATCCACCCACACGGTGATCCCCGTTGTCCCGTCAGGATGATCGATGTGCGTTCGTGCGCTGCCGTCTGGATCGCGCCGGAGCGCGTCGAAACCCGTATCCAGGTGAGTGGTACCGATGACTCGACCACCGGTGAAGTCGAACTCGGTGCCCTCCACTGGTGCGATTCCCGTTGGCAAACCACGCTCGTCAGTCACCAAACGTCGATCAGCCGGAACGATCAACCGAAGGGTGTCCACGCTCGGGGTCCCCAGCGTGAAATAGGGGTGGAATCCCAGGCCGAACGGCAGCGGGCCCACTCCTTGGTTCTCGGCATCGGCGAGCACGGTCAGTCCGTCGCGGCCCAAGCGGTACTCCACTTGGAGACGCAAGGTGAACGGATAGCCCGGCGTCGGATGGAGCACGCAAGCCATGGTCACTCGGTTCTGCGCTCTGCCCGCCATCGTCCAGGGCATCCACCGCACCAGTCCGTGGATCGCGTTTCGAGATGCGGGCTCGTTGAGCGGGGCCTCGGCCTCTACCCCATCGAAGGTGTACCGCCCATCGCCCAAGCGATTGGGCCAGGGAGCGAGAACCTGTCCTCGCCCTCCGTGGCTCCACTCCTCCGCTGCGAAGCCGTCGATGACCGGGCGGTCGTCGACGGTGAGTGATCGCAACGTCGCGCCCACTTCGGTGATCACGGCCCGTTGGTGCCCGTGGCCGATGACCCACTGGGCACCGGTAGCCGGCGAGGTCTCGGCGGGGCGTTGGTCGTCGGGGTGCGGGCGAGGAGTCATGGGGGCGGTGATCCGATCGGCAGTGTCAATAGGGAGGAGGTAGGCGCTTTGCCGGCCAGAGGGCACTATGGGGTCGACCGGTATGGTAGGCGACGGAGCCGGAGAGGCCGGCAGCGAGTGTTACCGGGCTCGGATCACACCGGCATTGAGCTCGGCCCACTCTGCAGATTCCGCGATCGGAGCATTGACGTGCGCATCCTCATCACCAACGACGATGGCGTGTTCGCGCCGGGTATCGAGGCGCTGGCTCGAGGGTTGGCTGCCCGGTTCGACGGCGTGCACGAGCTCGTCGTCGTGGCCCCTTTGGTCGACTACAGCGGATCAGGCGCCGCCGTCGGTTCGGTCTACGAACGCGAGTCGATCCCCTACGAGGCGGTGCAGATCCCGGGACTCGAGCACGTGGCCACCTACGGCGTCGACGGACCCCCGGCGTTGGCCGTCATCTTGGCCTGCATCGAGGGGTTCGGACCGCGACCCGAACTGATCATGTCGGGCGTGAACAACGGCATGAATGCCGGGCGTTCCGCGCTGCACTCCGGCACGGTGGGTGCGGCTCTGACCGCCGCGCAGTTCGGCTTGCGAGGTGTGGCCGTGAGCATCGCCTGGGCCTCGGACCCGATTCCGTGGGAAACACCGGTGTCGGTGGCGTGCGACCTCGTTCCTGTTCTGGCCGCGGCCGAGCGCGGCACGGTGCTCAACCTCAACGTGCCCGCAGTCCCGTTGTCCGAACTGCGCGGCGTGCGTCACGGCACCTTGGGGAGGGTCGGCCTGATTCGCTCGGTCCGTTCGCAGCAAACGGTCGATCAAGTGCACTCCCAGCAGGCGGCGTCCCTGGGCGGGTCGGTCACTCTGACGTTGCGCGGCGGGCGCGGCTCGGACCAGGGCGAGGAAGCCGCCGAGATCGATCCGGAGTCGGACGCGGGCTTGGTCAAAGACGGGTGGGCGTCCCTGACATCAATTCTGGGCGTTCGAGAGGATCACTCCTCCGCGGGCACAGAGGTGCTGGCCAAGGCCCTGGCCGAGGTCCAACCCCACTGACGCCTGAGGTTTACCCCTCCTCGAAGGTGGGTACCGACCCAGCCAGATTCGAATTGCATTGATGTGAGTTACCTGCATACATTGGAGTCACTCGATCAGCCAGAGGCAGGTGGGGTCACGCAGCAGCGAGTCGGCTGTTGCCTGGGTGTTGAGGAGCACCCTGAGCGAGTGACTGACCTCGTGGCGTAACGCCTGAGCTTGCAGTACTGAACACGTTTCAGACGCGACTACCTGCCCACATCAGCATGATCCACATCCCATGAGCCCTATTTCCCTATACCCCAAGACCAGTTCTGGAGCCGCCTCACACTGATCACAACAGGGTCACTCCGTCTGCACCTCGTATGGACCTACTTGTACGTCCAGGGCCGCCTGCCCTTCCCGGCACCAGCTTGCGAGACGAATGCTTCCAAGACGGCGCCCGCATTCTCATGCCATCCCTCGAAGCCCTCCGGGCTTCCGCGACTTTGAGGAGGCGCAAGAATTGCGCAAGCACCGCTTTTACATATTCGTTATCGCAGCACTTGCCGTTGTTGGAATCGTCTTTCACGGCTCGGCAACGACCGCACACACGGCGAGCCCGACTCCTGCACGCCTGGGAATCGGTGACCTGACCGGATCGAACGCAGCATCGTCCCCTTCGGACCCAATGCTCAACGGATACTCCGTGGCCCTTGCCTCGCTGACCGTTCCGCTTCAGGCTGCACAACAACAACAAGCCGCACAAGCACAACAAGCAGCGCAGCAACAACAGGCGGCACAAGCACAACAGGCCGCGCAGCAACAGGCCGCACAACAACAAGCCGCACAAGCACAACAGGCCGCGCAGCAACAGGCGGCACAACAACAGGCCGCACAACAACAACTGCAACAACTGCAGGCGGCACAAGCACAACAGGCAGCAAAAGCAGCGCAAGCACAACAGGCCGCGCAATCTGCGCCGGCCCCGGCTGCGTCATCGACGAGCGACGACTTCGCCCGCCTTCGCCAGTGTGAGTCGGGTGGCAACTACAGCGACAACACGGGCAACGGCTACTACGGCGCCTATCAGTTCTCGGAGAGCACGTGGCAGGGGATGGGGTTCTCGGGGCTTCCGAGCGATGCCTCGCCTGGGCAACAGGACCAGGCCGCCGAGCAACTCCAGGCTCAAGACGGTTGGAGTCCGTGGCCCTCCTGCTCGGCCCAGCTCGGGCTGAGTTGATGATTGAGTCATGGGCTCGCCGATAGCTTGTAACCCTCACCTCGGAGACCGCCTGCTGAGTCGTAAGCGATTCGGCGGGCGGTCTCGCGTCCACGATCAGCAATTGCCCGTCCTGGCAAACCGCCAGCCGGCGACCTACCGTTGCCGACATGGCAACTGAGGGCGCGACACCACCTACCAACCGTGGCACCGGGGCGTCGGCAGGCGGCGCGGCCTCTGACGACAACGGGAGCACCACATCGGTAGCCCGTACCGAGAAGGTCACTCCAGCCAGCACGCACGGTCCCGAGGAGTCGTTGGCCACCAAGGCGGCCCGCCGTCCGACAGACAAGCCGGCGGCGGCCACCGCCCCCTTCGAGGTCGGCCAGTTCGAAAATGGCGGCGTGACCATGTACTACGAGGTTCACGGCAGCGGACCCAAGGTGTTCGTCTTCATGCACGGAATCCTGCTCGATGCCAACCTGAACCGGAGGCTGGCCACCGACCTAGCCGCAGTTGGGAACCGAGTCATCCTGCTCGATCTTCCCGGGCACGGGCTCTCCGACAAGCCACGCCGGGCCTCGTACCACCGTATGGACACCTATGCCCGACACGTCGAGGCCTTGCTCGATCACCTGGACATCGACAAGGCCGTGGTGGGTGGCGTGTCTCTCGGCGGAAACGTCGCCCTTCTCGTGGCCTCCCAGTCGCCCGAGCGGGTCCAAGGTTTGGTCGTCGAGATGCCGGTGCTGGAATGGGCCGTGCCCGCGGCAGCCATCACGTTCGTACCCATGCTGATAGCCGTGCACGTAGCTCGTCGGGCGGTACGGGTTGCCGGCAACCTCATACGACGAATTCCCCGCAGTGGATTCGGCCCGTTGGACAGTGTGATGAACACCCTCTCCAACGATCCCGTCGAGATCGCCGCCGTGCTGCACGGGATCCTTACCGGTCCCATCGCCCCAACAGTGGAAGAGCGCGACAACATGCACATACCGGCCCTGGTGATCGGGCACCGTTCGGACCGCATCCACCCGTTCCACGATGCCGAGCAGCTGGCCCATCGCCTGCCCGACGCTCGGTTGCTTCAGGCCAAGTCGGTGATGGAGCTGAGGATGCGGCCCGAACGCCTTACCGGCGAGATCGCCCAGTTCCTGGACGGGGTATGGGACACGGCCAGCACCAGTACTCGGACCGGTCCGCGACGTCGGGCCAGTTGACCATCGCTGGGGCGCGCGCCAGACGATGGCGAAGGCGGTCAGTCGTCGTCGGAACCGGTTCGTCGTTGGCGCTTGCGCTCGGACTGGTGGCGCTTGGCCGACAGTCGTCGTTCCTTCGCACCCCGGGACGGACGCGTGGGGCGACGGGTCTTCTCGATGTGCAACGCTTCTGCCACTCGGTTCCTGAATCGTTCGACCGCCAGCTGTCGATTGCGGACTTGCGAACGTTCGTCGTCCGCCACCAACCGGACCTCCGGACCGAACCGCTGCAGGAGCCGGGCCCGCTGTCGCGGCCCCAGCGACGGTGATCGGGCCACATCGAACCGCAACTCCACTCGCGTGTTCACTTTGTTGGCATGCTGACCGCCGGGGCCACCGCTGGGTGTGAACCGGAACTGCAGCTCGGACAAGGGGATCGACAGCGATGACGTGACCCGGATCAGATCAGCATGAGGCGGGACCTCGGTCATGGGCGCCCGAGCTCGTGGACCACCGGGTTGCTGAGTGCGCCGATGCCGTCGATCTCGATGCGGACCAGGTCACCGGGGGTCAGCCATCGGGACGGATTGCTGCTGGCCGCCACCCCCGCGGGTGTCCCCGTCGAAAGGATCATGCCCGGCTCCAAGGTGAACGCGGTGGACAGGTGCTCGATCATCTGGGAACAGGAGAAGATCATGTCCGACGTCGAACCATCCTGTCGTTCTTCCTCGTTCACCCAGGTCCGAATGCGCAGTTGCTGGGGGTCGGCGATCTCGTCGGCCGTCACCATCCACGGCCCGGTGGGACCATGGGTGTCGAAGCCCTTGCCCATCATCATGGTCGGAGCCCGTCGTTGCCAGTCTCTGACGCTGACGTCGTTCACCACGATGAAGCCGGCGACCACCTCGAGGGCGCGGTGAGCAGGGACGTGCCGGCATCGGGTACCGATCACCATCCCCAGCTCACCCTCGTAGTCGACCTCCTCGGATACCCAGGGCACCTCGATCGGAGCATCGGGCCCGATCACACAGGTCGGCTGCTTGGCGAACCAGGTCTGGTGCTCCGGTCGCTTCTGCCCGAGCTCGCGAATATGGTCGTCGTAGTTCCGGGCTATGGCGAGAAAGGAGGGGGGCCGGGGCACGGGCGCCACCAAGTGGGCATCGGCCACGGGCAAGCGGCGCGCTCCCCCCTCGGGGGCCGCCCGGGCAATGTCCAAGGCGGCAGGTCCAAGGGACAGGAGCTCGACCATGTCACCGGGCAGCCCGATGGCCGGATCGGTTAGGTCGACGACCTCGTCGTCGTGGACCACGCCGGTTCGAACGACGTGGTCGGGACGAAAGCTGACGAGTCGCACCTCCCGACCGTAGGGGACGCGAGCCTCGCTCGCCGATCATGCCCGGCGCAGTCCCCTCTCGGTTCGGTCCACTGAACGGTTCTGCCCGGTCGTCCCTCGGGTAGATTTGGGTGGCGGTCGTCGGATGGTCGACGCACTCGCGAGGTAAGCGACTCGACTGAAGGAAGACACGATCTCCTCCCAACTGGATACCGCGACCACCCTCCGGTGCTCCGAATGGACCCACCAACATGACGTCGACCCGATCGGCACTGCCGGCACCTATGCCGGTTACCTGTTGGTGGAGTGGCCGCTTCCATGGCCTCGTGATCTGAGTGAAGTACCGGAGCTGGCACCGCTCGTGTCCGCACTGTCCGGCACGGGGGTCCGCCTCCAAGGGTTGGTCGCCACCTGGACCCATGGCCCCGGACGTCACGCCATCCTCTATCGCCAACGTGGCGACACATCGGTGGGCTTTGCCGGCTTCGAGCGACACGAAGTCGTCGCTCCACTGGACGACCTGGTGGCATCCGCCCTCTCTCTCCTGGAGAGTCGGGGCTCGGTCGCCGACGCCGCCCTACCACCTCCGACCGACGTCCTGATTTGTGGGCATGGCCGGCGTGACCGCTGCTGTGGGACCCTCGGCACCACGCTGGCCATGGAGCTCTCGGCCCGCGATGTCGGCCGGGACGACATCCGCCTGTGGCGCACCAGTCACACCGGTGGCCATCGGTTCGCGCCGACGATGATCGTGCTGCCCGAAGCCACGGTCTGGGCCTATGCCGACGTGGACATGGTCGACCGCATCGTGCGGCGAGATGGGCCACTCGACGACCTGGTGCCGAGGTATCGAGGCTGTTCAGGCCTCAGCTCTCCTCGCGTGCAAGCACTCGAACGAGCCGTGCTGGGCGAGATGGGCTGGGCCCTCCTGTCCGCGACCCGCCGCGGCACCGAGCTTCCCGACGGGTCGACCTCGCTTCATGTGCAGGGCGCCGCCTCGAGCACCACGTGGGAGGGGACGGTGACCACCGGACGGCTGTTGCCCGTACCAGTCTGTGGCCGACCCATCGACGAGGCCACGAAGTCGGAGCCCGAACTCATCGTCGACCGCGTCCGCCGCATCGCTCCGGCCTGAACGATCCTCACCCGTTCCGGGGAAGCTCCCGGAACGGCATGGTCCGGTCGTTGCTCGGCTCCCTCGGGAGGCCGAGCACTCGTTCACCGATGATGTTGTGCTGAATCTCGTCGGTACCCCCGTAGATGGAGGGCCCCTGGGCGAACAGCGCCGCCTCGGTGACGCCGACAGCCAACGAGTTGCCGTCTCGCTCGGCCAGCGCCTTGGCCTCCTCGGCCTTGTACCCGTGGAGCATCCCCCGCGCCCCCAGTATCCGCAGCCCGAGGTCGCGGGTCTGCCGCAGGATCTCGCTCATCGACAATTTGGCGATGTTGCCGAGCCCGGGCACCGAAAGGCCACGAGCGGCCAAGGCCTTTTGTCGCAGGCGGGTGTACTTGGCGATCTCGTAGAGGGAGTAGAGCCGCATGAGGTCCTGGCGCACGGTGGCGTCGGCGATCGTCCCATTGGCCGTGGCCAGTTCGGTGAGAGCCTCTCGGCTCGAAAAGCCCATGCCTCCGCCGCCTCCTCGACGGCCCCGCGACCCGACGAAGTCCCCAGCTCGCCGGTCCAGGTCCCCGGTGATGGTCCCCGGCCCGGCCAAACCACCCGCGGCGGACCCGCCGCCGGCGCCCAGTCCGGCTCGTTCGAACCCGAGGGTGGTGTTGGCCACGGCCCAACCGTTGTTGACGCCCCCGATGGCCGCATCGTCGTCGACCACGACGTCGGTCAGGAACACCTCGTTGAACAGCGCCCGACCGGTCATCTCCCGGAGGGGCCGGACGTCGACCCCGGGCTGGTGCATGTCGACGGCGAAGTAGGTGATGCCCTGGTGCTTCGGCACGTCGGGGTCGGTGCGGGCCAGCAGCATGCCCAGATCGGCGGTCGTGCCCGTCGAGGTCCAGACCTTTTGCCCGTTGACGATCCACTGGTCGCCGTCTTGCACTGCCGAGGTGGACAGGCCGGCGAGGTCGGAGCCGGCACCGGGCTCGCTGAACAGTTGGCACCACGCCTTCTGTCCGGTCACGATGTCTCGCAGGTACCGGTCGCGCTGCTCGTCGGTCCCCTGCACGGCGATGGTCGGGCCGGCCAGCAACAAGCCGAGGCCTCCGGGAGCTCCGAGGGCGCCGAAATCGGCGATGATCTGCTGCACCCGAACGGCTTCGGAGGGCGCCATGTCCTGCCCGTACCACTTCGCCGGCCAGCTCGGCGCAGACCAACCGGCCATGGCCAGGCGTTCCCACCAATCCGCCACGGTGCTGTCGGGATCCCAGTGCTCGGTGAGCCAGGAGACCAGTTCGGTCTCCAGCCCGTTATCGGCTCGTTCGCTGCTGTCGGTCACGTTCACTCCCCCGGATCAGTCACAGTCCCTCAGGGCAATGTCGCCCCACCGGACCCGCCACCGTTCGACACGACGAGGATACTCATGTCCCAAAGTCAACTCGGACGGCGTGACTCCCACTCCTCCCGGGTGAGGCGCCAGACGTCATGGGGCATGTCGGTGAAATGCGACAGCACCAGGCTCTCCGCCCGCGTGAAGCCCAACCGGGTGGCCACCGCCGCCGATCGCCCGTTCTCGGGCAGGATCAACGAGCACACCTGGTCGGCACCGATGTCGTCGAACGAGTAGGCGATGGACCGGGCGCCGGCCTCGGTGGCAAAGCCCCGTCCCCAGTGGCGGGGATGGAACGTCCAGCCGATCTCGATGCCCGGCCATCCCGGTGATTCGGGCAAGTTCAGCCCAGCTCGGCCGACGAGGAGCCCGGTCTCGATCTCGACGACCGCCCAATGACCGGTCCCCCGGAGCGCCCACTGGCCTCGCCAGAGAGCCATCCCCCGCCAGGCATCGGAACGGGAAAAGTCGTCGGGCGTGTGTAGGGCTCGGCGCACCTCGACAGACATGACGATCTCGGCGTAGGCGTCGAGGTCGGAGTCTTCGAACGGGCGCAACACGAGCCGTTCCGTATGGAGCGTCGGGCAATCGAAGACGGTTCGACTCCCTCAGACCATGGTGGTGTCGATGGCCACGCCCGACCGCAACAT
Organism: uncultured Acidimicrobiaceae bacterium; assembly: GCA_963717035.1. GTDB lineage: Bacteria > Actinomycetota > Acidimicrobiia > Acidimicrobiales > RAAP-2 > DASXMT01. Next base: position 48,822 of record CAVQVK010000035.1, on the reverse strand, counting down.
GCGGGTGACCGGCGTCCGATCGGCGATCTCGGCCAACCGGGCCGTTTGCTCGATGCTCAGGTCGGCGGCCAGGCGAACCTGGCGCACGATCCTCTGTTGCGCCTCGGCCCCGTCACCGGTCTGGACCAAGCGGGCCCGGACCCGGATCTGACCGAGCTCCCACCCCTTGCGGTCGGCGTAGAGGCGGAGGGTCGCGGCCGTGCATTGGGCCAGCCCCAACAAGACCAGCTGAAACGGGTTGAAGCCCTTGTCGTGGCCCCCGACGTTCAGCCCCTCGTCGACCACCATACGGTGGACGCCGGCCCGGCCCTCGCCCTCCAGCCCGGACGCACTGTCGACGACCGCAGTAGCCAGGACCTGCGCGCCATCTGGGTCCGCTTCCTGGTGATCGCTTGGGTTCGCAGTCATCGTCGAAACAGGGTAGCCAGATCGCCGGCGGGAGCGCCCACCGGGCAAGTCCGGTGGCGGTCTTCTGTCCCCCATCACCAGGCACCGGTGGCCGTCGCCCGATCCATGGCGGCACGTCGTCGTCGCAGGTGGGCGTAACAGGATCATAAAAATCAGGCTCCACGCCGTTACGAAGGCGGAAAATCCCTTCTCGGCCGGGACCGGCAAGCGCGACAATTGTGCAATGGGGCAGGTCGGACGCAACAGGGTCTTGGCCATGGCGGCCATCGGCGCACCGGTCATTGTGGCGACGCTGTTGATCCCGGGGCGCGGCCACCTGAACGCGGCCAACAACGCGCTGATTCTGGTGGTGGCCGTGGTGGCCGTTGCCGCGAACGGCAACCGACTGGCGGCCGCCGTGGCCGCGTTGTCCGCAGCGATATCGTTCGACTTCTTTCTGACCGCCCCGTACTACTCACTGCGGATCGCCCATTGGGACGACGTGATCTCGGACGCCTTGTTGCTGGTCGTCGGCCTGGTGGTCGGCGAACTGGCCTCTCGGGGGCGGGCCCACCGGACCCGCTCCGATCAGCGGGGCAGCGAGGTCGAGAGCATGCACGCCATGACCGAACTGGTGGCCGAGGGCGAAGAGCCCGAGTTCGTCGCCATCGTGGCGGCCGGCGAGCTGCGCGACCTACTGCACCTCCGCGACTGCCGGTTCACCCGGGGCCCCGAGGTGCGCGCCACCACCCACGTCACCCCGAACGGCGACGTGCTCATCGGAGCCGTCCCGTGGGCCACGGCCAAGTTCGGCCTCCCAACCAAGCAGGTCGACCTTCCCGTTCGTGGCGGCGGGTTCGTCCTCGGCCACTTCTTATTGTCCCCGACGCCGTTGGTCCCGATCACCGCTGAGGAGCTCAGGGTGGCCGTTGCCATCGCCGACCAGGTGGGCGCAGCCATGTCCGGCGACAGGGCAGTCTCGGTGTAGCTACCGACGATTCTTTGCCACTCGAGACACGACACCGCTCCGATAGCGCAGCGAATCACCGAGCTCGGGGGCTTTCGAATGGTGCGGCGACTTCCTCGTGGGAGTCAGGGTCGGCCAGGATGAGAAGTTCGTCGCCGGCCCGCAGTTCGGTCCCACCTCTCACGGGCAAGGCTTGGCCGTCGCGTACGACGAGACTGATCCAGGCGTCGCCGGGGAAATCAGCAAGGTCCTTGATCGTGCAGCCATCCGCGGCCGATCCAGGCTTGATAGTAAGCCGGTGGACGCCTTCGGGCTCGTCTCGCAGCCGTACTCCGAGGGCCCAAGGTTCCGGCTCGACGGTTTGCATCGGAACGTGCAGCAGTCGGGCGACGGTGGGCACAAGACTGCCTTGCACTACGACCGAGAACACGACGACGACGACGATTATCCCGTAGAGACGTTTCCCGTCGGGCACGTGGGCCGCAAGCAGGAAGCTCCCGAGCAGGATCGGCACGGCCCCCTTGAGGCCGGCGAACAGCACAAAATCCCGCTGGTTCCGCTTCAGCCGGGCAGGGATCAGGCACAACCCAACCAGGACGGGCCGGATGACGAGCGCAAGCGCAGCCCCGAGTAGCAGTCCGGGAACCCATACGTCGGCTCGGCCGATCTCGGCGAGGTCGACGGTGAGACCGAGGACGAGGAAGGCGACGATCTCGGCGAGACTGGCCAGCGCGGCGTGAAATCGTTCGATATCGCCCTTGTACGGTGCGCGTTCGTCGCCCAGCATGATCCCGGCGACAAAGACGGCGAGGAAACCTGATCCGTGGGCGAGCGTAGCGATGCCGAACAGCACCAGCGCGCTGGCCAGGGTCCGCAAGGGATACAGGCCCTCGCTGGGCAGTGGCACCTGGCGCATGAACCACAGCAGCGCACGGCCGCCGACGAAGCCGACTGCGGTGCCGACGCCCATCTGCAGTAGGAATGTGCCACCAACGTACGCGAACGCGCCCCCACTGAGCCCACCGGCGGCGATCAGGCTGGCCATCAACGCGATCCCGACCGGGTCGTTGGCACCGGACTCACCTTCGAGGATGGTCCCGCTGGGGCCCGAGACCTCGCGCCGCCCGAGCACGGAGAACACCACGGCCGGATCCGTCGGGGCCACTGCTGTGGCCACCAGCACCGAGACGTACCAGGCCAGACCGAACGCCAAGTGGACGAATATCGCGCCGGCAACCACGGTCACGAACGTGCCGACAACGCCCACCACGGCGATGGGGGCGGCCACCGACCGGAACCGGGACCAGCCCAAGTGCATCCCGCCGTCGAACAAGATGCAAAGGAGGGCCACGGTGACCACTCGCTCTACCGTTCGCGCCGGCGGCGCGTGCAGCGCGGGAATGAACTTGACCGCTATCGCCGCGCCGACCAGGAACAACGCCGGCGATGGGATCGCCACTCGATCGGTCAAGCGGTTCGACAGCACCGCGACCAGCCCCACGCCTGCCGTCAACAGCACGAGAAGGGCGAATGGCTCGGTATCGGTCATGGTTCCCGGGGGCGTCGTCGGCTAGGTCATTGCCGACCAGACTTCCCGGCGCACCACGAGCGACCCTAGCCGCTGCTGGGAAGCAGCACGACGGCTACCGAAAGTGACGGCTATACCCGACCACATCGGAGAGGGGTAAATCGCACTTGCCCAGCAGTCAGGTAGGAGGCGACCGTGGAGAGAACCGTAGACGATTGTCCGCAGCTCACCCAAGGTTGGCGAGCGCTTCGTTCAGCTGCAGAACGTTGATATAGCTGCTGCCCAGGAAGCCCCACTCTGCGCCGTTGGTCTCCTTGGCGATCAGGGCCCGCAGGGCTGACGGAGCGATTCCAGTGGCCCTGGAGACCATGGGTATCTGGACGAGAGCGTCAGCTGGAGTGATGTCGGGATCGTACCCACTGCCCGAGGTCGTTACGAGGTCCGGGGTTGGGTTGACTCCCAGGTTGTGCCAATAGGCGACCAGCGCCTTCGTATTGGTCAACAGAACCTTGGATCGAGGGCCCAGACTGGTTGCGCCGGATTGGCCGCTATTGCCGTTGGCCACGAGCGGGTTGTCGCCTCCAGGTACCGCGGGCTTGGCCTTGGGGTTGGCTGCATAGGGCCCGGTGTCGTCCGGACGGCCGTGGAACCATTTCGGGCTTGACCAGTTCTGGCCAATCAGCGTCGATCCGTTGGCGGTGATCGATCCATTGGCCTGACTGTGAAAAAACAGCTGCGCCACGCCCGTACCGGCGAGCGCATACACGAATCCGAAGAAGACAAGGCAAATGGCCGCCATGGTGACCGAGCGGCGGATATGTATGAGCATCAGTTGGCTTCCATCAGTAGGCGTGCAACGCGACGAGTATGAGGTCGATCAGCTTGATGAATATGAAGGGGACGATGATCCCGCCTACGCCGTAGACCCATACGTTTCGACGCAGAATGGCCGCGGAACCGGCTGGGCGGAACTTCACGCCGCGAAGGGCCAGCGGGATCAAGGCCACAATGACAAGCGCGTTGAATATGACGGCCGAGAGCACCGCGCTCTGCGGAGTGTGCAGCTTCATAATGTTGAGCGTGTTCAGCTGGGGATAGGTCGCAATGAACAACGCCGGGATGATGGCAAAGTACTTGGCTACATCGTTGGCGATGGAAAATGTTGTGAGCGAGCCCCGGGTAATAAGAAGCTGCTTGCCGATTTCGACAACGTCGATCAGCTTGGTTGGGTTCGAATCGAGGTCGACCATGTTGCCGGCCTCCTTGGCCGCGGTCGTCCCCGTGTTCATGGCTACCCCGACATCGGCCTGCGCGAGGGCGGGGGCGTCGTTTGTTCCGTCACCGGTCATGGCCACCAGCTTTCCGCCCTCTTGTTCGGCCCGGATCAGTGCCATCTTGGCCTCGGGAGTGGCCTCGGCCAGAAAGTCGTCGACGCCGGCTTCCTGGGCGATAGCGGCAGCCGTCAGGGGATTGTCTCCGGTGATCATCACGGTGCGGATTCCCATCTGGCGCATCTCGTCGAACTTCTCCCGGATGCCCTGCTTCACCACGTCCTTCAACTCGATAACTCCGAGAATGTCTCGGCCGTCGGCCACCACCAACGGGGTGGATCCAGCACGTGAGATCCGATCTACGACACCATCAAGGTCGGTAGGGACAGTTCCCCCCTGATCAGCGACCCAACGCTTCACCGATTCGGCGGCGCCCTTGCGGATCTGACGCTGGTCCACATCCAGTCCGGACATGCGGGTCGTAGCCGAGAAGGGAACGAAGGTATGGTTCCCCTCCATCTGTCGCTCACGGATGTCGAAGCGCTCCTTGGCCAGCACCACGATGGAGCGGCCTTCGGGGGTTTCGTCGGCCAGAGACGCAAGTTGTGCGGCGTCGGCGACGTCCCGTTCGCTGTGCCCACCCACGGGAAGGAACTCGGACGCCATCCGGTTCCCGAGGGTGATGGTGCCGGTTTTGTCCAAGAGAAGCGTCTGCACGTCGCCGGCTGCCTCCACCGCCCGGCCGCTCATGGCCAGGACGTTCCGTTGCACGAGTCGATCCATGCCGGCGATGCCGATGGCAGAGAGCAGCGCTCCGATCGTGGTCGGGATCAGACATACCAGCAGTGCGACCAGGACGACGACCGAGACGGTGGCCCCGGCAAAGTGGCCAAACGGTTGGAGGGTAACCACGACGGGGATGAACACGATCGTGAGCACGGCGAGGAGGATGGTGAGGGCGATCTCATTGGGGGTCCTCTGTCGATTCGCCCCTTCCACCAAGGTGATCATCCGGTCGATGAACGTCTGGCCCCGCTCGGCCGTGATGCGCACCACGATGCGATCGGACAACACCTTTGTCCCGCCGGTGACTGCCGATCGGTCACCCCCCGATTCCCGGATCACCGGGGCCGATTCCCCGGTGATAGCCGACTCGTCAACCGAGGCGATGCCCTCGACGATCTCACCGTCGGAGGGGATGAGGTCGTTGGCCTCGCAGACAACGAGGTCTCCCTTGGCCAGCTCCGCCGCTGCTACCAGTTCCTCGGACCCGTCAGGGAGCAGGCGTCGAGCTTCAGTCTCGGTTCGCATCCGGCGGAGCGTGTCGGCCTGTGCTTTTCCCCGTCCTTCAGCCATGCCTTCGGCAAAGTTCGCGAAGATCACCGTCAGGAATAGCCAGATCGTGATGGACCAGCTGAACTTCGTGGGTTGGGCGATCGCCTCAATGAAGGTGATGATCGATCCCACCAGCACCACGAACATGACCGGATTCCGGATCTGGGTTGCTGGATTCAGCTTGAGGATGGAATCGAGCAACGCCCGCCGGAGGATTTGGCGATCGAAGAGGCCAGCGCCTGGGCCACCCCGTGTCCCTCGGTGCTCGGCTCGGGTTGAGTGGCGAGCATCGTCATCAGAAGAACCTTCCATGACTGAGCTGTTCGACGATCGGGCCCAGGGCTACCGCCGGGAAGAAGGTCAGGCCACCGATGATCACGATCACTCCTATGGTTAGGCCGACGAACATGCCGTTGTCGGTACGGAAGGTCCCCAGCGACGTGGGCACGATGTTCTTGGCGGCCAGGGCACCCCCTAACGCCAGGGCCGGGATCATGATGGCGAACCGACCGAGCAGCATGTCGACCGCTCCGACCGTGTTGTAGAAGGCAGAGTTGCCGGTCAGGCCGCCGAACGCTGAGCCATTGTTGTTGCCCTGTGATGTGAGCCCATACAAGATCTCGGTGAACCCATGGGGGCCGGCATTGAGCGGGCCTGCTCTTCCGGCGTGTATCGACACCGCGACCGCGGTGAAGGCGAGCACGATGATCGGCATGACCAGGGCCCCAAGGCCGGCGAGTTTGACCTCCTTGGCCTGGATCTTCTTACCCAGGTACTCGGGCGTTCGTCCGATCATGAGACCGCCGATGAACACGGCGATGATGGCGTATATGAGTATCGTGTACAGGCCGCTGCCCGTGCCCCCGGGCGTCACCTCCCCGAGCATCATGCCGGTGAGAAGTCCCATGCCTCCGATAGAGGTGAACGAGTCGTACGAGGCATCGGCCGATCCGGTCGACGTGCTTGTGGACGACACGCCGAACAGGGCGCTCGACGTGTCGCCGAAGCGCACCTCTTTGCCCTCGGTGTTGCCTGTCGTCGAGTGCACCCCGGCGGCGACGACCGCTGGGTTCTGCTGGTGCTCGGCGTAGCTGGTGAATCCCACCCAGACTCCGAAGATGATCACCATGGCGGCCAGAAGAGCAGCGCCATGGCGAATGCTTCCCACCATCTTTCCGAAGGTGTAGGTAAGGGCAAACGGAATGGACAACAACAGATAGATCGACAGCCAGTTGGTGAGAGCAGTCGGATTCTCGAATGTGGTCGCCGAGTTGGCGTTGAGGAAGCCCCCGCCGTTGGTGCCGACCTGCTTAATGGACTCCATGAATGCGATCGGACCCCGGGGGATGGTCTGGGTCACCCCGTTCATACCGTTATGGATTGCGACGGTGCCGGCCAGGGTCTGTACCCCGCCCTGAGCGACGAAGATGATCCCGGCGATGAACGCGAAGGGGAGCAGGATGTAGAGCATGCAGCGGGTTATGTCGACCCAGAAGTTCCCAATGGTGGCGGAATTCCGTCGAGCAAAGCCGCGGACCACCACGATGGCAACGGCGATGCCCACAGCTGGGGAGACGAACTGCTGAACAGTGAGCGCCCCCATCTGGGAGAAGTAGGACATCGTGGTCTCGCCGCCGTAGTTCTGCCAGTTCGTATTGGTTACGAACGAGGAGGCCGTATTGAAACTGAGTGCCTGCGGTACGGCGCCGAAGTGTTGCGGATTGAGGGGAAGGGATCCCTGAATACGGATGATCACATAGGTGACGGCGATCGAGACCGCCGAGAAGATGATCACCGATCCGGCATAGCGTTTCCAGGATTGCTCCTGCTCGGGGCTCGTCCTCAGAAGACGATAGACGGGTCGTTCCGCCCACCCAAGGAAATGCACCCGCCCCTCGAAGACGGCAGCCATGTACGACCCCAGGTACCGCCAGGTGAGGCCCAGGGCGATGACCAGGGTGATGATCGTCCAGGTAAGGCCCATCTAGAACTTCTCGGGCTTGAACATGGCGAAGCCAAGATAGAGAAACATCACGATGGCCACGCCGAGGAGGATGCCTTGGGTGGTGGTCATACCCGGTCCAAGGCCCAGATAAGACCAAGCATGACTGCCGCGAAGCCGATAATGCCCAGTGCTACGAGAAAATCTGCCATAGGACAAGCATCTTCCGATCCGTCGTAACAGGATCTGAACAGGCGCCCGCAGCCCTTAAAAAATCCTTAACAAGTCGGGCCCCTTCGACCAGCACCTTCGCTTTCGTACGAGAATGGACAGGTGCGCAAAGGTCTTGTCGGATCGATGGTCGGGATCCTTCTCTCGGTTGGCCTCGGTGCCGCCATGGTTCCGCTGCGCTCCCATACGAGTATCGCCACCCTGGCCCTGGTCCTGGTCATTCCCGTCGTTGCCGGAGTGGTCGCCGGTGGGTTCCCGGCCGGAATCGTGAGCGTTGCCGCCGGATTTCTGGTCTATGACTTCTTGTTCATCCCGCCTTATTACACGCTGTCGGTCGGCGGATCGCAGGAATGGGTAGCCCTCGTCGTGTACGTGATCGTGATGCTGCTGGTGGCTCGGGTCGTCTCCGGTCTCGACTCGGCCCGCTCCGAGGCCCACCGAAGATCGGTGGAGACTGATCGCCTCTTCGACCTGTCCGAGCTCCTGGTTGAGGACCAATCCGTCGAGGACCTGCTCAAGACGATCGTCCACACTGTCGGTTCTGTATTCGAAGTCCGTGGCGTATCAGTCCTCGTTCCCGAAGGTGGCCGTTTGTCGATCGCCGCCTCCGACGGCAAGGCGCTGTCAGAGCTCGAAATCCACCAGCTCGACCCTCAGTCGGGCATACCCGTTAGTGTCGGCACGGCGCCGGGATCTCCGGACACGATGCGAACTGTCGCCTTGTCGGCTTCGGGTCGCCCCGTCGGCATACTGGCCTTGCGAGGCATGCCGGCCTCCGATGCCGACCGGGCGCTGCTTCGCACGTTTGCCAATCACGCGGCGTTGGCGCTGGAGCGAGCACAACTACGAGAGCAGGCCATGCGTTCAGAGGTTCTCGAGGAGGTCGACCGATTGCGACATGCGCTCATGGGTGCCGTCTCACACGACCTGCGCACACCACTGGCCACCATGAAGGTGGCCGCTTCGACGCTCCACGATCCGGCGATTTTGCTCTCTGAAGCCGACATGCACGAACTGCACGGCCTGATCGAGGTCGAGACCGATCGCCTCACCCGATTGGTGACCAGCCTTCTCGACATGACCCGCTTCGAGGCGGGGGTACTCGAGGTTCAGCGATGTCCCAAGTCGGTGACGGACCTGGTAAACGAGACCGTTGACGCTCTGCATTCCTCGCTCGGGGACCGTCCCATTGAACTGTTGGTCCCGAAATCGATTCCTGACGTGGAGATCGACCATCTGCTGGTCGGGCAGGTCTTGGCCAACCTTCTCGACAATGCCCATCGCCACGCACCGCCACACAGCCTGATCACGGTGGCCGCTGAGGTTCGCGACGATCATGTCGCTCTCTCGGTCACGGACCGGGGCCCAGGAGTTCCCTCCAACGAGCGTGAGGCCGTCTTCGATAGATTCGTGCGGTTCGACACCGGGGGCCGAGCAGGTCTCGGTCTGACCATCGCCAAGACCTTCGTCGAAGCCCACGGCGAGCGCATCTGGGTCGATGACGTACCCGGGGGTGGAGCCCGGTTCGCCTTCTCCCTGCCTCTTGCCGCCAGCAACGGCGTCAGGCCATAACGCCGATGGCCAAGGTCCTCGTGGTTGATGACGACTCGTCGCTCTTACGGGCGCTACGCCTCGGCCTACAGGCCGGCGGCCACCAGGTGACGACGGCGATGAACGGGGAGCAGGGCATATCGCAGACCGCCCTGACCTCCCCGGACGTGGTCGTACTTGACCTGGGCCTCCCCGACATCGACGGGCTGGCGGTGTGCAAGAGGATCCGCCAGTGGAGCGAGGTTCCGATCATCATTCTCTCGGCCAGCGGAACCGAGGACAGAAAAGTCGCCGCTCTCGACGGAGGAGCGGACGACTACGTCACCAAGCCCTTCGGCATGGCCGAGTTGGAGGCCCGCATCCGCACTGCGCTGCGCCACAGTAAGGGGGAGCCCGACGAGCAGCTGCCAGCGAGCCTCGCCCTGGGCCCGCTCGAGCTCGACCTCGTGCACCACGAGGCTCGTCTTCACGGTGCGACCGTCTCCCTGACGGCAAAGGAATTCGAGGTCCTGTCGTTCCTGGCCCGCCACGTAGGAAGAACGTGCACCCACCAGATGATCCTCACAGCCGTCTGGGGCACCGGCTACGGCCACGAGGCCCGGTACCTCCATGCGTACGTGCATCGACTACGACGCAAGCTCGACGACGCCCCGGGAAGGATGATTCAAACCGCCCCGGGCGTGGGCTACAGCCTTCGTCCCGACCAGGAGCTCTCGACATGATCGGGCTTCGTTGGCCTGGGTATCCAGCAAGACAGGGCCTTCGTATTCTCACGGCGAGTAACGACTCGGTAACGACCGTCACGAACGAAGACGATCGGTCGCCCTGGTAGCCCTTGTGGGCGTGCTCCAACGAGCTGGACGATTCCTCTTCTACCAACGGGGGCCGGGCCAGAAGGAGCGGTTTGACGAGGCATTTACGGAAGCGGGGGAAATTTTCCCGCACTCGTTGGAAGCCGCCGTAGTTTGCTGACTACGCGGCATCTCGCGGGAAGGCTCTACCTCCGGCCGCCGGTCAAGGCCGCTTGTCCAGGAAGAACATGATCCATGGCGAAGACCGTTAAATGGTCAGCTCGAATCGTACGTTGTTTTCCGCCCTCGAAGTGGATCACGAATCGACTCGTGTTGTGTCTAGTGGGCTCGACGACTTGAACGACCTCCCCTTTCCATAACGGGTGCACTTCGACCGTAGCGAGCGGGTGACCGTGCAACGGGCAGCCGAAGAACCTCTCCGTCTGGGTACGCGTCAATTCGCGTCCACAGTCGCTATAGCGCAACATGTGTCCTTCTCGGGGTATTGGTAGGAATGGAGTCACGTGGGTCTAGGACCCGGTCAACCGTTTCGCACTAGAGGTGCTGATCAAACGGTCAGTTGTTATGCCTACCGAGCTAACTCGTTACAGCAAAGACAAGTAATAGCTTTGACAGAATTTTGACGCCGCGGGACCGAATTTTGGCCCATTCTTTACTCAACTGCGGACGATCGGTTCGACTTCGGTCGAGAGCACAGGAACACCGCTTCATGCCCGCTGAGTATCCTCGGTGAGAAGGCGTGACTGTCCCGCAATCCGCAACGCGCCAACCGCCCGCACCGATGACACCACATGAGCGATTGATACTTCACATGAGCGATAGATACCGCGAGGAGCCGTAGCTGTGGCACGAGGAAAACTCCGGCTATACCTTGGCGCCGCTCCTGGCGTAGGGAAGACCTTTGCCATGCTCAACGAAGGGTGGCGCCGCAAGGAACGGGGCACTGACGTCGTGATCGGTTGGGTCGACACCCACGGGCGACAACAGACCGCAGAGCAATTGAGGGATCTGGAGGTGCTGCCGAGAAAACCAGTCATCTACCGCGATCAGACCTTCGAAGAGCTCGACATCGATGCCTTGTTGGCTCGCCACCCGGAGCTCGCCCTGGTGGACGAGCTGGCTCACACCAACGTACCCGGCTCCAGGAATGCCAAGCGGTGGCAGGACGTCGATGAGCTCCTGGCCGCCGGCATCAATGTCATTTCGACCGTCAACCTGCAGCATCTCGAGTCACTCAACGACGTCGTCGAGCGAATCACTGGGGTCGTGCAGAGGGAGACGGTCCCTGACGGGGTGGTGCGCTCAGCTGACCAGCTCGAGCTGGTCGACATGTCCCCCGAGGCATTGCGGCGGCGTCTGGCCCACGGCAACGTCTACCCAGCGGAACGCATCGATGCCGCTCTCGGCAACTACTTTCGTGCCGGCAATCTGACCGCCCTCCGCGAGCTGGCCTTGCTGTGGATGGCCGACCGCGTCGACCAGGAGCTCCACGACTACCGGGAGCGGCACGGAATCGCCGGTCCCTGGGAGACCAAGGAGCGGGTGGTGGTCTCGTTGACCGGCGCTCCTGGAGGTGCCGTCCTGATCCGCCGAGCAGCGCGGATGTCCATGCGGACCAAGGCCGAGCTGGTCGGGGTACACGTGCGCGCCGAGGACGGCCTCACCGGCCCGGGCTCCGATGGTCTGGTCAAGAACCGCGCCCTGCTCGACGAGCTGGGGGGCCGTTACATCGAGGTGGTCGGCGCCGATGTGGCCCCGGCCCTGATGCAGGTGGCCAGGGCGGAGAATGCCACCCAGTTGGTCCTGGGTGCCACTCATCGCAGTCGGCTCACCGAGTTCGTGCGTGGTTCGGTGGTGAACTCCGTCATCCGGGCTTCGGGCGGCTCGCTCGATATCCACGTCATCGCCACCGACGCGGCCGAACCGGAGTCAGAAGCACCCGCGGACACGGAACGAGCCGATGGACGTCGGACGGGAAGCCAGCGACCGGACCGGTTTGGCCGCCTGCTCCAGTCCCCCCTCTCCCGACGCCGACAGGTCGGTGCCCTGATCCTCGGCATCGTGGTCTTCCCCCTGGCCACCTTGGTATTGACGACGGACAGGGCCCACATCGACCTGTCAACGTCGCTCGGCGTGTACCTGATCACGGTGATGGCGGTCGCGGTGGTGGGCGGCATGTTGCCGGCGGCCCTGGCCGCAGTGGCCGGGTTCTTGCTGTCCAACTACTTCTTTGCCCCGCCGATCCACACGCTGACCATCGGCGACACCCGGGACGTGGTCGCCCTGATCATCTTCCTGCTGGTTGCCGGCGTGGTCAGTACGCTCGTGGACCTATCGGCCCGGCGATCGGTTGCTGCTGCCCAGGCCCGAGCCGACGCGCACATGTTGGCCCGAGTGGCCGGACGGCTGGTGTCCCCCGAAGGCAATCCGTTGCCCGCTCTCCTGGGCGACTTGGTTGTCGCCTTCCGTCTCGATGCCGCCGCCATCCTGCGACGCCAACCTGATGGACGGGACCCGGGTCGGACCGGTCCGGGCGGGGGGACCACGGAGTGGGACCTGGTGGTGGCCGTGGGCGCTGATCCGCCCCTCACTCCCGAAATCGCATCGGTGGCCCTGCCTCTCAACGATAACGAGGTGGTCGCGCTGCGGGGCCCCGGCCTCTCCGCTGAGGACCGGGAGATCCTGGCCGGGTTCGCCGCCCAGCTGGCGGCGGCTCTGGCCAGCGAACGGCTTCAGGTCGACGTGGCCCAGGCCGACTCGCTGGCGCGGGCGAACGATCTCCGTTCGGCTCTACTGGCCGCGGTCAGTCACGATCTCAGAACACCGCTGGCCGCGATCAAGGCCGCGTCGAGCAGCCTCTTGTCGAAGCAGCTGGATTTCGGTCCGGAGGAGTCCGAGATCCTGGTGCGGACCATCGACGACGAATCGGATCGGCTCTCCTCCCTGGTGGAGAACCTGCTCGACATGAGCCGTCTCCAGACCGGATCCATGAACGTGTCGGACCTGGCCATCGACGTCGGTGACGTGGTCGACGCCGCGCTGGCCAGCTTGGGGCCGCGGGCGGCGGGGATCAGCTCGGACGTACCCGATGACCTTCCTCGGGTGCGCACCGATCCCGTCCTCCTCGAACGCGCCGTGGCCAACTTGATCGACAACGCGTTGGTCCACGCCGGGGGGGTCGGACTCCGGATCGAGGCTGGTGCCGTGGCCGGTCGGGTGGATCTCCGGGTCGTGGATCACGGTCCGGGGGTGCGGCCCGAGGAGCGCGAGGTGGTATTCGAACCCTTCCAGCGGCTGGGCGACACGGAGAACCAGGCCGGAGTGGGGCTGGGCCTGGCCGTGGCCCGTGGGTTCGTCGAAGCGGTCGGTGGCGACCTGGACGTGGACGACACTCCGGGGGGCGGGTGCACCATGGTCGTGCGCCTTCCAGCGGTACCGGCCGTCGAAGAGCTTCCAGAGCTACCGGCCGCCGAAAAGACTGAAGAACCGCGGTGATATCAGCTTCTCGGTCCGGTGGCGTGCCACAGGGCACCGACATCGAGATCGGCGCTCGGGTCCTGATCATCGACGACGACGTTTCATTGTTGCGCGCCGTCGGCATCAGCCTCAAGGTTCGGGGCTACGAGGTGATGGTGGCCCGACGAGGCGAGGAGGGTCTTGACCTCGCCGCGCACAAGCGGCCTGACGTCATCCTTCTCGACTTGGGCCTGCCCGGTATCGACGGCGTCGAGGTGGTGCGGGGACTGCGGGGGTGGAGCGAGGTCCCGATCATCGTCCTCTCGGCCCGGCATCAGAGCGTGAGCAAGGTCGAAGCCCTCGATGCCGGGGCCGATGACTATGTCACCAAGCCCTTCGGCATGGACGAGCTGCTGGCCCGGATGCGAGCGGCGCTGCGGCGGAGGGCACCCGGTCCCGAGGATCCTCGAGTGGAGACAGAGGCCTTCACGATCGACTTGGCGGCCAAGCAGGTCAGGCGCGACGGGTCGGATGTCCACCTCACGCCGAAGGAGTGGGACATCGTCGAGGTGCTCATCCGCAACCCGGGCCGGCTCGTCTCCCATCAGCAGTTGCTCCATGATGTATGGGGCCCGGAGTACGAGACGGAGACCGAGTACCTCCGGGTCCTGATGGCCCGGGTGCGCCGGAAGCTCGAGCGCGATCCGTCCCGGCCCGAGCACTTTCGTACCGAATCGGGTATGGGCTACCGCTTCGTCCCCTGATCCTTCGTACCGCGATCCCGGGCCTAACCCTTAGCATCGGTTGCCGTGCAGCGCGACACCGTGGCCATCTACGAGGACCGGGGGCTCCGATGGGCCGCATCCCACGCCCGGGCCGGCCGGAAGGAGGATGCCGAGCGCTTCGCCGCCCAGGTGGGCGACGGCGTGCTCCGCCTGGACATCGGTTGCGGCGCCGGGCGCTACGCCCCGTACCTGGGCGAACCTCTGGTGGGCTTGGATGCCTCACCGGTGATGCTCCGCGAATGCCGGCTCCACGCCCCCAGTGCCCTGTATGTGCAAGGTGACGTCGAGGCACTTCCTTTTGCCACCAGGTCTCTCGGCGGCGGCTGGTCGTGCATGACCCACCTCCATGTGCCCCGGGTTCGGCTTCCGCTAGCCCTGTGGGACCTCCAGCGCGTGCTGGCCGTTGGTGCTCCCTTCGACATTCAGGTGCTGGCCGGTGACTACGAGGGCAGCGATCTGCCCGATGACGACGTCGGCGGACGGTTCTTCGCCGGATGGCAACCCGAGTCCTTGGCCGACGTGGTCACCGGCGCCGGGTTCGAGGTCGAGCCCGGTTCGGTGTCGATCTCGGGGGACGAGGTGCGGTTGCGGGCGACGCGGGCCCGAACGCTGGCCGACACCGTCGGTCAGGGAATGGGCCTGCTGGTGTGCGGCCTGAACCCCAGCGTGTACTCCGCCGACGCCGGGGTACCGTTCGCCCGACCGGGAAACCGGTTCTGGCCGGCAGCGGTGGGCGCCGGCCTGGTGGAGCGTGACCGTGATCCAGTCGGCGCCCTCACCACGTCAGGCATCGGGCTCACCGATCTGGTGAAGCGGGCCACTCGGACCGCAGCCGAGCTCGATACCGGCGAGTACCGGGACGGCTTGTCCCGGGTCGACCGATTGGTCCGATGGCTGCAGCCGGGAGCGGTGTGCTTCGTGGGGTTGGCCGGATGGCGAGCGGTCGTCGACCGGGCCGCCACTGCCGGCGTGCAGCCGCGGTCTCTCGGCGATCGACCCGTCTACGTTATGCCGTCGACCAGTGGCCTGAACGGTCGGTCGAGCTTGAACGATCTGACCAACCACCTTCGCGCTGCCGCCTCGCTGGCCGAGGCGGCTTGAGACTGGTTCCGGCGATCAGAAACCGCTCGGAATCGTCCACGTGTAGGTGGAAGGCAAAAAGCCGTGGTAGTCGATCGATTGGGCATTGGTTGTGGCAGAGCCAACCTTGAAGGTCACGTTCCCGCTTCTACAAGTGTTGGAAGGGACGGAGACACTGCCGATATCCGGAGTTTGCTGCGCCGAGGTGGAACCGCTGACCGAGTTACCGTTGCCCGTGTTGAGGAAGAACAACCCGTCGAACACGCCCGTCTTGGAACCACTGTTCCCCGCGGAGATCTGCACGTTGGCCACCACGTAGTTCCCGGCCGTCGACCCGGATGCCACATCGACTCGGTGCACCGAGCGGATCTGCATGGTCGAGATACCCAAACTGAAGGAATCGCTGACGTTGACAGTGCGCCCGACGGGCACGGTCACGTGATGCGCGTTCGTACCCACCCATGCCACCACAGCCCACGTGAGGGCCGCACCCACGATGCCAATGATGCCGATGACCAGACCGGCGATCGACAGGCCCCTGCCCGGAGGCGGCCGTTAGCTGCAGCGATCTGTCGCAACGCAATGATGGCGAAGATGACGGCCAGGATGGCGCCGATGCCACCGAGCCAGATGATCGACAGCACCAACGACGCAATGGCCAGACCGCTGTACTTGGCCGAAGGAAGGCCGGGCTGGTAGCCACCGGGACCGTAGGCATACCCACCCGGAGGAGGCGCCGCCGGTGGGGCAGTGCCCTGCGTGGGCGGGGCGTAGCCGGGTCC
Organism: uncultured Acidimicrobiaceae bacterium; assembly: GCA_963717035.1. Lineage (GTDB taxonomy): Bacteria > Actinomycetota > Acidimicrobiia > Acidimicrobiales > RAAP-2 > DASXMT01. Next base: position 32,695 of record CAVQVK010000035.1, on the reverse strand, counting down.
GGGCGCAGAATAGGCAGGCGCCGGCACATCCGCGGGCGGAGCAGCTCCCGACGTCGGCGGGGTCGTCGTCGCCACATAGTTCGGGTGCAACTCCGCGCGTACCACTTTCCGTCCGACGCCTGCCACCAGCCCGCCCCCTGCTGCGTGTCGCTCATGCGCGGAAGCGTACTCCTGGGGATGCGGAATGTTCAGTGATCCTTGCCCGTCCGTACTTCCACTGGTTGAAGCGGCCGGAGGAAACCACACTGGCTTCAGCCGCAGTGGGCCTTCCAGGTCGAACCGGGCAGTGCCCTCAGTCGAACAGGGCGAGGATGGCCGAGAGCGTCGAGTCCATCTGCGCACTGGCCAGGAGGCTGCCCCCCTCGACCGGAAGGTTCACGCCGGTGATGTAGGCGGCCAGATCCGAGCAGAGAAAGACGATGACAGTGGCGACGTCGGTCGCGGTGCCGACCCGGCCCAGTGGCGTGTTGCGGTCGAAAACGCGGCGCGCCTCCTCGTCGTGCATGAGGGCGGCGGTCAGCGGCGTCTCGATGAGACCCGGTGAAACACAGTTCACCCTGACCGTCGGCGTGTACTCGAGGGCACCAGATTGGGTGGAGCGCGATCACACCGGCCTTGGCGGCCGAGTACGGCGCTTCGCCGCGGGTGGGACGCATCCCGCTCACCGACGCAACATTGACGATCGAGCCCCCGCCTCCGGCCACCATGAGCGGCGCCACCGCCCCGATTCCGTTGAACGTTCCGCGCAGACTGGCATCGACGACGGCGTCGTACTCGGTGTCTTTGTACCGGTGGAGAGGATTCATGGCCCCCACCCCGGCGTTGTTGACCAAAATGCTGAGACCGCCGAGCACGTCGGCTGCTCGTTGTATGGCTGCGTCGAGTGCCTTGCGGTCGGTCACGTCGGCGACTGCGGGTTCGCCGCCCGTCTCGCGGGCCACCGCTCGAGCTGAATCAGCATCAATATCGAGGGCCACCACCTGTGCCCCCTCGGCTGCGAACTGCACACAGGTCGCCCGGCCGATCCCAGACCCAGCCCCGGTTACGACCGCCCGAGCGCCATCGAGCAGGCCCATCAAACAGCTACGTCCGCGGTCACGAACAGCAGGATCCGCGTGCCCCGGACGGGAGGCGCAGCACCGTCACCCTTCATTGCGCTCGTCGCTGCTGCTCCTCATCCCACCAGGGGATGCTTCCTCGATCAGAGCCGGCCCACGACGATTGGGGATCGCTGGCCGGAAAGGACTGGACCTCGGCCTCGTCGACCGCCGATTGCAGGTGCTCCCAATCGGGGTCTGCCGGTGCGGCCGGGCTGCCCTCACCGACAACCTGCTCGGTCTCGTGCTGCTGACGATCGGCCATGCTGTGAGCCTCGCTCTCACCGTTTCCGGTCCGGCCATACCCGCGGGCTACGGCGCACCGAGCATCCCGTACCCGCGTTCCACCTGGAGCTGAGCCAGCACTGTCCCTCATCGACCATGGCCTGGCGGAATTCGTCCCAATCGGGATGCTCGCCGGTGCCGCACGGTACATCTCCACCAATGAGTCGACGGTCGCGTCGTTCGGCGCCTCGGCCACCGGCGACAACGCCACCGTTCCCTCGAGCACGACATAGGCGAAGTAGTCATCCCTGGTCACGTGAAGCGATGCCCGCGGGTCACGGCGCAGGTTCTTCGTCTGGCCCGGGAGTCGGTGACCGAAATGCGAATGACGTCGTCCTCGCCGGGAACGTAGAGGATGTTCGAGATCTGCGGACGCCCGTCTCGCCGGAGAGTGACGAGCGCTCCCCGATTGTGCTCACGTACGAAGGCGAGCGCGGCGGCAAGGTCGATGGCCATGGCCCCACTGTAATGATCCTGGCGATGGCGGTGACCGCCGCTGCTCGATCGGTCAGGTGAGTGTGAACGCGCCCGACCGGACCAGGACCGTCTGTTCCCCCCAGCTCGTTGGAAACGGCATGACGGGCGAGGTCCGGATCATCGGCGAACGCCACGCACCGGCGGCCCGACGGTGTCAGACCAATCACCACCGTCCGGTGCGGTTCCCCGCCCTCGAAGATCACCGTGTAGGTCACGACCGAGGCCTCTCCGGAGAACTCCTCCAACGTCTCGTTTACTTCGACCGTTTCGGTGGCCGCCGCGGCCTCGTCGGCCAAGTCCGCAATCAATGGCGGCTGGTCGTCGGGCTCGGTGGTCCAAACGCCGATGCCGGGCTTGGTCGAGCAGGCCGCTCACCGTGGTCACCATGCCCAGTGAGCTGGGCGACGCCCGAAGCTTCTCGACCATCGCCGCAGTGGCCTGGTAGACGAAGTTGTTGAACGGACCGCCGGCGAACGCCATCCCGCCGGTCACGGTAGGAGTCGTTTCCGGCCCGAACCCCAGCGCTCGTTGCTGTACTCGGACTGCGGCCGGAAAACAGCTGTAGAGCTCGGCAAAGTCGACGTCGGCCACCGGTCGTCCGATGCGTTCAGCGGCACGGGCACCAAGCAGATTCATGGCCGGCCAGGTATGTGGAGCGACTCGCCGGAGCAGCGACACCGCGTCGCTCGATTCGACCCCCACCAGGGGAAACACCGACGATCGGCGGCGATCCCGAAGCGCCGCGCCGCGCCTACCGAGCACACCAGCAACGACGCCGCCTGATCCACGGTCCACTGGGTGGAGTGCCACTTGTTGTACGGGAAGGCCAAGGGTCGATTGTGCCTGGAGGGGGTGTCGATCTCCGACGCAGACATAGGAGCGGGAAAGGCGGCGTGGGGATTTCACAGCTACCCGGTTGAAGCGAGCCCACAGCTCGGCGATCTCGTCCCGGTGCTCGTCCAGGCTCCGCCCTTCAGCCCTTCGCAGTGCGTTGTCGATCATGGCGTACTGCTGCACCGGGTCCCACAGGCCAGTGGTCATCTCCACCGGCTCCAACAGCGCACCGCGACGCGGATGAAACACGTCCGGCACCACCCCGACCTGGGGTGTCTCGTCCGCCGCCTGCCCGCTTCGCTCCGCCCGCTGCGACCGGCGCTTCGCCTCTCCCCCGACGATGACAGCGACGTCTGAGTCTCCCCCGAGGATGGCAGCGAGGGCCTCGTTTATCAGCGATTGTTGGGGGATTCCGAGTTCCACAAGGTGGGTGCGGCACTCGGCGGCGCCGACCCGATCGGCAACCAGACGGGCCGGGTCTGGATAGGCCCAGTTCCCCTGGGGCACAGCCATCCGATCGATGGCGCCCAAGACACTGGTCGACCCCGCATCATGGGCGGCGGCCACCACTGCTCTGGCCATCAGCTCGGCGGGCTCCACCTCATCCGAAGCCACCCCCACACCGACCAAGACAGGGGTTCGCGGGTCGAGATGGGTCGTCCGGGGCACCGGGTCAGTATGCACGACTGCGAGACACGATCCAGCTGGTAACTACGGTTGCTTCTGCCGGCGTACTCGCATCATCCGTCCGATGTCTCGCCACGTAATGGGAACGGCTCCGAGCGAAATCGCTTGGCGACGCAAGGCTTCGGTCACGTCGTAATGGGAGCGGTAGGGACGGCGAGGGTCGGTTTGGAACCACGCCTGTTTCATCCCCAACTGCTCGGCAAATCGATGGAGCTCATCGTCAGTGTCGGCGATGAGGTGGGACCATTGAGCGTCGACGTGTCCGAGCCGAGCACGCTGTCGCCAGTCATCGACGTAGACCGTCATAGGGACAACTCGAACGCCACTGCTCGCTGAGCTCCGATGCGGCTCAGACAACCTCGCCGGGGTCACCATTATCGGTGACCACCGGAAAGCCGGCGGCGGCCCACGCGAGCATGCCTCCGTCCAGGTTGCGTACGTCATAGCCGGCAGCGACGAGAGCCTTGGCCACAGCGCCCGATCGTCCGCCAACCCGGCACACGCAGACCACCGTTCGATCCTCAGGAAGCTCGGATGATCGGTTCTCGATCTCCCCCATGGCCACATGTATCGCCTGCGGCGAGTGGCCGGCTACCCACTCCTCGTCCTCCCGTACGTCGAGCAGCATGGCTCCGGCGTCGACCAGGTCCACCGCTTCGTCGGGCCCGATGTCTTGGATCACGTGATGTGTCGGTTCGCTCACGTGTTCACCGTACTCGGAGAGGCCGTGGACGTCCGGCGTTCTTGCGCTGGCCTCTCGGCCTGGGCCACACGGAGGCTCTCGGCCTCGGCGACACGAGCCTCTCGGCCACATTGAATTTCCAAGATCTCCCGCGTTTGGGCGAATCGAAAGATCCCGGCGCTCATTCCGACTTTCAATTCGCCGAAAGGCGGGAAATTCTTCAAAATTAGTTATGCGGCCAGGGCTCGGCCAAGGTCGGCCGAAGGCTCGCCAAAGGCTCGGCCAAACCTTGTCCATGTGCCGGTAGGACCACGACATGTGCCGGTAGGACCACGACTCAAAACGCCCGGTCCGATCCACACAGCGACGCCGGCTCAACGGTACGTCTGAAGCGGATCTGGGTAGAGAAGCGGGGAGAACACGCTCAGCCGCGCCAAGCCGCGCCCTCAGCCAAGTCCAATGGAAGGGGTTGATCATGCCGATGACCAGGGACGGGACCGTACAGACGGCGGAATTGCCGTCTACGTTGCAACGGTCACCACGAAAGGCACAAGAGACCTTTGCCAAAGCCCGCGATGCCGCCGTCGAGGAGTACGGGGTCGGCCGCCGAGCCAGTCAGACGGCTTATGCCGCCTTGAAGCACAAGTTCGAAAAGGTCGGAGATCATTGGGAACCCAAGCCCAGTGGTGAATCTCGCCGGCGGTCTGGTCCCGCTTCCGGCCCAGTGCGGGGCGGGCGCATCTCCGGGGTCGCTCGTGGTGGCGGCTCGGCTCGGGCCAAAGCGACGGCTCGGGGTAAGCGACCCCACAATGCCACTGACGGCGTCGACACCAACGCGTCAAAGCGCAACCTCTATGAACTGGCTCGTCGGCTCGACATCCCGGGTCGATCGTCGATGTCCAGACGTCAGTTGGTCAACGCCATCCGAAAGGAAAATCGGAATGCCACCAGTCGAGCCGGTGTTGGCTGATCGGGTGGTCAGGAAACGAGGATGATCGAAGAACGATGATCAAGCAACGGCGGGAAAAGCGGTGTGGGGCCTGGGCGCGGGTCCTCGACACCATTGGTGACCATGTCTGAAACGACGCAGATCTCGAGCGCGACGTCCACGGCACGAAGCCCGAACGGGATCAAGGTTCATTTCGGCATGGCCGTCCTGTGTTTCGTCCTCTTCTTGACCTTTTTGGACAACACGATCATCAGCGCCACACTGTCCAACGTGCAGTCGAACCTGCACGCTGGCGTTAGTCAACTGCAATGGGTCGTGAGCGGGTATGCCCTCGCTTTCGCCAGCCTCATGCTCATGTGCGGCACACTCGGAGACCTCTACGGCCGCAAGAAGATGATGCTTATCGGTGTGGTTATCTTCTGCGCCGGGTCGGTGATCGCCGCGGTGGCCGACAGCACCGCGACCCTGATAGCCGGTCGAGTGGTCATGGGCATCGGCGCGGCGGCGTCGGAACCGGGCACGCTTTCGATGATTCGCCATCTCTATCCGGAACGTGAGGCCCGTGCTCGGGCCCTGGGCATCTGGGCGGCGGTCTCGGGCCTCGCCTTGGCCCTCGGTCCGGTAATCGGTGGAGTCCTGGTCGGGCTGTGGTCGTGGCACGCCGTGTTCTGGTTCAATGTCTTCTTCGGGGTGCTGGCCTTCGTTGCTGCCGCCATCGTGCTCCCAGAGAATTCCGATCCCGTCCGGGCCCGCCTCGACATCCCTGGGTTCGTGCTTGGCGCCCTGGCCTTGGGGACCGCCACCTTCGCCACCATTTCCGGAGAGACGGCCGGCTATCGGGCGGAGTGGATCCTGGCCCTCTACGGTTTCGCCGTGCTCACCGCCATTGCGTTCGTACTGGTCGAGCGACGGGCGCAGAACCCCGTACTCGACGTCAAGCTCTTCCGTCGGCCGGCATTCGCCGGCGCCAACACCGTGGCCTTCACCACGTACTTCGGCATCTTCTCCATTTTCTTCTTCGTAGCCCTGTACTTGGAGGTGGTGGGTTCCCAGTCGCCGTACGGCCTGGCCCTCGACTTCCTCCCGCTGACCGCGGGCATGGTCATTGCCTCGTTGCTGACCGGAAGATGGGTGGCAGCGTGGGGGGCCAAGATCCCCATGGCGATCGGTTGCCTGATAGCGGGCGTCGGCATCTTGCTCACCGATCTGGTGATCACCCCGCAGGCAGGGTTGTCAACCGTCGGCTGGACGCTGGCCATCGCCGGCATCGGCTTCGGTATCGCCATCGTTCCGGTTACCTCGTCGGCTCTGTCCTCGGTGCCCAGCGAGCACTCCGGTATGGCGGCATCGGCGACCAACACCAGTCGAGAGCTCGGAGCGGTGGCCGGCGTGGCCATCCTCGGTTCAATCGTCAACGGGCAGTTGACCGTCAACCTGATTAAGCGGCTGACCGCCATCGGCATACCCCACTCGTTCCAATCCCAGGTCATTGCCGCGGTCACGACGGGCTCCATCGGGTCACAGGCCGCCCACGCCGCTCATGGGAACGCCTCGATCCAATCGATCATCAACAAGGTCGTCAGCGCGGCATACGGGGCCTTTTCCCACGGCCTCGACCTGTCCCTCCTGGCCGCCGGGTCCCTCATGCTGCTGTCGGCCATCCTGGCGCTGTTCACCGGCATCTCTCGCCACTCAGGCAGCCACAGGTTCCGAGCCCCAAAGACGGTTCCCGACGACGAACCTGAACCGGTGACCACGTAGTACGAGGACTCGAGGCAGTACAAGTCTCGGGCCGTCCGATTGGCTATACCCTGACGTTTACGTCAGCGAGAGGAGCACAGCATGTATGACGCGATCATGGCCGAGACCATCACAATCGCCGGACACGGAGGCGACGAGATCGGCGCCTACTTCGCTCGCCCCCTGGGTCCGGGGCCCTATCCGGGAGTCGTGGTCATCCACCACATGCCGGGATGGGACGAGGCAACCAAGGAGATCACGCGCCGGTTTGCCACCAAGGGATACTCCGCCATCTGTCCCAACCTCTTCTATCGTGAGGGCCCCGACGCCAGTCCCGACGATGCCGCTGCTGCTGCTCGAGCGGCCGGAGGTGCACCTGACGACCGGGTGGTGGGCGACGTGGACGGCAGTCGCCGCTTCTTGCTCTCGCTCGTCAACGCCAACGGCAAGGTCGGCGTGATCGGCTACTGCTCCGGGGGTCGACAGACCTACCTGAGCGCTTGCCGTCTGCCCTTCGACGCCGCCGTCGACTGCTACGGGGCCTTCGTGGTGGGTTCCACTCCGGAGGGATTTCCGGTGAAGATGGAACCGGTCGTCGGACTCACCGGTGATCTGTCCTGCCCGCTCCTCGGGCTGTTCGGGGCCGATGACCAGGCTCCGTCACCTGAGCAGGTGGTCGAGATTGAAGCGGCGCTGAAAGAGCACGGCAAGACCTACGAGTTCCACAGCTACGAGGGTGCCGGACACGGCTTCTTCGCCTCCGACCGAACCATGTACCGGCCCGAGGCGGCCACCGATGGTTGGCAACGGATCTGGACCTGGTTCGACCGCTACCTGGCATCCTGAGGAGGATCCGATGTGTTCCTACGTCACTGAGAAGACAGACATTGCCGGCAGCGGAAAAGGACCGGAGGGGTGGTTCCGCCTGAATGCGGCAACCGTCTACTTCGACCATCCCTTCCACGCACCCTACGAGCACACGCTCAACATCGACTTCGTGGACAACACGGCCGGCCCCGGAGCCAGGGTGGCAGTGGAGTTGAGCGCCGAATCAGCCCGGGAACTGGTCCGCTGCATCGAGTCCGCGCTCGCCGCCGCCGGGTCGGCGGCGGACGCCTGAGCGCAGCAATGGCTGGACGGTCGATGGCCGCCGAGGAGTTCGAAGACGACGTGCGCCGCGTCTTGAGGCGGATCAGTCCCGGAACGGTGATGACCTATGGCGAGGTGGCGCTCGAGGCGGGGCACGCCGGGGCGGCCCGAGCTGTCGGCACCTTCTTGTCCCGCGGCGGTACCGGTCTCCCGTGGTGGCGGGTGGTGACCAGCACGGGCCGCCTGGTACCGGGCAACGAGCGCGAGCAGGCTCGGTTGCTTCGATCCGAGAAGGTGTCGCTGTCCAACGGGCGGGTGGTCATGAGGGCCCGCTCCGTTGGCGGCCCCAACTAGGATCGCCGCGTGCGATTGAGCGCTTCGGGGGCAGCGGGGTGGGTCCGGGTGGGCGTGGGGTTGGTGCTGGCCACCGCTCCGGGGACGTTCGTAGACCGCTTCGTCGAAGACGAGTCGTCAGGCACCCTCGTTCTCTTCGCTCGGACTGTCGGTGTCCGGGACCTGGCCCTCGGACTGGGGACACTGGCGGCCGAACGGTCAGGCAACCCGGCCGATCTCCAGCGCTGGGTCCGAGCCGGGCTAGTGAGCGACGCTCTCGACTTCGTGTTCGGCTTGGCCAGCACAAAGCTGATCGGGCGTCGCGGCGTGGCCAAAGCCACCGCGACGGTCGTGCCGGTGATCGCCCTCGACCTGCTCGGTTTGAAGCAACTCGCTGCCCTGTAGCGCCGGCGGGGGCCAGTCACCCCGCCGGCGGCCGGTTGATTCTACGAACAGCCGCTGGTCGTCCCGCAGCTGCCGCACACGTAGCACGAGCCCGCCCGTTGCATGGCGTTGCCGCACTGATAGCAGTAGGGCGCGTCGCGTGGCTCGGCCCGGGAGATGGGCCCGTCCTGATTCGACATCAGCGAGGGATGGGCGATCTGGGTGGTTGCGGGGGCGCTCGACTCCACCACCGTGGCCGTGACCGGGTCGACCGAGCTGTCCTCGACCACTCCGTGTGACTCGGTGGCCGTCTCCTCGACGCCAGGCAGCGTGGGCTGCATACGCTCGGACGTGGACAGCACGCCGAGCTCGGACCGCTCGTCGACCGAAAGGTAGTCCAGGGCCAACCGCCGGAAGATGTAGTCGACCAGGCTGGTGGCGATGCGCAGATCGACGTCGTCGGTGATTCCCGCCGGCTCGAAGCGCATGTTGGTGTACTTGCGCACGTAGGTGGCCAGGGGGACGCCGTGCTGCAGGCCCAGGCTGACCGAGATAGAGAAGGCGTCCATGATGCCGGCCAGGGTCGACCCCTGCTTCGACACCTTCATGAACACCTCGCCGGGACGGCCGTCCTCGTACTCGCCGACGGTGACGTAGCCCTCGCAGTCCGCCACCCGGAAGGCGAACGTGCTCGACTTCCGCCGCCGGGGCAGGCGCTCGCGCACCGCACCGACCACCAGGGTCTCGCCGACCCGCTGCTGTTCGTGGACCAAAGCAGCTTCGAGACCGGCGATCTTGTCGGCCAGCTCACGGGCGTGGGCCTCGGCCTCCGACCCGGCCGGGGCGTCGTCTGCCCCAGCCTTCTTGGTCGTGGACAAGGGCTGGCCCACCTTGCAGTTGTCCCGGTACACAGCGACAGCCTTGATCCCCATCTGCCAGGCATCGATGTGGAGTTGCTCCACGTCCTCGACGCTGACGTCCTCGGGCAGGTTCACCGTCTTGGAGATGGCGCCGGAGATGAAGGGCTGCACCGCCCCCATCATGCGGACGTGACCGAGGTAGTGGATGGTGTTGTCACCCATCGAACAGGCAAAGACGCCCAGGTGCTCGGCCGACAGGTACGGGGCGCCCACGATGGACTTGTGTTCGTCAATGTAGGCGATGATCTCGCTCACCTGGTCGGGCGAATACCCCATCTGCTTGAGGGCCCGGGGCACCGTCTGGTTGACGATCGACATGGTCCCGCCGCCCACCAACTTCTTGGTCTTCACCAGTCCTAGGTCCGGCTCCACCCCGGTGGTGTCACAGTCCATCAACAGACCGATGGTCCCGGTGGGAGCGAGCACGCTGGCCTGCGAGTTGCGCACCCCGTACTGGTCGCCCAGGTCCACGGCCGAGTCCCACGCCTCCTGGGCGGCCGACAACAGATCGGTGGGCACCTGCTCCTCGTCGATGGCCGCCACCGCGTCCCGGTGCATCCGCAACACGTTGAGCATCGGCCCCACGTTCTCGTGGTAGCCGGCGAACGGCCCCATGCGGGCGGCGGTACGGGCCGAGGTGGCATAGGCGTGTCCGGTCATCAGCGCGGTGATCGCTCCGGCCCATGCTCGACCCTCGTCGGAGTCGTAGGGAAGGCCCTGGGCCATGAGCAAGGCGCCCAGGTTGGCGTACCCGATGCCCAGCTCGCGGAACAACCTCGAGTTCTCGGCGATCTTGTCCGTCGGGTAGTCGGCGTTGCCGACGATGATCTCCTGGGCGGTGAAGATGACCTCTACCGCGGCCTTGAACCCGTCGACGTCGAACGAGTCGTCGTCGTTCAGGTACTCCATCAGGTTGAGGCTGGCCAGGTTGCAGGCCGAGTTGTCGAGGTGCATGTACTCCGAGCACGGGTTGGACCCGTTGATCCGACCGGTGTTCGACGCCGTGTGCCACTTGTTGATGGTGGTGTCGAACTGCATGCCGGGGTCGGCGCACTCCCATGCGGCCTTGGCCAGCTGGCGGAAGAGATCCCGCGCCGGCACGGTGCGCACCACGGCCCCGTCTCCACGCGCCGTGAGCGGCCACTCCCGGCCGTCCACCACGGCTTCCATGAAGTCGTCGGTGACCCGCACCGAGTTGTTGGCGTTCTGGTACTGCAGGCTGATCGAGTCCTTGCCGTCGAGGTCCATGTCGAAGCCGGCGTCGCGCAGGACGCGGGCCTTGCGCTCCTCGATGGCCTTGCACCAGATGAAGTCCTCGATGTCGGGATGGTCTACGTCGAGGATGACCATCTTGGCCGCACGCCGGGTCTTGCCCCCGGACTTGATGGTGCCGGCCGAGGAGTCCGCCCCCCGCATGAAGCTCACCGGGCCCGATGCGGTGCCGCCGCCCTTGAGGTACTCGTGGGAGGAACGGATCCGCGACAGGTTCACCCCCGCGCCGGAGCCGCCCTTGAAGATCACCCCTTCCTCGGTGTACCAGTTGAGGATGGAGTCCATGTTGTCCTCCACCGCCAGGATGAAGCATGCTGAGCCCTGTTGCGGGACACCGGCGACCCCGATGTTGAACCACACCGGCGAGTTGAACGCGGCCATCTGGTGGATGATGAGGTGCTTCAGCTCCGCCTGGAAGATGTCGGACTCTTCGTCATCGACGAAGTACCCGTCCTTGGTGCCCCACGCCGTGATGGTGTCGACCACCCGGTCGGCCACCTGCTTCAGCGACCACTCCCGCTCCGGGGTTCCCGGGGTCCCCCGGAAGTACTTCTGGGCCAGGATGTTGGTGGCGTTGAGGCTCCAGGACTCGGGCACCTCCACCCCCAGCTGCTCGAAGGCGACGGTACCGTCCCGGTAGTTGGTGATCCGGGCGTCACGGCGTTCCCACGCCACGCTGTCGTACGGGTGGACACCAGCCGTGGAGAAATGGCGGCGGATGCCGATCCCGGTCCGTTGCGGAGCGATTGCCATGTGGTGTACCTCATTCCTCTGTCACACGGTCGACGAAGCCGGCACCCGGTCCCGCCGCTTGATGTTCGTGCCCCTCATTGGAGATTACCGCCATGGGTAGACGTCGATACCACAACATGTTGTGGTTCGACCTCCCCCAGGCCACGAGATAGTGGGGTTCATTACAGCAGCGTAGTTACACCCCTGTCAATGTTTTCTTGCCCGTTTTGACCTGATCCGGTCTCCGTCGCCCCTGCTCGGCGGTGGTTCGCGAAAAACTGTCAATATTTAGCTGGGCGCGAGCACCAGCAGGCGAGTACCGGGTCGAGCACCGGGCGCAAGCACCTGGCCCCTCGCCGCCACTGCCGTCCGTCGCTACAGTCCAAAGGTGCCCGGGTCCAGCCCTCGTTCCCCCGTCGTGGTCGCCATCGATGCGGGCACCACCGGCGTGCGCTCTGTGGTCATCGACCATCGTGGTTCGGTCGTCGACCTGGCCTACCGGGAGCTCACCCAGTACTTTCCCCGACCCGGCTGGGTCGAGCACGACCCCATGGAGATCTGGGCCAGCGTGGCTGCCACCCTCGGCGACGTGGCCGGTCGCCTGGCCGACGCCGGCCGGGTCCCCGCCGCCATCGGCATCACCAACCAACGAGAGACGGTGGTCGCCTGGGACCGGCGAACCGGTCACCCGTTGCACCGGGCCATCGTCTGGCAAGACAGCCGCACCGCGGCCGACTGTGACGCGCTGGTCGAGGCCGGTCACCTGCCGCTCGTCCGGGAACGAACCGGCCTGGTCATCGACCCCTACTTCTCGGCCACCAAGATGCGCTGGCTGCTCCAGCACGGGGGGGTCGAGCGCTCCGCCGATCTGGCCCTGGGGACGGTCGATGCCTGGGTGCTGTGGAACCTGACCGGCGCGGTGACCAGTGGGTTGTTCGCCACCGACGCCACCAATGCCAGCCGCACCCTGCTCTACGACATCGTGGACCGCCGGTGGTCCGACGAGCTGTGCGAGGTCTTCGCCCTCCCCCAGGCCAACCTGCCCGAGGTGCGACCCTCGTGTGGGCGGTTCGCCGCGGTAACGGCCGACGCCGTGGGCGGCGACTCCCAGCTGGCCGGCGTACCCATCAGCGGCGTGGCCGGTGACCAGCACGCCGCCCTGTTCGGACAGGTCTGCTTCGAGCCGGGGATGGCCAAGGCCACCTACGGAACCGGGAGCTTCGTGCTCATGAACGTGGGCGACAATTGTCCTCCCCCCGTCGACGGTCTGCTCACCACCTTGGCGTGGGACCTGGGCACCGCGGCCGGGGCCGGTTCGCCGGTGGCCTACGCCCTCGAGGGATCGGTGTTCGTGTCCGGCGCCGCCGTGCAGTGGCTGCGCGACGGCCTGGGCATCATCGACGGGGCCGCCGCGCTCGAGCCGTTGGCGGCAACCATCGACGACACCGAGGGTGTCTACGTGGTGCCGGCGTTCACCGGTCTCGGCAGTCCCCACTGGGACCCCTACGCCCGAGGCGCCATCGTCGGGCTGACCCGAGGGACCGGCCGGGCTCACCTGGCCCGGGCCGTGGTCGAGGCGATCAGCTTCCAAGTCCGGGATGTGCTCAACGCCATGGCCTCGGGGGTGGGTCGCCCGGTGATCGAGTTGCGGGTCGACGGGGGGGCCTCGGTCATGGACCTGTTGTTACAGCTGCAGGCCGATCAGTCCGATGTCCCGGTGGCAAGGCCCACGGTGACCGAGACCACCGCACTGGGCGCGGCCACCTTGGCCGGTCTGGCCGAGGGCGTCTGGGGGTCGTGGGACGAACTGGTCGGGCTGTGGCGCCAAGACGCCACCTTCGGGCCTGCTGTCACCCGGGACGAGGCCGACCGGCGACACGCCGGATGGTCACGGGCTGTCGACCGAGCACGCGGTTGGGCCCTCCCCTGAGGGGCGGCACCTCCCTGGTCAACCCACGCTCTCGAATCAACCCACGTTCGACCGTGACGTCAACTCTCGCCATCGATGGTCGGCCAGCTCGGCCATGGTCGCGATGCGCGTCCGCTCCCGCGTTCGAAAGGGCGAGTCCGGACGTCCGACGACCAAGACCGCACCGGCCATCGGAAGGCGAGCAGAGTCGGCACCAACCTCAGGCCTCTTGCCCGCGTCCTCTGCGGCCTGGAGCTTGACGGCGAGATCCCGGAGCTCGTCGTCGGATGGGACATCACCGGCCACCGCCGTCGGCCAGGGGGCCAGCGGATCGAGCGCGGCGGCGAAGGAAGCGTTCACGCTCTCACAAGCACGATCGGTCAGGTACTCGAGCACACCGGTGGGCGAGGTCTGCTGAAACAAGGATGTAGCAATGTCGAGGATCTCGGCATGGCGGTCGGGGACGGGTCCGTCGATGAGGCGCAACGCCTCGACCATCACCCCGTCCACTTCGAGGATCTCCGACCGCAGCAGCTCCGCCAGGTCCTCGCCGCCCAGCTCTACGCCGAAGTCGTCGATCACCAGCCCCTGGTCCCGCTGGAGTATGTCAATAGAAACGACGTCTCCGCCGACAGCACCGATCCGGCTGGCTACCGCACCCAACGCCCCCGGCCGGTCCGGGAGATGAACCCGGATCAAATAATTGGCCACATCAACACGCTAGGCGCTCAGTATGAACGAGCCGTTTCCGGACCGTTACAGGCAGGCGCCCGCTGGGCGTATTGATCGATGTACTCCTGACCCGAGAGGTTGGCGATGGCTCGCATGAGCTCATCGGTCGCCTCTGCAGGCGATCCGGTTCGGGCGTTCCCTCGGGGTTGGAGCCGTTCGGGATCGAGCCGTTGGTGCTTGAGCCGTTGGTGCTTGAGCCGTTCGGGCTCGAGTCGCTCGTAGTTGGGCGGCTCGGCACGACCCGTCCCCACATCGAGCGGTGGCCCGAAGCGGATGGTCACGGCATGGAACGGCCGCATCAGCCGACGGCCGGGAGGCTGTATCCCACGGGTGCCGACCAGGCCGACGGGGATCACCGGGACGCCGCAACCCAGAGCCAACCGGGCCACGCCGGTATGGCCCTTGTGGAGCCGCTGGTCGGGGGCCCTGGTCCCCTCCGGGTAGTTCCCGAGGATGGATCCACCGTTGAGGATATCCCTGGCCGTGTCCAACGCCCGCTGGGACGCGTCGCCACCACCTCGGTTCATCGGAATCTGGCCGGCCGCTCTGAAGAACCACGACGTGTGCCAGCTCTCGAAGTACTCGGCCTTGGCCACGTAGGTGACCCGTCGTCGCAGCACCAGAGGGAGGAAGAACGAGTCGCAGAACGATTGATGGTTGGCCGCCAGCACCACCGGGCCGCGCCGAGGCACGTGCTCTCGGCCCTCCACCTTGACCCGCCACAGGACGTAGAACACCGGCGTGAGGATCACTTTCAAGATCCAATAAGCCATGGGCTCAACGGTATCTCTGCTCGTGTGGGCTTGCACTCGCACCGGGGAAACGCCGCTCCGTACTGGTTCGATTGACCGGGTGACAGGGGCGCCCGTAGCGTCATTTCGGTGACTCGCCGCCACACGCCCAAAGGCACCCAGCGCCGGAGTGACCTGATCGACTTCGCCGCCCATCGGTTCGCCGCCCAGGGCTACCACCCCACGTCGGTAACCGACATCGTCGACGGGATGGGCGTAGGCAAGGGGGTCTTCTACTGGTACTTCGATTCGAAGGACGAGCTCTTCCGCCAGATCCTGTCCGATGCCCAGCTCGGGCTACGCCTGGCCCAGCGGGAGGCGATTGCCGACCAGCATGATCCGGCCCGGCGCATCGAACAGGGGATCCGAGCCGCCATCGGTTGGCTCGGCGACAATCGCCACCTCTTCATGCTCATGGAGTTCGCCCGCACCGAGGAGCGCTTCGCTCCCCTGATCCGCCAGGGCGAGCAACAGGTGGTCGCCGATGCGTTGCCCCACGTCACCGCTGGGATCACGGCCGGGCTGCTCCGCCGGGAGGACCCCGTCGTCCTGACTACGGCCATCTTGGGGGTGACCTCGCATCTGGCCCGGGTCCTCATGCTCGAAGGTGGCGATGACCCCGACCGGGTGGCTGAAGCGGCGATCGCCTTTTGCCGCCGGGTTTCCTGGCCGGTGACAACAGGGGCACCGTGGAGGGTCGGATCGCCGGCTGATGATCTAGCTCCGGACACCGGAGGAGCCCGGTACAAGCCCTCTAGTGCAACCGGGTGAGCGCCTTGCGGAGCCCGCGTATCCCTTGGCCGATCCGTTGCTCGTTCTCTATGAGCGCGAACCGCACATGCCCATCGCCGCCCTGGCCGAAGCCCAGACCTGGTGATGTGACCACGTCCCCCTCCTGCAAGAGGAACTTCGAGAACTCGAGCGAGCCCATGTCCCGGTACGGCTCGGGAATGGGGGCCCAGACGAACATGGTCCCCTTGGGCCGGGTGATCTCCCAACCGATCCGGTTGAGCCCGTCACACAGGGCATCCCGGCGACCCTGGTAGCACTCGTTGATCACCTTGGGGTAGTCGGGAGCTTCGTTCATGGCCACGATGGCGGCGATCTGGATCGGCTGAAACGTTCCGTAGTCCAGATAGCTCTTCAGCTTGGTCAGGGCCTGAACGATCTCCGCGTTGCCCACCATGAACCCGACCCGCCAGCCGGCCATGGAGAACGACTTGGTCAAGGTGTACAACTCGACGGCCACGTCCTTGGCTCCCGGCACCTGCAGGATGGACGGCGGGGTATAGCCGTCGAAGGCGATGTCGGCGTAGGCAAAATCGTGGACCAGGACGATCTCGTGCTCGCGGGCGAAATCGACCAGCCGAGCCATCCAGGGCAGATCCACGCACTCGGTGGTGGGATTGTGCGGGAAGGACAGGACGATCACCCGAGGCTTGGGCCACGCCGACTCCCATGCCTCCATGAGATTGTCGAAGAACTTCTCGGACGGGCTTCCCTGGTCGGGCCCGGGCCCGTCGAGGCGCACATGACGAACGTCCGCACCGGTGAACAACGGCGCATAGATGTGAATCGGGTACGAGGGAGTCGGAACGAGCGCAGTATCCCCCGGGCCGACGAGGACCCACATGAGGTGGGACAGTCCCTCCTTGGCCCCGATTGTGGTGACCACCTCGGTATCGGGATCGAGCTCCACTTCGAACTTGCGGAGGTAGAGATCAGAGATGGCCTGACGGATCTTGGGGATGCCGCGACTGGCCGAGTACCGGTGATTGCGTGGATTGCGCACTGCCTCGGCCAGCTTCTCCACAGCCACGTCGGGCGAGGGAAGGTCGGGGTTGCCGAATCCCATATCGATGACGTCGTGGCCGTCATGCCGGCTGGCAGCCTTCAGGTCGTTCATGGTGGCTAAGACATACGGGGGCAGGCCGTTGATCCGTCGAAACTCCATCGGCCAAGGTTATCGCCGCTCCCTGTTCCCCCCGACGACGCCAGATCATGCCAGCGCCAACAGGCACGATGACGTCGAGCACCGCGGCGTCGTCCGGACCGCTTCGATGCCGCTCGGATGCCCGTCAGCTGGTACGGGCCAGGTTTGCCCCTTCGGCCACCGCCTCGAGCGACTCCGGCCACACGCACACGGCCCAGGTTGCGCCGGCCTCGGCCAGCTGGCGTAGCTGCTCGGAAACGGCCGACGGGTCGCCTCGCACGGGTCCACCCCAGGTGACCTCGTAACCGGCCCCGGTCAGTTCCGCCACCCGCACCGCCGTTTCCTCCCAGAGGTTGACGGCCGCACCCACCTCGATGGACAAGTCGGTGGTCGACGGGCGGCCACCTCCCACCCATGTCGGGATTCCTCGGGCCCGAACCGCCCTCGCCACCGCGGCGAGGCTGGTACGGCGGCGGTCGGCGGACTCGAAGGGGACGCCGTAGGCATCGTTCTCTTGGCGGCTGAGGCTGTCGCCGGTGCCCACCCCGGCAATGAACCGTCCTCCTGAGATCTGCTCGAGGCTGACGAACGTGTCGACCAGGACCGCATCGGGGACGAGACCGATGCGAGCGACCAGCGATCCGATGTGGATCGTGGACGTGACCGCAGCCACCGCGCCGAGCAGCGGCGGCATGGAAATGGCCGGACGCCCCCGTTGCCCGATGGGCCACACGTGGTCGAAGCAGAACAAGCCGTCCAAGCCCAACTTCTCGCCCTGGACCGCCGCGGTCAGGGCAACGGACCCGTGGTCGACGAACTGGGGAAGGGTGACTCCGACCTTCAACTGGTTGACTCGACCCGCGCTCTCAGGTCACGGAGGGCAATGGACATGATCCTGCTCTGGGCCCGCATCTTGATGAAGCCGGGAAGCGGCACCTTCATCTCCACCTCGAGGTGATACGTGACCTCGGTCCCACCGTCGCCGGTGGGGGCGAAGACATAGCGGCCGTCCAATTTGGCCGTGATGTCACCACGCGTCTGTACCCAGGCGATGACCGCCGGGGCCTCGCTGTAGTCGTAGGACAGGGTGTAGCTGGTGCTTCGACCGAACGCCGCCGCCCGGAACGTGACCAGCAACGGTCGTCCCTCGGAGTCACGATCGTGGACAGTGACCTCTTTGATGTCACCGGCCCAGGTGGGATACGCGTCGATGTCGCTGGCTACGGCGAAGCATCGCTCCGGCGTAGCTGCGACCACCATTCGCTCGGTGGCTTGTTCCGCCACGTTCAGCCCTCCTCCTCGACGTTGCGCTCATCCGGGCGCACGGGAATCTCAGCCTTCCACGTCTTTGAGCGCGGCAGCCAGCCTAGGGGCGAGGTGGTCGTAGTCGAAGGATGCCTCGGCCCGACGCCGAGACGCCTGAGCCAGGCGGTCACGGAGCACCGGGTCGTCGAGCAGGCGCCGGATGGCCATGGTCACTTCGCCGATGTCACCCGGGCGGTGTACCACCAGCCCCGTCTCCCCGTCGACCACAGCCTCACCGGCGCCGCCTGAGCGCCCGGCCACCTGGGGCACGCCCGCCGCCGCCGCTTCGAGGAAGACGATGCCGAATCCCTCTTGCTCGAGTCCGAGCCATCGGTTGCGGCATGCCATCACGAAGACGTCCGCCGCACCGACGAGGCGGGGCACGTCGGCATCGGAGACGGCGCCGAGCAAACGGGCGGGCGAACCGGTCTCGGCGATCCGCGCCGAGAGCCGTTCCGAGTCTCGGCCCCGGCCGGCGATGGCCACGGTGAGGTCCGGGAAGGAAGGCTGAAGGCGTAGCGCCGCATCGACCACTACGTCCATTCCCTTGCGGGGAACAAGGCGACTGACGCTCACCACCAACGGACCGGTCACCGGCAGTCCCAGATCGAGCCGAGCCTGGGCCCGCTCATCGGGCGCGAGGGGCACGAAGCGCTGGAGGTCCACGCCCGGCGGTATCTCCACCACCGGCGGCATGTCGTGGTTGTGCACCGCTCGCCGCGCCTCGGCCGCGGGATAGCCGCCGGCGGAGATGGCCAGGGCGCTGTTGCGGAGGGCGTAGGCCACCAGCTCGCGACTGATGGGCAGACGACCGGGGACGGCCACTTCGGCCCCGTGGAGCACGACGGCGTAGGGGATCCCCAATCGAGGCCCGATCACGCCCAGCGGGAATGCCGGATCGATCACCACCAGGTCGGCCCCTACCCGTGCCGCGCTCTTGCGGATGCGACGAACCAGTCCGGGCGTCGGCGCCAGGACCCTCGAGGGGACCCGTTCGATCCGGACACCCCGAGCGCCCTGTTCGCGATCGAAGACCTCCTGTTCGGGGCTGGACGAGGCGGTGAGCACGGCAAAGGCGCCCGGGTCGAGACGACGCCACAGTTCCCACAGGTAAGCCTGGATGCCTCCCACCTTGGGCGGAAAGTCGTTGGTGACCAAGAGGTGAGTCACGCGGCACCAGCCAGGTCCGACCGGCCCAATTGCGCGGCGGCCCAGCACGCGTGTTCGCGGATCATGGCGTCAGGATCGGCGAGAGCTCGCGTGAGGGCGGCCTCGACTGCCGGGTCTTCGCCCCTACCGGTATTGCCCAAGGCCACCAACGCATTGCGCCGGAGATACCGAGGATCACGCTTGGCTATGTACCACCGCCCGTTGCGCTCGAGGAGCTCGTCGTCGGACGCGGCCAACAACGCCAACAGATCCACCGTCGGCTCCGCATGGTCGTCGGCGATCGCCGGCGGGGAGCGACGATCGGTCAACCGGTTGATCGGACAGACCTGTTGACATTCGTCGCATCCATAGATGCGGTCGCCGAGGGCGCTGCGCAATTCCTCCGGGAACGAACCGGGCGCCTGGACCAGCCAGGCCAGACACCGACGGGCGTCGACCACCCCAGGAGCCACGATCGCCCCGGTCGGGCAGGCCGACATGCACCGGGTGCACGATCCACAGCCCTGACCGTGCATGTGGGGAGCTTCGTCGGGAAGAGGGAGGGGCGCATCGGTCACCACCGTTCCGAGCACGTACCACGAGCCCAGGCCGTTCAGCAGCAGTAGCGAGTTCTTGCCGTACCACCCGAGACCCGCCCGGTGCGCGGCGGCCCGGTCGACCAGGGCATTGTCGTCACAGACCACCCGCGCCCGCCATCCGTCGGCTCGGAGTCGGTCGGCCAGCTCGCCCAGTGCGGCCCGGAGGGACGCGTAGTGATCCTGCCAGGAATATCGGGCCACCCGGCCCACGGGACGCTCGTGGTGCGGGGGCTCGGGGTCCCCCTGTCCTTCGGGGTGGCTCTGTCCTTCGGGGTCGGCTCGGCGGTAGCCCCAGGCGCCCACCACCAGGGCGCGGGCGCCGGGAAGGATCCGACGGGGATCGGTGGAACGAGCAGGGTTTCGGTACGTGAACTGCATGCCCCCATGGAGGCCGGCGGCCTTGCGGTCGACCAGGTCCTTTCTGGCCTCGGTGAACTCCTCGGGTCCGGCAATGCCCATCGCCGCCAGACCTGACCGTTTGCCCAGTGCATGCAGATCGGCAACCAGAGTCCCCAATTCCGGGACGTCCGGAGTCCGTTCTGCGGATGGCGGAGGCACGCACCATGCTTGCACGAGCCGGCAATGGCGCGGTTTAGCCGACCTTTCGGACGTGGCGGCTACCGGGAACCAGACCGGCCTGCTCGAGCAGGCGAACGGCCCGAGCCTCGTCGGCGTCGATCACCACGGCATCGTCACACTCGCGACCGACGATGAAGCTGACCACGCAGTCATCGCAGACCGAGGTGTGCTGGTGGGCACAATCGGCGCAATCGATGGTGAAGGGCTCGGGAGCGGGCGCCCCGAGCGTCGGTGTCGCAACAGGCACGGCAGCGATGGGAAGAGTCGTTGCAGGCACGGTATGACCTCCTGGTGATGGGGTGTTCGTCGAATCGCTCATGACCCGGCCCATGGTGGCAGGAGGGTGTAACGCTCGATCGTTGAGGGCCGCCCGTCACGCCTCATACGGTGGTCCGTCCGCGCTCAACGGCCGATTTATGGCCCCTTCACCCTGGGCTTTCGCCGAAAGGCGGGAGATTTCCAAATTCGAAGTACCGGTGGGGCCCCGGCGGCGGGTGCTCGACGGCATCAGGCAAACTGGCGGCAATGGCCCCCGAAATCACCTTGACCTGGCCGACCGGACCCACCGGACCCACCGGACCCACCGGACCAACCGGGCCCACCAGCCCCCCCAATCCGACCGATGAGCTGTCCGTAGGCGTGCACTGGATCATCCACGGCGTCACCTCGCTGGGTGGCGCGGTCGGCTGGCTCGAGCCGCCCTCTCGGGAACAAACCGATGCCTGGCTCCTCCCCCTGCTGGATGAGGTGGCCCGAGGCGACGCCGCCCTCTGCATCGCCGTGGTCGATTCGGTTCCGGCAGCGCTCGGCTGCTGGCGGCGGGACCCGGGCGTGATCTTTGAGCACCGAGCCCAGATCACCAAGGTCATGGCCCACCCCGACGCCCGGGGACTCGGCCTGGGCGAGCTGATCGTGTCCTCTCTCATCGGCGACGCGCGAGCTTCGGGGATCGAGACGCTGCGCCTCTCGGCCCGAGGCAACAACCATCTGGCCATCGAGCTCTACGAGCGCCTCGGATTCAGGGTGTGGGGCCGACTCCCCGACTCCATCGAGGTCGGGGACCTCCGGTTCGACGACGTCCATCTCTACCTGCAGTTCGAACGGCCTGACACCGTGCAACTGCTGGGATCGTCGCCCGAAGGTCCGGGGTCCACGGTTGCACCCGGTCCAACAACGGCGGACCGGTGACGGCGTAGGCCGCTCAGTAACCGGCGTGGGGATCGATGAGGCCCACGAGCTCATCCCCGGCGATGTAACGGGCTACGTTGGTCCGGATGCGCTCGGCCAGCAACGGCATGGCCATCGCCGAGGTGTTGGCGGTGTGCGGCGTGATGATGCAGTTGGGAACGCTCCACAGCGGATGCCCGTCCGGCAGCGGCTCCGGGTCGGTCACGTCGAGCGCGGCGCCGGCGATGGATCCCTGGATCAGAGCCTCGACCAGCGCGTCGGTCTGGACATGCCGGCCCCGGGCGACGTTGACCAACCAGGAGGTCTCGTCCATGTGGTCGAGCTCGGCCGAGCCGATGATCCCCTCCGTGGCGGGGCTCAAGGCCAGGGCGAGAAAGACGATCAGGGAGCCGGACAGCGCACCGGGCAGCTCCGAGGTCGTGATCGTCCGGCTGGCGCCGGGCATGGCCTCGGGGCTCCGACGGACGACCGTGGTGTGTACCCGAAAGGGCGCCAGCTGCTCGAGCAGCGAACCGGTGATGCCGCCGGCGCCGAGAATGGTCACCCGCTGGTCGTACAGGCTGGTGCCGCCCTCGGTACCCCAGCTGCGGGCCGAGATCCGCACGTCCAGCAGACGGAGCCCGGCCAGAGCCAGGGTCAGCGCGTGCTCGGCCACCGGCTCGGAGTACACGCCTTTGGCGCAGGTCCAGGTGAACCGATCGTCGAGCAGGCCGGCCTCGACTACCCGTTCGATGCCCGCCGAGTGAAGCTGAATCCAACGGAGGTTCGAGGCATCGGCCAACGCGGCGGCAAGGGCATCCATATCGCCGCTCAGCCAGACCAGCGCCTCGGGATCCGCATCGATTTCGACCACCGTCCCTCCACCCGATCGGACCGCCTCGAGGGCGAACGAGGCGGGAGAAGGCCCAACGGCGATACGAGGTGCGGCCGCCGAGCCAGGCTACCCAAACAGGCGTTTCGCTCGTCTCGGCCGCAGCGCCGCCGTCTCGCTGATTCCTTCACGGCCACCAGGCGGTCTCAAACATGCCCCGGTGCGCTAAACCGGTGAGCATGGACCTACGGGATCTTTCTCGAACCTCAGCAGGGCGCCACCTACGATCAGCAGCTGGCCGTGGCCCAGAGGGCGGAGCAGCTCGGGTTCGACGCGTTCTCCCGGAGCGATCATTTCCTGACCATGGGCGGCGACGGGCTCCCGGGGCCGACCGATGCGTGGATCACGCTGGCCGGCATCGCCCGGGAGACCAGCCGCATCCGGCTGGGGACGCTGTTGACCTCGGCCACCTTCCGCCTCCCCGGTCCGTTGGCCGTGGCCGTGGCCGAGGTCGACGCCATGAGCGGCGGTCGAGTGGAGCTGGGCCTCGGGGCCGGGTGGTTCGACGCCGAGCACACGGCCTACGGCATCCCCTTCCCGCCGGTGGGCGAGCGTTTCGATCGGCTCGAGGAGCAGCTGGCCATCGTCACCGGTCTCTGGACGACACCGGTTGGGAGCCGGTTCGACCACGACGGCAAGCACTACCACCTAGATGACAGCCCGGCCCTGCCGAAGCCGATCCAACAGCCCCGACCACCGGTGATCGTGGGCGGACACGGGGCCCGGCGCACGCCGAGACTGGCTGCCACCTATGCCGACGAGTACAACGTCGCCTTCTCGCCCATCGACGTGATGACCACCCAGTACACCCGGGTAGGCGAGGCCTGCACCGCCCTCGGACGAGACCCGGCATCGATCATCTTTTCCGCCGCTCAAGTGGTGTGCTGCGGTCGGGACACCGCCGAAGTGGAGCGCCGGGCGGCGATCATCGGTCGGTCGGTCGAGGACCTCCGGGCCAACGGGCTGTGCGGCACCCCCGCCGAGATCGTCGACGGGCTGGGAACGCTGGCTGCGACCGGGGCCACTCGGATCTACCTCCAGTTCCTCACCGTGGACGATCTCGACCACCTGCAGCTCTTGGGCGATGAGGTCCTCCCCCGCGCCCCACGCTGATCACCCCGGGGTGAGCGCGGGCACCGGCTGGGGCGGCGGCGGGCCGACGTAGCGGGCGGCCGGCCGGATCAGCCGGTTGTCGGCGGCCTGCTCCAAACGTGGGTCGCCCACCCGATGGTCCGGCTGGAGGCGAAGGTCGGGGTGAACATCTCCCGGGGGACGCCGCAGGTGTGCATGACCACCCCGGCGAAGAACTCCACGTTGGTGTAGAGCTGGCGGCCCGGCTTGAGCTCGGCCAGCACGTCGACCGCGGTCCGCTCCACCTGCTCGGCGAAGTCGACCAGGTCGCCGCCGAGGGACCGGGCCACGTGGCGCAGGAACACCGAGCGGGGGTCGTCGGTCTTGTACACGCGATGGCCGAACCCCATGATCCGGTCGCCCCGGTCCACGGCGGCCCGGACCCAGGCCTCGGCCCGGTCCGGCGTCCCGATCTCGTCCAGCATGGCCAGGGCGCGGCTGGGCGCGCCGCCGTGGAGCGGACCCGAGAGGGCCCCGATGGCCCCGAAGATGGCGGCGGCCAGGTCGGCCCCGGTCGAGGTGATGACCCGGGCGGTGAAGGTCGAGGAGTTGAAGCCGTGGTCGATGGTCAGGATCAGGTACTGCTCCAGGGCTCGGACCTGGGCCGCCGGTGCGCTCCCCCCCGGTGAGCATCCACAGGTAGTTGGCCGCGTAAGAGAGGTCGGCCCGGGGCGGGACGGGAGCGGTGCCCTGCTGCAGCCGGTGGGCCGCGGTGAGGATGGTGGGGACCACGGCGGCCAAACGGAGGGCCTGGGCCCGAGCTCACCGCGGTCGGTGTCGAGGGTGGCGGTCCAGCCGAGCTCGGACCCGAGCACCGACACGGCGCTCCGCAGGACGTCGAGGGGGTTGCCCCGGGCGGCCAAAGACGGGCAGCAGCCCGGCCAGGCCCGGGCGGCAGCTCCCGGAGGCCGGCCACCCGGCGGCGAACTCGGCCGACCGGCGCCGGTCGGGGAGCTCGCCTTCGACCATCAGGTACCACACGTCCTCCAGCGACCGGTCGGCGGCCAGCTCGACCGCCGAGTACTGCCGGTAGTGGAAGAACCCCTCGGCCCGCGCACGTCGCCCACCGCCGTCTCGGCCACCACCACGCCCTCGAGCCCGCGGGGCACGTCCTCGCTCGTCTCGTCGGCCGGCCGGAGCCGGGCGATGCCCATCAGGTCGCGGAGCGAGACCACGCCGACCAAGTCCCCGCCGGCCACCACCGGGCAGGTGGCGGTAGTGATGGTGGGACAGGCTCGTACCAGGCCACGTCGGCCTCCTCCTCGGGGCCGAGGACGTCGGGGCTGGCGGTCATCCAGCGGCGCGCCGGCTCGGTGGCCGGGTCCCGGTCCACGGCGGCCGCCCGCAGCAGGTCGCGCTCGGTCACGATCCCGACCACGTCGGCCCCCTCGGCGATGATCACCGACCCGATGTTGGCGTCGGCCATCCGTCGGGCCACCGACGCCAGCGTGTCGTCGCCGTCGGCCTGCACGGGCGGTGTCGACATCAGATCTCGTATGACGGTTGGCATCGGGCCACTCCTTCTGTCCGCTCGCCGGGCGACGCCGGCCGGCATCGCCCCTGCCCCAATCCTGTACCCCCTCACCTGGGATTGTAAATGTTGATCAAGTCAATGTATCCGGCCTACACTCGCGGTCGTGAGCCAGCTCCTGGAGAGCGAGGAGGCCGCTCGGCGCCTGGGCGTGAAGCTGCCCACCCTGTACGCCTACGTCAGCCGTGGCCTGCTCACCTCGCAACGGGCCGCCGACGGGAAGCGCAGCCTCTTCGACCTCGATCAGATCGAGGCGTTCGCCCGCCGGTCCCGGGGCGGTCGGCAGGTGGAGACCCGGCTGGCCACGGTCACCACCGCCATCACCCAGCTCCGCAACGACGGGCCCTCCTACCGGGGCCAGCGGACCGCCGGCCTGGCCACCACCGCCACCTACGAGGAGGTCGCCGCCCTGCTGTGGGAGGACGACCGGGCCCGCTGGCAGCCACTCAGCTGGTTCCGCCTGCCGGCCTGTCGAACCGGGACCTGCTGCGATGGGCGGTGGTCATGGCCGGCGCCGGTGATGCGCTGCGGGCCGACCTGCGCCCGGCAGCGGTCGTCCAGGCCGCCGGCCGGCTGATCAGCACCATGGTGGACGTGCTCCCGGTGACCGCACTCGGACCGGTACCGGGATTGACCCTCGATGGCGACCTGGCGTCCCCGGGAGGATTCGTTGGCGGCCCGCTTGACGGCACGCCTGGTCCCCGGGGCCGGTGGCGAGGCCCGCCCCGAACTGGTCCGCGCCGTCAACGCCGCCCTGGTGGTGCTGGCCGATCACGAGCTGGCCACCTCCACCCTCGCTGTCCGCATGGCCGCGTCGACCCGCGCCGACCTCTACGACGCCGTCCTGGCCGGACTAGCCGCAGAATCATCTCCGCTGTCGGCGGGATCGTCCCGTCTCCACGAAACTCAGGTGCCGCGAGGAGATCTTCGGCGTGGATGGAGAGGTCGAGCTGGCTGAGCCGGCGCCGCTCCCGCCACTGGCGCAACAGCTGCCCGACGGTCGGCGCCGCCGACGCGCGCTGGGCCAGGGTCGTCATCGACACGATGCTAGTCGCGCCGGCTCATGACCACGATTACCTCACGGGTAATCGACAGCCCGCGCCGGCGTCGAACACGATTGGGCACGCCACAAAATCCATCCAGGAAGGGAACAACATCATGCATGACCTCATCGAGGGCTATCTCGCCTGCTGGAACGAGACCGACTCGACCGCCCGCCGCGAGCTGATCGCGAAAGACGTGGGGCGACGACGCCAGCTACGTCGATCCCCTGGTCGACGCGCACGGCCATGACGCGATCGACGCGGCCATCTCGGCGACCCAGGCCCAATTCCCGGGCCACGTATTCACTTTGGCCGGGCCGGTCGATACCCACCACGACGTCGCCCGGTTCAGCTGGGGACTGGGACGCGCTGACGACGACCCGCTCGTGCTGGGCAGCGACGTCGCGTCCGTCGGCGTCGACGGGCGGCCCGGCCACGTCGTCGGCTTCCTCGACAAGGTGCCGGTGTAAGACCCATGCCGTATATCACTGCCGCGGAAAAAGTTTCGCTGTTCTACACCGATTACCCGGGCGACGACCCCGTCGTGTTCGCGCACGCCTGGGGGCTGACCGGGGACATGTGGAGCTACCAGTTGCCGGACCTGCTGGCGGCGGGCCTCCGCTGCATCACCTACGACCGCCGCGGCCATGGTCGCTCCGACCGGCCGGGCAACGGCTACGACATCGACACCCTGGCCGACGATTTGGGCGCCCTGATCGAGCGGCTCGATCTGTCCGATATCACCCTGATCGGTCACTCGATGGGAGCGGCGGAGGTCGTACGCTTCGTCACCCGGCACGGAGCCGGGCGCGTCGCCCGGATCGTACTGAGTGGCGCGGTGACCCCGATGCTGCTGCAGGGGCCCGACAATCCGGACGGAATCCCGGCCAGCGCCGCCGCGCAGTTCCGCGCGGTCATGATCCGCGACATCGGCGACTGGATCGAGATGAGCGGCAAGGACGTGTACTTCCGCGGTGAGCATCGTGTGTCACAGCAGGTCCTGGATTGGACGCTGAGGAAGATCGCCGATGTCCCGGTGCCGATCCTGACCCAGACGAATGACGCATTCATGCACGCCGACTTTCGATCGGAGCTCACCCAGCTCTGGGTCCCGACCCTGGTTATTCACGGCACCGCCGACATCGATGCCGATTGCCCTGACCGGGCACCGACCGCGGCGTTGATCCCCGACTGCCGCTCCACCTGGATCGACGGTGCCGGCCACGGCCTCTACGTCAGCGAAACCCGCCGTTACAACGCGGCGCTGCTGGATTTCATCGATTCCGCACGCGCGCGCCGCAGCGCCTAATCGCGACGCCTAGCCGCGGCCCACCGACGCCGTCAAGTCCACGTACTCCACGACGCCGTCGTCCTGCACCACCCAGCAGACCGGTGCCGTCGTCGCCAGAAGCCTCGGTGCGAAAGACCGCCTTGCCCGCCTCGGTGCGCCAGATCAGCGTCGTCAACGTCTCGCCGGGAAACACCGGCGAGGTCAATTGCGATTCGATCGAGGTGATGTTGGCCGCGACACCCTCTCCGGCTCGCTGACCAGCGCGCGGCCCGACACCCCGTAGCTGCACAGCCCGTGCAGGATCGGCTTCGGGAACCCGGCCAGCTCGCGGGCGAACCAGGGGTCGCTGTGTAGCGGGTTGCGGTCGCCGGACGGCCGATAGATCAGCGCCTGATCTCGCGGGTGGGCGGCGGGATCCGGGCGTCGGGCTCGCGGTACGGAAAATCAGGTGCGGCGGGGCGCTGACCCGGCGATCCCCAGAACCCGCCCTCGCCCCGGACGACAAAGGTGGTCAACGTTTCGGCGACGAGCTTTCCCGATTCGGGGTCATGCCGCGGCCGCGCAGCATCACGACGGCGTTCTTGCCCTCGCCCTTGTCCTGGATGTCGGCGACCTCGGTGACCACCGACAGCTTTCCCGCCGCGGGAAGTGGGGCATGCAACCGGATAGATTGCGATCCGTGTAAGAGCATGGCCCAGTTGAACTTTCCGATCTCCCCGCCGCCCCGAACGCCGGGCAGCAGATCACCGCATAGGTGGGCAGCACCTGCTGGGCGATGTCGTGGCTGTTCTCGGTGGTGAACGACAGGTCCTCGGTTCCGCAACCGACGCCGAGGGCATACAGCATGGTGTCCCGGTCGGTCCATTCGAACAGCATCGGTTCGGTCACCGCGCCGACGGCGCTCGGATCAATCGCCATACGAGGTCCTTCGCTGGAATGTTTCGGTGGAAAATTTAGCGCCTTTTCTGCACCTAACCATCGCAAACCCTTCCAGGGGCGCCGTGGGCAGGGCAGGCTATCGCCATGCGCAACCGCAGCATGGTCTGGAAGGCGGCGGCGGTGCTCGCCGCAACGGTAATCGTCGGTGCCTGCGGCGGATAGCCGCAGGCGCGCAGCATCACCTTGACCTTTGTCCGAAACGCACAGTCGCAGGCCAACGCCAGCGGGGATCGACACCGGTTGCCCGGCCCCAGCCTCACCGCCGAGGGCAAGGGCAGGCCCAGCAGGTGGTACACCAGTCGCCGCAACGACTACGACAGCATCTACGCCTCGGCGATGGCGGAAGCCCAGCAAACCGCCGGGCCGTTGGCCGGTGAACTCGGCAAGCAGGTCGAGGTGCTGAACGGCATACAGGCGATCGACGCTGGCTGGTACAACGGCAAACCCGAACGATGGCCCTGTCGACATACATGCTCGCGCCGGCGGACTGGATCACCGGCGACCTCAGAACAGCATCCCGGGGTCGATATGGGGCAAACAATTCAACGACCGGTTCACCGACGCGATCCAGGAGATCTACAACAGCGGCCACAACAATCCGGTGGTGTTCTCGCATCGCACGCCATCGAGTCTGGGCGCTGATCAACACCAGAACGGCGAGTACAGCCTGGTGACCAGCCATCCTGCCCAACATCGGCAAGGTGGTGGTTACCGGCAACCCGGAGACCGGTTGAACGTGGTGGATTGGGACGGAATCCGCAACTTCAACGGCGGAACGCGGTTGACGTGCCGGCCGCGAGCCGCCACGCCGTCTGCATGCGGTATGTCGTTACCGGCGGTACCGGTTTATCGGTCGCCGCGTCGTAGCTCGCTTATTCGACGCGCGCCCGATGCGGTGGTGTGGGTGCTGGTCCGCCGTCAGTTGCTCGGACGCTTTGAGCGTCTCCTCGCCGAGTGGGGTGGACGGGCGAAACCGCTGGTCGGTGAGCTGCCGGAGCTGGCGCTCACCGAGGCGACGGTCGCGGAGCTGGGCGGGCCTGACGATCGGGTGGATCACCTGGTGCACTGCGCGGCGATCTACGACATCACCGCCGGTGAATCCGAGCAGCGGGCCGCCAACGTCGAGGGCACCCGCGCGGTGATCGAACTGGCGCGGCGGCTGGACGCCACATTGCACCACGTGTCGTCGATCGCCGTGGCGGGCGACTTCGCCGGCGAGTACACCGAGGACGACTTCGACGTCGGCCAGCAACTGCCGACCGCGTATCACCAGACGAAGTTCGAGGCCGAGTCGCTGGTGCGGTCGGCGCCCGGATCGTTACCGCATCTACCGCCCCGCGGTGGTGGTGGGCGATTCCCGCACCGGGGAGATGGACAAGGTCGACGGGCCGTACTACTTCTTCGGCGTGCTAGCCAAGTTGGCTGTACTGCCCAAGTTCACCCCGATCCTGCTGCCCGACACGGGACGCACCAACATCGTCCCTGTCGACTACGTCGTCGACGCGCTCGTCGCACTCATGCACGCCGAGGGATCGGACGGGCGTACGTTCCACCTCACCGCTCCGAAAACCATTGGGCTGCGCGGCATCTACCGCGGCATCGCCAAGGCGGCGGGGCTGCCGCCGCTGCGCGGGTCGCTGCCCCGCTCGGTGGCGGCGCCGGTGCTCAAGGTGCGCGGGCGCGCCAAGGCGCTGCGCAACATGGCGGGCACCCAGCTCGGGATTCCCGGCGAGGTCTTCGACCTGGTCGACCTGAGGCCCGTCTTTATCAGCGACGAGACCCGAACGACATTGCGCGACAACGGTATTCGTGAAGTTCCCGAGTTCGCCGACTACGCCCCCAAGCTGTGGCGCTACTGGGCCGAGCACCTCGACCCCGATCGGGCGCGTCGCGACGATCCGGGCGGCCCGCTGCAGGGCCGGCACGTCATCATCACCGGCGCATCCAGCGGCATCGGGCGGGCGGCGGCGATCGCCATCGCCGAGCGGGGCGGACGGTGTTCGCGCTGGCCCGCAATGCCGACGCCCTGGATCAGCTGGTCGCCGAGATCCGCGCCAACGGTGGGCAGGCGCACGCGTTCACCTGCGACGTCACCGACTCCACGTCGGTCGAACACACCGTGAAAGACATCCTGGGCCGCTTCGACCACGTCGACTACCTGGTGAACAACGCAGGCCGGTCGATTCGCCGCTCGGTGGTCAACTCCACCGACGACTGCACGACTACGAACGGGTGATGGCGGTCAACTACTTCGGCGCGGTGCGGATGGTGCTGGCGTTGCTGCCGCACTGGCGCGAACGCCGGTTCGGTCACGTGGTCAACGTCTTCAGCGCGGCGTGCAGGCCCGCAATCCCAAATACAGCTCGTATCTCCCCACCAAGGCGGCGCTGGACGCGTTCGCCGACGTCGTCGGATCGGAGACGCTGTCCGACCACATCACCTTCACCAACATCCACATGCCACTGGTCGCCACGCCCATGATCGCGCCGTCGCACCGGCTCAACCCGGTGCCCGCGATCAGCCCCGAGCGCGCGGCGGCGATGGTGGTGCGCGGCCTCGTCGACAAGCCGGCGCGCATCGATACCCCGCTGGGCACGCTCGCCGAAGCCGGCAACTACTTCGCGCCGCGGACTTCGCGGCGAATTCTGCATCAGCTCTACCTGGGCTACCCGGATTCGGCCGCGGCGCGCGGACTGCCTTCCGAACCGGTTACGGCGCGGCCGTCGAAACGCAAGCCGAAGCGCCCGGTGCGCGCCGTCACCGGCGGCATCCGGACACCGCGGGCGGTCAAGCGGCTGGCGCGGTTGGTGCCCGGCGTGCATTGGTAATAAACCCCGTGGCCGCGTTTTAACCACGCCGAATTGCGGTATCCGAATGCATGGTCCGGATTGTGCGTGACCAGTGGACCGATGCCGATCCGGTGGCCGCCGCGGCCGAGGTGCTTACCACGACGGGCGTTGCCTTGATGCCCTCGTCGGACGTGACGCGAAGCCTCGGGGTGGACCGCGAAGCATGGACCCGATTCGCCCGGTATTGGTGGCATTTGCCGCCGGCCACGACGCGGCGGAGCCGGGCGAACAGCGATTGCGCCGGTACGGGTAGTACCTGGTGCTGGATGGGGTCGTGTACCGGCTCCACCGCACGTGCGGCCAATTCGAGCCGCTGACCGACGCGTTCGCCGACGACCCCTTGCTGCACAACGTGATCGAACTGCTGGCCCGGGTGGCGGCGTCCCTCGACGACGTGGCCGAATGGAACGTCAAGGTGTATCCGTTCCGCACCCGATCCTCCGACTGTGGCCATCCGACGACCGAGGGCCTGCACCGCGACGGCGTCACCCTCCTCAGCACGCTGCTGATCGGCCGACGCAACGCCAGGGGCGGTGAGAGCTCCGTCTCCGACTCGGGCGGCCGGCGGTTGTTGACGACGACGTTGGCCGAGCCCGGCACGTTGCTGCTGGGCGACGATCGTCGCACCCTGCATGGTGTTTCACCGATTCGGCCGATCTCGGGCTGCCGGCGCAGTGCGACGTCCTGGTGATCACCTTCGCCTCGGCGTGGCCGTAGATCGACGGCGCATCACAATAGGGAGGTCGCGGTGAACGCCGTCTTCGTCGATGTCGATACCGGCGTCGACGATGCGGTGGCGTTGGTGTATCTGCTGGCAAGTGCTGACGCCGAACTGGTGGGTATCGCCTCGACCGGCGGGAATATCCACGTGGACCAGGTATGCGCGAACAACCTGGGCTTGCTCGAATTGTGCCGGGCCCCAGGCGTACCCGTGTCGAAAGGCGCCGACGAGCCGCTGCGTGGCCGATGGCCCCATCACTCAAAATTCCACGGCCCCAAGGGCTTAGGGTATGCCGACCTCCCCCGCACCGATCGCCGTCTCACCGGCTACGACGCCACCGCGGCATGGGTAGCCGCGGCGCACGCCCACCCCGGAAACCTGATCGGTCTGGTCACCGGCCCGCTGACCAACCTCGCGCTTGCCTTGCGCGCCGAACCCGCGTTGCCGACGCTGCTGCGACGGCTGGTGATCATGGGCGGCGCATTCGACAGTGTTGGCATTGACACCAATCCGATGGCCGAATGGAACATCCGGGTAGTTCCCGAGGCGGCGCACGAGGTGTTCGCCGGCTGGGCCGGGCAACAACAACTCCCGATCGTCTGCGGTTTGAACCTCACCCGACGCGTGGCCATGACACCGGACACACTCGCCAG
>CAVQVK010000034.1:0-11428 GCA_963717035.1 uncultured Acidimicrobiaceae bacterium | reverse complement strand
GGCGGCAGTCTCCCCTCGCTGGCGTCGGCACAGATGACGGTGGCATTCGGTACCGGCCAACCGCTGTTCGAGTGCTCCGGCCAAGTCCGAGTCGACCTCCACCGCGGTGACCGCTCGGACATGCTGGCACAAGCAGGTCGGTCGTGAGCCCGGGCCCGGGCCGACCTCGAGCACCTCGTCGCCGAGATCGCCGACGCTGACGACCCAGGGCCACAGGTCCGACTCGAGCATCTGGGCCCACTCGGGGCTGGAGAGAAATCGGAGGTGACTCTCGTTCATGCCTTTGCCTTCCCTCGGTCGTTCACTGAGTTCATGTGTACGCTTCGTGGGCGTGACCGTCTCTGCGCGTTCGGCCAATGATCTGCCCGTAGCGGACATGTCCGGATCGTTCGGAGAACGGTCGTGTCCGCTCCTTCGAAAGAAGTGGTGGACAGGGTCGGAGTGGTGAGGTGTCCGGGGTGGTGGACATGCGCAGCGGCAGCCCCGTGCGTGCCGGCACCTTTGCCTACGAGGGCAACGAGTTGGTGACGCCCTGGCACGCCCACGATCTCCACCAGATCGAGTATGCGTTCCAGGGGACGGTGGAGGTCGAGACCGAAGCCGGTCACTACCTGCTGCCGCCCCAGCAGGCGGCATGGATCCCGGCCGGGCTCATGCATCAGACGACGATCATGAGCACGGTCAGGACCGTGTCGGTCTTCTTCCATCCCGACCTGGTTCCCGAAGCGGGCGACAGTGCACGCATCTTGGCTGCCGCCCCGGTGATCAGGGAGATGATCCTCTACGGCGTCCGTTGGCCGATCGACCGGACATCGCCAGACCCAATGGCCGACGGGTTCTTTGCCACGCTGGCCGACCTGGTCGGCGCCGGGCTCGACCAGGAGACGCCGCTCTGCCTTCCCACCAGTCCCGAACCGCTGATCGCCGCGGTCATGGCGTACACGGACAGCCACCTCGAGCAGGTGACCGAAGGCCCAGGTGTGCCGATCGGTCGGGCTGTCCGAACGGACGCTGCGTCGTCGGTTCACCTCGGTCACCGGCATGACATGGCGGAGTTACGTGTGGCAGGCGCGGTTCCTTCGAGCGATGGCCCTGCTGGCCGAACCGGGGCCCAGCGTGCTCGAGGTGGCGACGGCGGTCGGTTTCGAGAGCGTGAGTGCCTTCTCACGAGGCTTCGCCCGCCATGCGGGGGAGAACCCCACTGCCTATCGACGGCGGATTACGGGCAACGGCAAGGAGATGGTCGCGGAGCGCAGAAGCGGCTACGCAGGGTTGCTTCCCGAGGAGTAGGTGCCGCTCTCGAGCATTTCAATGCGCTGAGTGGCGACGTCGTAGACGCAGCTAGACGGGGCGCGCTCTGTTCGGAGACAGGCCAGATGAACGAGCAGGGCGGCGGTGGTGTAGAGCCCGCCGCCGTGTCCGGAGGTGAGCGTCGACTCGTGGGTCGACGGATCGTGACGGAGTTGTCCCCGAACGCCGATCGCACCGTCAATGACGTGCCCGAACGACCACATCTCGGGCTCGGCGGGGTCGCGGTCGAGGACCACTGTCTCCTGGAACGCTCGAGCCTCGACTGTCGGTTCGCCGGTCAGGGTCATTGGACACAGGAGGGGCCGTGCTCTGCGACGGGCTCCCCCTGTGGGCTTCGCTGGTCACCGTGCTCCTCCTGGAGTGATGGGGTCGCCGGGATGGCCCGGGATCTGGTGGCCGAAGACTCGGCCTCACCCATATTGTATCTGAACCTGTATGAAATACAAGTTGTGGTATTGTACGAACGTGAAAGCATGGGTCAGGACGTAAGAGCGGGGGAGCCGGGCCGGATAGTCCCACCGGTTTCCGTCAACCGGTAGCGGGACCGGCACAGAGGGAGGGTCGAGAGTCATGGTGGATACAGCCCCGGTACGGAAGCGAACGCGGAAGGCGGGCCGCGAGAAGCCGGAGATCCTGGAGGCGGCGGTCCGGGTGATCATCGAGCGAGGCGTCGAGCGCACCCGGTTCGCGGACGTGAGTGAGGCAACGGGGGTCCCCATCGCCTCGCTCCAGTACTACTTCGGCTCCCGCGAGGATCTACTGATCGCCGCCTTCCGGCACGGCAGCGAAGCCTGCGTCGTCGAGGTGCGGGCCGGACTCGATCTCGTTCCCGACCCCAGGGAGAAGATCTTGTTCGTCATCGATGCCCACCTCGATACCTATGACCCCGATGAATCCGACCAGGCGCTTCTGTTATCCGAGGAGTTCTATCGTCTCGCCCGGCGGGACCACGCCCTCCGGCTCGATCTGATGGACGAGTACAACGCGTGGCGAGGCATGATCTCCGAAGCGATCGCGATGGGGGTGGCGAGCGGACAGTTTTCCCCCGACATGGATCCGGAGCAGGATTCGATCCGTTTGTACGCGTTCATGGAAGGCATCGCCGGGCCTATGGCCATGGGTGATCCGGCACTACCCAAAGCGGTGGCGCGCCAACTGATCTGCGAGTACTTGGACACCATCCTGAAGCCTGGGTAAGAACGGACCCGGGCCTCGACTTCGCAATGACCACACCAGTAAGTTCCGAATCGGTCTGGGCGTCGACTGCGTACGAAACCCGTCGGTGCGGCCGAGGTAGCTTTTGATGATGGAGCAGCGGATCAGTCTCATTACCTTGGGTGTCGCCGACTTGGAGCGGCTCGGACGTTCTATCAACAGCTGGGCTGGGAAGGCCAAGAGACCGAAGAGACGGTGTTCATCCAGGCCGGCAGTATGGGGCTTGTCCTTTGGGGTCGTGACAAGCTCGCACTCGACTGCGGGGTCACCGACGACCAGAAAGCCAGCTTCAGTGGCGTTGCGCTGGCCCACAACGTTCGTTCCAAAGCAGAGGTCGACGAGATCATGGCGGCGGCCCATGGTGCTGGCGCCACGGTCACCCGGGCGGCGGCCAAGACGTTCTACGGCGGCTACGCCGGCTACTTCACCGACCTC
Source organism: uncultured Acidimicrobiaceae bacterium (assembly GCA_963717035.1). Classification (GTDB taxonomy): domain Bacteria; phylum Actinomycetota; class Acidimicrobiia; order Acidimicrobiales; family RAAP-2; genus DASXMT01. The sequence continues at coordinate 8,467 of CAVQVK010000034.1, read as the reverse complement.
GACGGCCACCCCTGGGAGATTGCCCACAACCCAGGCTTTCAACTGGCAGACGATGGCTCGATCATCATTCCCGATTTCAGCAACATGTAACTTGCCCTGACCATTACGACAGGGAAGTGTCCGGCGCCATGAGGGCCGGCTCCGGTCGGGGAGCCAGACCGGGCGAGGAACGGCGATCACCGGTTCCCGAGCCCGGGGCGGCCGGACGGCGGCTCCGCAAAAAGCGCGGCGCCCACCAGTTGGCTCGTCCGGCCAGGCGCATGAACGCCGGAACCAACAGGCCCCGGATGACGAACGCGTCCATCAGCACGGCGAGGGTCAGGCCGACACCGAACAGCTTCATGAAGCTGATCCCGCTGGTGACAGAGCCAGGAACACGACGCTCATCAACAAGGAGGCGGCGGTGACGATCCGCCCCGTCTGTTGCAGGCCGGTGGCCACCGCATTTCGCGTGCCGAATCCCTGGTCGTGTCGCTCCTTGATCCTCGACATCAAGAAGACCTCGTAGTCCATGGACAGACCGAAGGCCACGCAGAACATGAGGATGGGCATTGTGGCCGTCAGGCTGCCGGTGGCGGTGAAGTCGAGGAAACCGGAGAGGTGGCCCTGCTGAAAGATCCACACCATGGCCCCGAACGTCGCCGACAGGCTGAGCACGTTCAGAATCAGCGCCTTGATCGGAATCAACAAGCTCCGGAACAAGAACAACAGCAACAAGAACGAGATGGCGGCGATGAGGCCCAGGGCCAGGGGGAGCCGGCTGGCTATGACGGCGTTCGAGTCCACGAACTGAGCGGGAAGGCCGCCGACCAGGACGGGGAACGGCTTCGGTCCGGCGCGTATCTCGGTCACCAGGTTCTCGCCGGCGGGGGAGAGGGGATCGACCGACGGAACCACCGACAGCCAGGTGCCGTGGTCGGAGCGGAACTGGGACAAGTAACCGGCCGCGATCGGCACCTGGACTCCGTGGACGAACACACCGCTCTCGGTGTCCACCCGGCCTACGCCGCTGAGCAGCGAGAGCCGCTTGCCGTACGACGCCACCTCGGCCCGCCGCGAGGAACCGACGGCGGGAGCGACCACGGCGATCGCGCCGCCCTGGCCGCTGCCGAACTCGTTGGTCAACAGGTCGGTCGTCTGGCGGACCTGGTTCGAGGGCGGCAGCACCCGATAGTCGAGGTAACCGAGTTTGAGCCCGAGGAAGGGCGAAGCCAGCACGGCCAGGACGCCGACGACGAGAACGATCACCACCACCGGCCGGCGCATGACCAGTGCCGCCGTTCGCGACCAGAACCCGACCGCGGGGGGATGGACCGAGCGCCGCCACACGATCAGGTTGTTCACCCGGTGGCCCAGCAGACCCAGGATGGCGGGGAGGAGGATCAGGGCGGCGAGACCGGCCAGCAGGCTGACGGCTATCCCGGCGTAGGCGAACGACTGCAAGAACATGAGGGGGAAGACGAGGAGGGCGGACAGCGCGGCCGCCACCGTCAGGGCACTCCCGGCCACCGTTCGCCCCGCGGTGGCCAGCGTGGTTTCGAGCGCGTCTTCGACCCCATGGCCGGCGGCCAACTGCTCGCGGAACCGAGAGACCACGAACAGGCTGTAGTCGATGGCCAGGCCCAGCCCGAGGGCGGTGGTCAGGTTGACGGCGAAGACCGACACCGAGGTGAAGCCGGTGAGCAGGCGCAAGACGGCGAGGGTGCCGACGACGGCCACGCCGGCGATGGTCAACGGCATGAGGGCGGCGATGGCCGAGCCGAACACGAACAGCAACAGGATCGCGGTCAGCGGAATGGCGATCAGCTCGGCCCGGAGGAGGTCGTGTTCGACCACCGTGTTGACCTCGTGGAAGGCGGGGCCGAACCCACCGGCGCGCACGGTGACCGCGTCGGGTGCGTGACCCAGCCCGGCGATGATCGCCGGTTCGCGATGGACGATCTGGTCCTGGTTGCCGACGATGCGCCCCACGATGAGGGCCTGGCTCGAGTTGGCGGTGCGGAGGACGGGGACTGAACCCAGCGACCAGTAGGACACGACGTCGGCCATATGGGGCTCGGCGGCCAGCCGGGCGGTCAGGGCCCGACCGGCGGCGGCCACGGCGGGGCTGTCGACGCGGCCCTGGCGCGCCGTGACCAACAGGATGAGGTTGGGCTGGCCCGAATGCAGCTCGCTCTGCAGGACGGTGGCGGCCCGGATGGACTGCTCGCTGGGTGCGTCGAAGCCGCCCTGGGACGTGTGCTTGGTGACCTGGACCCCGAAGATGCCGGCACCGACGATGGCCACGGCGGTGAGGGCGACGATGGCTCGACGGTGGGTGAAGACGAACCGGGCCAGTGTTCTGAGGGCTCGATCGAGGCTCATGGCGTTCCTCCGAGGCGGTCATACTCAGGGTACGTACTCTAAGTAGGTCATATTCTTCCAGTATGAACTCAATGTCAAGTCGTGATGCCTCCACGCTCAAGTCCCAGGTAGATAGGGTGACGCCCGTGGCCAACCTGCGCACCCGGAGAGACGAGTACTCCGATGCCACCCGTCTGGCCCTGGTCGAGAGCGCCACCGGCCTTTTCGCCACCAAGGGGTTCACCTCGACCTCGTTGGACGAGGTGGCGGCCAACGCCCGGTTGACCAAGGGCGCCATCTACCACCACTTCGCATCGAAGGTCGACCTGTTCGAGGCGGCATGTGAGCATCTCGTGGCCGACAGCGTGAACCAGATGAGCGAGGTGGCCTCCTCGGCACCCGACGCGTGGGACGGGGCGCTGGCCGCGCTCGACATTTTCCTCGAGACCGAGCTCGATCCGGTCATGCAACGGGTCTGTTTCATCGAAGGCCCAGCGGCCTTGGGCTTCGAGCGCTGGTGGGCCTTCGGCGAGCGCTACTACGTCGAGCCCATTCGCGTGATCCTGGACCGGATGACGGCCGAGGGTGCGCTCGATGTCGTCGACAGCGACACCCTGGCGCAAATGCTCTACGGAGCGATCACGGCCGGGGTCCTGCGCCTGGTGCGCAGCGACGATCCCGGACCGAGCTGGCCAACGTCCGCGGCGTGGTCATCCGGATCATGGTGGGACTGACCTTGCCGACACAGGGGAAGCTGGACGACCTGACCCCTTAGGCGTCGACGCGCACCAGGTCAGGGATTGACCCCTTCTTGGGCACCACCGACGATCGGCGGATTCAGGGGCTTGCCGCCCATCGATCCGAAGAATCCGGGATCGCCGAAGGTGAACACCCCGCCGTGCTGTGACTTGATAAACCCGATGGGTTAGGTCATATTTAATGGAGCTGAACGGTCCTGAGGCACCGGACGGCCAGGCCCGTACGGCTGAACCAAGGGAAGGCTCATGGAAGATCCCCACGAACATCAGTTGCATACGTTGTTCGCGGCGTTGACCGCGGGCGATCTCGCCACGTTCCTCGAGTGGTGCACCGACGACATGAGCCTGACGGTTCGCGGCACCGAGCGCGAAGGCCACCATCGTCCCCAAGCGGGAGATCGTCAACTGGCATGAATCCATGGAGGTTCTGGCCGGCCGCACGCTGTGCTCGTCGGTCTCGCTGGTCCTCAGCCGACGGTGACGAAAACGTTGTGATGATCCGCTACGCATTCGAACGAGGAGGCCTCGTTCGATCGTATGAAACGGCAAACCATTCCGCGTTCCCGCGCCGGCCGCCTGGCTGCGTGGTTCTCCTACCCGTTGAGTCAGGCCGACTATGCCGAGGCGTGGGGCATCGGTGCGCTGCCCGCATACCAACCGGCCTGAGCCTTGCTTCCGTCGAGCGCGAGCCTCGGACCGTTGGCGCTCAGGGGTAATCGAAGGTGAGGGTGGGCGCGGCCGGCGACGCGGCCTGTCGGTTGGTCGTATCGCTCGCCCTCCATCCCACGTCCGAACCCACCTCGGTGTCGACCCTGGCTGCTCGTACGGGGCTGCCGCCGGCCTTCGCCGGTCAACTGCTCTTCAGTTGCCGACGGGCAGGGATCCTCTCAGCTCGTCGAGGACGACACGGAGGGTACTGCTTCGATATCCCTGCCCGGCAGGTCACCTTGGCCGAGGTACTCGACGCGGTCGAGGGTCCAGCCACCTCGATCCCGTCCCGCGACGGCGGTGGCGTTCGTGAGGACATCAGGGCTGCCGAGGAGCTGGCCACCGTCTGGGAGGACGTGAGCGAGGCGGCCCGGGGTCGGCTGGGCCTGTTGACCATCGAGGACATCGCGGCGCGAGCTGCGGGTGGGGTGCCGTGGCCGCGAGCAACACCGACCGCTTTACAGTCCACGAGGGGACATATTCGGAATAATTCCTATGGATTTGACATTGTTGACAGGGATAGTCAGGATTAGCTCATCCTGAACCTCCCATTACGACCCCGAGTAGCGAGGATCCCATGACCACGACGACAGCGGCACCCGTTCAGCTCCGCATCTCCCCCCTGTCGGGATCGATCGGCGCCGAGATCCGCAACGTGGATCTCCACCAGGACCTCGCCCCCGATACCGTCGCGGCCATTCGTCAGGCCCTGTTGGACTACAAGGTGATCTTTCTCCCCGGCCAACATCTCTCGCCCGAGGAGCACAAGGGATTCGCCACCTACTTTGGCGAGATCACCAATGCCCATCCGGTGATCCCGGGCATCGGCGAACACCGCGAGGTGTTCGAGATCGACTACACCCAGGCCCGTCAGATCCTCGAAGAAGCAAAAGAGCGAGAACCTGACGAGCACGTACGGCGATCGCGACAAGTGGCACACCGACGTCACCTTCGTCGAGACGCCTCCGCTCGGCTCCATCCTCAATGCCATCGTCATTCCGGCGGCCGGAGGTGACACCCTGTGGGCCGACACCAATGCCGCCTATGAGGGACTGTCCCGGCCGATCAAGGATCTGGTCGACGGCCCCACCGCCGTACACGACGGGAACCATGCCCCTTCGGCCAGCTGCTCGAGCTGTTGGGCGAGGGTGAGTGGGACGGCGAGAAGTTCACCGAGCTGGTTCCGGTGGAGCACCCGGTGGTCCGCACGCACCCGAGACCGGTCGACGCAGCCTGTTCGTGAACCCCGGCTTCACCATCAAGATCAAGGGCGCTGACTGCGAAGGAGAGCGACGCCCTCCTCCCGCTTCCTCTATGACCACATGGCCAACGCCGGAGTACGTGGTCCGCTATCGCTGGGAGGCAGGGGGATATCGGCTTCTGGGACAACCGGACGACCATGCACTACGCCATCGGCGGCTACGGGGATGCCCATCGAGTCATCCAACGGGTGACGATCAAGGGCGACAAGCCCTTCTGAGCGTTCGACGCCGAACCTCGGTTCGGCCCACCCCAGCCCACATCGAGCCCGATAAATTCCCACCAAAGGATGAGCATGCGTCGCCATCAAGCACGACGAGCGGCCATCGGTGGCGCCGTCAGCGTCGCTGTCCTCCTCACCGCGGCGGTGGCTCTCGGTTCGGCCACGGTCGGGACCTCCATGGTCAGTGCCTCGGCCGCAACGAAGCCGGTCAGCTTGTCGGGGGCCACCCTCAACTTCGCCGACCAGTTCAAGGAGTACCAGACCATCTTCGACGCCACCGGAGCGTTGCAGGGTGCTCCCTATACGGTGAACTGGAGCGAGTTCGTCGGTGGTCCGCCGATCATCGCGGCGGAGACGGGGGGATCGGTCGATCTCGGCGACATGGCTGAGACGCCGACAATCTTTGCCCAGGCCGCTGGGGATCCGGTCAAGGTGGTGGCTGCGACCAAGAGCGCTGACGCGCGATCTCACCGTTCGCCATTCTGGTGCCGGTCAACTCACCCATCAAGAAGGTGTCCCAGCTCCGCGGCAAGACCATCGCCGTCCAGGAGGGCACGGTCGAGCAGTACCTTCTTATCCAGATCCTCAAGAAGGCCGGGATCCCGACCAGCGCGGTGACTACCAACAACCTGACGTTCACGGCGGCCTCTACCGCAGTGACCAGCGGGAAGGTCGACGCCGCGGTGAGTGCCCCAGCCCCTGGTCGGCATCGACCTGGCCGCCGGCCAGGTGCGGACGCTGACCAACGGAGCCGGGGCTATCCAGCTACTCGGTTACCTGACCGCCAGCCAGTCGGCACTCGACAATCCGCAAAAGGCTGCGGTGATCGCCGACTTCACCAATCGCTTCTACAAGGCGATGGCGATCCTGAAGAAGAACCCAAACCTGGCCGTCACCACCTATGTGAAGACCTACGGCGTCACCCTGGCCGTGGCCAAGCAGGCTGCGGCGTCAGTGCAGTCGGTCGGCACCCCGATCACTCCCGCCATCATCAAGTACCAACAGCAAGAAGCGGACACGTTCCAACAGCTCGGGTTCATTCCACAAAAGATCAACGTCAATTCGGTCTTCGATATGAAGTTCAACAAGTCGGTGTCCGCGGCTGCCGGGTTGACCCCGTGACCGACTCGATGCGAAAGGAGCGAGCATGACCGACCTCGCTCATCGACAACCCGAGACGGCGTCATCGGTTCCTGAAACTGCTGGCCCACTCGCTGACATCGACGTCTCCGGGCTCATCCCGCCCGTCGTGGAGCGATCGAGTGATCGGAGCAAGCGGGTCTCCCTGCTGTTTCGGGTCCTCGTGCCCCTGGCCATCTTCGGATTGTGGTGGCTGCTCACCGGTACCGGGGTTATCGATCGGACGGTCCTGTCGACCCCGTCGGCCACGTGGAGCAGCTTCGTGAACCTGTTGGCCCACCAAGACCTGGTCGGAGACCTCGGCGTGTCGATCGCCCGGGCCGGCGTCGGCCTGGCCATCGGAGGGACGATCGGCCTGCTACTCGGCATAACCGTCGGGCTCTTCTCCCTGGGCGAGGAACTGCTCGACTCGTCCCTACAGATGTTCCGGGTGATCCCGTTCCCCTCGGTCATCTTCTTGTTCATCGTGTGGTTCGGCATCGGTGAGACGGCCAAGGTGGCACTGATCGCTCTGGCCACGATGTTCCCGATGTACCTGAATACCTCCAATGGCGTGCGCAACGTGGACCGGCGGGTGGTCGAGGCCGCCCGCTCCTTCGGCCTCCGGGGCCGGCGACTGGTACAGCGGGTCGTGATCCCCCTGGCCTTGCCGTCCATCCTGACCGGGCTCCGGTACGCCACCGGCATCTCGATCATCGCGCTGGTGTTCGCCGAGACGATCAATGCCAACAAGGGCATTGGCTACCTGGCCAACCAGGCCGCCAGCTTCCAACAGGTACCGGTCCTCGTAGTCTGCATCATCCTGTACGCCCTCCTGGGTATCTTGGCCGATCTCGTCGTGCGGCTTCTCGAGAGGCTGTCGATGCCGTGGCGACGGCAGATGGCGGTCCGGTGAGCCTCGCCCGGGTGGACAACCGCGCCGTCGTGGTCCGCGGCGTGACCAAGACGTTCGGCGCCCGAGACGTCCTGTCCAACCTGGACCTGACGGTAGGGCGGGGTGAGTTCGTGGCCCTTCTCGGTGCGTCGGGAAGTGGCAAGACGACGTTGTTACGTGTGCTCCTCGGGCTCGAAGCCACCTCTGGGGGAGAGGTCTTCGTACCCGAGGTCCGGACGACCGTCTTTCAGGAACCCCGTTTGGTCGCGTCGATGCGGGTGTGGCGCAATGTCGTCATCGGCCTGCCTCGTCGGACGGGCACTCGCGCCGTCGCCGTGGCTGCGCTCCGCGAGGTGGGGCTGGCCGGTCATGCCGATGCATGGCCGGGAACCCTGTCGGGGGGAGAGGCTCAGCGGGTGGCGCTGGCCCGGGCCCTGGTTCGCCAACCGGAGCTCCTGTTGTTGGACGAGCCCTTCGCCGCCCTCGACGCTCTGACCCGGCTCAAGATGCAGGCCCTGGTGGCCGAGCTTTGTGCTCGGCACCGCCCCGGGGTCCTGTTGGTGACGCACGATGTCGAAGAGGCGGTGCTCCTGGCCGATCGCGTGTTCGTGCTCAAAGACGGACAGATCTCACTGGACCTCGCCATCGAGCTGCCTCGGCCACGTCGGATCGGCGGCCCCGAGTTCGACCAACTTCGCGATCGGTTCATGGCCGAACTGGGTGTCTTGGATCCGGGCCGAGGGCTACCCGTGCCCGAGCTGAGCCTGTAGGCAGCCCGACCTGGTTCAGGCTCCACTCCCTATCCGGTTGTCCGGCGCCGGCCCCACGCTTGGTGCATCCGAGTCCGATAGAAGAGGGTCGCCGGCTGGCGGGCCGCCTGATCGACGGCCGCTCTGACCTCATCGAGCTCCGCCGCCGTCGTCACTTCGGCTTCGAGGATCGCACAACGAGGTGAGCACCTGCGACCCATTGCACTTTGAGCAGCGCCACGAAACGAACAGCGCGACGAAACCCCGCGCTGAGGGGGGGGACCGTAGCTGCGGGGCTTCGTCTACCCGCCTTGTTGGCAACGGGAGTACTCACGACAGTACCGGTGGCCTGTCACAGCGGTGTTAAGGCGGAGTGAACTGTTCATGACGGAAGCGGCGGTCAGGTATCCCC
>CAVQVK010000033.1:0-5415 GCA_963717035.1 uncultured Acidimicrobiaceae bacterium | reverse complement strand
CGAAGGTAGACGGCGAGACGGCCGACCGCCGCCTCGGGTACGGAGCGGTACGGCAGATCGTCAACGCTAGTGCTGTACCTGCCGTGCTCGTGCACCGTCACGCGTGACTTCCTCTCGATCACACACTGACTCTCGGATCTCGCACTGGCGAACCCCGTTCCGGGGCTGGTCGCGCGCTCCTGCCAGGCGTCCACCACCGTAACTCGCTTGTGAACTCAGGAACAAAGTCGCGATCTTGCTGGCCCAGGACATGGGTCAGGGGCGGCTCGCTCACGGAGCCGCCCCTGACCAGTAGCAGCAGCTGGTAATAGCTGCTGTGGTGCGGATTAAGAAGCCGGCGGTGACAACACCTGTCCGATGACGAACACGGTGGCGTTCTTGGTGGGAATGTTGCCGCACAGCACCGGCGCACCATTGACAGTCGGTGCTGCCGCGGTGCCGCCGATCGTGATCTTGGCGCCTTCCAGGCTTCCCCGACCGGCTCGGGGGCAATGGAACCGATGACTTCGCCCTCGGCCATCAGCTCGTCGCCACCGGGGAAAGCGACCAGGGCCACCGTGCGGAACCGGGCGCTCCGTTGGGACGGATCCACTGCGCCGGCCTCGGCGAGCTGACGTACCAGCTTGGCCACATTGTCAGAGTACGTGGCATCCTCGCCGGCGAAGCGGGCCGAGTCGACCCCGGGCTCACCGCCGAGGGCGGCCACCTCCAGGCCGGTGTCGTCGGCCACCGCCGGCTCGCCGGTGGCCTCCATGATGGCGACCGCCTTCAGCCGGGCGTTGTCGGCCAGCGTTTCCCGTCCTCGACCACATCGGGAATCCCGGCCGGGCGGGGAACGAGGACCAAGCCGGTCACCTCGCCCAGGATGTCGGCGTTCTCGGCCGACTTGTCCGGGTTGGCGCTGGCCAGGACCAGGCGTAGCTCGGACCCGCTGGTCACCGACGGGCCGGGGGCTCGGCCACCACCACGGCCTGGAGGTCGAGCAACTGGGCGATGCCGTGCTCGGCCAAGCTGAGCATTTCGTCGAGCTCACCTTTGGTGAAGGGCATCCCCTCGGCCGTCCCTTGAACCTCCACGAAGCGACCCGATGAGGTCATGACCACGTTCATGTCCACTTCGGCGCGGCTGTCCTCCTCGTAGGGAAGATCGAGCAGGCACACACCGTCGACCACGCCCACCGACACGGCCGCCACTGCCTCGGTCAGGGGATTGGCCCGCAGCGTCCCCTTCTGGACCAGCCGGGTCAGGGCATCGTGGAGGGCGACGTAGGCGCCACAGATCGAGGCCGTTCTCGTCCCCCCGTCGGCCTGGAGCACGTCACAGTCCACCGTGATCTGCAGCTCGCCCAGGGCGACCATGTCGCACACCGATCGCAACGAGCGCCCGATCAGCCGCTGGATCTCCTGGGTCCGTCCGGACTGGCGTCCCTTGGCCGCCTCCCGGGACGCCCGCTCCCCGGTGGACCCCGGAGCAGCGAGTACTCCGCCGTCACCCAGCCCTTGCCCGTGCCCCGCATCCAGGGCGGGACTCGCTCCTCGACCGACGCCGTGCACAACACCCGGGTACGTCCCATCGAGACCAGCACGATCCCGGCGCGAACACGGTGAAGTCCCGCTCGAAGGTGGCCGAGCGGAGCTGGTCGGTGGCCCGGCCATCGCCTCGCTTCCCTCGAGGGTCGGTTGTGGCTGTTGTCGGTCACAGCTGCGAATTCCTTTCCGATTTCGGCTTGCTCCACGGGGCCGCCACACGACTCGGCCGCTTCGTCCGCCACGGCGGACGCATCCACCGTGGGCCAGCGGTGCGTGAGGACGGTCCTTCGCGCCCCGGCCGACCGGGCCTGCATGACCGCCTGTCTGGCGCTCATGTGGCCGGCGACTCCCTCGTGCTCGCGGGTGAACGTGGCCTCGCACAGGACAAGATCGAGATCGGGCCCGAGTTCGCCGAGCGACCAGTTGGGCCCGGAGTCGGCAGAGTACCCCAGTGACCGACCACCACAGTCGATCCGGACCGCCAAGGTCTCGGGGCTATGGTCGGTACGCTCAAAGGAGCACTCCAAGTCGCCCACCGCAACCGGTCACCACCTCGGGTGCGACGCCAGGTCAGGGCGGACGAACCGGACAACGCCGCTGGTCGCTCCAGCCGTCCGGAGCGAACACGGAGAATCCCGACCGATGAGTGACATAACGGGCGAACAGATAAGAACCCGTAGATCTGGTCCAGATGATCGGGGTGGGCATGGCTCGGCGCCGCGCCGTCCACCGAGCCCGGATCGACGAACCGTTGCAGGTTGGCGAAGGTACCGGCCCGGCGTCGACCAGCAGCGTGGTCGTCGCCGAGCGAACCAGGTCGCCGCTTCCCGCTCCCCCTGGTCCCGGCCAGCTCCCGTCACAGCCCAGGACCAACAGCCTGAGGCCGGACTCCCCCGTCGGTGCCTCGGGTGGTTGGGCCATCGGCCCAGACTAGAAGTAGATGATGTCGCGGGCCCGGGCCTCGACCACATCGAGGTCGTCGGTCCACGCTCCGGTGGAGAGGTACTTCCAGCCGCCATCGGGGGCAACAACGACGATGGTCCCCGACTCGATGGCCTTGGCGCAGCGGACCGCTCCGGCCAGCGCCGCCCCCGAGGAGATCCCGGCAAAGATGCCGACCTCGGACAGCCGACGGGTCCATTCGATCGACTCGCGGGGCTTCACGATGGTCTTGCGGTCCAAGATCTCGGCTCCCCCGTTGTCGGTGAAGATCGGGGGGATGTACCCGTCGTCCAGATTGCGGAGCCCGTCCACCATCTCTCCCGACGGTGGCTCGACCGCCCATACCTGGACATCCGGGTTCCGCTCCTTGAGGAACCGGCCCACACCGAGGAGGGTGCCCGATGTTCCCAGTCCAGCCACGAAGTGGGTGACCTCCGGGCAGTCCTGCCAGATCTCCGGCCCGGTGCCCTCATAGTGGGCCCGAGGGTTGGCCGGGTTGGCGTACTGGTAGAGAAAGGCCCACTCCGGATGTTCCGCGGCGAGGCCCTGGGCCATGCGGACGGCGCCGTTGGACCCCTGCGAGCCGGGCGACTCGATGATCTCGGCCCCCCAGACGTCGAGCAGCTGGCGGCGCTCGGGTGACACGTTGGTGGGGAGCACCACCTTGAGGTGGTAGCCCTTCAGCCGGCACACCATGGCCAGGCCGATTCCCGTGTTGCCCGAGGACGGTTCGATGAGGGTGTGGCCGGGAGTCAGGACTCCCTCTTTCTCGGCCTGCTCGATCATCGACAAGGCGATCCGGTCCTTCACCGACCCACCGGGGTTCTGACCCTCGAGCTTCACCAGGATGCGGACCTCGCGGTTGGGACTCAGCGAACTGATGTCCACCAGTGGTGTATTGCCGATCAGCTCCAAGATGGAGCTGTACCTGGTCATCCCGGGTGGCTCGGGCCGGGGCGGGAAGGCTGGACCACGGCAAAGGCACCGCCTGCGACCGCAGGCAGGATGGAGACCTCGTCGGTGTCGGTCACCGGGGTGTCCAGAGCCGACAGGTACCGGACATCGTCGTCGTTCAGGTAGACGTTGACGAACTTGTGCAGCGTCCCGTCATCGTTCACCACTTGGCCGGAGAGCCCGGGGTACTCGGCCACCAGGGAACTGAGAACCTGCCCGATGGTCTTCCCGTCGACAGAGACGGTCTTGACGCCTCCGGCCTGGGGCCGGAGCACGGTCGGTAGGTGCACTGCAACAGGCACGGAGCCTCCCTGGTTGATCCTGTGGGGTGAAACTCGACGACGGCAATTGCCGACCGCTTAGGTGAGGATTCTACCGGGATCGGAGGATCACCGGCTCCTCCTCGATCTCCCCGTCCACGATCCGATAGCTCCGCAGGACGGGATCGGTGTCTCTGAGGGACACCAGCACGTAGTGCCAGGTGGGATCGGGAGCCTGCGCCACGTCCGTGGGCGACGGGTAGGCATCGGTGTGGGTGTGGGAGTGGAAGACGCCGATAATGGAAAATCCGGCTGATTCCGCGTCCCGATCCGCCCGCAGATGCTCTTTGGGGTCGACGGTGTAGAGCTTGGCCGAGGCGGCTAGGTTCCGGGTCGGATAGCAGGTGACCACCTCGCCGGAGCCGGGGTCACCGCCGAGAAGGCCGCACGCCTCGTCGGGTAGCCCGCCGAGGCAATGGGCGATGATCTGGTGGTACTCCGGTTGGTAGAGGTACAGCATCGTGGCGCTCACGCTACCTGGATGATGCCTCCGAGCAGGGCTATGTCCGGCCGAGACTGCCGCTCGACCGGGCCGGGGCGACTACCGTCGCTGGGTGATGGCAGCAAAGACCAAGTCGTCGGGAAGATCCTCGGCCACCGGTAAAGGGCACCCCGATGGCCGGATCCGGGCCGGCCGGTGGCGTCCAATCGGCGCGCCCGCCATGACTACGACATTCTGGACACTGTCGAGTGCGGGATCGTCCTGCAGGGATCGGAAGTGAAGTCCCTCCGGGGGCCGGATCGCCCTCCAGGATTCGTACGCCCGGGTCATCGACGGCGAGGTGTGGCTGTTCGGGGTTCATGTGCCGCCATACGCCCAGGCCAACGGCGTCGGCGCCCACGACCCCGATCGCCGGCGCAAGCTCTTGTTGCACCGCCGCCAGATCGACGAGTGGATGGGACGGAGCCAGCAACAGTCCCTGACCATGATCCCCCTCTCCATCTACTTCAAGGACGGACGGGCCAAGGTCGAGCTGGCCCTGGCCAAAGGTCGGCGACAGTACGACAAGCGCCATGCGATCGCCACCCGAGATGCCAGCCGGGAGGCAGCGAGAGAGGCGAGAGCTGCCGTGAAGGGCTCCGAGCGCCACCGGTAGCGCTTGGGCCCGGCTGCCGGTCACCGGATTGCGCCGCACAGCGGTACCCGCAGCCCGACAGACGGTAAGCTTGGTAGCCCTTCGGCCTCGGTGAGGTCGACTACAACCCAGGGGGTGACAGGCTTCGACTCTGGTCGTCGATATGGGAGAAGCGAGCCGTGGTCTCCGGAGCCACGTTAAAGAGCCGGAACCAAAAATAAACGCCGAGCCTCAGCTGTGCTCGCTGCCTAGAAACAGCGACGTCCGACCGGTCTCAGTCCACGGGCCGGAACCGGGCGACATCAAGTGGGACTTACCTACGCAGCTGCGCCGACGGGCCGCTAGGGACAACTAAGTCGGATACGGAGCGGCGTTGCTGCCGGTAACGGCGCTGCTCCCGACAATTAACCGCCGGCTGTGCTCGGAGAAGGCCCATTGAGAAGCCGGAGGACACGGGTTCGATTCCCCGCCACCTCCAAGAGTGCTTACGGTTCGCCGTGAGCACTGTTGGAAGTGTCACGTCGCCTTCGTAGCGGTCAAGGATCGGTGTAGCGCTGGACGTCGGCGTGCAATCGTCAGAGGAACGTCACGCGG
>CAVQVK010000032.1:0-111056 GCA_963717035.1 uncultured Acidimicrobiaceae bacterium | reverse complement strand
CTCGAGGTCACCCGTAAAGCGCAGATACGCGCCATCGACGCGTATCAGTCGCGCCAGGAGAGCCTTGATACCGTGCAGCTCTTCTATAAACTTATAGTGCAGGGTATCCTCTGCGTGTGAATGTGAGCACATAGCGTTCGGCCCCGTCGGTGTACTCGTAGATCACCTGGTTGGCAACCGCCGGGCCGAGCCGTTGGTCGAGGACTACCTGGTCGAGCCATGCAGCTGGTCTCGGTGTTACGAGAGTTCCGAGGCAGCGCCCACCTGATCGCCGTTCGTTCCTGCGGGCTCGATGCCAAGACAGCGCACTTTATCCGCCGTCCAAACGACATAGGGATGTTCGGGTGGAACGAGGACAATGCCCCCGAGATCGGCGATGCCGAGCGAGCGAAGCTGGCTGCTGCCGACGAGCTGACCGATCGCCTGGTCGCTCCGGCCTACGGCGCTGTGGACGACGCCGGACGCAAGGCGATCGTGGCCGGCCTCGACCAGATGGAAGCAGCGGTCAGCACGACCCATTAGTCGCTCGATATGGTCGTCTCGCTGAGCGGCGCCTGGTTCCCAGGTGCTGCCGACCCGCTGACTTGTTCCCGTCACCTTGGCACGGCGACGGCACGGGCGACGTCCACCGACACATCGAGCGACTGGGTGCCGCCCCCTCCGAAGACGATGCCCTTGACGGGCGAGACGTCCGAATAATCGCGCCCCAGGCCGTGGTGATGTAACGAGAGCCGACCAATTGGTCGTTGGTGGGGTCGATATCGAACCAACCCCACCCGGGAACGAATACCGACGGCCAGGCGTGGGAAGCGTCGGCACCCACCATCCGCTCCTCACCCGGTGGCGGCAATGTCTCGATGTACCCGCTCACGTAACGGGCGGCCAAGCCCATCGAACGAAGGCATCCGATGGCTACGTGGGCGAAGTCCTGGCAGACGCCTCGCCGGAAGGTGAGCACGTCGTCCAGGGGGGTGGTCAGGGTCGTGAATCCCGGGGCATAGGTGAAGTCGAGAAAGATCCGCTCGGTCAGGTCCGTCACCGCGTCGACCAGCTGCCGACCGGCCGGAACGATGGCGCGGCATACTCGGCCAGCGTTCCTGGTGGCGTTACCAAGGGCGAGTCGTAGCAGTACTGTCGGGCGTCGAGGACGTCATCGTCCAGGCCCGACCCGAGCACGTCCCGCACTTGCTCCCAGGTTGGGCCGGATTCAGGCAGCGGTGAGCGGACGGCGATCGAGACCTGGCTGGTCGAGGTGACTACCAGCTCGTCGAATGGCCCTTCCACCGAGAAGGCACACACCGGGTTGCCGAAGAAGTCGAGCCGCTCGGAGAAGGTGACCGGCTCCGGTACGACGTCCACCGCGTGGGCGAGGCAGTGTTGCCGGTCCGGTCTCTCGCGGGCGTCAGATGGGCTTCGGTACGGCATCGGTCGACTGGCTCGCTGTAGCGATAGGCCGTCCGGTGAGTCACCTCGTAGATCACGAGACGGCGTGCTCCGGTTGCCATCGGGTGAGTTTTGGGTGGAAGTACGTCCGGTCGATCTGGTCATGGACCTCGGTTATGGCGCCCTGCAGTTCGTCGACGAACACTGCTCAGGCCACCCACGCGTCAGCCGGGGCACCGGCGCCGATGCCACCACCATGGAGGCATTGGCGCAGGCTTCGAGGGCCCCTTCCGTCCGGGCCAGGCCCTTGAGGTGGGAACGGGCCTCGCTCAGGCAAGCGGCGACGGCGCGGGGGAAGCGGTCATCTTGCAGCAGGAACCTCAGCGTCGACCCGCCTGGGGCCGTGCCGGCATCGCCCGGCGGAACGGCTGGTAGGCGGCGAGCGAGCGCAGGACGGCCATCCAGCGGACCGCCTCGTAGGGATCGTCCCCCCGCCGCGGCTGGAGGTTGTCGGCGCGGACGTCCAGGACTCGGGAGGTCAGGTCAGCGCGTTCGAGGTTTTGGCCGATGAGCAAGAACGATAGAGCTTCGTCCCGGCTCATCGTTCCGATCAGCACGCCGCTGATCCGTTGGCACCCGGCCACCACCCGACGGAGCCACTGGACCCGCCCATCGCGGAATCGGACCTGCTCCCGGTCGTCACCGCAGGCCAGCCACAGGTCGTTGCAGACTTCCCACGCCTCGCGGGGAGCAGGGCCCGAGCGGCCCGCAGGTTCTCCCGGGCTGCCGTCAGGGCGGCATGGACGGACGCCTGACCGGCTTGATCGACGAGGAGGAACTCGATGACGTCCGACCTCCGAGGGTGCCCAGTGGGTGGCTCTGGGCCCGGATTCGACCGCGCCGCCGGCGCCGCCGTCCCCGTTTCCTACCTCGCCAGTTCCGAACTCGCCCGTTCCGAACCGTTCGGCGAACGCAGCGGCATCCACCCCGGCTATGGCTAGCAAGGGCTCCCAACCGACGTCCTCGCCGACGGGAAGATCGATGTGAGTGTCGACGTGGACCTGGATGATCCGGGCCGTGCACTCGGCCCGTTCGAGGTATCGGCCAGCCCAGTAGACGGCCTCGGCCATGCGTGCGAGCAGCATCCTTATCTCCTTTCTCCGCTGACTCGGCGGCTCCGTGATGACCGTGTGGAGTGAGGCTGACGGGTGAGCCCCTCGGCAAGGCGGCTCATTGGGCTGCGGCTCATTGGCGGCACTCATTGGGCGGCGTCGCTCGAGCGGTCGGCCGAGCTCGCGGCCAGTGTCTGGCTGACCCCTCCACTCGCCGCGCGTTCTGACCCCCTGCTTTCGCCCCTTCCGCTTTCGTCTCCGTCGTTTTCGTCCCCGTCGTTTTCGTCCCCGTCGTTTTCGTTCCCGTCGTTTTCGTCCCCGTCGTTTTGCCCCCGCCCGTTTTCGTCCCCGTCGTTCTGGCCGGGGCGGGTTCGTGCCCGCGTGGGGTTAGCGTTGCCCGGAGAGGTCGGGATCCACGACCCACGTGTCCTTGCTCCCACCACCTTGGGACGAATTGACCACCAACGATCCTTCGACCCGGGCGACCCGGGTCAGGCCACCCCGAGTGACGTAGGCGCCGTCGGGTCCGATCAGCGTGAACGGTCGGAGGTCGACGTGGCGGGGCACGACCTTCCCGTCGCACAAAGTGGGGGCGGTCGACAGGGAGAGGACCGGCTGAGCGACCCAGCTCCGCGGGTTCTCCTCGATGAGGTGCCCGGTGGCGACGAGCTCACTGGCGCTGGCTTGGGGACCGATCACGATTCCGCCTCCCCCTGATCCGCTCGTCGGCTTCATCACCAGGGAACCCAAGTTGGCCCTGACGTACTGGCGGGACGCTTCGTCAGCACAACGCAGGGTCGGGACGTTGGCCAAGATGGGTTCTTCGCCCAAGAAGAAGCGGATGATGTCGGGTACGAACGCGTAGAGGGCCTTGTCGTCGGCCACCCCGGCACCCGGAGCGTTGACCAGGGCCACCCGGCCGGCCCGCCAGGCGCGCACCACGCCGGCCACGCCGATCAGCGAGTCCGAGCGGAATACCTCGGGATCGAGGAACAGGTCGTCCACCCGGCGATAGATGACGTCCACCCGCTCCAGGCCCTCGATCGTCTGGACGTAGACGCAGTCATCGTCGAGGACGACGAGGTCGCTCCCTTCCACGAGCTCGACGCCAAGTTGCTGGGCCAAGAAGGCGTGCTCGAAGTACGCGGCGTTGTGGACGCCCGGGGTGAGCACGACGATGGTGGGTTCTCGAGGCGATGGCGAGACCGATGACAGCAGGTTCACCATCTGGCCGACAAAGGGGTCAACCGGTTCGATGCTGTAGTCCCGGAACAGCTCAGGGAAGACGTGCTTGGCCACCATGCGGTTCTCGAGCAGATAGGACATCCCTGACGGAACTCGGAGGTTGTCCTCCAGCACGTAGAACGTTCCGTCCCGCGTCACGGACCAAGTCGCTGCCGCAGATATGGGCCCAGATCCCGCCGGGCGGATCGATCGCCCATGCATTCCCGGCGAAAGGTCGGCGACCCGGAGACCAGCTCAGGCGGCACCAGGCCGCTCTTCACCGAGCGCTGGTCGTGGTACACGTCATCGATGAACAGGTTCAAGGCGTAGAGACGCTGCACGAGGCCCGTCTCGATGTGATGCCACTCGTCGGCGGGGAGCACCCGGGGGAATCACATCGAAGGGCCAGGCTCGGTCCACCCCTTCGCCGTCGTCGTAGACGGTGAATGTCACCCCGATGGCTCGCATCTCCCGATCGGCGGCGATCTGGCGTTCAGCCAGGGCTTCGGGACCCAAAACGGCGATCCTGCGCCAGAGCGCCTCGGCCACGGGGCGCGGCGTTCCTCTTCGGCTGACCAACTCGTCGTGGAAGGGCTCCGGGCAGTACGACGGCCAAGCCGGGTCGGAGGCGATCTGGTCCTGTTCGGTGGTGGTAATCGGGGTGGTGGTAATCGGTTCGTGTCCGTATGCGGTCAATGGCGTCGAACCCTGCACGTATCCGTTCTACGACGTCGTTGGGTCCGACGGGTTGCCGCAGTGTTTCTGCGCCATGAATGTGTCGGTTCTGTGATTTCGGTACGGTCGAGACGATGCACCGGGTGTCCAAGCGGACGGTGCCAGCCACGATCTCGACCCGAACCCAAAACCAAGGAGACGCCGTGCGCATCGTCATCCCCCTGTTCGATCGCTTTACCGCTCTCGACGCCGTCGGGCCCTACGAGGTCCTGTCCCGGCTCCCTGGCGCCGAGCTCGTCTTCGTGGCGACCGAGACCGGCCCGGTGCGAGCCGACACGGGCGTGCTGGCCTTGACGGCCGATGCCCGCATGGACGACATGGACAGCTGTGACGTCCTGGTCGTCCCGGGCGGACCCGGGACCCGGCGCTGATGCACCGACCGGAGCTGACGGGCTGGATCCGGCGATCCACGAGACGACACAGTGGACGACGTCGGTGTGTACCGGCTCATTGCTCCTGGGGGGCGCCGGATTGCTCGACGGACTCGATGCCACCACCCACTGGAGCGCCACCGAGCTCCTTGAGTCGTTCGGCGCCCGCTACACGGAGGAACGGGTGGTCGTGCGGGGCAAGGTGATCACCGCGGCCGGAGTGTCGGCCGGTATCGACATGGGCCTCACCCTGGCCGGGTTGATCGCCGGTGACGGACGTGGCCAAGGCCATCCAGCTGGCCATCGAGTACGACCCCCAGCCGCCGTTCGACGCGGCTCGGTGGCAAAAGCGGGACCGGACGTGGTCAACCTGGTCCGCACCGTGCTGGCCAACGAGAGCACCGATAGGGCGGCCGCCGAGCGCCATCGCCGCCGAAGGGCGGGTGAGCGGCCAACGAGAGCGAACGACACGCACCTGCCGGGCGCCATCGCCGTCGAAGGACGAGTGAGCGGCCAGGAGAGCGAACGCAGCCAGCCCCGGATCACCCGGAGCCACTGAACCGACCAAGTGACAAACTCATAAAATAAAGAAAACATGCTGAGCATATGCCGATCGGCACTGGGCCGGCGTAGCGGTCCCAACCCCTCTGACCAGGACGAATGCCGCGATATGTCAAGCCGTTCAGGGCGTGTTCCGGTATCATTGCTGCTGCCGAACGGGCATGTATGCCCGACCAGACCCAGGAGACGCCGTGCCAGCAGAGACCCACGTGGAGAAGGGTCCGCTCGATCGCCAGCAGGTGTTCGAGATGATCCGGGACCTGCTCGCCGACATCTTGGAGATCGAGCCCTGCCGGCATCAGCGAGTCCTCGTCGTTTGCCGAGGACCTGAATGCCGACTCGCTGGCCTTGATCGAGCTGGTGGAGGCCCTCGAGGAAGAGCTGGGCGAGCGCTCCGTCGGGTTCCGCATCGACGATGAGGACCTCGAGGAGCTCCGCTCCGTCCGTGACGCCGTCGACTACGTCCACACCAAGCTCGAAGGGGCCTGAGCCCGGACGGTGACGAACGTCGCCGAACCGGCCCAGCCGCTGGTTGGGCACCTCGTCGAGCGCATCGGGTACCGATTCACCGATGCCGGGCTCTTGGACCAGGCCCTCTCGCACCGGTCCTGGTGCGCAGAGCAGGGCGGGGTCCCGTCCAACGAGCGCCTCGAGTTCCTGGGCGATGCCGTGCTCGGCCTGGTCGTGGCCGACCACACCTACGGCAACTACCCGGACCTGGCCGAGGGGGGGATGGCCAAGGTGCGGGCATCGGTGGTGAACACCCGCGTGCTGGCCGAGGTGGCGGCCGAGATCGATCTGGGTCCCCACCTGCGGTTGGGGCGGGGCGAGGACAGCTCCGGCGGCCGGGCCAAGGAGTCCATCCTGGCTGACGCCATCGAGGCGGTGATCGGCGCTGTCTACCTGGACGGGGGGTACGAGGAGGCCCGACGGCTCATCTACGACCTCCTGGCCACCAGGATCGAGCTGGCCATCGCCGGACCCGGAGCGTTCGACTTCAAGAGCCGGCTGCAAGAAGAATCCGTGCGCACCGGCCGCGGCGTTCCCCGCTACGAGATCGGAGTCCAAGGGCCCTGATCACGCCCGGCGGTACGTGGCGACGGTGTACGTTGCTGACCAGCACCTCGGCGTGGGGGAGGGGCGATCCAAAAAGGACGCCGAACAGGCGGCCGCTCAGGCCGCTGTCGGTGCCATGGGGGACGAGAGAGGCGGAAGGGATGCCTGAGCTTCCCGAGGTTGAGACGATCCGGCGCGACCTGCAGGGCGAAGTCGTGGGGCGCAAGATCAAGGGGGTCGAGGTACGGAACGGGCGCACCGTCCGGCGCCATCCGAGCGCAAAGCATTTCCGCGCCCGGCTCGAGGGCCACACCATCAAGTCGATCGACCGGGCCGGGAAGTACCTGCTCCTCGGGCTGGACGACGGCGAGACCCTGGTCGTGCACCTGGGCATGAGCGGCCAGCTGCAACGGGCCAAGGTGATCAAGGAGCCCAAGGCCCCCCACACCCACGTGGTCATCACCTTCACCCAGGGCGGCCAGCTCCGCTTCGTCGATCCGCGCACCTTCGGCGAGCTCTTCGTGGCCGCTGCCCCCGAGGACGGCCAGGGCATCGTCGAGCTGGCCCATCTCGGTTTCGACCCGCTCGAGGACGTCATGAGCTGGGAGAAGTTCTGGGTCATGCTGGCCTCAAGAAGGCCGGGCTGAAGGCGCTCCTCATGGACCAGGAGTTCGTGGCCGGCATCGGCAACATCTACGCCGACGAGATCCTCTTCGCCGCCGGGCTCCGCTACGACCGCCTGTCCAACTCGCTCTCCTCCCAGGAGGTGCGACGCCTGTACCGGGCCATGGTCGAGACCCTGAGCGAGGCGGTGAAGCACCGGGGCTCCTCGTTGGCCGACGAGCAGTACCGCGACCTGTTCGGCGAGGTCGGGGACTACCAGGGCCAGCACCAGGTCTACGACCGGGAGGGCCAGGCCTGCCGACGCTGCCGGGCCACCATCATCAGGGTGAAGTCGGGCGGTCGGTCGACGTATCTGTGCGAGCACTGCCAGGTGTGACTGGCTACCGTTTGTTCGCCGTCCAGTTGCCGCCGTCGCTGCCCTCCCCCCGCCATCTTTGCTTGCCGCCGCCGCCCTCCGCCGCCCGCGTCAGTGCCGATAGGGTGAGCGCCCGGTGTTCCTGAAGTCCCTCTCCCTCAAAGGTTTCAAGTCCTTTGCCGATGCCGCCGTGCTCGAATTCGAGCCGGGCATCACCGTGGTCGTCGGTCCCAACGGCAGCGGCAAGTCCAACGTGGTCGACGCGGTGGCCTGGGTGCTCGGCGCCCAGGGCCCGAGGACGGTGCGCTCCTCCAAGATGGAGGACGTCATCTTCGTGGGCACGGCCTCCCGGCCGGCGCTGGGCCGGGCCGAGGTCACCCTGACCATCGACAACAGCGCGGGCAAGCTGGCCACCGACCTGGCCGAGATCACCATCACCCGCACCCTGTTCCGCTCGGGGGACAGCGAGTACGCCATCAACGGGGCCCCCTGCCGCCTGCTCGACGTCCAAGAGCTGCTGTCCGACACCGGCGTGGGCCGCCAGCAGCACGTCATCATCAGCCAGGGCCAGCTCGACGCCATCTTGAATGCCCGCCCCGAGGACCGTCGCGGGGTCATCGAGGAGGCGGCCGGCGTCCTCAAGTTCCGGCGCCGGCGGGAGCGGTCCGAGCGCCGGCTGGCCTCGACCGACGAGAACCTGGAGCGCCTGTTCGATCTGGTGAGGGAGGTGAAGCGCCAGATCCGTCCTCTGGAACGGCAGGCGGCGGCGGCCCGAACCCATACCGAGATGGCCGACGAGCTGCGCGCCGTCCGACTGCACCAGGCGGGCATGGAGATCGTCCGCCCTCGACCGGCGGCGCACCGAGGGAGGCCGGAGCCAGGTTGAGCTGCGGGAAGCCGAGGAGCGCCTGCGGGTCTCCCTCTCCGACCTGGACGATGCCACCAGCCGGACCACCGACGAGCTCTCCGCCCAGCGCGAGGCCGACCTGGCCTCCGTCGCTCGGCCGGGTGGAGGGCCTGGTCGAGCGGGCCAAGGGCCTGCACCGGCGTGCTTCGGGAGCGCCAGCGCTGCTTGGCCCAGGCGCTCGACGCCGCCGCCGACGCCGACGTGGTCTCCACCCTGGAGGCAGAGGGGGCCCGGCTCGGCCAGGAGCTCGAGACGACCGAGTTGGAGTCCGAGACGCTGGCCCCCGAAGAGGACGAGCTGACCGTGACCGAGGCGGCACTGGCCGTCGAGCTGCAGGCCCATCTGGACCTGCGGGGCAACGGCTCGGCGCTGCGCGAGGCAGAAGAGGCGGTCACCGTGGCCCGGGGCCAGCTCGGGCTCCACCGAGCGGGGCCTGGAGCGGGACCGGCGGACACTCGAGCAGGTGACCTCGCGGCTGGCCGGGTTTGAGCGACGGGCGGCCACCCTCGGCGCGAGGAACAAGAGCTCACCGAGCGGCTGGCCGAGACCGAGGAGGCCCGCCAGCGCCTGCAGGTGGTGGTGGCCGAGACCGAGGCCGCCCACGCCGCCGCCGCCCAGCGGCTCGAGACGGCCGAGGAGTCGCTGCGTCAGGCCGAACAGGAGCACCACCGCTCCGCCGCCCGGGCCGATGCCCTGGCCAAGGCCCTGGACGAGGCGCGCGGCGCCGCCGGCGCCGAGCTGCTGGCCGGTGTGACCGGGGTGGTCGGCACCCTGTTGGACCTGGTCGAGGTGGACTCGGGTTGGGAGGACGCCTTCGAGGCCGCCGCCGGAGCATCGCTGGCCGCGGTGGTGGTCTCGGGCAGCGACTCCGCCCGCGCCGCCTTGTCCCGCTTGCGCCAGGGCGAGGCCACGGGTGCCGTATTGGCCTTGCACACCGCGGTGGGTGGGTCGGGCTCCGGCGCGGCCCTGGCTGACGCAGCTATTGGCGCGAGCCCGGTGCCGGGCGAACCGGTCCGGGCGCACGTGCGGGGTCGGCGCGGACGGGATGTGGCCGGCCTCGACCGCCTGCTCGACACGCTGCTGGCCAACGCGGTGTGCCCACTGGGCGGGTGGACCGGGGCCATCGATCTGGCCCTCGACCGTCCCGACCTGGTCGTCGTGACCCGGGAGGGCGACAGGTTCTCGGCGTCGGGATGGCGGGTTCGGGCCGGAGGCGGCGTGGTCACCGCCGCGGTGGTCGACGAGGCCAGAGAACGCGCCGAGCGGGCCCAAGTCGAGGCCGAACGGGCGGTGGAGGAGCGGCGCCTGGCTCGGGTGGCGGTGGACGAGACGCGGGCGGCTGCGGCCGAGGCGGTGCGGAGCGACGACCGGAACGAGGGGGCCCACCTCAGTGCGCGCAACGCCCTGGGCCGGGTGACCAACGAGCGGTCGGGTATGACCGCGGAGATCGAGGAGACCAGCCGGCAGTACACCGAGCTCGACGAGCGCATCGAGCGCGACGCGGCCCGACTGGTCGACCTCCAAGATGAGATCCCCGTCCTGGACGCAGCTCGGGTCGCCGCCGCCGACCAGGCCGAGGCGGACCGAAGCGATCGCGTGCGCATCGACGAGCGGATCGCGGCCACGGCCGTCCGGCGCAAGGCGTGGGAAGTGCGCGCTGCGGGCCTGGTCGAGCGCCGCCGGGTCCTGTCCGATCGCTTGATGGAGGTGGAGCGCCGCCTCACCGGCCACGCCGATGAGCGAGAGCAGGCGGCCGAGCGCCGGCGCCGCCTCGAGGCGGACGCGGTGGCGGTCGAGCGGCTGCTGGGCGTGGTCAGCGGGGCCCAGCTCGAGCTGGACGGGGCGCTCGGCGAGCTCCGGGATCGCCACCGCCTCCAGCTCGAGGCGGTGCGGGCCGGGGAGCGCGACTCGAGACGCTGCGCCGGGAGCGGTCGGCGGCCGAGCACGAGCTGGCCGCCCATCGGAGTCGCCTGCAGAAGATCGAGCTGGAGCTGGCCGAGGCGTCGATCCGTCGGGATGCCGTGGTGGAGTCCCTCCACCGTGAGCTGGGTTGCGACCCCAACGAGGCCCTGTCCTCGCCTGAGCCCGAGCTGCCCGAGGGGGTGGACCCGGCCACCCGGGTGGCCCAGCTCGAGGCGGAGCTGGCCAAGCTGGGTCCGGTCAACCCACTGGCCCTCGAAGAGCTCTCTGAGCTGGGTGAACGCCACCAGTTCCTCGAGGCCCAGGTCGAAGACGTCCGAAAGGCTCGGCGGGAGCTCCAGCAGATCATCCGGACCCTCGACGAGGAGATCATGGTCGTGTTCGACTCGGCCTTCTCCGACGTCCGGGAGCACTTCTCCGACCTGGTCGACACGTTGTTCCCCGGCGGCACCGGGCGCCTGTCCCTGACCGATCCCGAGAACCTGCTCGAGACCGGCGTCGAAGTCGAGGTGCGCCCGGCCGGCCGCAATGTACGCAAGCTCTCGCTCCTGTCGGGCGGGGAGCGGTCGCTGGTGGCCCTGGCCTTCCTGTTCGCCGTGTTCAAGAGCCGTCCGTCGCCCTTCTACCTGATGGACGAGGTGGAGGCGGCGCTCGACGACGTGAACCTCCACCGCTTCTTGGACCTGGTCCACGAGTTTCGTGAGGACGCCCAGCTGATCATCGTGAGCCACCAGAAGCGGACGATGGAGGCCGGCGATGCGCTTTACGGTGTGACGATGGCACCGGGAGGCTCCTCGAAAGTGGTGAGCCAGAAGGTCCCGCGGCCGTGAGGACGACCCGAGCTCGCTGTCGCTGCCGGACGAGGTCGCGCCGCCGCAGGACTTGGCGCCCGTGCCCGAGGGCGCCGCGCCGCAGAACACGTCTACGGGCCCGAGCTCGCGCCGCAGAACACGTCGTACGGGCCCGAGGTCGTGCCGCAGAACACGTCGTACCGGCCCGAGGACGCGGCACCGCCGGGCCCTGAGGTCGCGGCACAGCAGGGCCCTGAGGTCGCTGCGCCGTCGGCCCCTGATGACTCGGGGTACCGGGGACCGAGCGAGCAGGACTCGGGCTTCCAGGACTCGGGCTTCCAGGACTCGGGCCATCAGCCCGTCATCCGGGCCAGCGATCAGTGATCAGCTCCGTGGTGGCGGTGGCCGCCGATGTTGATGGCGAGCAGCTCGGATGTGGTCATCGGCCTGGCCGTCGGCATACCCGTCGTGGTGGTTGGCGGCGGGACCCTGGTCGCCCTGCGTCTCCGCGGTCGAGCAGGCAAGACGGCGGTGCCGCCCGGTGAGGTGGTATCGGATGCTCCTACCGACATCGAGCTGGCCAAGGGCGCAGAGAAAGCCCGACGAGCGGCCGAAAAGGGATCCCAGCCCACCTCGGGATCGGTAGCCACCGCTCCAGAGGCTCCAGTCTCTCCAGTCGCCCCAGCGGAACCGGACGTTGTCACGCCCGCGCCCACGGCCGGAGGCCGTCGAAGCCGGCGAAGCCGGCGAAGCCGTGGAGGCCGTCGAGGCCGTCGAGCCGGCGACCTACCGGGGCCGGTTGGGCAAGGCACGAGGACTTCTGGCCGGGTACCTGGGATCGGTTCGGTCCAAGGGCAAGATCGACGCTTCCACCTGGGATGACCTGGAAGAGGCCTTGATTCGTGCCGATGTAGGCGTGGGTGCCACCGACGCGCTGCTCGATGATCTTCGGACCAGGGTCAAGTCCGGTTCCATCACCAGCACCGAGGGACTTGTCGACGGCTTGAAGGCAGACCTGGTCGGTGCGTTGACCACCGCCGATGCCCACCTGGCCGTACCGGGTGCTGGTCGGGCCGATGGCGGGGGAGCCGCCAACGATGGAGCCGGGTCCGGCGCTGATGGAGCAGGAGCCGGCGCCGATGGGGCGGGAGCTCCCGACGCTGATGGAGCAGGAGCTCCCGACGCCGAGCAGGGATCGGTCGACGTGTGGCTGTTCGTCGGCGTAAACGGTGTGGGCAAGACGACAACGGTGGGCAAGGTGGCCAACCGGTTCGCCGGCTCGGGGGAGCGGGTGCTCCTCGCCGCCGGGGATACGTTCCGGGCCGCAGCCGGAGAGCAGTTGGCCATGTGGGCCGCCCGTGCCAACGCTGAGATCGTCCAGGGGGCCGAGGGCAGCGACCCCAGCTCTGTCGTCTTCGATGCCGTGCAACGGGCCGACGCCAAGGGCCACACCCTGGTGTTGGCCGACACCGCAGGTCGGCTCCACAACAAGGCCAACCTGGTCGAGGAATTGAAGAAGATCCGCCGGGTGGCCGACCGGCCGCCAGGTCGGGTCACCGAGGTGCTCTTGGTCCTCGACGCCACCACCGGTCAGAACGGGCTCGCCCAGGCCAAGGTGTTCACCGAAGCGGTTGACGTGACAGGCGTCGTCCTGACCAAGCTGGACGGCACGGCCAAGGGCGGCATCGTGGTGGCCATCCAGCGAGAGCTGGGGCTCCCGGTGAAACTGGTCGGGCTGGGGAGGGCATCGGCGACCTCGTCGACTTCGATCCCGTGGCCTTCGTGGACGCCCTGTTCTGACCGGTTCTGATCGGCCCGGCATCATTCAGCGTCCAGCCCGATGTCGCCGGGCCATATACCTGGACCGGTTGGACGCGGGGCGAAATGACGCCGGGAGATCCGCTGGCCCTGAACTCGATCCTGACGACGCTCCTGTAGCGTGGGCAGTCGCATGTTCGAAAGCCTGACCGACCGATTCGAGGGCATCCTCTCGCGTATCCGGAGCCGCGGACGCCTGACCGAGGACGACGTCGACGAGATCCTCCGGGAGATCCGGACCGCGCTGCTCGAGGCCGATGTCGAGCTGGGCGTGGTCCGAGGGTTCACCAGAGCCGTCCGTGAGCGCTGTGTCGGCCTGGAGACTGTCCCAGAGCCTCAGCCCGGGCCAACAGGTCATCAAGATCGTCAACGAGGAGCTCACCCGGATCCTGGGCGGCGAGACGCTCAAGCTCACCTACGCCGGGCGCCCGCCGACCGTGGTGCTGCTGGCCGGCCTCCAGGGCTCGGGCAAGACGACCACTGCGGCCAAGCTGGCACGCTGGTTCAAGCAGCAGGGCCGTAACCCGCTGCTGGTCGGGGCCGACCTCCAGCGGCCGGCCGCAGTCGAGCAGCTGCGAGTGCTCGCCTCCCAGATCGGAGTCACTGTCTTCAGCGAGGCGACCGACCCGGTCGTCGGTGGCCCGGGCCGGCCTGGCGGAGGCCCAGCGCCTGGGTCGAGATGTCCTCATCGTGGACACCGCAGGTCGGCTGTCCATCGACGAGGCGTTGATGGAAGAGGTGCGCCAGATCGCCGGCGCCACCGATCCGCACTACACGTTCCTGGTCATCGACGCCATGACCGGCCAGGACGCGGTGTCGACAGCGGTGGCCTTCCACGACGCCCTCTCGCTCGACGGGGTGATCCTGACCAAGCTCGACGGAGACGCCCGTGGCGGCGCCGCCCTCTCGGTCAAAGAGGTGGTCGGCCGGCCCATCGCCTTCGCCTCCACCGGTGAGAAGCTCGACGATTTCGATCAGTTCCACCCCGATCGCATGGCCGACCGGATCCTGGGGATGGGCGATGTCCTCACCCTGATCGAGCAGGCGGAACGGACCTTCGACCAGGGGTGGCCGAGAAGGCCGCCTCGGCCATGATCGAGGGGCGGTTCACCCTCGAGGACTTCCTCGAGCAGCTCCAGCAGGTCAAGAAGATGGGGTCCTTCTCGGGCATGATCTCGATGCTCCCCGGGGTGTCCAAGGACATCAAGCAGGCCTCGTCGAGCATCGACGACGGCCAGATCGCCCAGGTCGAAGCCATCATTCGCTCGATGACCCCGTCGGAGCGAAACGACCCCTCGGCCATCGACGGATCCCGGCGCCTGCGGATCGCCAACGGCAGTGGCACGGCGACGGCCGATGTGAACGCCCTCTTGAAGCAATTCAAAGAGATGCAAAAGATGATGAAGGGCATGGGCAAGGGGGGCATGGGCGGTGCTCTGGGCGGCCTGGGCGGGCTCTTCGGCCGGGGTGGGAAGATGCCTCCTGGCGGGATGGCCGGGCTCGAGGAGATGGCCGGATCGCTCGGCGGACCGGGCGGACCCGGTGGCCTGGGCGAATCCGGTGGCCTGCCTGCACTGGGCGCAACGGGCCTGGCCGGTGCCGGTGCCGGTGCCGGCTCGCCTGGCGGGGGCGGAAGCCGGGGCTCGGGGAAGGGCAAGGGCGGCAAGGGCAAGAAGGGCAAGGGCGGGGGCCGAGTGACCCCCAAGTCCCGCTGACCAGATTCGACGCCCGGGCACCCGCCCGCGCGCCCTCGGACGGCGACTGAAAGCGTCCGTGCACGGGACCCCCTCGGTTGGTGCGAGAATGTCTGGCGCACTCGTTAGAACGCAGAGGAGTTCACCGTGGCAGTAAAGCTCCGCCTTGTGCGGATCGGAAAAAGAAGCAGCCGACGTACCGGTTGGTCGCGGCGGACAGCCGGTCACCCCGCAATGGCCGCTTCATCGAGATCGTGGGCACCTACGCACCTCGTGGGCGCTCGCTGGCCGAGCCGGACGCCATCTTCGAGATCGACAACGCCAAGGCGGTCAAGTGGTTGTCGCAGGGCGCGCAACCGACCGAGCGAGTTGGGAAGCTCCTGAAGAAGTCGGGGGCGCTCGACGAGTTCGACGCCCTCAAGGCGGCAACGTGACCGAAGACCTCGCGGTCGATTCGGCCGACGACGTCAACCATGCCGATGACGTCAACCACGCCGACGACGGCAACGTGGCGGATGACAACTACAACGATGACAATGCCGGCAACCGGGTCTCCGGCGGTACGCCGCTGGCCGTCGTGACGTACTTGGTCAACTCCATTGCCTCCGAGCCTGACTCGGTGGTCATCAACACCGAGGAGCGTGACGGAAGCGTCCGGTTCCGCATCCATGTCGCCCCTGACGACATGGGCCGGGTCATCGGTCGTCGTGGCCGGGTGGCCCAGGCCATCCGCACCCTGGTGGCCGCGGCCGGCGCTCGGGACGGCATCCAGACGAACGTCGACATCGTCGACGACTGAGACGATCTCCGTCGTGTCCGAGACGGGCACGTCCGGCACGCCCGAGGGTAACGACCCGGGCGCACCAGCTTCGCCGCTGCTTCACGTGGGCACCATCGTCAAGCCCCACGGGCTTCGCGGCGATGTCATCGTCGCCCTCTCCACCAACCGCGACGAGCGGGTTGCCGCCGGCTCGACCCTGGCCGGTCCGAAGACGGTACCGAGTACCAGGTGGTTCGATCCTCCGCCCACCAGGGACGATGGATCGTGCAGTTCGAGGATTGCAACAGCATCGACGCGGCCGAGGCCCTGCGAGGAACCGAGCTGTTCGCCCCTCCACTCGACGACCCCGACGTGCTTGTGGGTCCACGACCTGGTCGGTTCAGAGGCCGTCGACACCGAGGGTACCGTGCTCGGCGTGGTCGAGAGCGTTCAGGCCAACCCAGCCAGCGATCTCCTTGTCCTGTCGGGTGGAGCGCTGTTCCCCTGCGTTTTGTGGTGGCCAACGAGCCCGGCGTGCGGGTGACCATCGACGCCCCCGACGGTCTCTTCGACCTCGACTGACCTCAGGCCCGACCCATGCGCATCGACGTGTTCACCATCTTCCCCGAGATCATCGAGGACTATGCCGGATGCATCCATCCTGGGCCGGGCCCGGGTGCAGGGCGACCTCGACCTTCGGGTCCACGACCTGCGGTCCGCCGCCCAGGACCCGCGCCGCTCGGTGGATGACTCGCCTTTCGGCGGGGGGGCGGGGATGGTGCTTGCTCCCGGACCGGTGTTCGGCTGCGTGGAGTCGGTGGCATCGAGCCCGGAGGGCCTTCCCCGACCCCTGATCCTGCTCACCCCGTCGGGCCGTCGCTTCGATCAGGGCTTGGCCACCGAGTTGGCTGGATCACCAGATGGCTTCTCGTTGCTGTGCGGTCGCTACGAGGGTGTGGACCAGCGGGTAGCAGACCATCTCGTCGACGACGAGATCTCGGTCGGGGACTTCGTGCTGGCCGGCGGGGAGCTGGCCGCGCTGGTGGTCGTGGAGGCGGTTGCCCGGCTGGTGCCCGGCGTGCTCGGGAACGACGAGTCGGCCGGCGAGGAGAGCTTTACCGACGGCCTCCTCGAGTACCCCCACTACACCCGCCCGGCCGAATTCCGGGGCTGGGAGGTCCCGGCCGTCCTCCGATCCGGCGACCATGGACGAGTCCGTCGCTGGCGGCTGGCCAATGCCCTGGCCAGGACGCTGAGTTCGGCGCCCCGACCTGATCGCAGCGCGTGGTGGACTGACGTCCGACGAGGTCGACCTCCTGGTCGAACACGATGAGGTGCACCTCCTCGCCGAACACGGCTACGATTGGTGAGCCTCGTCGGGGCCGGTACCAGCCGGTTTCGCCAGAATGCCCAGGTCAGCTCCGCACGCGCGGCGCAGGCCGGGGTCCCGGCAAGTAGTGACGCACAGCTATCCGTGGAGAAACGCGCCCATGAACCCGACCGACATCATTGACCGCGACAGCCTGCGCGACGACATTCCCGAGTTCCGCCCCGGCGACTCGGTGAAGGTCCACGTGCGGGTGGTGGAGGGCACACGCGAGCGTGTCCAGGTATTCCAGGGAGCTGTCATCCGCCGACAGGGGACCGGGGTCCGAGAGACATTCACCGTGCGCAAGGTGAGCTTCGGCGTGGGTGTCGAGCGCACCTTCCCGGTGCACTCGCCGATCATCGCCAAGACCGAAGTGGTGTCGCTGGGCGACGTTCGCCGGGCAAAGCTCTACTACCTGCGGGAACGCCATGGCAAGGCGGCCAAGATCAAGGAACGTCGTACTGTCCGTCCTTGATCGGGATCCTTCGTCCCGGGCGAGCTACTGTGCTGAGGCAATGGGTGTGGCCGCATGAACATGCCTTGATGAGAACGCTCCGATGAGCGAAGAAGATCTCGAACGATACGAGTCGGAGATCGAGCTCGCGCTGGTCCAGGAGTACCGAGCCGTTCTCCCCCTGTTCTCCTTCGTGGTCGAGACCGAGCGCCGCTTCTACCTGGCCAACGAAGTTGACCTCTCGGTGAAGGACGGGACCAACCCGGCCTGTGTGGAGGTCACCCTCAACGATGCCTGGGTGTGGGACATGTACCGTCCGGCCCGGTTCGTGCCCTCGGTCCGCATCCTGACCTTCCGGGACGTCAACATCGAACGGCTTCCCGAGAAGGAACTGTGACCCCGGGCGCCGACCGGCGCCCGGATCCCCGCAGGGCCCTCGGTTCCGAGGGTGAGGCCGTGGCCGCCCAGTGGTACGAGGCCGAAGGCTACGAGGTCCTCGAGCGAAACTGGCGACGCCGCGAAGGGGAAGTCGACCTCATCGTCCGCCGCGGCCGTACCGTCGTGTTCTGCGAGGTGAAGACCAGGGCCACCGATCGTTTCGGGACGGGGCAGAAGTCGGTGCTCCCGGCCAAGCAGCGGCGTATCCGGCAACTGGCCCGCCGATGGTTGTCCGAGCTGACCCCGGCCTCGGGCCGCTCCCTGATCGAGGTCCGCTTCGACGTCGCCTCCATCACCGCCGGGCAGGTCGAGGTGATCGAAGCAGCGTTCTAGGACAGCCCTGAAGTAAAGGGCGCGTCTTAGAAGAGCGGCGGCGACTCACCGTTGTCGCCACTGCGGGCACGGTGGCGCGGCCCCGTAGTTCGGCCTGTCCCGGTCCCCGTGGTGCACTCGGGTTTGAGTTGTCCCGCTTTGGCTTGCTCTGTTTTGGCTTGTCCCGCTTCGAGTTGCTCGGTTTCGAGTTCCCACTCGGTGGGTCGGTCCCCGATTGGGTCCCAGTGGTGGTGTCGGCCGGATCGTTCCGGTCGCGGTTGGGGTCGAAGAGCCCCCCGCCGGGATCGCTCCCGAGGTCGGGATCTGGTCGCAACGGAGAGAGGGGCTCGGGTGCTTTTGGTGGGTCGAAGTGCCAGTTGCCGTCGTCGTCTTTGTAGACGACATAGCCGGCGTTGGTCTTTTTGTCGTGGTGCCAGGAACACAGGCGCACCAGGTTGGAGAGCGTGGTCGGGCCCTTTTGGTTCACCGGCTGGATGTGGTCGATCTCCAAGAACGTGGTCGAACCACAGCCCGGGACCGCACAACACGGATTGTCGTTGGCCAGCGCGGTGCGGATGGGGGCATTGATGTAGCGCCCGGGGTGGCTGATGGTGTGGACCTCGGTCCCCTGGTAGAACAAGACCTTCAAGTAGGCATCGGACAACAAGGACTCGATGACTTTGACCGGGACCTCGCCCACCCCGTCGATCTCTGAGACCTGGTTGCCCCTCGCTTCCCGGTTGAACAGGGCCTCGTGGTCCACCCGGACGTTCACGACGGTCTTCGGGCGACCCTTTCGAGACGAGTCCCCACACAACAGCTCCACCAAGGCGTCAGCGGCGTAGGCGGCCATGGGCTCTCGGTCGCCGTTCTTGCGGGCCGAGTTGAACCGGTCCGTGGTGGCGGCGTCGAGGACCGAGAGCAGCTGTGCCCCCCGATCGGGGGAAAAGCGTCCCCGCAGGCACACAGCTCCTTGCTCGTCGACCCAGTGGCGCAGGTGGCGATCGGCGTGGATGGCGGCCAGGGTGGCCTCGGGGTCGGCACTGGCCGCTCGGGCCCTGGTTCTCCGACACCGGTCCCGCAGGGCGGCCATGGGCTCGCCCTGGGCCGCTTTGACCAGCTCGGACTCCTGGCTCGGATCCACGGCCACCGCACCGGCCAGCTCTTTCACCTGGGGCTCGGACAGCTTGCCGTTGCGCAGGGCCTCAGAGGTCTCGGGCGCATCGGCCAGGGCCTTGCCCGTCTCCAAGGTGGAGTGGGCTTGTCCTACCCCCACCCCTTCGGTCTCGGCGATCAGCGAGGCGGCGTTCTTGTGGCCGGCGTCTCGCCAGATGTTGGAGGACTCGATCCGGGTGGCCAGGGCCAACTTGGCCGCGGTGGCCAACCGCAGGACCTCGACCACCGAGGTGTACAACTTCTGGGCGTCGGCTCCGGTGAGGCACTCGGGCTCCAGAGCCGTGACCGCTCGATGGAGCGAGGAGCTGGCCTGGTCGAACAGCTCGCCGAGGCGAAGGTCGGAGTCCGTGCCAGACGGCCCACCGCCAGCCACGTCGCCAGCCGTATTGCCAGCAACATCGGCGCCGGGGTTGGCCCCTGTCCTGTGCTTCGAATCCACCGAACTCATGTGTCCAATGATGCCCGAAAGGTGTGACAACACTTGGAAAGACAGGGAAAGCGCTGGTCAGGAGCGACAAAGCCGAAACCAAAGAAATCAAGGATTCGAAGGCCGCCAGTACACACTGGAAGAACCGAAGCCCGCCCGCTCAGCCAGCCGAACCCGACGTGTCCGACTTCGGGCCTCGGCCATTCAGGTGCGTAAGGACATGGCCTCCGCCTTCTCGCATTGATCGGCCGTACCTCATTGAGGCGCCCGGCCTCGGTCTCTCCTGATCGGCCTCGGTCCATTGGCACCGGACGTCGGGCACGAACTGTGCGGGCCCGCTCAGGCGGCTGTCACTAGGCCTCTCGAGAGGGCGTCCTCCGCGTTTGGCGCGTTCTCCCACCGGCGTGGCCATCGTGCAGAGATGTTCTCTGCTTCTCGACGGGATGCAATCGATTCGATAGGAGGGCGTCGTCTCGACACCAGTAGGGTCTATGCCCATGTCGACCGAGCTAGAGACCCTGATCGTGGAGCGCGCCGAGGGCGTCGTCACGGTGACCATGAACCGACCGGCCCGCAAGAACGCGGCCAACGGCGTGATGTGGAAGAGAGCTCCTTGCCACCTTCGACGATGTGGCCACCGACCGCGATGACCGGGTCATGGTGATGACCGGCGCGGGCGACGCCTTTTGTTCCGGAGCCGACCTGGGCGCGTCCAGCGATGTGGCCGGCCGCCCCGGGGACCCGTACCTGACCCAGATGCGCGCCCTCGGGGACGTGGCCATGCGCCTCCATCGCTTTCCCAAGCCCACTATCGCCAAGGTCGGCGGAGTGGCCGCCGGTGCCGGGATGAGCATGGCCCTCGGTTGCGACCTGGTCGTGGCTTCCGACACCGCCCGGTTTTCCGAGATCTTCGCCAAACGCGGCCTCTCGGTCGACTTCGGGTCGTCCTGGCTCCTTCCCCGGATGATCGGGCTCCATCGGGCCAAGGAGCTGGCCTATTTCGCTGACATCATCAGTGCCGCCCAAGCGGCCGAGTTCGGCATCGTCAATCGGGTGGTGCCGGCGGCCGAGCTCGACGCCTTCGTCGACGACTGGGCCAGACGTCTCGCTGCTGGCCCTCCGCTGGCCCTGTCGATGACCAAGACGATGCTCAACAACTCCTTTGCCGTCTCCATGGATCAAGCGTTGGAGGACGAAGCCCGGTCGCAGTCGGTGAACTTCGCTTCGGAGGACACCTGGGAGGCGCTCAAGGCGTTCACCGAGAAGCGCGAGCCCACCTTCCAAGGGACGTAGGAGCCGTGTAGGGCTCCGTAGCGCCTCGGCGCCACTGCTCGCCGGGCCGCTGCCGGTCAGCCCGCTGGGACGCCCAGAGCAGGAACGGGGGGCTGTCAGACCCCTGCGGTACGGTGCGGTCAGTGCCTCGAGTGGCCGGCACAGCCTGGGAATGCCCAGCTCGGCCCTCTGCAAACGAATCCGGTCCACGCCTTTGCCGTCGCGTCGGCCGGCGGCGGAGATCGGACTGCCTGATCGGAGGCGTCATGATCGCCACCATTCCCTCTGCCGTCCTGGTTGGGGTCGACGGGACCTGCGTCTCGGTCGAGGTGCACGTGTCCAACGGATTGCCCGGCTTCACCGTCGTCGGTCTGCCCGACGCCGCCGTCCGTGAGTCACGCGACCGGGTTCGGGCCGCCCTGCTCTCCAGTGGACTGACCTGGCCATTGCGACGGGTCACCGTCAATCTGGCTCCGTCGGGTGTTCGCAAGGGCGGCGCCGGTCTCGATCTCCCCATCGCCATCGGTTTGCTGGTCGCCGTCGGGCGAGCTCGATCGACAAGCCGTCGACGGCCTGGCCTTCGTCGGCGAGCTGGGTCTCGACGGCTCGCTACGGGGATCACCGGCATGGTCGTGCTGGCCGAGGCGCTGCGCCGCCACACGTTGGTGGTACCCGAGGCCAACGCCAACGAGGCCCGCCTTCCCGACCACGGTGACGTGCGCGCCGCTGGGTTGTCTTCGGCTCGCTCGTCGAATGCCTGGCCGGTCGTCGGCCGTGGCCACGTCGGCGCCCGCCTCGACCGGCGGCCCACAACCCCCGGCCCGGACCGAGTCCAGGCCCGGACGATCGGGGTGATCTGGCCGACGTGATCGGTCAGCCCTTCGCCCGCCGAGCCCTCGAGGTGGCGGCGGCAGGAGGCCACCACCTGCTCCTGGTCGGGCCGCCCGGATCGGGCAAGACCATGCTGGCCACGCGTCTGCCCGGGCTCCTGCCCGATCTGGACCGAACGACTGGTCTTGAGGTCAGCCGCATCCATTCGGTTGCCGGACTCCCGCTTCCCGGCCAAAGGCCTCGTCGAGCGGCCCGCCGTTCCGAGCGCCCCATCACGGAGCCTCTCCGGTGTCGATGATCGGCGGAGGCACGGCATGGATGCGGCCCGGCGAGATCAGCCTGGCCCACGGTGGCGTCCTCTTCCTCGACGAGATGGGGGAGTTCTCCACCGCTCGTGCTCGACGCGTTGCGCCAACCGCTCGAAGAGGGTCAGGTCCGGGTCAGCCGGGCGCGCGGCACGGCCACCTTCCCCGCCCGGTTGCTCCTTATCGGGGCCATGAACCCGTGCCCGTGTGGCGAGGGTGGCCTTCCCGGAGCATGCCGGTGCTCGGCCGGGGCCAAGGACCGGTATGCCCGCCGTCTGTCGGCACCCCTTCTCGATCGATTCGATCTGGCCATTCGGGTCGACCGGCCATCGGTAGACGACCTGATCAGCGGCCGTCCAGGTGAAGGCACCGAGGCGGTGGCGGCTCGGGTGGCCGAAGCCAGGCTGCAGGCAGCTCGCTCGCGGGGTTCGAACCAACGCCGAGCTTCGAACGACCCGGCTGGACGAGTCGGCCCCGATGACCGACGGAGCCGCTGCTCTACTGGAGCTGTGCCTGCGAGACGGAACCCTTACCGCTCGTGGACTCCATCGGGTTCGGCGGATCGCCAGAACCGTGGCCGACCTCGATGGCGCCGGCGATATGGTCCATGCTTCTCATGTCCATGAGGCGCTCGTCCTTCGCTCTCGCCGCGGCGCGTTGCTGGGGTTCGACGGCATGACCGGCCCCGAAACGACCGAGCCTCGGACGGCTCGGCCCGGGCGGGCTGTTCGCCAGATGAGGCCTGCGGGGCCGCCTTGGCCGGTCTGCCGGGAATGACCCCGGTGCGATTGGCCAAGATCCTGGCCGATCCGACCCGGTCCGGGCGTGGGAGGCGCTGGCCTGTGGCCGGCACCCGGCCGACGAACAACGTCTGTTCAGGACCGCGGTCCGGAACGCCGATCCGCAGGCTGTGGCCGACGAGTACGAGCGTGCCGGCGTTGCCGTCCATCTGTGCTCGTCGCCGGGCTACCCCGCCCTCTTGCGGAGCGATCCCGGCGCACCGGCGGTGCTCTTTTCTCGGGGTGCACCCTCGGTGGTTGACAGTCGGCCCCGGGTGGCCATCGTCGGCACTCGGTCGGCCACCGCTTACGGCTTGCAGATGGCATCCGAGCTGGGACGTGACCTGGCCTTGTCCGGCGTCCTCGTGGTCTCGGGACTGGCCCTGGGCATCGACGGGGCCGCCCATGCCGGTGCTCTCCGGGCCAAGCGAGAGGATCCGGCCCCTCCGGTTGCCGTGGTGGGCACCGGGCTCGATGTCGTCTATCCGAAGAGCAACGCAGCGTTATGGCGCGAGGTGGAAGAACACGGTGTGGTGTTCTCGGAGGCGGCCCTGGGGACCAGTCCGAGGCCCCGGGTGTTCCCCGCCCGCAATCGGATCATTGCCGGCCTGTCCGACGTCGTGGTCGTCGTAGAGTGCCAGCTCGGCGGGGGAGCCCTACACACGGCCGAAGCGGCAGCTCGCCGGTCCATCCCGGTCTGTGCCGTCCCGGGCTCGGTGCGTAGCCCCGCTTCAGCCGGCACCAACGGATTGCTGGTCGACGGGTGCACGCCCGTCCGGGACGTCGATGACATCCTGACCGCGGTCGCCCTGGCCCGATGCGGAAGAGACGCCCCTATGCCGGCCATCCAGTCGTCGACGTTCGTTGCCGCCAAAGGGCCGGGACCGGCCGCCAAACGGCTCAACGCAGTCAAGGCGCACGCCACCGAACGAAGGGGACACGCCGGTCGCGCCGACACCACAGGCGCAGGGGACAGCGGGCAATGGCACGAATGCAACCCCTCGTCCCGGTGGTGTCCAGCAGTCCTTCGATCAAATGGAGCTGGGCGACGACGACACGCGCCGTCCTGGCCGCCCTGGAGGATTCGCCGACGACGATGGACACGATTCTGCGGCGAACTGGATTCAGCCTTGCTCGAGCAGCCGCCGCATGTGATGCGCTCTCCCGAACCGGGACCGTGGATGCCGGTCCCGGATGGTGGGCCACCCGATGACTCGAGTCCCGGCCCGAGCCTCTCGCAGCTGACCCTCTCGCAGCTGAAGCACTCTCGCAGCTGAGACTCTCGCATGGAGCTGGTCTGCAGCCGACCTGTAGTAGAGCCTCCTGTAGAGGAGTGCGACCTACTTCGGAGTTGTTGTGGTGGTCGGGCTCGCCGAAGCGCCCGCTCGGGACGTGGTCGTCGTGGCGCTTGGCGCCACTGTGGTAGTCGTTGTGGTGGAGGGGGACGTCTCGGTCGTCGATCGCTTGATCGTCGTCGGGGTCGTCGTGCTGGCCGAAGCTGGGCTCGTCGTTGTCGTTGTCGTGGTCGTGCTCGGCGTCTTGGTCCCTCCGCTGTTGCCACCGCCGAAGAAGGTCTGTCCGGAGCCGGTCTGGCCCCGCACGACAGCGGAGAGCGGCTTTTGCGCGACCAGCTCGATAATCGTCAGCGTGACGATGGCGATCACCAGTGCGGCAATGGTGGCGCCGAGGACGGGCACCCGCATAGTGCGCCAACTCCCGACGTTGGGGAGCCGGCCCCGAGCCGGGCCCGCTGTCCGGAGGCCGAGGTTGGCGAGGCCGGCGAGGGCACTCGATTCGGGCCGTTTCCCCGGACGGCGGGTAGCTGCGTGATGGCGGGTACCTGGGGGTTGGATCGGAGCGAGGCGGACGCTGGGTGGTCACCTGACGGATTCGGGCATGCGCTCGCCGAAGGGACGAGCTGTAGATGGCGGCTCCGAGCGTAGCCACCACGCTGACCAGCACCGTCCCGACGATCGTCCCGGCCACGTTGAAGAGCGAGGCCACGATGGCCGCTGACACTGAGGCCAGCGCGCTGGCGATGACTTGGATCGGACTAACCGTCAGCCGATGGTCGCCCTCCGGCGTCGAAGGACCCGGGCGTCTGGGGATCAGGGGGTGGCTGGCTCATGGGCTCCCGGTTAGGCGGGCGGAATCTTTAGGGTACCGGTCGTGGCGACGACGCCGGGCGCGGCAGCCGGCGTCGTGGCCTTCAGGGACGGCCGATTTCGGCATCAGCGCAGGTCCGTCGGGTCCGGTGACTTACACTGGGCGAATCCCGCTATCACTACAGGTCGGGATCGATCGGTTACCGGACCGGGCCGATCCCTCTACGATCAGCTGACGTGTCTGCCTCCCGCGAGTTTCGACAGATCCGATTCGAGCCGCCGTCAGGTGCGACGGAGATACTCCTCGTACGCCACGGCGAGTCCGAGGCCGCCGTCGAGGGTCAGGACTTCGACCTCGTCGATGGCCAGGGAGACCCGGCGCTCTCGCCCGAGGGTCGTGAGCAGGCCGACCTGGTCGGTCAACGTCTGGCTGACGAGCGCATCGACGCCATCTATGTCAGCTCGCTCCGACGAACTGCTGAGACGGCCGAACCTCTGGCGCGTCGACTGTCCATCGTCCCTGTGGTCGACCCGGACCTGCGAGAGGTGTTCCTCGGCGAATGGGAAGGCGGCCTCTTCCGGCAGAAGATCATCGAGCAGGATCCGATCGCCCTGCGCATGTCAGCAGGAGCAGCGTTGGGACGTGATCCCGGGAGCCGAA
Source organism: uncultured Acidimicrobiaceae bacterium (assembly GCA_963717035.1). Lineage (GTDB taxonomy): Bacteria > Actinomycetota > Acidimicrobiia > Acidimicrobiales > RAAP-2 > DASXMT01. The sequence goes on along the minus strand of CAVQVK010000032.1, from coordinate 85,616 downwards.
CCGTCCGAAGCATTCGCCCGGCGAGTACGGTCGGCGATCGGTCGGATCGCCGATGCCCACCCCGATCAGCGCGTCGTGGCGTTTTCCCACGGCGGCACGATCGGCCAAGTCCTCGCCCAAGCCTCGCACTCCGAACCGTTTGCGTTCTCAGGTGCCGATAACGCTTCGATCTCACACCTGGTGGTCACCAAGGAGCGGTGGGCCATCCGCCGGTTCAACGATACGGCCCACCTCGGACCTGGATTGAGTGCACGCTCCGCTCCGCTGACCTGAGGCCGGTCTGCACTGAGTCCAGACCCATCCCCAAGTGACCGGAGATCAGCTGAAGTGGGTCTGGGGTCGCTCCTGTCGGACTCCGTCCAGAGAAATGTCGACCTTCTCGTTGTAGAAGCAAGCCAGGCCGGCGACCTTCTGGCTTTCGGGCAACGGCGTCCGATAGATCCAGACCGAATCCTCGTGCTCGGTTCCGTTCACAACCAGCGACCAGTAGGTCGCCGTGCCCTTGTAGGGACAGTGCGTCTGGGTCGACGATGGGCGCAAGAGGTCCATGCGTACGTCGGTGAGGGGCAGGTAGTAGCGGGGGGGTAGACCGGTCTCGAACAGGATGCGGGGTTGGTCGGAGTCGGCGACGACCTGACCGTCGACTTCGACGACCACGTGTCGGGAGCTGGCCAGGATGTCGACTCGCGTGTAGGGATCGTGGGGGTGGACGTAGATCGGCTCGTCCTCCTCGAACCACTCGTCCATGGCTGCGAAGTCGAGCCGTACGCAGGTTCGGAGCCCCTCGATCGGAGACTCGGAGAACTCCTGTGCCGCCCCCTTGGCTGTGGCGTCGCCGGCGATGACGTCGAAGGCGGCGCCGTCCCCACGGCTGGGGGAGTGCTGGATTTCGCCGGTCGGGACGAGCTTGGCGCGCACGTCTTCGAGCGGTACGTAGTACGTCGGGTAGTAGGGAATCTCCCACACCAGGAGCGGGTGCAGGGTGTCGACGACCACCTGTCCCTGAAGGTAGGCACGGACCCGCTTGCTCCCAGGCTCGACCCGCACGGAACCTCGTTGTTCGGTGTTCACCAGTGATGCTCCTTCCTCAAGGACATCCTCACGTTGGACATCGCTTCAAGAACGTGGCCCAGCGTATGCGCCGCGGCGCCCGGCCGACCTTGGTTACGTGTCCAGGTAGATAGCTCCGAAGCCGGAAGCCAGACCGCCCAGCAAGCGCCTCCCGCCCGGCCAGCGCTGACCTCGCCTCCGACCGCCCGGCCAGCCCCGGCAACCCGGCCAGCGCCGACCACCTCGAGCGATAGTCCGACCACCTCGAGCAGCCAGTCCCGCCGTTCCGAGCCGACCCACCTCTGTGACCGCCCTGGCCAGCTGGATTGCCCGATCGACCAGCGAATCGGATCCTGACCCTCGCCATCCAGGCCGTTCTCGCCCCGGCCCCGCCATTTTCGCCCCGGCCGCGCCATTCGCCCCGGCCACGGCGCTTTCGGTAGGGCCCCTGCAGGCTCGCCCGGGCCACAGCAAAGTTGCCGATGAGGTTGCTAGCGTACCGACGCATGCTTCCGGACGTAGAGCTCCTGCTCGAGTATCCATACACTCGCACGACGGGACCCGTGCTCGGCAAGTTCCTGACTGGACTGCGAGACGGGCACCTGGTGGGCGTCAAACACGGGGACCACGTCCTCTGCCCGCCGCTCGAGTACGACCCCGAGACAGGCAAGTCCCTCGACCCCGTGCTGGTCGAAGTGGCCACCGAGGGAACGGTCACCTCGTGGACGTGGGTGGCCGATCCCACTTCCACCCACCCGTTCGATCATCCCTTTGCCTTCGCCCTCGTGCTCCTGGACGGCACCGAGCACCCCATGGCCCACGCCGTGGACGCCGGGTCGATCGACGACATGTCCACCGGCATGCGGGTGGCCGTACAGTTCCATGAGGAACGGACCGGGTCGGTCACCGACTTCCATTTCGTTCCTCTGGACCGCGCTCATGGCGTCGACATCGTCGAGGGCCCGGAGCCGGTGACAGACATCGTCCAGTTGATCTCGCTCAACTACCGGGAGCCACTGCACGCCCATCGGGCCCGTTTCGCTCAGGGCCTCCTCGACGGTCATTTCATCGGCCAGCGCTCGCCGGCCTCGGGCAAGGTCTACGTACCGGGACGGGGCTACGACCCGCTCGAGCGGGTGGAGATGGGCGAGGACGACGAGCTCACCGTCCCCGACCGGGGAACGGTGACCGTCGTTCACCGTCATCACCCCCGTCGATTACTACGGCCAAAAGGAGACCAAGCCCTACATCCGGGCGTCGATCCTCCTGGACGAGAGCGACTCGCCTCTCATCAGCGTGGACATCCGCAATCTGGAGGAAGAGGACATACGGGTCGGGTTGCGCCTGCAGGCCGTGTGGCGACCGGCAGGGGAGCGTGATCTGACCGGCATCGACAACCGCTCCGTGTCACTCGAGGGCGTCATCGAGCGATGGGATCCGACCGGCGAACCTGATGCCGACGCCGACAAACTTCGGGAGTTCACCCAGTGACCGATCATTCGCGCGACGTGGCCATCGTGGCTGTCTCGCAGACGCCCGCCTACGGAGCACTTCGCCGGCCCAGAGCCGGTGCTCATCATGCGCTGCGTCAACGATCTTCTTGTCCCGGACGGGCCTGCGAGCGCCATGACATCGACTTCACCCTGGCCGGGAGCTGCGACTACCTGTCCGGCGCCCCGTTCGCCTTCGTCATGTAACATCGACGGCGTCGGGGCGTGGCCCCCGGTGTACGAGAGCCACGTGGAGATGGACGGCGCCTGGGCGTTGTTCGAGGCGTGGCTCCGGTTGCAGCTCGGGGACATCGACGTGGCCCTGGTCATCGGCTCGGGCCGGTCCTCGCCGGGCAACAACCGGGAGATCTTCGCCCTCCAGGGCGACCCCTACCTCACCGCCCCGCTCGGGCTCGACCCCGTATCGCTGGCCGGTATCCAGGCGCGGGCCCTGCTCGACGCCAACATCGCCACCGAGGCCGATTTCGCCGCCGTGGTCGAACGGAGTTGGAAGTCCGCAGCCGACAATCCCAATGCCCTGGTCCGGCGATCGGGCTCCGTCGATGAACTGCTCGACCAGCCGCTATTATGCCGCCCCCCTCCGGGCCCACGATGTGGCCCCGGTGGCCGATGGCGCAGCCGCCCTCCTCATGGTGGCCGGCGACCGTGCTCGGGAGCTGTGCGAGCGGCCGGCGTGGATACAGGGGATCGAGCACCGCATCGAGTCGCACCACCCCGGTCTCCGGGACCTGACCGACTCGCCGTCGACCCGATCGGCGGCCGAGGCGGTCGGCGCGCGCCGGGACACTCGATGTGGCCGAGCTCATGGTCACCCACAGCCATGAGGAGATCATTTTGCGCCGGGCACTGGGATTGAGCGACGACTCCACGGTGAACCCGTCCGGCGGGCCGCTCGGGGGGCACCCGGTGATGGCCACCGGCCTCGTCCGAGTCATCGAGGTGGCCAGCCGGATCGCCGATGGCTCGGCCCAGCGAGGCTTGGCCCATGCGTCGAGCGGCGCATGCCTCCAGCAGAACTTGATCTGTGTCCTCCAGGGAGATGACTGATGGCTCGCCCGTGTGCAGTGATCGGTACCGGTCAGACCGACTACCGGAAGAAGCTCGACCTCACCCTCGACGGCTTGGTGCGTTGGGCCGCTATCGAGGCGCTCGAGGACGCCGGCATGACGTTTGCCGACGTCGACGCCATCGTCATCGGCAAGGCCCCCGACGCGCTCGAAGGCGTGGTCATGCCCGAGCTGTCCCTGGCCGACGCGCTGGGGGCGCTGGGCAAGCCCATCCACCGGGTCCATACCGCCGGCTCGGTCGGGGCGGCCACGGCCATCACCGGGACGACCATGGTCGAGTCGGGCCGGTACGACCGGGTCCTGGTCGTCTGTTACGAGAAGCAGTCCGAGGGCAACGCCACCTGGGCGCTCTCTGGCGGGAAGTCGGGCGGCCAGGGAGCGGGGGGCACGTTCGCTCCCTGGATCCGCAGCTACATCGAGCGCTCCGGGGCCCCTGAGGACATCGGCTGGAAGGTGGCGGTCAAGGACCGGCGCAACGCCCTCCGCAACCCCCACGCCCACCTGCGCATCGAGGACATCTCCATCGAGAAGGTGCGGGACTCCCCGATGCTGTGGGACCCGCTCCACTTCCTCGAGTCGTGCCCCTCCTCCGACGGTGCTGCCGCCGTGGTCCTGGCCAGTGAGGACGTGGCCCGGAAGAGCCCGGGCAAGCCGGCGTGGGTCATCGCCCATGCCAAGCGCACCGAATTCGGCGTTCCCCGGACGCGACGCCGTCCGCCCCCAGGCGAGCGTCGACTGTGCCACCGTGCTCTACGAGGAGGCGGGCATCACCGACCCCCGCCGGCAGATCGACTGCGCCGAGATCTACGTCCCGTTCTCCTGGTACGAGCCCATGTGGCTCGAAGGCCTGCTGATCACGCCGATCAACGAGGGCTGGCACATGACCGACAACGGGGACACCGAGATCACCGGGTCCTTCCCGGTGAACATGTCGGGCAGGCGTCCTGTCCTCGAACCCGATCGGTGCGTCGGGCCTGATCCGATGCCTCGAGGCGGCCGACCAAGTGCGAGAGCGGGCCGGCGACCACCAGGTCGACGGGGCCCGGGTGGCGCTCGGCCACGCCTACGGCGGTGCGGCCCAGTACTTCGCCATGTGGATCGTCAGCTCCGATCTGCAGCCCGACTACCGATGACCGCCGAGCCGGCGGTCCTCGTCGAGCAGAGCGGTCACGTCGTGACCGTCACCCTGAATCGCCCGGCCAAGCGAAACGCCTTCAACGCCGAGGTCCTGTGCCGGCTGTCCGATGCCTGGGATCGCATCGACGGGGACGACGACGTCCGGGTGGCCATCCTCACCGGAGCGGGCGGAGGGTTTTCGGCCGGAGCCGACCTGGACCGACTGGTCGGAGCCATGGCCCGGGGCGAGCCGCCCGCCGACGAGTTCGAGGAACGGATCAGGACCGACGGGTCGATCATCTTCAAGGGATTCCTGAAGCAGTACCGCACCAAGAAGCCGCTCCTGGCTGCGGTCGAGGGCTACTGCTACGCCGGCGGGACCGAGATCCTCCAGGCCACCGACATCCGGGTCGCCGGGGAGAGCGCCAAGATCGCCATCTCCGAGGTGCAGCGGGGCCTCTTCCCCATGTCGGCGTCCACCATCCGGCTACCCCGCCAGATTCCCTGGACCGAGGCGATGGAGATCCTCCTGGTGGGAGAGCCGGTTACCGCGACCAAGGCCAAGGAGATCGGCCTGATCGGCCACGTGGTCCCCGACGGCGAGGCACTGGCCACGGCGCGCACCATCGCCGAGAAGATCGCGGCCAACGGGCCCTCGCCGTCCAGGCCATCAAGGCAGCGGTCCTCGCCGCCGACGGGGTCCCCGAGGTCGACGCCTTCGGCCCGGAGATGGCGATCGGGATGCCGGTGATGAGCAGTCATGACGCCCGGGAAGGACCTCGAGCATTCCTGGAGAAGCGCAGTCCCAATTTCGAAGGGCGGTAACCAGTGGTGTGTCGCGCCAGTCGCCGGACGCCGGTGCCCGTGACGCTCCTCCCCCTGACGGCTGGTCCCCGTGGAGCGCCGGTGAAGTTCGGCATCTTCTACGAGCACCAACTGCCCCGTCCGTGGGACGAGGACGCCGAGCACAGCTGCTCACCGACGCCCTCGAGCAGATAGAGCTGGCTGACCGGCTGGGGATCGACTTCATGTGGGAGGTCGAGCACCACTTCCTCGAGGAGTACTCCCACTCCAGTGCCCCCGAGGTCTTCTTGGGAGCGGCCAGCCAACGGACGAGCAGGATCCGGCTGGGCCATGGGATCGTCCAGCTGCCCCAGGGGTTCAACCACTCGGCTCGGGTGGCCGAACGGGTGGCCACCCTCGACCTTGTCTCCGACGGGCGAGTCGGAGTTCGGGACCGGGCGAGTCCTCCTCTACCGCCGAGCTGGAGGGGTTCAACGTCGAGCGGGCGACCAAGCGCGAGCAGTGGTCCGAGGCGCTCGATGTGGTCACCCGCATGATGGTCGAGACACCCTTTGCCGGCTGGGAGAGCAAGTACCTCTCGATGCCGCCGCGCAATGTCGTGCCCAAGCCGTTGCAGAAGCCGCACCCACCCTTGTGGGTGGCGTGCAGTCGCCGCGAGACGATCCATCTGGCCGCCACGCAAGGGCATCGGGGCGCTGTCGTTCTCGTTCATCGAACCGGGCGAGGCACGGGCGTGGGTGGACGACTACTACGCCACCATCGCCTCGGAGGAATGCGTACCCGGGGGATTCGCGGTCAATCCGCAGGTGGCCGTGCGTGCGTGCCCTTCATGTGCCATGACGACGAGGAGACGGCCATCGAGCGGGGACTCGACGGCGGCCACTTCTTCGGGTACTCGCTGGCTCACTACTACGTGTTCGGCCAGCACAGGCCAGGCGTCACCAACGTCTGGGACGAGTTCGGCCGCAACCGGTCGCAGTGGGGCTTCGACCGCCAAGTGGCCGCCCAGACCGGCCAACCGTTGGGTGCCCAGTTGCTGGAGGGCGGACTCGGCGCCCTTCGGGGAGCCATCGGCACCCCATCGCAGATCCGCGAGCTTTGCCGCAGCTATGCGGATGCCGGCATCGACCAGCTGATCCTGGTCAGCCAGGCCGGCCGCAACCAGCACGAGCACATCTGCGAATCGCTGGAGCTGTTCGCCCGAGAGGTCATGCCCGAGTTCCAGGAGGCCGAGGCGCATCGCGAGGCGGCCAAGGCAGAGCGCCTGGCCCCGGCCGTCGCCGCAGCGCTGGCCGGAAAGCGCCGCCCCGTCCGGCCCCCGAGCACGTGATCCCTGCCGCCGCCCAGGTATGAATGATCCGGGTCGCCGTGTCTTCACCCGTGTGGGATTGCACATCCCGGCTCAGCGGGCTTCGATGCAGTTGGTGGGCAACACGCGGAAGCTTCGAGCGGATGGCCGACATCGCCGTCACCGCCGAGGGATCTCGGGGTTCGATTCGATCTGGGTGACCGACAGTCTGACTGACACTCGGCGAGGTCTCGCTCCACGTCGGCGACAGATCGCTCCGCCGTCGGCCTCTCGTCTTAGGCCTACACCGTGCTCGGCGCGCTGGCCACCCGCACCCAGACGGTCAGCCTGGGGGCGCTGGTGACCCCGGTCACCACCCGCAATCCGGCGGTGCTGGCCAAGATGGTGACCGCTCTCGACGTGCTCTCCGGGGCCGGGCCGTTCTCGGTATCGGGACGGGCGGCGTCGGTGACGAGGGCGTGACGAGCGCCGTCGGTGGAACTGGCGGGACGAGCGGGACGAGCAGGAACAGCGAGCGATGACTCCGGCGACGGCTGCCTCCGCCGTGAGCGCCGGGCCATCCCCGGCCCGGGTCTGAGCGACTGGACCGTCTGGCCGAGGGACTGGCGATCTGCCGAGCCATGTTCACCTACGTGGCCCCGACCTTCGAGGGGGAGTACTACCGGATCGAACATGCCGACAACCGTCCTCGCCCTGTTCGTGCCGGCGGTATCCCGATCCTGATCGGCGGCGGCGAGGACGACGCTGTGCTCGGGTTGGTGGCACGCTACGGCGACGCGGTCACCATCGGGGGCAACCTGGAGTCGGTCCGGGAATCGCTCACCACCCTCGACCGTCTCTGTGACGAGGTCGGGCGGGACCAAGCGGCCATCTCCCGGATCGGGGTGGGGATGTTGGCTATCGCCCCGACCGAGAACGAAGCCGCCCACCGCCTCGATCGGCGGCCGAGCGCGACAGTGGGACCCGGGGCTCGGGCCACGCCGTGGTGGGGTCGCCCGACGCGGTCGCCAATCAGGTCGGCCAGCTACTCGACGTGGGAGTCGACGGGGTGGTGTTCACCGTGGCCGATGCCCACGAGCTCGACATCGTCGAGCTGGCCGGGCGGACGCTGCGCTCTCTGTTCGTCTGAGTTACCCGGCTTGCCCTCGCCTGTTACCGTGTCCGGCCTTTCGGCGTTCGCGGGCGAAAGCCTGCAGCTCGCCGCCCGGTCCTACCGTCAGCCCTTGTCGGTGGGCTGCATCACGATGTGATCCGCCCGAACCCGGTACTTCAACCGCACCTCGCCGGGCTGGCGCATGGGGTACTTGTCCACGCCTAGGTACTTCTTGGCCAACGCGTCGATGTGCTCGTCGGCTCCGACTTCGGTGGACTCGGCAACGCCCCGAACGACCACGACGTTGTAGGCGTTGTCGGGATCGACGACCGAGACGGCAACGTTGGGGTTGCGCTCCAGGTTGGCCTGCTTGGCCCGGCCCTTGGCCGTGTTGAAGACGAGGTCATCACCGTCGAGGTCGATCCAGACCGGGGTGAGCTGTGGTTTGTCGTCGTGGCTGACGGTGGCGACGCTGGCGATGATGGGCCGGCTGATGAGGGCGCGTGCTGCGTTGGTCAGTGCTTCTGCCATTGAGGACTCCTTTGTCGAGGTTTGGTCGGTCGGCGCTGTCGTGCTCGCAATGTATTTGTTGCAGTTTGCCGCTCCGATCACCCGCCGGCAGGCTCCATGCACGATCGTCGTCGGTAGATCGTGACCTGTCGATCAATACGGAGGACCTGACCCAGCCTAGCGGTCGGTCGAGCCAGGCGGCCATCCACCCTCCGCCCCCCCGCCGCCGCCCCATGGCGCCCACCCACCCGCCGCCCACCCGCCGTGCCGAGCCCGATCCCAGAGGCCGGCCGAGCAGGTAGGGTCAGCGCCCGGCACCGTTGGGGGGTTCCAACGACGAGAGGAGCTGGCCATGGCCATGCGCACTGAAACCGACAGTATGGGGGCCATCGAGGTGCCGTCCGACCGGTACTACGGCGCCCAGACGGCCCGCTCGCTCCATCATTTTCCCATCGGCGACGATCAGATGCCTGAGCCGCTGATCCGGGCCATCGGCATCCTGAAAGAGGCATCGGCCCGGGTCAACGCCGATCTGGGCAAGCTTCGGCCGAGAAGGCCGAGCTCATCATCGCCGCCGCCCGCGAGGTGTCGGACGGCAAGCTCGACGAGCACTTTCCCCTCAGCGTCTGGCAGACGGGCAGCGGCACCCAAAGCAATATGAACGCCAACGAGGTCATCTCCAATCGGGCCATCGAGCTGGCCGGCGGCGTGCAGGGCTCCAAGGACCCGATCCACCCCAACGACGACGTCAACATGTCCCAGTCGTCGAACGACACCTTTCCCACGGCTATGCACATCGCCGCCGTGGAAGAGCTGACTCACCGCCTGTTGCCGGCATTCGCCATCTCCGCGACGCATTGGCGGCCAAGTCGGCCGCATTCGCCGATATCACCAAGATCGGGCGACCCACCTGATGGATGCCGTGCCGTTGACGTTGGGCCAGGAGTTCTCGGGCTACGTGGCCCAGCTCGACGCCGATCTGAGGCGTATGGAGCATTCCTTGGGCGACCTCTACGAGCTGGCTGCGGGGGGACGGCGGTCGGGACAGGGCTGAACACCCACCCCGATTCGGCGATCGGGTGGCCGAGACGCATTGCCGAGATCACCGGCCTTCCCTTCGTCTCCGCCCCGAACAAGTTCGCCGCCCTGGCCGCCCATGACGCCTTCGTGTCGGCCAGCGGCGTCCTGCGCACCCTGGCCGTCTCGCTGATCAAGATCGCTGACGACATCCGCTGGCTGGGCTCGGGCCCGCGGTCCGGTCTGGGCGAGCTGGTCTGCCCGAGAACGAGCCGGGATCGTCCATCATGCCGGGGAAGGTCAACCCGACCCAGAGCGAGGCGATGATCATGGTCTGCATCCAGGTTCACGGGAACGACACGGCCATCGCCATGGCCGGCGGGCGAGGCAACCTGGAGCTCAACGTGGCCAAGCCGGTCATCATCCACAACTTCTTGCACTCGGTGGACTTGTTGACCGAGGCTTCGGATGCCTTCACCCAGTTCTGCGTGGTGGGCTTGGAGCCAACGAGGACCGGATCCGCCATGCACCTCAACAATTCGCCGATGCTGGTCACGGCCCTCAACCCCCTGATCGGCTACGACAACGCCGCCAAGGTGGCGAAGAAAGCCCATCAAGAGGGCACCACGTTGCGCGAGGCGGCGATCGAGCTCGGACTCCTTACCGGTGAGCAATTCGACAAGGCCGTTCGTCCCGAGTCGATGACCCACCCCTGAACTTGAGCGCACGCCGATGACCCGAGTCGATGACCCACCCCGAACCTATGGCCCACCGTTGAACCTGATCGCAGGCTAAGGGGCTCGACGGACATGGTCGCCTATAGTGCCGGACTCCTTCTCTTTCGCCGAAGCGCAGACGGCGCTCCCGAAGTACTGGCCGGTCCATCCCGGTGGTCCCTTTTGGTCCCGCAAGGATGCGGGAGCGTGGGTCGATCCCCAAAGGTGAGGTCGAGGAGGGCGAAGAGCCATCCGCCGTGGCCGAGAGGGAGTTCGCCGAGGAGCTGGGCCGCCGGGCGCCGGATGGCCTGCGGACGATCTCGGCGAGATCACCCAGGCCAGCGGAAAGCGGGTTCGGGCCTGGGCGGTCGAGGGCGACTTCGACGCCTCCGACATCGCGTCGAATCAGTTCGAGATCGAGTGGCCGCCGCGCTCTGGCCGCCGCCAGATGTTCCCCGAGGTCGACCGGGCAGCGTGGTTCTCACTCGGAATGGCCCGCCAGAAGCTCATCGCCGCCCAGGTCGACTTCCTGGAGCGGCTCCCGGCACTCGGGGGCCCCGCCTGAATGGAGACCGTCGGGCCATCGCCCGGATGGGACGCCGTTCCCCGCCCGGATGGACGCTCAGGCCGCCGCCCCGGGCGGCCGTCCGGGTTTCCGCACCGTGACAAGGGTCCCGGTGGCGGGCATAGCGAGCCGTACGACGTAGGGTGAACGTGTTCTAGCCGACGCCGCACCACAGTCCACGACACCGAGGAGCATCGTGACCCGGCCTCCTGCTGACATCGAGATCAACCTGGTCGACGGACAGTTCTACGGCGGGAATCCCTTCCCGCCTTTGCCTGGATGCGTGACCACGCCCCTGCCGATTTCGACGAGGAGGACGGGGTCTGGGCATCACCCGCCACGCCGACATCAAAGAGATCGCCAAGGACCCTGACACCTTCTCGAATGCCGGAGGCATCCGACCCGACTCGGGCCCGCTGCCCATGATGATCGACATGGACGCGCCGGAGCACTTTCGTCGTCGCCGGCTGGTGAGCGAGGGGTTCACGCCCAAGCGCATCAAGGAGGGTGAGGAGTCCATCCGGACCATCTGCGACCAGATCATCGACGGCGTGTGCGAGCGGGGCCAGCGCCGACTTCGTGCGGGATATCGCCGCCCCGCTGCCCATGATCGTCATCGGGAACATGCTCGGGGTGGCGCCCAAGGATCGCGACGACCTGCTGCGTTGGTCCGACGACATGCTCAAATCCCTCGGTTCCCCCGACCCCAAGACGATTGAGGCCTCGGCCAACGTGTTCGTCGACTACACGAAGTACTGCACCAACGTCATCGAAGACCGTCGCCAGGACGGTCGGGTCGACGACTTGATTGGCACGCTGGTGAACGCCGACATCGACGGAGACCATCTGGATGATTCGTCCGTGGTCCATGAGTCGCTCGCTCATCCTCATCGGCGGCGACGAGACCACGCGCCACGTGATCAGCGGGGGGATGTACGAGCTGCTGCGCCATCCCGATCAGCTCGAGGCCCTCCGGTCCGACCGGACCAAGATGCTCCTGGCTGTCGAGGAGATGCTCCGCTGGGTCTCGCCCATCAAGAACATGTGCAGGACGGCGACCCGGAACGTCGAGCTGCACGGCTAGACGGTGCAGAAGGGCCAGAAGCTGCTGTTGCTCTACCCGGCGGCCAACCGGGATGAGACGGTCTTCGAAACCCCGAGAACTTCGACATCGACGACAGCCCAACGATCACGTGGCCTTTGGCTTCGGGTCTCACTTCTGCCTGGGCAACCGCTTGGCCCGTCAGGAGCTCTCGGTCATGTTCGATCGCCTGCTGACCCGGCTGCCCGACCTGGCCTGGCCGAAGACGCCGAACCGCCCAAGCGGGCGGCCAACTTCGTGTCGGGCTACGACGAGATGCCCGTGACCTTTACGCCACCCAGCCGGTAGGGTCCTGACATGCGCGACCCGGTTCTCACCGAAGCCGAGATCATCTGGGGGCTCGAGGAGCTCCAAGGTTCGGGATGGGCTCGCCAGGACGACCAGCTGGTGCGGACGACCAAGTGCCAGGGCTTTGCCGGCGCCCTGGCCTATGTCAACGCCGTGGGTGCGCTGGCCGAGGCGGCCAACCACCATCCCGACATCGACATCCGCTGGAACACCGTGACCTTGGCCCTCACCACCCATGACTCCGGTGGGATCACCCGCAGAGACATCGAACTGGCCAAGCAGATCCGCCTATCACGGAGGGCGGCCCGGCAGTCGAGTAGGTCGCTGAGCGAGAGCCGAGTCGGCCGCTCAGCCGACGGTAGGTCCCACAGGGAACCACCGGTCGAGGTCCTGCTCGATGACCAGGTCGTCGGCCAGGAGGCTCTTGAGCTTCAGCTCCTTGTCGGTGCTGCGGTGCTCCTTGCCGTCCGGCACGAACGGATAGAACGTCCCCCGCTTGAAGAGGTAGACCAGGGACTCGGTCGACGGGATGATGATGGCCGGGGGACCGTCGGCCAGGTCGGCGTCCTTGGGGGCGGGCCCGATCCCGAACACCGAGCACAGGAGCTGTGGGCCCCACCCGGCGTCGCTCAGCGACGAGTTGACCAGGTGCACCTGGGTGACCAGGGCCTGCGTGTCGGCGTTCTCGACCACCACCCAGTGGTAGCCGTAGGTGTCCTCGGACGAGCGGAGCGTGCCTCCGCCCTCCATGGCCAGCAGCTTCATCACCTCGGCCTGCATGTCGTCGAACGACTGGCCGGTGGGCGGCTTGTAGCAGACGCCGGCTCGGCCCGATGCCGTCAGCCCGGCCGCGCTCTGCAGGGTGATGGCCGCCGACGGCAGGGCGAACAGGGCATCCAGGTTCGCCTGGATGGGCTTGGTCCGCCCCATCAACGCGTCGAGGCGCTTTCCCATGCGTTACCGCCCAGCCCGTCGGCTCAGGCCGGTCGGCCCAGCTCGGCCTCGATCTTGGCCAGCTGGTCCAGCCGCTGTTGCAGCGAGGGGTGCGTGGAGAACAGGGACGAGATGCTGAGTCCGCTGCCGCCGTTCTTGTTGTTGCTCGACAGGGCCGGGGTGAAATAGAAGGCATTGAACGTCTCGGCCGAGCGAAGGTCCCGGGTGGGGATCCGCGACATCTCGCCTGTCACCTTCACCAACGCCGAGGCCAGCACCGACGGCTGCCCGGTGAGCAGGGCGCCGGACCGGTCGGCGGCCAGTTCCCGATAGCGGGACAGCGCCCGCGTCAGCAGAAAGCTGATGGCATACACCGCCACGGACACCAACAGGACCATCATCTCCACCATGGCCGCTTGGTCGCCGCCCTGGTTGTTGTTCCCGCCTCCCCGGTTGTTCCCGCCGAAGCCGCCCATCATCCCCGTCCAGAACATGATCCGGGTGACCAGGCCGGCGACCACGCCGAGGAAGCTGGCGATGGTCATCACGGCCACGTCCCGATGGGCCACGTGAGAGAGCTCGTGGGCCAAGACGGCCTCGAGCTCGGGCTCGTCCAGCCGGCGCATCAGGCCCGAGGTGGCACAGACCACGGCGTTGTTGGGGCTGCGCCCGGTGGCGAAGGCGTTGGGCACGTCGGTCTCGGCTATCGCCACCCGGGGCTTCTTCATGTCGGCCAGGGCGCACAGCCGGTCGATCACCCCGTGGAGCTCGGGCGCCTGCTCCGGGGTCACGATCTTGCCACCCATGCCGAACAAGGCGATCTTGTCCGAGAACCAGTACTGGCAGAACAGGAGGACGCCGGCAATGACCAGGACGAGCACGTAGGAGATGCCCACGGCGATGAGGATGCCCACCACGGCGGCGTAGAGCAGGACCAGCAACAGGCCGGTCGTGAACATGCGGATGTTCAGGCCACGGTCGCCTTTGATGTTCCGGGCCGTGCTCATAGGTCCCCGTCACCAGCGGTCCCGCCGGCCAGGAGCTCCTTGGTTTCGCTCAGGCTGGCATCGGAAAACGGCAGCACCAGGTCGGAGGGATAGAACTCGTCGTCGGGCAGGACCGTGCCCACCCGTCGGACCTCGGCGGCCGCCGCGCCCAGGGCGACCTCGAAGGCCGCCTCGTCGCCGGCGTCGACCGACTCGAGAAGGGTGTTGTCCAGTGCCTCGAGTTCGGACCGGTGCTTGTCGGGTACGGAGAACTGCCCTTCGCCCAGGATGCGGACGATCATGAAGGCGTCCCGTCCGTTCCGCCGGAGGTACCTGCAGGGTCGGCCAGAGGTTGGGCCGTCGCAGCCGGTGCCTTGGGCGCCGACAACTCGCCGGCGGGCGCACCTGCGCCGACCTCGGCTTTCAACGCGGCCAGCTCGGCGTCGACCGTCGAGGTGGTGGAGACCTTGTCCAGCTGGGCCTGGATGTCGTCCACGGGCTGGGTCAGGTCGGTCAGGGCCCCCGAGGCCAAGAGCTCGTCCATCGCCCCGGCTCGGGCCTGCATCCCGTCGATCTTGTCCTGCGCCCGCTGCATGGACATGCCGGCGTCGCTCATGGACTCCGAGATGCCCGAGACGGCCTCGCCGATCTTGGTCTGGGCCTCGGCCGCCGTGTACGTGGCCTTCATCGTTTCCTTCTTGGTGCGGAAGGAGTCGACCTGGGACTGCAGCTTCTGGGCCGTCGCCACCAGCTTCACTTCCTGGCCGGCCACCTGCTCGTGCTGGTCCCGAGAGATCGGTGAGCTGCTCGGCCAGCGCCGTGCGGCGAGCCAGCGCCTCGCGAGCCAGGTCCTCGTTGCCCTGGGTCAGGGCCGCCTTGGCCTGCTGCTGGAGCTTGTCGGCCTGAGCTTGGAGCTGGCCGGCTTGGAGCTCGATTCGTTTCTTCGCCGTCGTGACGTCGGCGACGCTCCTCCGGACCTTCTGCAGACTCTCCAGTTGCTTCTGGTAGGAGAGATCGAGGGATTCCCGCGGATCTTCCGCCTTGTCCAAAAGCTTGTTGGTCTTGGCCTGCACGATGCCGGACAGACGCTTCATGACACCCATGGTGACCGTTCCTTACCTAGTCCTTCGTTGGTGGAGCTTACGTGCTCAGCGCCCGATAGCGTGATCAGCGTGACCGAGCAGCTTTCCCTCATGACCGTCCACGCCCATCCCGACGACGAGTCGTCCAAGGGCCCCGGATCTGTCGCCCGCTACCACGCTCAGGGCGTACATACCGTTCTGGTGTGCTGCACGGGGGGCGAGGAAGGCGAAATCCTCAATCCGGCCATGGACACACCCGAGAATCGAGCCCGAATCGTCGAACTTCGCCAGGAAGAGCTGGCCCGGGCGGCGGAGATCATTGGGTACGACGAGGTCGTGAAGTTAGGTTACCGGGACTCGGGTATGCCTGGTACGGAAGCCAACGCCAATCCGGCCTCGTTCGCCCAAGCGCCCCTGGACGAGGCGGTCGGGCGGCTGGTGGCGGCCATTCGCCGGACCAAGCCCCAGGTGATCGTGACCTACGGCGACGAGCAGTCGGGCTACCCGCATCCGGACCACCTGCGGGACCATGAGATCAGCGTGATCGCCTTCGAGGCGGCCGGTAATCCGGAGGCCTATCCGGAGGCCGGCGCGCCCTGGGAGCCGAGCAAGCTCTACTACACGACCTTCTCGCGTCGGCGGTTCGAGGCCATCCATGAGAAGTTCCTGGAGCTGGGCATGGAGTCTCCATTCGACGAGGAGTGGCGAAAGCGCTGGGAGAACATGCCCGAGGACCGCTTCACCACCTCGATAGACGTCTCCGGCTTCGCCGACGTGCGCCGCGAAGCTTTGCTTGCTCACGCCACCCAGGTGGACCCGACGTCGAGGTTTTGGTTCGGCCTCCCGCCTGAGGTGATGGAGACCATCGAACCCCACGACGACTACGAGCTGGCCAAGATCATGGTGAACGGGAGGGCGGTCACCCCCAAGCTGGCCGAGGGCGAGGTCGAGGACGACCTCTTCGCCCCGGTCGGCGCACTGAGCGTCCGGTAAACCTGAGCAACCGGCAACACCGGCGACACACGAGAGGACCTGCGATGTCGAAATGGCTCTCACCGGAGTGGTTCGACGAGACGCGGGCCATGGCCGCCGACCAGCCTGATCGTCCCGGTGCCAGCGCCCGCATGCAATACGAGGTCACCGGCGGACCTGATGGCGAGGTCAAGTACTACTGGGTGCTCGAGGACGGGCACCTCCGCGAGAGCGCTCTCGGCGTCCTGGCCGACGCCGAGGTGACGTTGACCACGGTGTGGTCCGATGCCATGGCCATCCAAAAGGGCGAGCTCGATGCCAATGCCGCTTTCATGCAGGGCAGGGTGAAGGTGGCCGGGAACATGGGCAAGGTGCTGGAGCTGTTGCCGATCACCAACGCCTCCGAGTACCGGGACCTCCAGCGCCGGATCACCGAGATCACCGAGTTCTAGCTACCCCACGAGCCTCCCACCTGCGCAAACCGGCTCTGCGCTCAACCGGTCCTCCGGTTAATCGGTCCTGCCCAGCCTTGCGGTTCCTCGGTGCTGCTCAACCCTTCCGCATCAGGTCGCGAAGCGGCCGGTAGCCGATTCGGATGGCTCCCGCGGCGTCGATCTGGCCACCGAGGCCACGGTCGGCAACGAGCAGAATATGATCGGCTACCCGGGCGGGCCAGGTGTCGGACGTGGCCCGTAGCTCGTCGCTGTCCACCGCCGGACGCAGGGTGATCTCGGTGATCCCCGGCTGGAGGTGGGACACGACCTGACGGAAGGACTCCCGACCGCCGACGGTCGGCAGGGTGACGAACTGGTCGGCAAAGAGCACGTTCTCCTCGGCCGCGAGCTGCCGGAACGGGAAGCCGACGTTCGGCTCTGCCTCGGCACCGAGCAGCCGTAGGGGAAGTGAGAAATCGACAGCTAGCTCCAAGTAGACGTCGAAGAACTCGGGCCGCAGCAGAAGGGCGTCGAGGTGGGCGTCGAGATGGCTGACATCGAAACCCCACAGAACAGCCCGCTCCACCTGGGCCCGACACTCCCGGCGCACCTCGTCCAGATCGGCATGGTCCCAGACATCGGTCAGGGTCCGAGGGAAGCCGCCGTCGCCGTCGAGCAGGGAAGGGGCCTGGGTGATGGGCCCCCACCGGTAGAGCTCGTGCTCGGAATTGAGGGTCAGCCTGACCCCGACGTCCTCGCCCCGATACCGCGAGGCGGATTCCCGGGCCCACGGGGCGGGGACCATGAGGGAGGCGCTGGTCCCGATGCCTTCTCGGAGAGCCTCAAATACGCCGACATTGGCTGCGTGACAAAAGCCCAATTCGGCACAATTGAGGATAAGCAGTTTGGCGTCAGGGGGATACCCCAGGCGCTCGGCGACCGTGGACATGCCACCGACGGTAGCGCCGCAGCTGGTCAGGCAGCGCGATTGTTTCGATTGAGGACGAGCGCGAGCGGCAGCGACACCCTGGCGGCCGACGGCTCGGGTGTGCTCGTCGAGGCGCCAGTCCGTCCCCGGGGCGCCCGATGGCGGCCGTTTCGACCCGACCGCACGACGAGGGCGCCGCGACGATGTGCCTGATGTGGTTGCCGTGGCTGATGTGGCTGCTGTGCCTGTATCGGAGGATATGGCTTCGGCGGGACCGGTGGCTTGGTCGCTGGTTTCAATCAACGGCAGTTGTTGTTGCTCCATGGGTCAAGCCTCGCGGATCGGGTGTATCACTTACGCCGTGACTACGACCCAAACGAGATCAGAGCCAACGTCAACGACCGGATCTGGGCCCCCGGCCAGGTACGGGATCACCGTTCCCTTCGACGGAGTCCCACTTCACGAGCACCGCGACTTGTTCGAGAGGCTGGTTTCGCTTGGCTACACCGACGTGTGGAGCGCGGAGACCGACGGGACCGACGGCCTGACGCCACTGGCGCTCGCCGCGGCGTGGACGCCGAGCCTCCACCTAGGAGTGGCCATCATCCCCGCCTATACCCGCGGCCCGGCCCTGATGGCCCAGAGCGCCGCCTCGATGGCCGAAGCCGCCCCCGGCCGGTTCGCATTCGGACTGGGCACGTCCTCCAACGTCATCGTGGAGCGTTGGAACGGCATCGAGTTCACCGAGCCCTACAAGAGGGCTCGGGACACCCTTCGCTTCTTGCGGGCGGCCCTCGCCGGCGAGAAGGTCGACCAGACCTACGAGACGTTCGAAGTCCATGGTTTCCGCTTGTCTCGCCCGGTCGAGAACCCGCCCCCGATCTTCCTCGCCGCATTGCGCCCGGGCATGCTCCGCCTGGCCGGGCGGGAAGCCGACGGCGCCATCATCAACTGGTTGTCGGCCGAGGATGTGGCCACCGTCGTTCCCCACGTGGGGCCGGGCAAGGACATCGCCGCCCGGATCTTCGTCTGCCCCTCCGAGGACACCGAGTCGGTTCGGGCCATCGGCCGGCGCATGATCGCCGCCTATCTCAACGTGGAGGTCTACGCCCAGTTCCATCGCTGGTTGGGTCGCGGTGACGTGCTGCAGCCCATGTGGTCAGCGTGGCAGGCCGGGGACCGAAAGGCCGCCCTGGCCGCCATCCCCGACGAGGTGGTCGACTCGCTGCTCGTGCACGGGTCCGGGGCCGAGTGCCGTGCCCACCTCCAGCGCTACGTGGACAACGGTGTGACCATTCCTGTCATCGGGCTCATCCCGTTCGGCGTCGATCTGGTGGGTGCCCTCGAGGACCTGGCCCCACGGAGCGCTTAAAGGCCAGTTCAACGGGGTGGCGGCCGATGGGGCCCGGCGGGACGATGGCGGGTACCGGAGGGCGTCGAGGTTGTGACATGTCCCGGTTCGCGCCCTTTCAGGGCAGCGACCCGACAGAGCCCCATCTCTAGCGCGAAGATGGCTTCATGGTCCATGGACCCTTGCTCGCATCGACGGCGGGGATCGTCACCGGCATTGTTGCCGGCGGGGTGGTGTTCGTCGCCCTGGCCATCGCTTTGGTGCACAGCACCTTCAAGGTGGTCACCGAGTACGAACGGGCTGTCTTCTTTCGGCTGGGCCGCATTCGGGAGGAGGCCAAGGGCCCCGGCATCATCGTCAAGTGGCCGTTGATGGACAAGTTGGTGAAGGTGACCCTGCGGGTGGAGGTCGTTGACATCCCCAAGCAGGCGGTCATCACCGCCGACAACGTCACCGTGCAAGTGGATGCGGTCGTCTACTTCCAGGTGCTCGATCCGGTACGGGCCATCATCGGGGTGGACGACTTCCGCTTCGCCAGCCAACGGGTGGCTATGACCGCACTGCGGTCGATCGTCGGCCGCCACCAGCTCGACAACATCCTCGCCCATCGGGACGACGTGAACGACGAGCTCAAGACGGCCATCGGGGCATCCACCCACACGTGGGGCGTCGAGGTCCGACAAGTAGAGATCCGGGACATTGTCTTGCCCCCCGAGCTGCTACGGGCCATGGCCCGCCAGGCCGAGGCCGAGCGCGAGCGCCGCGCCAAGGTCATCGCCGCGACAGGCGAGCTCGGAGCCAGTAAGGAGCTGGCCGAAGCGGCGGCCACGCTGTACGAGTCGCCGGGGGCCATGCAGCTGCGTACCTTGCAGACGCTGGCCGAGGTGGCCAGCGAGAACAACTCGACGCTCGTGTTCCCGCTACCCATCGAGATATTGGCCGGCTTCGTCAACGGCACCATCGGCATGAGCTCAGGGGGAGCCGGACCGGCCACCGTGCCGCTGTCCACGGTGATGCCCGCGCCGTCTGTTGTCAGGGGCACAGGGGCCGCGGCGGCCGATGCCCCGACGTCGACTACCGCTAGCGCCGACGCCGCGACGGCGGCTACCGCTGATGCCGTTGACGATGCCGCTACCTCAGGGGACGGTCTGACCGACGCCCTGGCCAACAACGGCCAATCGGGAGTGGACGGGGTACACCGGGCGGATTGACTTCTCAGTCGGCGGCGACGTGACTCAGTCGCGGTGAGTCAGTCGGCGTAACGGGCCTGGACCTCGGCGTCCATGGCGTGAACCTGCTCGGCCAGTTCGAGTCGGAAACGCTCCTGTTCGGTGGCGAGCCGCTCGTCGGTCAAAGCCAGGATCCTCACGGCCAAAAGAGCCGCATTCCTGGCCCCGTTGACCGCCACGGTGGCTACGGGAACGCCTTTGGGCATCTGGACCATGGCCAGGAGGGAATCGAGTCCCCCGAGGTTGACCAGGGCAACGGGCACACCGATGACCGGGAGCGGGGTGGCGGCGGCCAGGACTCCGGCTAGATGGGCCGCCCCCCCGGCCGCAGCGATGAGCACCTGCACGCCCCGGTCGGCCGCGGTACGGGCGAAGTCGATGGCGTCGTCGGGAGTGCGGTGGGCGGAGATGACCCGGACTTCGACGGGGATACCGAACGAGCGGAGGGTCTGGACCGCATCGTCCATGATCGATGCGTCAGATGAGCTTCCCATGATGATGGCAACAGACATGGCCCGTATTCTGTCCGACGAATCAGTTCGGAGACAGTTGAGATCCGGTGGTCCCTTGCCGGTACGGTGGTCGTGGACGGGTCGCAGACCGGTCCACCTGGTCGTCAGTCGTGGGAGGCAGGCATGAAAATCGGTGTGATGTTCGATGTGGGCCAGCCCTTCGAGTCGGTGATCGCCCAGGTCGACGGGCTGCGGTCCGCGGGCCTCGATTCGGCCTGGTGCTCCCAGATCTTCGGATTCGACGCATTGACGTTGTTGGCCGTGGTGGGCCACGAGGTGCCCGAGATCGAACTGGGCACCGCGGTGGTGCCCACCTTCCCCCGGAACCCGGTCATGCTGGCTGCCCAAGCGCTCACCGTGCAGGCCGCGACGGGCGGACGCCTGACGCTCGGAATCGGGCTCTCCCACCAGGTGGTGATCGAGAACGTGTTCGGTCAGTCCTTCGACCGTCCGGCCCGACACATGCGGGAGTACCTGTCGATCCTCATGCCCCTGCTCATAGGCGAGCAGGTTGCCTTCACCGGTGAGACGCTCAAGGCGGCTACCTTCGGCGAGCTAGAGATCGATGCTCCTGCTCCTCCCGTCCTCGTCGCCGCCCTCGGTCCCACCATGTTGGGGTTGGCCGCCCGGCTTGCTTCGGGAACGGTCACGTGGATGACCGGTCCGTCGACCATCGAATCCCATATCGTGCCCGTGATCCGCAAGGCGGCCGCGGAGGCCGGCCGAGCGGAGCCCAGGGTAGCTGTCGGTCTGCCGATCTGTGTGACCAGCGACGTTGCCGCGGCTCGGGCCCGGGCCGCGGAGCTCTTCGCTATCTACGGCGGGCTCCCGTCATACCGGGCGATGCTGGATCGAGAAGGAGCCGCCGGCCCGGCCGACGTGGCCATCGTGGGCACGAAGGACGAGGTATCGGCCCAAGTCCGCCGATTTGCCGACATCGGGGCCACCGACTTCATCGGTGCCCCATTCGGCACCGATGACGAGATCAGCGCTTCAGTCGGGGTGCTGGCCGGCCTGCTTGGCTCTTGACCGTGGGTCCGGGCGGTCCGTTTCTCTGCCGCGATGAGGGGGAAGTGCCCGCCCGCTCAGCGGCGGATACGGGTGTGCTTGAACTCGTTCAGCTCGGGATGATCGACGAGGAGACCTAGGACACGGTCGATCGTGTCCCGGGCCAACGCTCCGTTGCCCTCCGGCCGAGTCATCAGCCGTGCGAACACGGCGTCGTCGCCGATGATGAACGTGGGGACACCGAAGACATGGTGGCTGTTCACCACTTGCTCATGCTCAGTGCGGGCCGCCGTCCTGGGCCATCCGTCGTCCACCTCGGCCAAGATCTCGTCCACCGGAGCCCCGACCCGCTCGAGCGCCTTGCGGACCACGTCGCGCTCGCGGAGGTCACCGCCCTCGTCGTGTCGGGCCGCGAACAACGAACGATGCACGGCGACAAAGTGATCGGGAAACCGGTCTCGGACGACGATGCCCGCCTCGAGGGAGAGCAGATCGGGCGTGTGGTCCGGGTCCTCCCACGACGGCGTACCCCCCTCGGGCACATGGCTTTGGTTCAAGAAGAACGGGACGTAGGTGACATCCCAATCCGCCCCGGCATCCAAGCCGTCAAGGATGTGCTCGTGAGCGTTCCTGGCGAATGGGCATCGATAGTCCCATGTCACAGCAAAAGAGGTCGGAGTGGTCATGTTTCTGTCAACAGCACAGGGGCCACCGTCATTCCTCCGGGCCGCAGACTTTCCGGGCTGATGGTGAGATCGGGCTCAGACGAACCGGCGACCCATGGCCCCGAGGGCCGTTCCGATCACCACACCGCCAAGGACGTCGGACGCATGGTGGGCTTGGAGGTGGATTCGGCTCACTCCCACCAGTCCGGCACAGCTGAAGAGCAGGACATTGCCAAAACCGTCGCCGTGCTCGGACAGAACGGTGGCGGCGCAGAAAGCAGCGAGGGTGTGCCCGCTGGGAAAACTGCTGGTCCGGGCTCACGAAGGGGGATGACGTTGTCACCCAGGCGGAGGTCGTTCGGATCGGGACGAGGCCGCCCCACGAAGGCCTTCAGGGCGGCGTTCACCACGCTGGACTCGACACCGGCCACGGCCAACGCACGCACGGCCCGGTTACGCCGTGCCCCAGAGCGCCGGGCCCGCCACGCCGTCGACACGGCCCACACCAGACCGTGATCTCCCAGCCCGGAGACGACCCGGGCGGCTGCGTCGATGGAGGGAACGCCCCGATAGGGGCTGAACCAGGCATCAACCTGTTCATCGAACAAGCGGATGGCGTCCTTCCCGGTCAGGGAGCTGAGGTCACCGATCTTGGCCAGGACGCCGCTCCGGCCGAGCGGCGGCTGCTCGCGTTCCGCCTCAGGCCTCATGCCGCGCCCTTGCGGACGATCGGTGGCGCCAACAAGGTCGGTGCGGCCAGGGCCGGGTCGCCGCCGAACGCGGGACAGAAGGGCTGAAAGTGGCAGTGCTTGCACAGGGGCGAGGTCTTGGGTCGAAAGTCCTCGTCTCGACAGGCTCGCTCGATGGCCGACCAGACGGCGACGGTCCGTTGCCTGTGCCCCCGAATGGCCTGATCCGACGGGTAGGCCGTGATCACGGTCGGCTCCCGAAGGTGGAGGAGCTCGACTCGCACCGGCCGCCGGCCGAGCAACTCCTCACACAACATGGCGTAGATGTGCACGCCCACCAGCTTCGATTGCTCGTAGGCCTGCGAGGGTGCTCTGCCCGTCTTGTAGTCGATCACCACCAGTTCGCCGTCCTCGGTGAGATCGAGTCGGTCGATGATCCCCCGGAGGCGGACGTTTCCCAGCTTGGCGTCGAGGGTGAGCTCCGTTCCGACGGCTCGAACGGCGTTGGGATCCTCGAGACGGAAATAGTTGCGGACCAGGGTGGCCCCGTCGTCCCGGAACGCCTCGGCCTGGTCGGTGGTGAGGCCGAGGGAGATGTACTCAGGTTCGGATTGCAGCTCGTCCCAGGCGGCAGCGAGCTCGGTGAGACCCACTGATTCGGAGCGATCCCCCTGTTCGTGGAGCCAGAAGAGTCGCTCGAGCGCCGAATGGACCAGCGTCCCTTTGACCATAGCCGGCGACGACGGTTCGGGGAGCCGGTCGATGGCCGAAAATCGAAATGCCAGGGCACAGTCGCGAAAGCTCGTCACCTTCGACGGTGAGAGCGAGCGAGGCAATTCGAAGGACATGGGGACAGGTTACGACGAGGGTGTGTCACCGGCGGGGACCAGCGCGCCTCGCACCGACGCGGCGACCTCGCTCGGCCTCTCCATGGGTCCGAAGTGGCCCAAGCCGCCAAAGACCTGGATCGCCGGTCGCTCCAGCCTGGCCGCGAACTCCTTGAGGAAGGGCAGGCCGAAGACGTCGGTCTCCTCGCCGCACGCCAGGGTCACCGGGCAACTGACCAATCCCAGGTGGGCGAATGCGTTGTGGAACAGGCTCTGGTTGTAGACGGCCGCTTCGTCTTCTCGCCGGCAGCACAGCCGTACGAGGCGGCCATCGCCACCGTCCTCGAGGGGCACGAGCTCGAATCCACCGTCGACATAGGCGGCCAAAGCCGAGGGGTCGAGGACGTTGAAAGGAGGTTTGGAAATGAAGTTGGCCAGCGCATTCGCTCGTGAGGGGAACGTCTCTCGGCGCCGTAGCGCACCCATGGCCAAGGGGTTGCCCATCCCCAGGTCTTCGACAGGATTGTTGGAGCCCAGGTATTCGACAGGGTTCTCGGACGGAAACATGACGGGCTCGAAGCAGTAGAGACCTTCGAACGTGCCCGGTCGAGCCTCCTCGGCCAGCAGAATGGATGCCCCGCCGCAGGAATGTCCGAAGGCAAACGGCCGTCGCAGCCCGAGGTGGTCGACCGCAGCGAGCACGTCCAGCGAGAAGCCGGACCAGGCGAAGTTGCCGTCGACCGGGCGATCGGAGTGCCCGTGGCCGCGGAGGTCGAGTCCCCAGCAGTGAAAAGAACCGGTGAGCCCTTCGGCCAGAGGCCCGAGGACCGCGGCGCAGAACCCGGTGGCATGGGCCATGAGGAGATCGGGGCCGCTGCCCCCGAAGTCCGTGAGGGCGATGGACAGCCCGTCCTCGGTCACACAGCGCAGAGCGTCAGGTCGGTCGCCTCGGGTGTCGATCTGCACCCAGGCGACGGTAGTCGCCGTGTTGGCCGGGAGCGCCAACCTGAGAGTTGCCCGAGAAGGCCAGGTGCAGAAGTGTCACCATTAGTGGTCGGGCACCAACTAGAACAGGGGGCCTATGGTTCACTTCCTACAGTCGTGGGGCTACCTGGCGATCTTCGGCGCCACGCTCCTTTCTTCGATGTGTATCCCGGTCGGCTCCGAAGTGGCGATCGCCTACGGCGGAGTCCTGGCCAGCGGAAAGGTCGTCGGTGTCGGTCACGATCATCTCAGCTTGGTCTTGGTGATCCTGGTGGCAACGGCCGGAGAGCTGGTCGGCTCGTTTCTCGGTTACGGCATCGGCTACGTCGGTGGTCGACCGCTGGTGGACCGGCTGGGAAAGTTCGTGCTCCTCACCCACAAGGACCTCGACCGAGCAGAGGAGTGGTTCGATCACCGCGGCGAGTGGGCGGTGCTGTTCGTCCGTTTCATCCCACTGCTCCGCTCGTTCATCTCGCTGGCCGCGGGCCTAGCGGAGATGGCGCTGGGGAAATTCGCCGTGTTGACCGTCATCGGTTGCGCGGTGTGGTGCACGGCGTTGGCCAGCATCGGCTACAGCCTGGGCGCCAGTTACGAGCATGTGATCAAGGCGTTCAGCTATGCCGGGTACGCGGCCGCCGTCCTGTTTGTTTTGGCCGTTGTCTTCCTCTTCTTTCACCGCCTTCGCGTCGTCCGGGCCGAGCGTGACGGTGTCGCTCCCCGCGGGAGGGGCGCCCACTCGCGTCGCTGACCGGAGTCCGGTAGCAACGGCTCTCTATGCTCATCCCGTTATGGAAGAGATCGAGGCTGTCGAGGAGGACCACGCCGGCGATCTGCTCGCGCTCTCGACCGAGATGCGAATTGATCTCTCGGTGGTGGTCTGAGGGTGGCTCCACGATCTTCGGCCAAGCGCGCCGCAGCAGAGGCTGCGTCCCACCTGCACCGTTACGAGACATGGAACGGCCTGCGGGCAGGAGATCCCGTGCTCATCGAAGGGGTACGTGGCCGCAGTATGTCGTGGGAGTTTCGGGCCCAGGTGGTCAACGAGCGCAATGGATCCGAGTCGATCGAGGTAGTAGGTGGGCGACCAGGGGACCGCAAGGTGCGCTCGTTCGCGCCGGATCGTGTGTACGCCGTCACCCGTCGGGGGCGTGGTCGAGCCGGCGCCGCCAGGACTCAGCTCTCGCTGGCCGACGAACCGCAACTGCCGTTCGACTGAGCGGCCACACGGATAGCGGACCACACGGACAGCGGACCACACGGACAGCGGACCACACGGACAGCGGACATGGTCGTGACACCTCCCCGGTAGCCTCACCGTCATGGCCACCGTTGTGTTCCTTCATGCCCATCCCGACGACGAGGTGACCACCACGGGTGGAACCATCGCCCGGCTGGCCGCAGAGGGCCATCGGGTCGTGTTGGTCACCGCCACCCGAGGCGAATTGGGCGAAGTACCCGAGGGCCTCTTGGCGGAAGGTGAGTTGCTGCCCGACCGCCGGGTCGAGGAGCTGGCTGAGTCGTGCCGGGTTCTGGGCATCGCCCGTCAGGTATTCCTGGGCTACAACGACTCCGGGATGGCCGGCGAGGACTCAAACGAACGGCCTGGTGCCTTTGCCGCGGCCGACGTCGACGAGGCCGCACGCGTGCTGGCTGACATCTTGAGGGATGAGCGTGCCGACGTCCTGGTGGCCTACGACGAGCACGGTGGCTACGGCCATCCTGATCACGTCATGGTGCATCGGGTCGGTCTGCGTGCCGCCGAGCTGGCCGGCACCAATCGGGTGTTCATGGCCACAGTCGACCGCACCTACCTGCACGGAATGCTGCCCTCGGTCCAGGGCATCGGCATGGAGATGACGCCGGAAATGCGGGTGACGTTCGAGACGATCGGTGTGCCCGGAACGCGCGTGACCACGGAGATCGACGTGCGCGACTATCTCGACGTGAAACGCTCGGCCATGCGAGCCCACGCTTCTCAGATCGGAGACACCGGGTTCTTCCTGGCCATGCCTGACGATGTGTTTGCGGCGGTATGGGCCAACGAGTGGTATGTCCGGGTGAGACCGGAAACCGAATCCGTCGGGTCCGACCGGGCACGCGAGCCGTCGCTTCTGGCCTGAGCCCGGGCCTGGGCTGATGGCCGACGGTATCCTGCGTGGGTGAAACCCTCGCACAGAGTCCTGCGGATCCATGGCGGTCGACTGGTCAACATTGAACCACGGCATGCCCTCGAGGTAGAGCTCGACGCTCAAGGATCAGAGGGTTACGAGGTGATCAGCTCGTTTGCCGTGGACGACAATGTGTACCTGGTACTGCGAAATCCCGACGCCGATCCAGAATGACGTAGGTAACGCCCCGAACGAAGCCGGTGCGAGGCGCCGCAGAGTCCAGGTTTCAGGCCCTCAGCGCGGCGATGGCGGCCTCGGCGACTGCGCTCCGGGAACGCCGGGTGTGGGATGCGGCGCGGTCCACGAGACCGTGGAGATAGATGGCCAATCCGAGTGTGGCCGTGCGATCGTCCCCCGCAAGCAGGGGAACCGGCTCCCGGTCGGGATCCAGGTCGGAGGTCTCGACCAGGGCATCCCGCACGGTCAGCAGAGTGGAGCAGGCGTCGGACAGGGCCAGGTCGGCACGCTGGAGCCAAAGGCTTAAGCCCAGCTCAAGGCCCAGATTTCCGGTGCAGAGGTCATCGGGGATCAACGTGGCGATGCCGCGAGTGAGCCCCGCGGCACGGTCAACGTCGGTCAGCACTTCTCCCAAAGCCATGGGGCCAGTTTGACGAATGGGTGTGACAGGGTGGTGGATTGCCCCCGACCTGGGTAAAACTAGGGGCGTGGCACGCACAATCTGGAAGGGATCGCTGAGTTTCGGCCTGGTCAATGTACCGGTGGGCCTCTATCCGGCGACCAAGGACAAGTCGATCCATTTCAACCAGTTCGAGGAGGGAACCTCGGACCGAATCCGCTACAAGAAGGTCAATGAGCGGACAGGTGACGAGGTGGACTCCTCCCGCATCGTCAAAGGGGCGGACGTCGGAAGCGGGGACTTTGTCATCCTCTCGCCCGAGGAGCTGGCCTCGGCCGAACCGGAGCGATCCCGCACCATCGAGATCACCGATTTCGTCGAGCTCGAGGAGATCGACCCCACCTATTACCGAACCACCTACTACCTGGCGCCCGAGGGTGAGGCGGCAGCCAAGGCCTACGCGCTGCTTCGTCGGGCGATGCGGGACGCCAACAAGGTCGGGGTGGCCACCTTCGTCATGCGCAACAAGGAGTACCTCGTGGCCATCAGGCCCGATCGCGAGGTGCTGGCCTTGGAGACCATGTACTTCGCCGACGAGGTGCTCTCGCCCGCCGACGAGCTCCCTCGAATCGCCGAGGGCGAGGATTTCTCCAAGCGCGAGCTCGAGATGGCGAACCTGCTCATCGACTCCATGGTCACCGATTGGGATCCGAGCAATTACGCCGACAGCCACCGCGAGAAGGTCCAGGAGATGATCGACCGCAAGCGCGAGGGCGAAGAGGTGGTGACCGAGACGGCGCCCCGAGAGCCAACCAAGGTCATCGACCTGATGGACGCGCTCAACGCCAGCGTCAAAGCGGTGAGCGGTGGTCGGAGCAAATCACCGGCGTCGGGGAGCCGGTCGACCAACCGGGCGACCGGGGCCAAGAAGGCGACTCCGGCAAAGAAGGTCACGCCGGTCAAGCGGGCGACCGGGGCCAAGAAGGAACCCGTCACGGCGACGAGGAGTCGGCGAAAGGCGTCGTAGGAGTTCATGCGCGCCTGGATCGTCGACCGACCCTCGCCCGTCGACCAGGGTCCGTTGCGACTGGTGGAGCGCGATCCACCGGAGCCCGGGAACTACGAGGTGCGTGTCCGAGTGTCGGTCTGCGGTGTCTGCCGGACGGACCTCCACGTCGTCGAAGGAGATCTGCCGCCCCATCGGGTCGGAGTAGTCCCGGGGCACGAGATCGTCGGTGTGGTCGACGCCGTCGGTCCTGGCGCCAGTCGATTCGAGCTGGGCGACCGGGTAGGGATCGCCTGGCTGCGTTGGACCTGCGGGATCTGCCGTTTTTGCCGGCGAGGCGACGAGAACCTCTGTCTCACGCCCCGGTTCACCGGCTGGGACGACGATGGGGGATTCGCCGAGTTCGCCACGGTTCACGAGGACTACGCCTACGTGCTCCCCGCCAGCATTCCCGACGAGAAGGCGGCCCCGTTGTTGTGTGCCGGCATCATCGGTTACCGGGCGCTCCGCCGTAGCAACCTGCGACGAGGCGGTGCGCTTGGCATCTACGGTTTTGGAGCATCGGCACACCTCGCGGCGCAGGTCGCCATGTTCGAGGGAGCGACAGTCCACGTCATGACCCGCAGTGCCGAGGCGCGACAACTGGCCCTGGAGCTGGGCGTGGCCTCCGCCCAAGCATCCGAGGCGGCGCCACCAGAACCCCTCGATGCCGCCATCCTGTTCGCTCCGGTAGGCACGCTGGTGCCTCCGGCCCTGGCCGGGCTCGACCGGGGCGGAACCCTGTCGGTGGCCGGCATCTACCTCACCGATGTCCCGCCGCTCTCGTACCAGACCCACTTGTTCGAGGAACGGGCTCTGGTCAGCGTCACCGCCAACACCCGCCGGGATGGTGAAGCTCTCTTGGCGCTGGCCACCGAGATCCCGATTCAGGTCATCACCACCGGGTACCGGCTGGACGAGGCGCCCCGGGCCCTTTCGGACCTGGCTGGAGACCGGGTTTCGGGTGCGGCGGTCCTGGACTGCCGGGTTCCGGCGCCGGCGGGATGAACGCGTGGACGTCAGCGTGACCGTAGAGCCGCCGTTCGAGATTCCCAGAATTCCGGCGTCGGCGGGGGGGTTGATATCCGATAGGGACGACCGCCTGCTCATCTTGAGGCCGAATTACAAATCCGGTTGGACCATCCCCGGCGGGATGATGGAAACCGACGGGGAGACACCCTGGGAGGGGTGTCGCCGCGAGGTCGTCGAGGAGACCGGCCTGGTGGTGGAGACGGGCCGGTTGGTGATCGTCGATTTCCTTCGCCCCCGTGGCCGCAAGCCGGGCGGCATGCGGTTCCTCTTCGACTGCGGTCAGTTCGACGACGCGTTCTTCGACTCCATCACGCTCCAGGCCGAGGAGATCTCCGAGCACCGGTTGGTAGAACGATCCACCGCTCTCGACCTCTTGAGCGCTCCTCTGCGGCGCCGGGTGAGCGCGGCGTTCGACGGGAATGGATTGCGCTACCTCGAAGACGGTCTACCCGCTCCGGGGATCATGCCGTAGGTCAGTCGGTTCACGGAGTCGGCGGCTCGAGCACGCCCAGAAGCTCGACGTGCTCGGTCATCGGGAACAGATCGAATGCCCGTAACGAAGTCAACGTCCATCGTGCGTCGAGCATGACCCTGAGATCCCGGGCGAACGAGGCCGGGTCGCACGAGACGTAGACGATTCGCCGCGGCAGGGGATCGCGAGCGGCCAGAGCGGCCATAACCGGTCGTCCCGCGCCCTCACGGGCCGGGTCCAACACGACAAGGTCGGGTCGCCCGACGTTCCCGGTGATCAACGAGGGGCTCACACTCGCCTTGCGAATCTCGACGTGGTCCAAACCGGCGACGTTGTGGCGAGCATCGGCGCAGGCTCGTCGGTCGCGTTCCACGGCGAGCACGGATCCTGTCGGCCCGATGGTGTCGGCGATCAGGGCGGTGAAGAGCCCGACGCCGGCATAGAGGTCGAGCACGTGCTCACCGGTCTTCGGTTCGAGGGCATCGACGACCCCGTTTGCCAGCAGGGGGGCGGCGCCCGTGTGCACCTGCCAGAAGGAACCTGCCGTCACACGATAGGACCGATGGAGCACGTCGAAGTGGACAGAGTCGGGCTGGCGGCGGGTTCGTCCGTCGACCACCAAGCCGGCATCGACACGGGGTAGGCCGCGGAGTGGCCGGCGAGCCGATGACACCGAGATGACGTGTTGGCCGTCGTCGGGCGACGCCGCGTACGTCGACCTCGGCTGCTCCTCGCCATCGGACCCGCTCGACCTCCAGCGCCTCCACCTCTGCACTGGCGATGAGGCAGCGGTCAATGGGCTCGATGTCGTGGGTGCGATGCCTACGGAGGCCCACACGCCCGTCCCGGTCGACGGCAAACCGCACATGGGTCCGCCAAGCCAGTCCGTCGGGTGCGCCCGGAACCTCCTCCACGGTGACCTCGAGATCGGTGCCGGCGACGCGCCGAAGCTGCTCGGCGATGAGGTGGGCCTTCAAAGTCCGTTGGGCACCAAGGTCGACGTGTTGCCAATCACAGCCACCGCAACGACCAGGTCCGGCGTAGCGACACGGTGGCTCCACCCGGTCGGCGGAGGCATCGAGGATCTCGACCGCATCGGCCCGGAGAAAGGAGGACGTCTCCGCAGTGACCAGCGCCATCACCCGTTCACCGGGGAGTGCGTGGCGGACGAACACGACGCGTCCGTCTTCGGCCCGGGCGACGCAACCGCCGCCGGCGGCGATCGCACCAGTGTGCAGTTCGATGAGCGGCATGACCCGCTCATCGTAGGCAGGAACTGATTGCTCCTCGACTGTACGTACATGACGTACAGTAGGGCCATGAACATCGTCGTGAGCAATGTCAAGGGTGGAGTGGGCAAGACCACCACGTCCGTCTACCTGGCTGCGTCCGCCGTCGAGCTGGGCTATGCCTCGGTGGTGTTGGTCGATGCTGATCGCCAGGCGTCGGCAGCCGAGTGGTTCGAGGACAACCCCGTGGACGGCGTCGATCTGGTGGAAGCGCCGTCGGAGCGGACCGTCAGTCGGGCCATGGCCGATTCCGACAGCATGGTGGTCGTCGACACGCCGCCGGGTGACGAACGAATCGTCAAGGCGGCCCTGGCCAAAGCAGACGCAGTGGTGATCCCGACCCGAGCGGGGGGAGTGGAGCCCACGCGTGTAGCCGCAACCCTGGAGATGGTGCCCGGTGGCATCCCGTACGGGATCGTGGTGTGTGCCGCCCGATTGGGGACGAACGACCTCACCGAGACGGTGGAGGGGTGGACGGCGGAGAAAGTCCCCGTGTGGGGAATCATTCCGGAGCGGGTGGGGATTGCCTCGGGTCCCGCGGCGAGGCTGTACCGAGAGGGCCTTGATGCCTATACGTCGGTCTTGAAACGGGCAACGAGGCGGCGATCGCGATGACGCGGGGAATCGCCGAGAAGATCGCCGAGAGCGCCGTCCGACCGGGCGAGTCGTTCCGAAGCACCAGCGGGCGTGAGCGGCGGCCCCACAACTTGCCCCTGTACCTCGACCATCACCAGCGCGAGTGGTTGCGTGAAGCAGCGTGGGAGTCGAGAACGAGTGCTTCAGGTCTTCTTCGGGCGATGATCCGCGCCTGCGAGAGCGATCCCGTGGTGCGGCAGGCTATCGAGGCGCATCTCGAGCGCTGAACGGGTCTCGGTCGCGCTGAGGTCGGCGATCGTCCCGACCAGCAACGGGAGATCGTCGAGATTCAGTCGAGAGCGGGCATAAGGTCTGCGCCGCTGGCTCGTTCTTCCTCGCATGACTGTTGGACTTGTGAGGTTGCCGCTGCCGATCACGCCCGTCGAGAGAACCGTCTGCACGCAGCGTCGGCCGCTGGCGGCACCACCGCCTGCGTGATGGAGCCCATCACGACCGAGCCACCGGCCGCGGTCGAAGGGCGACCGCTCTGGATGGACCGAGGGATATGTCGCGGCGAGCCGATCGAGACGTTCTTTGCCGATCGCGGCGGGGATTCCTACAAGCGTGCCCAGGGACTCTGCGAGCGGTGCCCGGTCAGGAGCGAGTGTGCCGACTACGCCATCGCCGATCCACTGATCTTCGGATGGTGGGGCGGGATGTCCGAACGGGAGCGGCGGAAGATCCGAGCGAATCGGGCGGCATAGCTCGAGTCTATGTGGCTACATGGCCACGGCTAGGTGCCAGCCGACGGCTTCCCTGCAACTGGGGCACTTGGGGAAATGATCTCCTTCAGCCAGCGTGACCCGTTCCTGGTCTGCGCAGTCACTCCGATAAATACCTGCAGTCGTGCAAGTGGTGTCGGTTCTTGTATCAGTGGCACTCATCGACATGTTGATCCCCTTTGCTCAGAACACACAAGAGGGGACACTGGACCGCGAACAGACCATCGGACGCTGGACAGCCAACCATTCAAATCGTCGCTAGCTGAACACCGAAGGTGCCGGTCCTCCCCTGCGTGGCCAATACAACATGCCGACCAGACTTCCCGGCTCACCTACCGAGTTGCTTCTGTCCGAAAGTCATCATGTATGGGCGACCGGGGATCGATATCCGTTCACCAGGGAAAACGCGAGAGCGGGCGACGGGGATCGAACCCGCACCACCAGCTTGGAAGGCTGGGGCTCTACCATTGAGCTACGCCCGCGAGGTCGGCGTTCAGCACGCCGTCGTCTGCGACAGAATGAACACTCTAGGACATGCCGGTCGGCGGAGGCAGTACGACCGGGAGGCGTCGCCGTGACCTCGATGTCAGCTCGCCGTCCACAGTGGCTCGTTGATCTCGACACCGATGGGAGCGGCCCACTGGTTCCGGTACGCCACTTCGTGTACTGGCCGCCGCCCGGCCACTCCCCAACGACCCGTCGGATACCCGAAGCTGACACAACAGGACATGACCCATCCTTTGTCTTCGGGCACGCCGAGGATCTCGAACGTCTCTTTGGGATGGAAGACGCCGAGCACGGAGGTGAGGGAGCTGCCGATTCCCTCGGCTCGAGCAGCCAGCTGTGCACTCCACACGGCAGGGAAGATGGAGCCCCCGCTCGCATCACCCTGCACGAATGCGAAGAGGAACAGGGGCACCTGCTCGAAATGATCGGCTAGCCACTGAGCTGATTTCTGCACCTTGACCATCTCGATGCTGGTCTGCGCTTCTGGATCGGCAGCTGCCGCGGCCAGCCGGTCGGCATAGACGGTCTTCCACAATTGTTCGATGCTGTCCCGATAGAGCGGACCGATCTGGGCCTTCACACCAGCGTCGTCCACCAGCAAGAAGCGCCAGTTCTGGGTATTGCCACCGCTCGGAGCGCGGATGGCGGCATCGAGGAGCTTGGACTGCGACTCCAGGGGAATCGGGTCTGGCCGTACCCGTCGCATGGCCCGTGTGGTGTAAAGCGCCTCGTAGATGTCCATTGCCGTCTCCTCGTCAAGTCGATGTTGGCCACGATTGTCCGCCGTTGGTTGTCGGGAACCGGCCGGAATCGCTCACCACTCTCTACTACGGCCAGCGGTGCCGGTCAGCCGGACCCGTGCGCGCCGGGTCACATTGTGACGAGCCGACGTGAGGGACACCGCTTTGTCAAGAGGCATCTCGACGTGTAGTCAAGAGGCACCTCGCCGTCAACACGACCACCGGGCCAACAGATATCGATCCACTATGTTGCCTGTACGACCAACCAGGGGAGGCCCGATGATCGCTGCTGTCAACAAACACATGGTGCTGGGAATCGTGCTCATCGTGGTGGGTGTGATCGCGATCGCGATCACACCCATGATGGTTCGACGCATGCGCAGCCAGCAACTGGGAGGTGGCAGCTCGCCGGTGGGGCTCCTGGCTCCGGCCGGAATCATCGTCATCGTGATCGGCATTCTCCTGACGACGCGAACGATCTAATTCGGGGCGTGCAGCCGATCGCGTAGCTGGGGTACCACGTGTTCTCCCAGGGCCACGATCTGATGCCGGGCGTCCTCGGCGCTGATGCCGGGTAGGTGGACCCGGAGGTTGATGGCGTCGGCGCCCACATCGACCATCGTCTGGTGCAAGGCCTCCGCCATGGCCGCCGGGTCGGTGGTGGTCAGCGTCTGATCCGCGGCGAACGTGCCGCTCGAGTAGCTCTGGTAGACCTGTCGCTGCCTTTCGACCAGGTCGGTCTGGGGCTGGCCCAGCCACACCCGACGGATGAGCATCTTCGACTGGTCGCCACCGGCTTCGTCGTACGCGGTACAGAACGAGTTCAGCTTCTCAACCGTGGACATCCCTTCCATCAGGATGCCGGCCCCACACCCGGCGGCGCGCCGGGCCGCGGTGGTCGAGGCCGCTGCGCTCAACACGGGGACCGGTGTGGCCGCACCCAGCTGAAGGGCTTGGTCGCCATCCAAGCCACGGAGATTGCGGCCCCGGAGCATATCGACCACCTCGGGCAGGGCCGCCTTGAACCGGGGGACGGCTTCGCTCAGGGGTACATCCATGGCCTCGAAATCCAAGGGGAGCGCGCCGGCGCAGACACCCAGTCCCACCCGACCGGGATGCCGGGCGTTGAGCCAGGCCACCTCTTCGGCGACCTGAGCCGTCGGCCGCAGGGGGAGGACCAACGGACAGGGAGCGGCCCAACCCTGCTCGTGGTCTTCCAGGATGAACGAGGTCATCTGTAGTGGGTTGCACAGGTAACCGGCGAAGCCCCCGTGATGCTCGCTGGTCATGATCCCGTCGAATCCGTTGGCCAGGGCCAGTCCGGCCTGCAAGCGAGGTCTCACGGATCATGTCCTCGGCCCCGAGCTCGTTGTGCGGGTAGAGCCGCATGGATATCGATCCGGCCGCAAATGGTGTGGAGGAAGGCATCAGATCCAAGGGTTTACCGGATCGTGGTGCTCAACGCCATCTCCGCCGATGGTTCGCCTTGGCGCTCGGGACGGGAGCGCTCGGCTATCGCCCCCTATACGGGGCGTCCCTCAGTGGCCGAGCACCGGGTGGGGTACGTAGGGTTCTTCGAGACTATTGATCTCGTCGTCGTCTAGGGCGACCTGCTCGCCGGCCAGTGCGTCTTCGAGGTGGCTCAGCTTGGTGGCACCTACGATCGGGGCGGTGACGCCCGGCTTGTGGAGCAACCACGACAGCGCCACCTGGGCGGCGGGAAGACTGCGTTTGGCTGCCACCTCAGCGACGCGCTCGACGACGTCGAAGTCGGTCGGCTGGTCGTAGAGGTAGTCGGTGAACCTGTCAGTGTCCGACCGGGTGGTGAGCTTCTCACCGTCTCGGGTCCGGTTGCCGGCCAGCACGCCGCGGGCCAACGGGCTCCAGGGGATGACCCCGACCCCCTGGTCGATGCACTGGGGGATCATCTCTCGCTCTTCTTCTCGGTAGATCAAGTTGTAATGGGGTTGCATGGACACGAAGCGGGTCCAACCGTGCTGGTCGGCGACGTGTTGGGCCTTGGCGAATTGCCAGGCGTACATGGAGCTGGCCCCGATGTAGCGGGCCTTGCCGGCACGGACCACGTCATGCAGGGCTTCCATCGTCTCCTCGATCGGCGTCCGACTGTCCCACCGATGGATCTGGTAGAGATCCACGTAGTCGAGATCGAGCCGCTGCAGGGACGCATCGATGGCGGAGAGCACATGCTTTCTCGAGAGGCCGGCGCCGTTCTCCCCGGGTGTCATCGGCGCGAACACCTTCGTGGCGATGGCCACTTCGTCCCGGGTCAGGAACTTCTTGAGCAGGCGGCCGGTGGCCACCTCGCTGGCTCCATGGGAATAGGTGTCGGCCGTATCGAAGAAGGTGACTCCGCCCTCGACGGCGGCTCGCACGATGGGCTCGGCACCATCCTCGTCGAGGACCCAGGGGCGGTCGCTGTCGTTGCCGAAGCTCATCATTCCCAGACAGATCCGCGAGACGCGCAGTCCGGTCGATCCCAGATTCACGTACTTCATGGTCACCTCACGATCGGGTACGCGGGCCTGCCGCGTTTCGGGCGATGGGTTGGACGTTAGCGGTCGAGACGCGCCAACGTTTCGGCCCTCCGGAGAGAAATTAGAACTGCCTGACCTGCGGGAAAACAGGCCAGGCAGCTGCGATCACATGGTACCCAATTGGATCGGGTGTCGCCGACGCCTCTCCTCATTCGGAGCCGCCGCAGGTCGTCAGTCAGCGCCGTCCGTGACGATCGTCACCCGGCTGAGAGCGATCGCAGGCGGGCCGACCCGGCCTTGACCGCTTGGGTCTCGTGATCGAGCAGCATGGCCAGTCGATCGGCGTCCGCAGTGGAGACGGCATGGAGGGCGGTGATCGCCGCGTCGGAGACCATGTCGGCGTGCTCGGTGATCCGTGTGGTCTCGGCTCGAGCCCGGGCCAGCTGGCTGCTCGATGAGCGGACCGACAGGAGGCCGAGTTGTTGGTCGTGGTGCCGAGCCAGGGCTCGCAGCTGGCTGGACAGGGCGGCGAGATCGCCGATGGGGGCCCCGTTCGCCTGGGCCGTAGTCAGCGCGGCGTGGGCGGTATCGACGTGGGCCCACAGGTCCTGGCGGAGCGACAGTGCCTGTCGCCGGGGTCCGCTGCTGGCGATTCGTCGGACCCCGAGCGACTTTTGGTGCACGCGGGCGTAGGCCACCGTCGCCGTTGCCGGCCGGGGCGCGGGAATTCCACCAGGGAAGACCCTCGACAGGTGGGTATGGACCCGCCGGAACCAGCGGGTCACTCGCCACGTGACCCAAACGGCCAGGGTGAACAGTCCCAAGATGCCCAGGGCGGCCACCACGATCGCCGCGGTTTCTAGTCCGTTCACGGTTCTCTCCTCGCCCTCAAGGGGACCATATCCTGCTTACCGGACACAGTCTCCCGCGATCTGGGGCCTGTGCGGGTTCGGGCACCCAAGTCCGACAGCCAGAGGGGCCAGCACCCTGGCACTACCCGGTCCGGCGAGAGCACAGACCGGGTAGTTAGTCGTCATCCCCCGGTGGTGGTGGTGCTTCCGCCCAGGGTGGCGATGTCGATGGGGTTCGGCGGGACGGACGGATTGACCGGCTGGTTGTAGTTGCTGAAGGTGAGCGACGTGCCGCCGCCGGTGACCCTGATGAAGTAAGGCTTGCCTGTCGTGGCCACGTACACAGTGCCGCCGGTCCCGCCGGTGGTGTCCTTGCCGACGACGGCGATCACTTTCTGCCCGTTGATCGTGGTGGTGTTGGCCCTCGTGAACGTGGTGTTCGACGTGTTGGAGAACTGAGCGGCGACTTGGGACTCATCCAGCAGGCTGGCGATACCGGCAAAATTGCGAATTGCCAGAAGGTATCGACACCCATCGAGTTCCGAAGAGCGAGGCGGCGCCCGCTCCCGCACTCTTCGTCCAGAACGCCTTGTTCGAGCTGAAATAGACGGTGTTGCCGATCTTGATGAGCTTGACCGGCTGTCCAGAGATGGTGATCGTCCCCCGGCCCTTCCCCGATGAGCTCACGGAGAGCCTCAGGCTGGCGTTGGTTCCGTTCTGCGAAGTCGTCCCGCCGTAGGTGAACGATTGGGCGGCACCAGTTGCGGCCGCGGCCGCGGCGACGATCTGGGCGCCGGTCTTGCTGGCCATACCATTGTCCGAGCCGGCGGCACCGGCGGGCGTGACGACGCCCAGCGCCAGCACCCCGGGGGCGGCAACCAGCAGGAGAGGTAGGTACGTGCGACGACGCATGAGCGGTCCTTTCGACATGGTGCCCGATTCGATTTCCAAGGTGGCCACCGGTTCCCTTCGATGCCACCCACCCGTCGATGAATGTAACGATCAGATGACAATCTAGGCCATCGAGCGGCGAGGCGTCGGGATATTCACGATCCCTACGGCGCGGTGCCTGGCGCGCTGGCCACCCGAGACCGGCGATGACGGGGCTCAGGACGCGGCGAACGCGGCAACCACCCGGCGGCGCCAGTGTTCCAAGTGGGGTCCGCGCTCCGTCGGGGTCTTCCCCAGACGCACTACGACAAGGTCCAGTGCGGGCGAGACGAGGATGGACTGTCCCTCGTAGCCGGATGCCCGGAAACTCCCGTACTCGTCACCGACGACCCACCAGTGAGCCCCGTAGAGATCGCCGTCCTCGGGGTCGACCGAGTGGGGGAGCCGGCCGTGATCGACCCAGCCCTCGGGAAGCAAACGGTGTCCGTTCCAGAGGCCGTCCCGCAAGTACAGGTACCCGAAGCGGGCGAGGTCACGGGCGGTGGCATGCACCATTGAGGACGCTATCCAGGTCCCGGTCTTGTCGAAACCGGGCACCGCGGATGTCATGCCGATCGGTTGGAAGAGCCGCTGTTGCAGATACGACCGGTAGTCGTCACCGTGCCCCACCGATCGGGCCACGATGGCCGAGATCACGTTGCTCGTCCCGCTCGAATAATTGAACTGGCTTCCGGGCTCGACGGCCAGCGGTTTCGTCTCGGTAAAGGCGGCCACGTCGTCTTGTCCGGAACCGAACAGCATGTCGATGACGTCAGAAGGGGACCCGATGATGTACTCCTCGACGAAGTCGAGCCCGTCTCGCATCTCGAGCAGGTTCTGCAGCGTGATCGCACCTCGGGGATCGCCGGCTGTTGCCCAGGCAGGCACCGGGGCGTGGGCATCAAGGGTCAGGCGACCGTCGCCCACCAGCGTGCCCACGATGGCATGCAGGATCGATTTCGCCATCGACCAGGAGAGAAACGGGGTATCCGGTCCGATCACCTCGGACGGGCCGTCCCAGCGCTCGAGCTCTCCGGCGTATCGCTCGGCTACCAGCCGCCCGTGATGGATGACGACGGCCGCGTAGGTGGTGGCCAAGAGCCCGGTGTCGTCGAAGAGCTCATCGAGCAGCGGGTCCAGCTCTACGCCGGGGGGGACGTCGCCGGTGGGCCACACCTCAGTCGGCCACGGCGTTCCCGCCGGCTGCCCGGCAAGGGCAACGTAGGGAACCTCGATCGCCTCCGCCTTGCTCATCGAGCCAGCTTCGCAGACGCCATCAATCTGAGGCGCTACCCGCTTTGGTAGCCCGGATGGACTCCACCGGTCAGGCCCTGCTCGGTCGCCCCGCAGCTGGGTGATCAGGACCGCTCTCGGCCGACATGTCGACGTCTCGTACGTCGTCCTCGTTGGTTTGACAGGTCCTAGGAACGGGCATCCTTTTGGAAGGTGCATGAGCCAAAGAAGCGCGCATAGGCGAACGGGGTTCATCGCGCAGATCGTCATGGGGGGGCTCGGTTAGTGGAGCCAGTTGAAGGACCTGCGAGAGCAGATTCGGCCATGTCTTGGGAAGAGACGTGGCCAGGGGCCCCCGATAGCGTTCCCCAGGGCCGGTGTCGCTTTGTCGTCAGTCCACCACGGAACTTTCTCTACCCCGCTCTTCTTCTGCTGTTGGCCGAAGAGCCCCGGCACGGGTACCTGCTGTGTGATGCGCTTCCCGACCTGGGCTTGGGCCGGATGGATCGGCCGAGCGTCTACCGAGCGTTGGCCGAACTGGAGAGTGATGGCTTGGTCCACAGCTGGGACGCCGCGCCCACGGCCGGCTCCACCCGGCACATGCACGCCGTCACGCCCGAGGGCGAGCAGGCGCTCGAAGCCTGGATGTCCATCGTGTCCCGGGAACGCAACAGCTTGGATCTGGTGCTCCAGCGCTACTGGTACACCAACGCCAGACGACTGGAGGCGATGGGCATTGACGCCCGTGGGGGTGCCCACGAACCCTCGACGGCACCGGCGGGCCACCCAGACCGATTCGAGGTCAAGTCCGACCGGTCGACCTTGACGGTCGAAGCCCGATCGAGTGTCGGGCCGATTGCCTTCAGCGCCACCAGCCTGGACGGATGGATCGACGTGGAGCTCCAGGACGGGCTCGTGGCCAAGGATACGATGCCCGCCGCCCACCTCGAGGTGCGGGTAACCGAGCTCACGTCGGGGAATGCCATCTATGACGCCGAGCTCCTTCGGCGGGTCGACGCTCGTCGCTACCCGGTGGTCACCGTAGAGCTGAAATCCCTGCGCCAGATGGGAGAGGGCAACTGCTACAAGGTCGACGGCGACGTGACCCTGCACGGCATCACGCAGCGAGTGGGTGGCGTGATCACGGCCACGGCCCAGGAGCGCGTGCGGCGCAGCTTCAATCGACCTGAGCAGCTCGAGCGAACCATGATCGTCGCCGGCGCGCAGGTATTCGACATCAGCCGCTTCGACATGGCCGCTCCGAGCATGCCGCTGTTCAAGATCTACCCCGACGTGCGGCTGCGCCTGCACCTCGAGGCCGACCAGATGATGTAGCCACCTTGGCCCTGGATCGACCTCTGTCTCAGGCCGATCGGCCCATGGTGACCGCCGCCTCCCGGTGCAGCCGGCCGAAGTTGTAGTACGCCGCACACGCCCCTTCGGAGGAGACCATGCAGGTGCCGATGGGCGTCTCGGGCGTGCAGGCGGTGCCGAACACCTTGCACTCCCACGGCTTGATCACTCCTTTGAGGACCTCGCCGCACTGGCACGCCTTGGGGTCGGCCACCCTTACCCCGGGTATGGAGAAGCCGAGCTCGGCATCCCACGGGGCAAATTCGGGGCGCAACTTCAGCGCGCTCTGGGAGATGAAGCCCAGTCCCCGCCATTCGAAGTGGGGGCGCAGCTCGAACACCTCGGCCATCACCTGGAGGGCACGAGGGTTACCCTCGTCACGCACACATCGCGTGTACTGGTTCTCGACACAGCAGCGTCCTTCGCTGATCTGAGTCAGCAGCATGACGATGGCCGACAGGATGTCTAACGGTTCGAACCCGGCGGTGACCAACGGTTTCCCGTACTGGGTGGGGACGAAACGGTACGGCCGGTTTCCCACCACCGTGGACACGTGCCCCGGGCCCAAGAAGCCGTCGAGGCGCAGATCGGGCGACTCCAAGATGGCCTTGATGGGGGGGACGATGGTCACGTGGTTGCAGAACACGCTGAAGTTGGTGACCGACTCGGCGCGCGCCTTGATCAGGGTGATGGCGGTGGAGGGGGCGGTGGTCTCGAACCCGACGGCGAAGAACACCACGCGCCGGTCCGGGTTCTCCTGGGCGATGCGCAAGGCATCGAGTGGTGAGTACACAAAGCGAACATCGGCGCCCCTGGCCTTCGCTTCGAGCAGGTTGCCGTTGCTGCCCGGCACCCGCATCATGTCGCCGAAGGACGTGAAGATGACATCGGGTTCGCTGGCTACGGCGATGGCATCGTCGACCCGTCCCATGGGGATGACGCACACCGGGCAACCGGGCCCGTGCACCAGCTCCACCGACTCGGGTAGGACGTGCTCGATGCCGTGGCGGTAGATGGTGTGGGTATGCCCCCCGCACACCTCCATGAATTTGAACTGGCCTCCCTCGGCCAGCGACGTGATGCGCGTGATCAGTCCCCGGGCGGCCGACGGGTCGCGGTACTCGTCGACGAACCTCACGCCACCCTCAGCCCCGATCGGTCCTCACCCTGATCGAGCCGATCAGCCATGATCCCCGCCCCCTGCCGGATGAAGTCACGGGCAATGCTCATGCTGCCGACGAGGAGGTCGCGCACCTCCTCCGAGGAGGAGATGGTCCGCCAGGACTCGCGTAGATCGTTCCACCCCTGTTCTCCGGCACGGGTACCGATCACGTAGCCCAGTACGAATCCGATCATTGTTCCCATGGCGTCATCCTCCTGCCCTCATGGTTGCTCTTTCTTCGATGCGCGACGCATGTAGCCCGTCGACCTCGTCGGTGTAGGCCTGGCCCATCAGCTGGAGGCCCTGCAAGGCCGCGGTCGGCCTCGGCCTCGTCGATCTTCGACATGGCGAACCCGACATGGATCAAGACCCAGTCACCGACCTCCATGCCCTCATCTTCGAGGAGACCGATGTTGATCATCCGGCGGACCCCGGCCACATCCACCTTGGCCAGGTGCCCGTTGTCCGGGTCCACTTCGACGACTTGTCCGGGAATGCCAAGGCACATAGCGGTCCTCCTCTCAGGTTGGGGTGGCGGAGCGCGAGCCGGCGACCGAATGGTCGGGGCGGTACTCGATGGACTCGAGGACCAGCTCGTCGCCGCCGGTCAGCTCCAGGTCGACGCAGCCACATCCTGGGCAGACGACGATCAATTCGGTGCCCTCATGTGTCGCTCCGCACCCATGACAGCGAACCTGAACGGGCAACAGGTCGAGTTGGGCGGCGGCCCCTTCGGCCACCCCCCCGGCCGCGGCCATGGTGAACGACTGGTCGAAGGCCTCCGGGTGGACGTGGTGGAGTCGGCCCACGCGCACCGTGGACGCGAGCGACCGGTCGCTCGCCGGCCCGCTGCTCCACGGCGGCCACGATGTCCTCGCACAGGCCGAGCTCGTGCATCAGTTCGATCCATCGGATCGGGCCACGATGGCCACGGTCACCGTCACATCCGGGTAGACCCGCAAGGTCAGCAGTCTGGGGGGCTGCATGCCGAAGTCACGGATGTCGAACTCGTGACTTCCCTCCAGACGCACGACGCCGTCCTCGGGGAACGACACCCGCATCTCGTCGGTGTAGGGGTTCGTCGCGCCCTTGAAGGTCACTTCCCCGCTGACCTGATAGCGACCGTCGTCATCGGTAGCCTTCATCGCCGTCAGGTCGCCGCCGATCGTCGGGTGGCGGCGGACGTCGAGGCGACGCCGCATCTCGCGGTCGTACAGCGGGTTGCCCGACGACAGCTTCTCCACCGGGAGCTCCAGGTGCCCCTTGGGGTCCACGGTGGGGTTGATGCGGCCACCGCCGAGCACGTCGGCCTCGAACCATCCTTCGAGGCCGTCAGTCTCGGAATGGATCGGGTGCAGGCTCGACCGCGCCTCGATCGAGACTCGGGAACGGCCGGGCTCGATGTTGTACTTCGTCACCCGCTCACATCTCCCTCATCTTCAGGTAGCGGGCCAAGTCGGGCATGGACCGGATCACCATCACGGCGACGCCGGCGAAGGCAAGGGACACGACGAGACGGCGGATCATGAGGGGGCCTCCTCAGGGATTGGGTCTGCGATGGGATCAGCGGCAGGTGTGATCGACGCCAACAGCTCATGGATGGCGTCGATGGCCTTGGGGACCGCCTGGGCGACGGGGTCCGATAGTCCAATGCCGTCACCAACGTCGGCGGCCTCACACCCGACCACGAGAACCCGATCCACGGTGGCACCGAGATCGCCGGCCATGGCCAGAACCGCCCCGGGGTCCATCCCGTGCGCGTCCATGGCCGCCAGGGTCCCGCCTTCGGCATTGTCCGCCGCGGAGTGCTCGATGACCGAAACCGTCCCGGGCCGGTCGCCCCGGGACACGGCGTCAATGAGGATCAAGGTGTCATATCCCTCGAGCAGTTCGTAGGCCAGGTGGACGCCACGGATGCCGAAGTCCGCGACCTTCACCCCGGCGGGGACCGACGACGGGTCGAGTCGACTCGCCACCTCGACGCCGAAGCCGTCGTCGCCCAAGAAGATGTTGCCGACCCCGGCGACCAAGACCCGAGGCTGGGCGTTCTGCGTACCGGAGAGTTCGCCTGTCTCCGAGAGGACCTCGACTTCCTCGGGATGGAAATAGAGGTAGCGGCCGTGCCACTGGTGGAGGTCGGCGTCGGGGTCGTCGACGACGATACGGCCAGGTAGATATCGCCTCCGACGTCGTTGAACACCCCGGCGACGGACGCCGTGCGCCCGTCGACGAAGAAGTCCTGGGCATCCGAACGCCGCTCGGGCGGAGGCGCACCCGGGCACCGTTGCCCACCGATACACCTCCGATATCGATCGTGTCGCTCCAGGGGTCGAAGGACGCGTCCACCTTCGGCTCCCACCACATCTCGTCGTTCAGGTCATCGGACATCTCGGGTTCGACTGAGCGGATGGAGCGGAACGTCCCGTGCAGGGCATCGAGGGCGTCGGCCCCCATGGCGTCGCACCGGTCGATGATGGCCGCCGAACGGGGATCGGTGCTGCGTGCCTCGCGCTTTTCCTCGTCGGTCAGGGTCAGTACCCGCAAGGCCAGGATCTCGTCGATCTCGGTGGCGTCGAACATGTCACCCTCGCTCTCGGGGGCCACGACGGGATGGTCGTAGAGGATGATGGGCGAGGCCAACACCACGTCCGAGGTGTCGCCCTCGCCGACCAGCACTGGAAACAGTCCGGAATTAGTGCAGCCGTCCACGGCGTTCGACGCGAACCGAGGTGGGTCGAGCGAGGAGATGAACCGGCACTGGTCGGCGGCCACGAGCACGTGGGCGGCAACCAGGGAACGCCGGAGGGCATCGTCGCGGCTGGCCGAACCGT
Organism: uncultured Acidimicrobiaceae bacterium; assembly: GCA_963717035.1. GTDB lineage: Bacteria > Actinomycetota > Acidimicrobiia > Acidimicrobiales > RAAP-2 > DASXMT01. Next base: position 40,825 of record CAVQVK010000032.1, on the reverse strand, counting down.
CGGACCAGTCCGTCTCGTTGTCCACGGCGATGGTGACCCGGGTGAGCGGGTAGGGGCCGTCCAGGGAGCGGCGTGCACCCGTAGGTGGGCGAGGACCGGCCACCGCTGCGCGGACCACCCGACCCGCGATGGAACCGTCGGCCGCGGTTATGGACTCCTCGCCGCGGCTTTCGGGCAAGTTGACGATGAGGCCGCACTCGGACCGGGCAGGCGGCCTCGAGGTCGATGTCGACCAGGTCGGCCTGGTGGTCGACGGCTTCGTCAAACGAGGTCCAGACCTGCTCGCCGTCGTCCAGTTGGGCTACGGGCACGAAGCCATCATTCCGGCGGGCTTCTACCGATCGCTGTTGCACCTGCAGGCCCCGGAGGCGGACGTGGAGACGGGCGCCCGGCCTGGTCTCGACGATGAACTCCGTCCGGGCCGCCGATGGATCCGACCCTCCGGCGGCGGCGGACGGGGGCGCGAGGACGCCGAACTGCCAACGCAGCTGGTTCTTCGTTGCCGACGCCCGATAGGGGTACAAGACGTACCCCTCGTAGCAAATGCGTCGGCTACGCCCTTGGCTCCGGCCAAGCGGCGGTCGAGGTCGGTCGTGGACCGTCCGGCCAGGGTTTCTTCGACGGGGGTCACGGTCCTCCCCCGCGGCTTTCAACAGGGCGACGATGGCCTGCTCCCAGGTGGGGAGGGCCTGTTCGGCCCGGTAGCGCTGGAGGCGATCGATGGTGCCGCGGTCGAGGCGCAACCATCCCCCTCCGGGGAAATAGGGTCCATCGTCCGCGCCAGAGCGCGACGGGCAGCCGGTACTGGCTCTCGAGGTTCCAGGGGACCAGCTCGGCGGCGAAGCCGGTTCGCCCTTGGTGAACACGGTGCCGCTGAACAGGAACACCAAAGGCACCTCGCCGCTTTCCAGGCTGTGCAGGTATTTCGATCCGGCGACGTCGAAGTCGTAGGTGCACGCCATGGGCAGGTCAACCAGCGTCTCGTTGTCGAACCCGCTGACCATGGCGTCCATGTGGGTCCACAGGAACGGGCGCAACGAGTCGCCCCACTGGGGAGGTCGGCCGAACAGCTCGAGCAACCGGTCCTGCTCGGGCTCGTTGTAGCGCCGGCGCTGGGGCTCGATGCGTACCTGGGTGTGCAGCGCGACGGTGTGGACCCGAATCCCGGTCGCCTCCCGCAGCCGCAGTGACGCACATGAGGGTGGGAACCGCCGCGTACGGCTCGACGCGCACGTCGACGATCTCGGCGCTGAGATCAGCCATCGACTTCCTGCCGCCTGACCGGCTTCCCCTGCCCGGAGGCGGTCGAAGTAGCCGGCCATGGCCTCGTGGACCTCTCGGCCCCCGTCGAAGCCTCGCCACAGGGTCGCAGCTGGCCGACCAGCTCGTAGCAGGAGTCGATGGGCACGATGAAGCACTCCACCCCGTCTGGCGTCGCCATCGGTGCGGATCAGGGCGGCCTCGACGTCGGGCTCGAGCGAATCCAGAATGGGATTGGCCGCCTCGACCTCTCTCCAGGTGTCGAGGGGTAACAGACACTCGGTGGCCCCGGCCGGGCTGGGGAAGAAGGCGGCAGTGGTGCCCAGGGCCGAGTTGTCGAAGAAGAAGGCCACGGCCACGGGGATCTGCAGCGAGTCCCACTGCGACGGCGTGAGGTCGAAGTCGGTCACCGTTCGATAGCGCTCGGGCACGGTCCGGTACCGGCCGCCCCGGCTCCCCGGATTGGTGAACAGCAAATAGCAGGCCGGCAGGCGCACACCAGGCTGCGGTCGTGCGAGGTCCACCACGTGGGAGTGCTCGGATCGGAATCGGCTCGGTACACATCTCGCAGCATTCGCCGGGGGCCGCGACTGGTGCCGGGCCGGCGGATGCGCGCGAGGACGTCCAGCGGTCCGGCTCCTGCACCGCGGGCGACGGACGGGGCCCGTGCCCGCTCGGCGGTCGTGGGGCCCGAGGTCATGGGCTCTGGGTCGCACGCCACCGGTTCCGGCCCAGCCGCACCGGGGTTGGACTCGGAGTCGTGTCGACGGCCAACCTCACCTCGATCGGCGGCGTCGGCGGCCGCGTCGTCGAGCACCTGGCGCACCGCGTCACACAGCGCCTCGCCCGTCGAGCCGCAGCCACCGCCCGGCGCGGTCACCGTCACGACGCTTCGGCCGCCTCTCGGTCGAGTCGAGGTCACTTCCACGCGCGGCTCCGCCTTGCGCATCATGGGTGCGACGGACTCGACGGCCCTGGCGACCCGTTGCTCGAGCGACTTCGGGGTGCAGGTCGTGGAGGACCAGAGGCTGCCCACCAGCTCGTCCCGCCGAGTCGGGTCGATGAGATCGGGATGGTCTTCGGCCAGCTCCAAGGTTCGGGCCATGCCCGCGCCGTAGAGCTCGGTGAGCAGGCGAACCAGCTCCTCGACCCGGAGCCACGCCCGCCCTCGGTCGCCGACCGCAGCTCGTCCAGGAGCGACTCGATGCGATCGGCGACGGCGTGCAGATCGGGCACGCCCCCACCTCCAGTCGAGGCTCGGGGCGGCGTGGGCGAGTGGAGCTTCTTCAGGGTCTTGCCCTTGCCCAGGTACATGTGGACGCCGCAGGGCAGGCACGGGTCGAAGCTGCGGACGGCCCGCATGATGTCGATGCCCTTGAAGTGGTCGAGGTCGTTCTCCTCGAAGATGGGCGTGTTCATCACCGCGTCCTCGTAGGGACCGGGCGTGCCGTAGATGTCGCGCGGGTTGGCGTTCCACGGCGTGGGAGGGTACGGGTGGTAGTTGGCGATCTTGCCTCCCTGATCACCATGTGGTGGGAGAGCACGCCGCGCACCGCCTCGGTGAACCCGCAGCCGATGCCCTCGTCGGGCACCTCGAACCGCTCCCACGTCTTGGTGTGCCCGGCCCGCACCTCCTCGAGGGCCTTCTCGGTGAAGTGCAGGGCTGCCGCCGCCGCGTAGGCCTGGAAATAGGTCCGGGCCCGGTTGCGCTCGATGGCGTTGCTCCACTGGGGGATCTTCCACTCGAAGCTGACCTCGGGCTTGAGCGCGGTGCGGGGCAGGTTGATCTCCACGCTGTGCCCGGTCGCCTTGATGTAGCCGATGTCGACCAGGCCGGACAGGGCCGTCGACCACAGCCGGGCGATCGGGCCACCGCCGGTGTCCAGGGCCAGATGGTCCTTGCCGTCGAACCAGCGGGGCGACATGACCCAGCTGTACTTGTCGTCGAAGTCCCGCTTTTGGGGTTGGGGGATGGTGTGCTGGTTCCAGGGGTGATTGCGGTCGACCGGGTTGCCCGAGCGGGTCCCGGGTGACGAACATCTCCTGGCCTTCCCAGCTGTTGTAGTACGAGCTGCCGAGCAGGATGCGGATGCCGAGGTTGATGTCGACCAGATCGTTGGTGACCAGCTTGCCGTCGACGACCACGCCGGGCGTGACGAACATGGCCCGGCCCCATTGGGTCATGTCCCGGTAGTTGAAGTTGCAGACTTCCGGGTCCTGGAAGCTGCCCCAGCACCCGAGCAGGACCCGCCGGCGGCCGACTTCCTCGTAGCCGGGCATGGCCTGGTAGAAGAAGTCGAACAGGTCATCGTGCAGGGGCACGCACCCGCTTCATGAACTCGACGTAGCGCATCAGCCGGGTCAGGTAGTCGGTGAACAGCTGGATGGTGGCCGCGGTGCCCACGCCGCCCGGATACAGGGTGGAGGGATGGACGTGGCGGCCCTCCATCAGACAGAACATCTCCCGGGTCATGCGGCTCATCTGCAGCGCTTCACGGTAGAAGTCGCCGGAGAACGGATTGAGCGACCGCATGATGTCGCCGATGGTCTTGTAGCCGTGGTCGGCGGCGTGGGGGGACTCGGTCCGGTTGGCCGTCTCGAGGACGCCGGGGTTGGTCTCGGCCACCATCTTCTCGCAGAAGTCCACCCCGACCAGGTTCTCCTGGAAGATGTTGTGGTCGAACATGTACTCGGCCGCCTCGCCCAGGTTGACGATCCACTCGCCGAGATGGGGCGGCTTCACCCCGTAGGCCATGTTCTGCGCGTAGCACGAGCAGGTGGCGTGGTTGTCACCGCAGATGCCGCAGATGCGGCTGGTGATGAAGTGGGCGTCGCGGGGGTCCTTGCCCTTCATGAAGATGCTGTAGCCGCGGAAGATCGATGACGTGCTAGTGGCACTCGGCCACCTTTTCCTGCGAGAAGTCGATCTTGGTGTAGATGCCGAGGCTGCCCACGATCCTGGTGATCGGGTCCCAGGCCATCTCGACCAGGCCATTGGCGTTCTTGGTCGGTGTCGTGTCGCCATGTTCCTACCTCCACTCGCCTCGGTACCCGGTAGTCAGCTTCTTGCCCGGCTTTCGCCACTTGGGTTCGTCGTCCACGGTGTGGGCGGTGATGTTGCGCAAGGGCCGGATCACGCGGCCGTAGGCGCCGCTGGCCATGGTCGAGACGTGTGCGCCCGGCGGCTCGTCCATGAAGGGCATGAACTTGTCGGGGAACCCGGGCATGGTGCAGCCGATGCAGATGCCGCCCACGTTGGGGCAGCCGCCGATGCCGTTCATCCAGCCACGCTTGGGCACGTTGCACTTGACCACCGGGCCCCAGCAGCCCGAGCTTGACGATGCACTTGGGCGACCCGTACTCGGAGGCGAAGTCGCCCTGCTCGTAGTAGCCGGCGCGGTCGCAGCCCTCGTGCACGGTGGCCCCGAAGAGCCACTGGGGGCGGAGGGCCTCGTCCAGGGGGATCATCGGGGCCTGGCCCGCTGGCCTGGTACAGCAGATACACGAGCGTCTCGGACAGGTTGTCGGGCTGGATGGGACAGCCGGGCACGCAGACGATGGGCAAGCCGGCCTTGGACTTCCACCCCCAGCCCAGGTAGTCGGGAACGCCCATGGCCCCGGTCGGGTTGCCGGCCATGGCATGGATCCCGCCGTAGGTGGCGCAGGTCCCGACGGCCACCACCGACGAGTGGCTTTGGGGGCCAAGCCGGTCGAGCCACTCGCTCGTCGTCATCGGCTGGTCGGTGTCCGGGTTGTTCCCGAACCCGCACCAGTAACCCTCGCTCTTGATGGCCTCGTTGGGGATCGACCCCTCGACCACCAGCACGAAGGGCTCGAGCTCGCCGCGGTCGGCCTTGAAGAACCACTCGATGAAATCGTCGGCCCCGCCGACCGGACCGTACTCGAAGTCGATCAGGGGCCAGTGGACGGCGATCTTCGGCAGGCCGGGCAGGCCGCCCAGGGCGATCTCCTCGACGCTCGGCTGGGTCGCCGCGGTCAGGGCGACCGAGTCACCGTCACAGCTCGAGCCCGGCGTTGATCCACAGGACATGGATCACTGTCTCGTCTATCGCAGTCGCCACTTCCGACCCCCCACGTCGACGAACGGGCACGACCTGCTCTCACGGAGCTTGCGCCTCCGCCGGGCGGCGCATGGCAATGGGTGGGTTTCCCATCGGTCGGCGAAACCCACTCATCGGGAACCGGCGCTACGAGGCGAAGGACGCCGCCGCCACCGCCGCCTGGCCGATGCTGATCCCACCGTCGTTGGGGGGCACGGTGCGGTGCACCAGCACCTCGTATCCGCAGCCCGGCAGCCCGGCCTCGATCAGACCTCGGCAGCCTGGCGTTCTGGAACACTCCGCCGGTGAGCACGACGGTGGCGAGACCCCTGTGGCGGCCAGACGGCTCGGGGCCCTCGACCGTCGCCACGGCCGACGCCTTCGTGGAAGGCCGCGGCGATCGGCCGCGGGGGGCCGGCCGTCGGTCATGTCGGCGACCACCGAGCGCCATCAAGGGCGTCGGGTCGATCACCAGCTGACCGCCGTCCCATCGAGCGCTCGATCGGATAGGGAGCACACGCGCCGGGTGGCACGGAGCGCGGCCAGCGCTTCGAGCTCGATGGCCGCCTGGCCCTCGTAGCTGACCGGTGCTCCGCCCGCACACGACGGCCGGCCACCGCGTCGAACAGCCGGCCCACGCTGGTGGTGACGCGCATCGACGGCTCGAACCGGCGAGCACGGCCACCACGGTGGCGGCCCGGGCGTCGAGTCGGCGCGCCGGCTCGAGCGGCGACGGTCGACCCGCAAGCTGTCGCGCAGCCAGGCCACCGCCATGCGCCACGGCTCGCGGATGGCCGCCGTCCCGCCGGGCAAGAGGGCGGCTGAAGGTGACCGACCCGCTCGGAGCGCGACGAGATCGGCGACGAGGAACTCGCCGCCCCACAGCGTCCCGTCGGTGCCGTAGCCGAGGCCGTCGAAGGCGACGCCGAGTACCGGGCCGGTGCGGCCGTGGTCGACCAGGCACGAGGCGATGTGGGCGTGGTGGTGCTGCACGCCGACCGTCGGCAGGTCGAGCTCCACGGCCAGCTTGGTCGAGAGGTACTCCGGGATGGAGGTCGTGGGCCACCACCTCGGGCGACACGCCGCACAGCCGGCACAGGTGGTCGAGGGCCTGGAGGAAGGACTGGTAGGTGGCCAGGTGCTCCAGGTCCCCGAATGTGGTGGCTGGCCACCACCAGTGCGTCGCCCTTGGCCACCGCCACCGTGCTCTTGAGCTCTGCGCCCACGGCCAGGACCGGGCGCCGAGCCGGGAACGGTAGGTCGATCGGCTCGGGGGCGAAGCCCCGGGACCGGCGCAGCACCTGGGTCCGACCGGCGCCGGGCCGCGAACCACCGAGTCGTCGCAGCGGATGTGGATGGGCCGGTCGTGGCTGAGGATGCCGTCCACCAGGGGACCCAGCCGGTCAGACGGCGTCGTCATCGATGTAGGCGATCGGATCGTCGGAGACGTTGCCGCTCGTCATCACCAAGGGGCCGGCCCAGCCGCGGCCATCAGCAGGTGATGGAGCGGCGTGTAGGGCAGCATCACTCCGAGCTCGGGCAGCCCCGGGGCGACACCGCGGAGCGACGGAGCGCCTCCGGCCTCCGTGGGGCGAGCACGATCGGGCGGCGCGGAGAGGCCAGCAGCGGCCTCACCGACTCGGTCAGCTCGACCAGCTCGTCGGGCCCCTGGCCAGGTCGGGCACCATCACGGCAAAGGGTTTGTCGTCCTCGGCCTTGCGCCGTCGGAGCTCGGCCACGGCCGGCGGGGATGGTGGCGTCGACGGCCAGGTGGAAGCCGCCGACGCCCTTGATGGCGAGGATCGCTCCCGCGCCCAGGGCGACCCACGGCCTGGCCGATCGGATCGTCCTCCGCCCGAGCCGCAGGGCTCGCTCCATTCGCCCGGCCCGGCCATGGGCCACCTCCAGGCCCAGTCAGCGACAGGCGGGGCCCGCATGCCGGACAGGCGTTGGGTTGGGCATGGAACCGGCGGTCGGCGGGGTCGTCGTACTCCCGCTGGCAGTCCGGGCACATGGTGAAACCGGCCATGGTCGTGGCCGGACGGTCGTAGGGCACCGACGACGACGATGGTGTAGCGGGGCCCGCAGTTGGTGCAGTTGGTGAAGGGGTAGCCGTGAACCGGCGATCGGTCGGGATCGTCCACCTCGGCCAGGCATTCGTCGCAGGTGCCGGTGTCGACGCTGACGGGCACGTCGGGCGTCGCCGGCGGCGGCGCTGTCGGCGATGACGAAGCGGGCGACCTCGTTCCCGTCGGACGGCCGGGTTTCGGCGCCGACCGTGCCGTGAGCTGGCCGAGGCAACGCCACGCGGCCGCTCACCCGGGCCAGCGGCGGGGCGTCGTCGACCAGCAACCGGGATCAGCTCGGCGATCGCCGGCTCCGGTCCCTCGACCTCGATCAGCACCCCGGCGCTGTCGTTGCGCACGAACCCGGCGAGACCCAGGGCGACGGCGTGGCGGTACACGAAGGGCCGGAACCCGACCCCTTGCACGGTGCCCGGTCACCCGCAGCCGGCGAGCGCTCCACCGGCGCCGCCGAGGTCGTCTCGCCATCAGCAGATGCGGGGCAGGGGATCGCCGACCAGCATGTCGACGATCCTGGTGCCGCCGAAGGCGGTGAGCAGCACGACGATGCCGGGCGGATCGTCCCGGATCGTCGCCGATGCGGCGCGGCGTGGCGGCCGAGCGGATGGGCGCGCAGGGCGGCCAGGGCGGCATCGGCCTCGTCCGGACCGACCACGGCGATGAACTTGCCCTCGTTGGCCACGTAGAGCGGGTCGATGCCCAAGCATGTCGCAGGCCCCGTTGACGGCTGGGTCGCACAGGCAAGAGGGCCTCGTCGAGGACGACGGCCAGATTGGTGGCCCGAGCCAGTTCGTTGCACACCGTGGCCGACGCCGCCCCGGGTCGGATCGCGCATCCAGCGGGTCGACGGGGCGGCCGTCAGAGGACTTCGCATCAGCTCCCCGAGCGGGGCCGTGTCGGAGCGGAGGTCGGCCTCGAGGGCCAGGTCGCCCCGGGCCAGCATGACCGCCATGCCGTGGTCGGCGATGGTCCCCGACACGATGACGCAGTCACCCGGTTGCACCAAGTCGGCGCCGAGAAGTCGGCCGGCGGGGCACCTCGCCCGACGCCGGCGGTCGTGATGTACATGCCCGTCGGCCGCGCCCCGCTCGACGACCTTGGTGTCGCCGGTGACGATGTCGACGCCCGCCGCCTCGGCCGCGGCGGCCATGTCGGCCGCAACGGCGCGCAGCTCGGCCACCGCCAACCCTCCTCGATGACGAAAGCGGCCGACAGCCAGGTCGGCCGGGCGCCCATCACGGCCAGGTCGTTGACCGTGCCGTGCACGGCCAGGTGGCCGATCGACCCGCCCGGGAACCGCAGGGGCTTCACGACGAACGAGTCGGTGCTGAACACCAGGTGCTCGCCGGAGGGCAGCGTCAGGCACGCGCCGTCGGCCAGCGGGCCGAGGGCCTCGTTGGCGAAGGCAGTCGACGAACACCGCGCCGATCAGGGCGTCTGGAGGCCTTGCCTCCGGCCCCGTGGGCCAGCGTGACGACCTCATCGGTGAACCGGGGACGCCGTCGGCGGAACGCCTCGATGCGGTCGAGCACTGCCGCCTCGCTGCGGCCGGACCGAGAGGGGGACACGTTGTGGGACTGGGGCTCGGGGCTGATCGCTTCACGCTCGTCGGACGAGAGCCTGGACCCGGGACCACAGTTCGAACGCCATCGCCGGTTGGGTCTCCTGGATTCGGTGGACGCTGGATGACGGGACCACCAGGCAGTGCTCGACATCGGCGCAGGAGCGCCATCTGCCCTCCGTCGTAGCCGGCCAGACCGACGGTCAACAGTCCTCGCCGACGGGCCTCGGCGAAGGCGCCCAGGAGGTTGGTGGAGTTGCCACTGGTGGACAGACCAAGGGCCATGTCACCGTCGCCGTGCGTAGGCGATGAGCTGCCGGGAGAAGACCAGCTCGAAGCCGACGTCGTTGCCCAGCGCGGTGAGCACGGCCTCGTCGGCGGCCAGCGAGCGGGCCCGGAGCGGTCGCCCCCAGGGTGGGCGTTCGGAACAGGGCGACGATTCCGGCCGCGTCGGTGGCGCTGCCGCCGTTGCCGAAGCTGAACAGCCTGCCCGCCGCCGTTGAATCGCTCGGCCATGGCCCGGGCGAGGGCGGTCAGGGCGGCATCACCCTCCTCCAAAGTCGCTGTCTGCAAGCGGGCGCTCGTGGCCGCCTTCGCCCCGGCGGAGGTGGCCAGATCAGCCAGCAGGCTCTCGACGTCTCGCTCAGCGCCCTCGATGAACGGGTAGAGGAAGTCGGTGCCCTCGGTCACACCTGCTCACCGTCCAGGCGGGATATGGCTGTCCCCGCGTGCACCAGGAGCAGATCGCCCGGCGCAACGGGTTCGACCAGGGTGGTGTCGACCTCCTGGGTTCCCCCGCCGTTGCGCACCGCGGCGGTCAAGGGACCGGCGGGCTCGACCACCTCGACCACCCTGGCCCTCGTCGGCGCAGATGATGCAGTGCCCGTCGGTGCATTCCTCGTCCTCGGCGAGTTGTCTCAGGAGGCCGGGATGCTCGAAGCACACGTGGGTCAGCTCCCACAGCACGTGGTAGAGCGAGAACGAAGGCACCATTGAACGCGGCTTCGTCTCCGATGGCGTCGAGCCACAACAGTGGTCGGCCGCAGCCGCGTCGGGGCGGGGTCCCGCCCCGATCCAGATGGTGTCGATGCCCCACGCCGGAGCCCGCTGCAGCACGGCAGCATCCCGGCGCGTGTCGGCCGCGGCCACCACGAGCAGCACGTCGCCCGCTTCGACCAGGGTGCGCAGGGCGGCGACCGGGTCGGCGTCGGCGACGGCGACGGCTGGCAGAGCCCGTTTGCCGACGATCACCGGATGGACGAACTCGACGGCGACGTGCTGGGCGTGTTGGGGCCACCGAGGCGACCAGCACCACAAGGTGGCGTTGGTGGAGAATCGCCGGGCCAGGGCCATCGAGGCGGAGGCGATGGCTTCCGGCAGGTGACCTGCCAGCCGTCCCGAGTCATCCAGTTGCACGGATTGGCTTGCGTCGTCCAGTTGCACGGACGCCTCCCTTGTGCCTCTGGGCCGATGGTAGCGCCGCCCATTCGTCTATGTGTTCGTACCGCCATCGCCATCCGGAGCGACATAGTGCGGCGTGATGCATCGAGTTCCGACGGGAGATCACCGAGTACGACCGCGTCTGAACCTCAGCGGGCCACGAATGTTCCGGACGGGTCCATGATCGGCAAGCGCTTCAATCCGTAGGTCCGTACACCTGGATGATGCCCTCGTCTTGCCACTGGGGTGAGAAGGACTCCCACATCAGCCCGTTGACGTCCGTGCTCTCTGACTTGGCGACCACGTCGTCGTCCTCAAAGCCAAGGTGGCGCAAGCGTTGATCCGAAGCTACGTCGCAGTTGACGGAGAGATTCACCTCAGGGGTTCGCCACAGGGCGTACTTCCCGGCAACAACGGCGACCGGCTCAGCCCCAAGACGATCGGAGTACTCGCGGATGGTGGCATCGAGGTCATCGACGGCGAGCGCGACGTGAAGGCGGCGCACGCTAGATCTCCCGTCGCCGGACGGCGGTGGCGCCGTCTCTCCGGGCGCCGGTCCAGTAGAGCGATGAGCTTGTTTGGTGGAGCAGCATGGCACCAGCCTGCGCCCGTGGCCGGCCATCTGCAAAGTGATTTATTCGATAGGCGAGATAAGATAACCGAATGGCTCGACCGGACTGGCTGAGGACGTTCATGGCCATCTACCGATCGGGATCCGTGACTGACGGCGCTCATCTGCGTTCCCTCTCCCAGCCCACGGCCAGCCAACAACTGGCCAATCTGGAACGGGTTATCGGGCGCCCACTCTTCGTGCGCACGGCCGAGGGTGTGGTCCCCACCGAGAGAGGAAGGGTGCTCTACTCCGAGGTCGCCTCCGCCCTCGACCAACTCGAGGTGGTCCTCGCCGGGTTGGATGCCGGGCACATCGCCGACTCGCAAGCTGCGGTTCGTTTCGGGTCGTCGGCTGAGTTCTTCTCGGCCGAGGTCCTGCCCCGGATGGATGGTACGGACCTGTCCGTCGTGGCGCGGTTCGGCGACGACGATGACTTGATCGGAGGTCTGGAGCGAGGCGAGCTCGACGTTGCCGTCACCAGCGGTACACCGCCTCGCCGTTCGACGGCTGGGGTGCCGATCGGCGAGAAGCGGTTCGTTCTGGTCGCGGCGCCGATCTTGGCGCCCGAGACCCCGTTGGGATCGCTTCACCAACTGGGGGCCTGGCTCTCAGGGCGAGCGTGGGTGGCCTACAGTCTCGAACTTCCCATCACCCGTCGGTTCTGGCAGGCCCACCTGGGCCGACCGTTCTCAGCTTCGCTCCGACTGGTGGCGCCAGACCTTCGAGCGGTGGTCGGGGCCGTGGAGCACGGAATCGGATGCAGCCTTCTTCCTTGGTTCGTCTGTGCCGACCTACTCGAGCGGGGAAGGATCGTGGAAGTGCACGCCGTGTCGGAGCTCATCGCGCCCGAACCGTGGTACCTGTGTTTCCGGCCGGGAGAAAGAACCAGACCCATGGTTGCTCGGCTCATCGACGCCTTCGCCGGACCCTCGAGGGCATGAGTCCTGGCCGTGGGGAATAGCACTCGAGTATCGATAACAATGGTGGGAGGTCTATCAGCTACAAATAGACGACAGTTGGTCAGTCCGTATTTCCTGGAATCGGCAACCCGATTAGGGGGCTATCTGGACCATTGCCCCAGGCGTGCGGGTTCCAGAAGTGCCTCTATTCACGGCGAACATCGAGCGTGCATGCGTGTGGGGGAATCGAGTGGAGCTCTGCGGCCGTGTATTCCGACCGCACGGATGGAGGTTATTTGCCTGTGTCTGAGCGTCCTGAGGTGCCGTTGTCTGTGCCTCGGAAGCCAATACGAGAGCCGAGCCATTGGTGTTGTGCGTATACTTCGAAATGTCCAAGACCCGGGTGGGTATCCTCGCCCTCGCCGCCTTTACCAGTGCGGGAGTGTTCAGCGCCTGCGATGCCAGCGTCTCGGTTGGAAGCGGGGAGGTCTCGCAGAGCACGGTGCAGTCCGAGGTGGCCCGTCAACTAGCCGCCGAGACCCAGCAACCGACTCCGACGGTGAGCTGTCCCGGAGGTCTGAAGGCCACTGTCGGTGCCACCGTTGACTGCACGCTGACACCGAAGGGTAAGACCACGACGTTTCCGGTACACGTGACGGTGATCTCGATTGCAGGCGGCAGAGCCCACTTCAGCGCCCAGGTCGGTCAGGCTGCGGGCGCTGGGGACAAGGTTGCGTTCTGCACCGACAACGCCAAGCTCAACCAGGCCACGTCCGGCGTCCACCAGGCCTCCGATCTCGTTCCCATCTTCAAGGCCAACCAGAGCCTCCTCGATGAGTTCCAGGCCAAGGCCCCCTCGGCGATCGTGGACCAGGCCGGGATCCTCGTCTTGGCCGCTAACCACACGATCACCTCCGGGGATGCCAGCGAATTCACCACCCCACCGGTTCTCGCCGCGGGCAAGACGGTGGATGCCTATTGCGGCCAGGACAGCGAACGGGTCTCCCACCACCTCCGGTTAGAGGTGATCGAGACCTGGGCGAAGAATGCTGGTCTAGATCCTGGTCGATGAAGGACCCGAGGATTTCCGGGCACTTGGGTTGAGGTCAGTTTGGGGTGTAGACGAGCACCACCACACCGTTGCTGAACCGTGTGACATCGACGAGATTCAGGGCGGGGGCAGTGTCGATGTCCTCAAACAGGTGTTGGCCTCGTCCAATGGCGACCGGTGAGATCAACAGGTGGAACTCATCAATCAGACCGTGCTCCATCAACGTGGCGTCGAGTGGACCGTTCCCGTACTTGACGATGTCGCCACCGGTTTGGCGCTTCAGGTCGGCGACGAACGAGGCCACATCTCCGTTGATGACAGTGGGAATTCCACGTTGCCTCTCGAAGAGTGGTTGACGCCACATACTTTGGGATGCTGTTCATGCGGTCAATAAAATCGTTGGGAACTCCAGAATCGCCGCCGGCCATGGCCGGGTATGCCGCCGACAATCCTTCGTACGTCAACCGCCCAAGCAGCAGAGCGTCCGCGGCAAACAGCAATCGCTTGGCGTAGTCATGGTGTTCCTCGTTGATGTATGGGAACGCCCACTCCTGGGGGGACCCAATCTCTCCACCCAGTGAGACGTGGGTCGATTCGATCAGCTTCCTCATGCGCATCTCCCTTCCAATCCCTTGTTGTGGGCCCTCTTGATTCTTAGACGCCGAACAAAGGGGAAAGTCATCGGACCCCAATCCTGAGGCTCACCAGGATCGAAACCGCCAAGGCTTGGGATGCCGGACGGGCGGGGGTAGCGTCGGACTGAGGAAGCAAAGTAGCCAAAGGAGGCAACCATGGACGAGCTTGGCGTCGCGGTCAATGCAGCCTTCGATCCAAAGGACGTGGCTGATGCTGTGCATGAAGCGCGGGGGAGTGTCAGCAAGCGAACCACCATCGAGGAAGCCCGTAACGCGCTTCAGGGTGGTCCGTACCTCGATCCGGTCAACCGTTTCGAAATCCAGATCTACGACGGCACCGAGGCCCTCAAATTCAGGTCTCGCGGAAATGGTCGAGGCGGGCTGGCATCTCCATTCTTGGTTCATTCGCGACTCGACGAATCAACCCGTCGTTGTCTATCGCCACGAGGTCGGGATAGGCGACCGATCGGCCGCCGATCCCGTGATGGTTCGTTAAATCCGGGGTACCCGACGTCACCACCCGGCAGGGTCGTGGAACACTTGGAGCGAACGCCCCCTCGAGAAGTCGGTGTCCCTGGCCGTCCCATCTTTTCGCGAGTGGCCTGTCGACGGAGTTGACTCGCATGATCGTAGGGATCGAAGCGCCGGTAGAGCAGACCGTTGAGCGATAGTCATGTCCGGCGTGCGTACTCACTGAGGTGAGCGTGACCCCTTCGGAGGCTGAGCTGCTCGGCCGTTTGCGCAACGGCGATGAAAACGCATTCGCCCTGATGGTCGATCGCTATCAAATGCCAATGCTTCGCCTAGCTCGTTCGTTCGTTCCGAGTCAGGCGGTGGCCGAAGAGGCAGTGCAGGATGCGTGGCTGGGCGTGGTCCGTGGCATCGAGCGGTTTGAGGGACGCTCCTCGTTGAAGACGTGGCTATTTCAGATCCTGGCCAACCGAGCACGCTCGGCTGGGGCCCGGGAGCATGGGCATTCGTCGATTGAGCCGCTCCACGCGGTCGATCCAGCTCGCTTCAATAGCCACGGAGGATGGATTGATCCTGTCGCACAATGGTTGGACCAGAGCGAGGATCGCCTCGAGGCGGCAGCCTGGTCGCCGATCCTCAAATCCGCACTCGACGACCTGCCCTCCCGCCAGCGTCAAGTCGTCCTTCTCCGAGATGTCGAGCAGCTCTCCAATGCAGATGTGTCCGCGGTTCTCGGAATCAGCGGTGGCAATCAAAGGATCCTCTTGCACCGTGGCCGCACCCGTTTGCGTGAGGTCCTCGAAACTGAAATGAAGAAGGGCTGACGGATGCTTTCGTTGCGACGGAGAGACATCGTGTGCCAACAGGCGGTTGAACTGGTGACCGACTATCTCGAAGCGAAGCTCTCGCGTCGGGAGCGGCGCCGCTTCGAGGCCCATGTGCGGCTCTGCCCAAACTGCTCTGCCTACGTCGAGCAGATCCGGATGACCATAGCCTTGGTGCACACGATCGATCCGGAGGAGCTGAGCCCCGCCGCGAGGGCCGACCTCATCGATCTCTACCGGCGGTGGCGGTCAAGCTAACAACGGAATTCCGGCCTCGCACGCTCTGGGTTTCGCACGCCGCCGAGATGTAAGACGAATACGGTGCCGAGGACGAGCGCCTGCCCGATTGAACAGGCAGATCAAGCTCAGTTCCCGTTCAAGATGCTCCTTCGTAATTCTCCGTAACGGAAAGGCGGCGTAGGGGACTACATGTTGTCTGCATGTCCATCGCCGAGGAGGCCGCACCGATGAAGAAGACGCTTATCCGTTCAGGAGTGGTCGCGCTTGTGGCCACGGCAACGGCAGCTGCCCTGTCCGGACTTTCGGGGACAGCCGGCGCGACCACGCCGCAGGACTCGTTTTTCGGTGGTGCCGGTCATGTGGTCTTCGTCCAAACCGACAACACGGCCGGCAACCAAATTGTGGCCTACGATCACGCTGACAACGGCACCCTTTCCCTGGCGAACACGTACGCGACGGGCGGGCTTGGCGGTGTTCTGAGCGGCTCTGTCGTCGACCACTTGGCCTCCCAGGGCTCTCTGACCTACGACCAACGCAACAACCTCCTCTACGCAGTCAACGCCGGGAGCAATACGGTCTCCGTCTTCTCCGTGCGAGGCGATCAGCTCACGTTGCACCAGGTGGTGAGCTCATATGGGGCCTTCCCCGTAAGCGTGGCCGTGCATGACGGCGTCGTGTACGTGCTCAATGCCGAGAATGGTGGGTCGCTCCAGGAGTATTTCGCCTTCTTTGGACACCTGTTCCCGGTCCCGGGATCGAACCGAGCGCTTGGCCTGGATCCATCGGCCACTCCTCAGTTCACCAATACCCCGGGACAGGTTGCCTTCTCGCCGGACGGTTCCCAGCTGATCGTGACGACCAAGGCCAACGGCAACGACATCGATGTCTTCAACGTCGGGTTTTTCGGGCTTCTGCCGTCTGCACCAGTTGTGAACTCTGAACCCAATGCCGTCCCTTTCGGCATCACCTTCGACGCAGCCGGTCACCTCGTTGTTGCCGAGTCTTCGAGCACGAACCCGGCGTTGGCCACGTTCAGCCTCAACCGGGACGGGACGGCAACGCCTCTTGACACTGTGGGAACGGGCCAACCCGCCACCTGTTGGGTGGCCGGGGCACAGGCGTACCTCTTTGCCTCCAACGCAGGGGGCCCGTCGGTGAGCGGCTTCCAGTCGGCCCCGTCGGGCCAGCTCGCTCTCCTCGGGAAGACGGCGACGGACCCGGGTACCGTCGACGCATCGGCTTCGGCCGACGGCCAATTCCTCTACGTCCAGACCGGCGGCAACGGGATCGTCGATGAGTTCCAAGTCAACGCCAGCGGGTCCCTGACGGAGATCGGTGCGGTGACTGTGACCGGCGCGGTCGGGGGCGAGGGCATCGTCGCGTTCTAGCGATCAGCACCACCCCCGGTCGACCGGCACCGTCTCGCAGCCAGGTCACGGGAATGATCCGATTCATAGAACCGGCGGATCTCTCCTCCTACGCTGACTTGCCCCCGAGCCCGCCAATCCCCAGCGATGCGTCGCCGGCGGCGGCCGGGCCGCTTGGGACGGACTCTCCCGGGGCAGCCGATTCCCCGTCTGCGGCGGTTGTCGCGCCACCGGCTTCACCCGGCAACGGGGGAGGGTCGTCGAGGAAGTCCGCAGTCGGCACGAAGAACAGCGTGCCGGTCACCGCGGTGGAGAAGTCGAGGATCCGGTCGTAGTTGCCGGGCGGGTCACCGAGGAACATGTGCTGGAGCATGAGCTCGGTGACCGAGGGGGTGGCGGCGTATCCGATGAAGTACGTGCCGAACTCCCCGGAACCCAACGACCCGAAGGGCATGTTCTCCCGCAGGATCTGACGCTGGGTGCCATCGGGCTCGATGATGGTGTTCAGCGCCACGTGCGAGTTGGCCGGCTTGACGTCGTCGGCCATCTCGACATTGGAAAGCTTGGCCCGGCCGACCACCCGCTCCTGCTCCTCGACCGTCAGGGCATCCCACGCGGCCATGTCGTGCAGGTACTTCTGGACGATGAGATAGCTTCCGCCGGCGAACGCCGGATCCTCGGCCCCGATGGTGACCGCCGCTTCGGCTGCCGACCCGGTCGGGTTCTCCGTCCCGTCGACGAAGCCGAGCAGGTCTCGCTCGTCGAAGTACTTGAAGCCGTGGACCTCGTCGACCACCGTGGCCGCCCCGGCCAGCCGGCCCACGACCAGGGAGGCCAGTTCCCAGCAGAGGTCCATGGTTGCGGCCCGGATGTGGAACACGAGGTCGCCCGGGGTGACGATCGCCTGGTGGCGACCGCCGTCGAGGGCCTGGAACGGGTGAAGGTCGCGCCGGCCGGGGGTCGCCGAAGAGGCGGTCCCACGCTGTCGATCCCACTCCGGCCACGACGGCCAGCCCACCCTCAGGGGAACGGAAGCCGACGGTCCGGGCCAGTCCGGACAGGTCGGCGAGGAGATCGTGGACCACCGGCTCACCGCCCGCGTCCATGGTCAGGACGAGGATGACGGCGCTAGCCGTCAGCGGGGTGAGCACGGGCTGGGCTACAGGGGGTCCGGCGACGGCCGCCGGGCTTTGTGAGACGGTCACCATAGACGTTCTCCCGTGTCTCCCCTTCGTTGTTCCTCGGGCTGATGGGGACGTCGCAGCCCAGGGTTGGTTGCGGACGAGCGTAGCGGCTCGCTCGCCATCGGAAGAGCCCTCCGCGGCGGCCGACGGCTCCTTCTTCTTCGCAGTCGTCAGGCCGGACAATGATTCTCAGGACTTGAAGCCGAGCCCTTCCGATGCCAGTCGTTCACGGAGGAGGCCGACAGCCTTCGGTCCCATCCCGTGGAGAGCCAGCAAGTCCCGCTCCGACCAGTTCGCGAGTTCCTCGACGCTCCGAACACTGGCATTTTCGAGCGCCCTTGAGGCAGGTGCACCGATCCTAGGAAACGGACCGGAACTCGTGCGGATGCCCTCGCACGTCGGACAAACAGGGCAGTCTGTTGTCTTTTCGAATCTGTGGCCATTCGCACATGTCTTTTCCATAGCGTGAAAATTACGCTTCTGCTCACGATCCCTTGATGAGCCATTCGCTGCCCTCGGTCGCCGGACTGACAGTCGTTGGTCCCAGGTGGAGATGGAGTCTCGGTTTGCTTGTGAACCATGCCCACCGACCCGTCAAGGTAGACGAAGCCCCATGGCGAGACTCATCGATGCCTCGACTTCTACCTGGTCTCGATCTCGACGGAGATCTCGCGGATCAGGCGTGGGTGTGAAGGCGGTGTGCGACTTGGTACACGTTGCCAAAGGTGTCACTGAACATGGCGCGCCGATCCCCGTAGGGCGTGTCGAGAGGCGCTTCGATGCTCGTGGCGCCGGCCTTGATGGCTCGCCGGTAGGTCGAGTCCGCCTCGTCGACGTAAAGGTAGAGAAAGGCCGGAAACGCCTCGCGCTCGGCGGCAGAGCTGACTATGACGATGGAGTCCCCGATGGTCACGTCGGTCGGTCGCCCGGACTCGATTTCCGCCGTGGCGTCGAAGACCCTTCGCAGAAACGCCACTGCCTCCTGCACGTCGTCGACGAACATCCGGGGCGTGATCGTGCGGTACGGCGTGGGTTGTGTGACCACAGGCCGATTCTGCCAGCGATCGTCGCAGACAACGAACGAGGTGCCCTCCCATCAGGAGGAAACCGGTTGGATGTCGTTACTTCAGGTCACCCGATGACCGCAGATAGCGAGGATGCTGTGTGCACTCCATGCAGTGTCACACAGTGCCACGCGGTTCTATGCATTAGTGTTCGCCAGATGCCGAGGACACGAATGAACAGAGCCACCAAGCGGACGATCGGATGGGCGAGCGTTGCCGTGATGGGCATGGGGATCCTGGCCACAGGGTGCTCCTCGTCGACGAGCGCCGCCCCGACGAAGGCCTCCTACGACACGCAGGCGAACGCCATCTGCAAACAGTTCAACGCCAAGCTCAACGCCATCGGCTCGTCGGCCGGCCAGAGCCTCAGCCAAGTCCAAGCGCTACTGGCCGAGGCGGTGCCCCTTGCCGAGCAGGGCCAGGCCAAGCTCGAGGCGTTGGCCAAGCCCAGCGACGAGAGCGCCGCGCTCGACAACGTCTACGCTGCCCAGCAGGCCCAGGTGAACCAGGTCAAGGCGCTCGCCAAGGCCGTCGATGCAGGGAATTCCGCCAAAATCCAGTCGATCTCGGCCACGCTCAACGCGTCGAGCGGCCCGCTCAACAGCCAGTTCGATGCGCTGGGTCTGACCGCGTGCGGCTCGGGCTCCTCGGGCAACTGACCCGGCGGCTATGGCCCTTCGGGTAGGCGCATCTCGTCGATGGGCCTCCCGAACCAGTCCCACATACGACCGGATGTGCGGCCTTACCGCGGGCTCGCCCCGCCACTTGGCTGCTGCCCCGTTCAGCTCGGACCTTTGCGTCCCACGAGATGAAAGACGCGACTGAGTTGGCGGTAGGGGTCTCGTCGGCTGGCTTCGAGTTCGACTGCGGCCGTCGCCGCTACTTGCTTTGAATCGCTGGGGTCCAATTCTGCTCCACTGAACTCGAGCCAGTCGACAAACAGCCATACCCCGTACCAGCGCAGTGGCTCCACGCCCCGGCTCCGGATGAGCTCGCTGACTTCCTCCACCGTGTCGGCTCGCGCCTGCACGCCCAGCACCCCGATCCCGCTCCTGGCGTCAAACGCGGCCAGAGCGTCGTCCCACCGCCGTTCCAAGGCCGGTTGCACCGCCGTCGCCTTGGCGTTGCCCGTCATGATCGAGACCACGCCACCGGCAGCGGCGCACCGGCACAGCTGGTCGACCAACGGCTCGGGCTGCTCGAGGTACCCGAGCACGCCATGGCACAACACCGCGGCGAAGCGTCGGCCCTGCACCGCCTCATCGGCGCTCTCACCGTCGGCCTGCACGAGCGTCACCCGTCGCTGGGCTTCAGCAGGCAGCCGCTGAAGTCGCTGCTGCGCTTTGTCGAGCATCGCCGGCGACGAGTCGAGCAATGTCACGTCGTAGCCGGCCTGGGCCAGCGGAAACGATTGATGACCCGCGCCACCACCGACGTCGAGCACGGGCACCGGCGGCTCCGGTAAGTGCTCGAGCAGCTGATGGTGCATCACATAGGTCCGCACGTACCCCTTCACGGATGCGTAAGCCTCATCGGCAAATTGGTCAGACCAAACCGGCCCAGGTGTCATCTCCCACGACACCAAGCTATCTGCGGCGGTTCTTTGCCTGATTCGCCAGACCCGTCGCGCCCTCTCATGGGAAAGGCCGGTCCGTCGACTGGCCGGTCCTATAAACGACCCGTCAGAACCACTCCAGAGCCTTGGCGGCCACCGTCTTGATTTCCTCCCGCGTTGCGTGTCGAGCTTGTCCCGAGCGCCAGGAGCCCTCGTCTCGAAGGCAGACGGTCAGCTCGGGTGCCTCCACCCATGAGCACCGGATCACCGTCACGGTCCCGGGTTGTTGCCAGCTGGCGTGTAGCTCGCGGGCGAGCTGACCGTACTGCTCACCCTCAGTGAAGGTTGTCGCCGTCGCGGACAACCTCACCGTGTCAGACCGCCGCTGGTCCTCGGCGGGCGGGGAGTAGCGGAAGCGGACGTACTCGTCGCCCGCGGGGTCCTCGTCGTACCGACTGTTGGTCATTTCACCGACGATGATCGTCGAGGTGAAGTCGTACGGATGGTCGTGGATGGGGGGGTCTCCGTCGCTTTCGCCCGGGTCCCAGACGTGGAGTCGGTACTTGCGCTGGTCGTCAAGGCGCAGGCTCATCAGCCCGATGTCCTGCATCCTCCAGGGGAAGTCCTCGGCGTGCCGAAGCATCGTGAAAACCAGGGCCTTGCTCAGCGTCTGGCTCATCGAGTCCTCCCCGCATTACCGCTGGGCCACTTGCCCAACCCAACGAATTACATCAGTGTCATTTGATTGGGTCAAGGGGGGCGGCGGCGACTGGCCGTTCGCGGGTCTCTGAGGCTAAACGGGTCCGCGAGTTACTTTGGCTCGGTGGCTCGGCGTTGGTTGTAGAGGCGGGTGGCCCAGAGGTAGGCCACGACGGTGATGCCGATGCTCCACGCGATGGTGACGATGGCGTGGTCACCGATGGCGGCGCCGGTAAGTAGTCCGCGCAGGGTGTCGGCGACGGGGGTGAAGGGCTGGTACTCGGCGAACTGACGTAGCCCTGCCGGCATCGTGGCCGTGGCCACGAACGCACTGCTGAGGAACAGAAGCAACAACAGGATCATCGGGCTGTTGCTGGCGGTCTCGACGCTCTTGGCGGCCAAACCGAGCGCCACCGCCAGCCAGATCAGAGCGAAGGCGAACAGCGCCAGGATCCCGATGGCGGCGAGCCATTCGAGTAGCCCGGCGCTGGAATGGAACCCGAGACCGAAGGCGACGCCGAAGAGGATGGCGATGCCGGCCAGGGTTTGGATCAGACTCCCGAGCACGTGGCCGGTAAGGACCGAGACACGGGCGATGGCCATCGTGCGGAATCGGTCGATGATGCCGCCGGTCATGTCCATGGCGACCATGATCGAGGTGCCCTGGACGGCCGAGGCGATGGTGATGAGCAGCAGCCCGGGGACCACGTAGTCCAAGTAGGCGTGGCGTCCCTGGTGGGCGCCCAGGCCGGCGCCGAGCTGGCCGCCGAAGACGTAGACGAACAGCAGCAGGAGCACGATCGGCATGCCGACGAGCATCAGCGTCATCGACGGGTACCGCAGTTGGTGCTTGAGGTTGCGGCGCAGCATGACCCGCGAGTCGCTGAGCGTGTAGGCGAGCGTGGTCACGGTTGCAGTACTCCTTGTGGTGCTGGGTCTCGGTCGAATTGAGCGGTGCCGTCACTGCCGGTCACGGCGAGGAACACGTCGTCGAGATCGGGGGTGTGGATCGACAGGCGTTCGACGTCGATGCGGGCCTCGTGCAGCTCGGCCAGCAGCTCACGGAGCGAGTCCACGGTGCCGTCTGCGGGGACTTGGAGGACGAGCTGGTCCTGGTCGGGAGCAGCCGCCTCAAGGAGCTCGGCCGCAGATCGCAGCAAGTCGGGACCGGCGAAGTGGAGTCGAACGTGCCCGCCGGGGATCCGGCTCTTCAGCTCAGCCGGGGTTCCCTCGGCGACGATCCGGCCCTCGTCGAGCACCGCAATCCGGTCGGCCAGTTGGTCCGCCTCGTCGAGGTACTGGGTGGTCAACAGGATGGTGACTCCGGCAGAGGCGAGTTCGCGGACGATCTCCCACATGGTGAGGCGGCTGCGCGGGTCCAAGCCGGTGGTGGGCTCATCGAGGAAGATCACCCGGGGCTCACCGACAAGGGTCATGGCGAGGTCGAGTCGCCGTCGCATCCCGCCTGAGTAGGTCGAGAGCAGCTTGTCGGCGGCGTCGGCGAGATCGAACTGCTCCAACAACTCGGTCACCCGCCGTTGCCCAGCCTCGCGGCCGAGATGGCGAAGGTCGGCCATCAACCGCAGGTTCTCGGCCCCGGTGAGCAAGTTGTCCACGGCCGAGAACTGGCCAGTGACCCCGATGATGGCCCGCACCCCGTCGGCGTCGGAGACGACGTCGTGACCGGCGATGCGCATGGAGCCGGAGTCGGCGGCGATCAGAGTGGACAGGATGCGGACCATCGTGGTTTTGCCTGCCCCGTTGGGGCCGAGAAGCGCGAGGATCTTGCCTTCCTCCACGGCCAGGCTCACGTTGTCGAGCACCACGTGGTCGCCGAACGACTTGCGCACATCGCGGGCAACGATGCCCGGCGCAGCAGTGACGCTTGTCATGGCCTTCTCCCTCCTTGCTGTGTGATCGAGTCGTCAGGAAGCTCGCCCGCGACACGCAGCGCCTCTCGGTGTGCCTTCCACTCCTGTTCCAGGACCGGGAGCCGCGCGACCAAGAAGTCAGCGAATGCGGCCCACTGCAGCAAGATCGCTCGCCGTTCTGGCGGCATATCGGCCAGCAGGTCCAGGCCCTCTCGGGCGAGCTCGGCCTGCTCCTGGTACTCGGAGATGTCGAATCCCATCGCATGGGAGGACGACATGTCGATGCGTATCCGGTCCATTCGCTCGCCGGCAGCACGGGAGCGCTGGATGAGACCGAGGGTCTCGAGCACATTCACGGCGCCGGCGATCGCGCTCCTGCTCGCGAGCAGGGCGTCGGCCAGCTCGCTGATGCTCTGCTCGCGCGGGTCGCATACGGCCAGGTAGCCGATCAGACGGCCCACCATCGGGGCCATGCCGAATCGCCGGGCATAGAAGCGACCTACATGGTCGGCGAACGTGATCTCCCCGTCACTTGGCATGCCGAACACTCTACACAACCTCCTGAGATAACACAAATCCGTGTGATCTCAGGACCGATTCCAGCTCAAGGAAGCCATGCCTCAAGTCCCACCCCCGAGCGCGACGCGTATCCGTACTTCTGGTTACCGGCGGATGCGATGTCAGCCCGCCAGGCGACGGCACACCTCCAAGAGGGCTCACTGCGAACCCTAAGCACTCTTGTGCTGGCTTGCCGATATTCGAACTCCGACCAGCTGGTTCTTCGTTTGCGGTGGAGCTCCTTGCCCGAATATTGTTCAGACCGAGTTCGTTCAGGAGCGCTGTCGCGGCGCACGGTCTAAGGAGGTGAGTCCGATTCTTTTCGTTCACAGTCGGGCGCTCACCCCTTCACGCTGGAGCCTCTAGAGCTTCGTCGTCATCGGTCCTTGGGTGCCCGCATCTCGGATGCCCTGAAAGGGACCAAGACATGTCGCAATTTCACGAATCGCTCCCGTCGACCGGGGGCAAAGCCCAATCCTTCACGCTTGACTCGGTGCGACGTACGTCGCACCCGCAGGTGGCTCACAACGTTGCTCTGGTTCTCGGTGGTGGTGGGGCTGCCGGAAATGCCTGGGAGATCGGGATCATCGCAGGCCTGGCCGAAGCGGGTCTCGATATGACCGAGGCCGCCGATTTGGTGATCGGCACGTCGTCCGGTGCCACCGCGGCAGCACAGGTGCGCAGCGGAATACCGCCGGCCGAACTGTTCGCCTCAGTGCTGTCCCCGCCTGTTCAACCGGTCAGACAGAACCGCGAACGACCGCCGGCCTTGCCGATGGCCACGGTGTTCGAGCGGATGAGGGCCATCTCCGCCGCCGCCACCTCGGCTGCCGATCTTCAACGTGCGATGGGCGCATTCGGGTTGGAGTGCGACTCCATACTCGGACCCACGGCGGGACAGCACCGCGCCGTGGTCGCCGCCCGGTTGCCTCGCCATGAATGGCCGTCCAGGCCGATGATCGTGGTAGCCGTCGACGCGCATACCGGCGAGTTGGCTACTTTCGACCGCGATTCGGGCGTCGACTTGGTGGACGCGGTCACCGCGGGCACTGCGCTGCCGGGTTCGTCCCCCACTATCAGCATCAACGGCACTCACTACATCAACGGCGGCGTGCGCTCCCCCGAAAACGCCGACCTTGCCTCGGGCTATGCGAATGTCGTGGTGCTCTCGCCGTTCGGCGGACGGAGCGGGACATTGCCCGAAGGCCAGTTCGAGGGCCTGCGCAGACCACCGGAATGGGGCATGGACCTGGAGGGCCAGGTCGAGGCTCTGCGCAAGCAGGGCAGCCACGTCGAGGTGATCACGCCGGACGCCGATTCCCGAGCCGCAATGGGCACGAACCAGATGGACCCGGCGACCCGCATCCCCGCCGCCCGTGCCGGTTTCGCCCAAGGCAAGCAGGAAGCGACCCGCGTGACGTTCCTCTGACGATTGCACGCCGACGCCCAGCGCTACACCGTCGCGTGCACTACTTCTCTTGGCAGTCGACCACGACGTTGACGCCGCCCATTGGACGAGTTTCAAGCCCCAGATCAAAGGACCACTCCCAGTTACGAGACCTCGGCTGTCATTGCACCCGAGCTACCCACCGCCCGCTGCAGTCCGGCCGCAATTGGTAGCCAGATCTGTCGACGGCGATCGAGATATATCGGCCTCGTCGATGTGGAGCCGACAAATGCATTCCTCCACCCGACGTCGAAGGAGCCAGGTCAGGTACACCGCGCTGGCTTCCGAGGAGGCCGGATGACGCCGAAGCCGATGGTGTGGTTGCACGCAAAGCACCTCGCCGAGCACCGTTGGGTCTTGGAATCGCTCGCGGAGAGCAAGCACTGGGCCCGGGGTGCACAGGAAATGTGACCCGGCCGATCTGGACAGTCCGGAGCCTGTGAGGGAGCGACCCCAGAGTTGGGGTATGGGGCGCCGGTCCAGGGTCCGACGGTGCATGGGCCGTATCCCTCGGGTGGCAAGTTCAACCGCTCCCCTCACGCTCGATTCCCGCGCTTGCCCGGCGGCGTGGTGCAAGATGCGGTCTGTGCATACCACCGGCCGGCCGATGCTCCGGGGGCCGGGGAGGCCCACCTGATGGGCCTCGGGAAGGAACTGGGCCGGCTGGCGCACGACCGCCTCGACCGCCGGCCTGGACTGCCCCGCACGCTCAATGACCTCGCCGCGCATGTCATCGGCGAGCTACTGGACCAACCAGTCCCCGGACCGCGTCGAACGCCTCGCGGGGACGGCTGGCACCACGAGCGGGCGCGCCTCGGGGTCGAAGGCGACGGCACGCCGCCGTCGGTGTTCGTCAAACTGGCCCCGCAGCCCCCCGCCGTCCGGCTCTTCGTCGGGCTGGCCCGTCTCGGCCCGACCGAGATCTCCTTCTACGAGCGCCTGGCGCCGGCGCTGCCCATCGCCGTGCCGCGGGCCCACGCCGCACGCTACGACGGGCGCACCGGTCGCTTCGCCCTGGTGCTCGAGGATCTGAGTCCGGGACTGCGGTTCGCCGATGTCCGCGGCGCCCGTCTCCCGCCGGAAGCCGAGGCGGTGGTGCAGGCGCTGGCCATTCTCCATGCGCACCTGCGCCGCCGCCGAGTCGGTGCGTTGTCGTGGGTGGTCACCAACGCCGAGGACCCGGCGGCGGCGTTGACCGCCCGGCTGCTGCGTCTGGTGACATGCCGAGGGTGCGTCGCACCGACCCCGCTCTCCTCCACCGCGATTCAGGCGATGCCATCGAGGAAGAGCCAGCGTCTGTTCGAGGCCCGACTGCCCCGTGACGGCTTTACCCTGTTTGCACGGGGATCCCCGCAACTGGCAACGTCTACTTCGACGGCGACGTGCCGGGCTTCGTGGACTGGCAGGTGCTGCGACAGCGGCCTCGGACTCCGCGACCTCGCCTACTTCCTCACGCTGAGCCTGCCTACCGAACGGCGGCGGGCCGAGGAGCGCCACCTCCTGGACCTCTACCTCGACGTGCTCCCCCGCCACGGAGGCCCCCTGCTCGATCGTTCCGAGAGCTGGAATCGCTACCGCCTGCTCGTGGCCTATCCCTTCGTGGCCGCCGCCTTCGCCCAGGGCGGCGGGGGGACTGCGGGCGGGAGATCGCTGGCTCGGGGCTACGACCGCGCCGGCGCCGCCATGGACGACCTGGACACCATGGACGAAGTGCGGCAGCTGCTCCGCTGAACCAGATGCGGCGGTCAGCCGGCACAGTTGCGGTTGTTCGCTTAGCCTCAGCCAGGCGTACCGGGGCAGTGGGGTCTCCCAACCAGAGTGTCACACGGGCGGTAGAAGTCCTACTGAGCAATGATCCTCTCGAGCCTCTCCAGGCTGGCCGTCATGGACTCAACCATTGAATTGACCCGTTGATCCATGTCCGCCATCGCTCAACAGGGATTGACGGATCTCCGCCGTCACGGTGCCACAGTCAAAGACCTCCGTGACGATGGTGGCATCGTCACCGTCCGGAGTGAGGATGTAGCCCCAGCGGTAGCCCGCAGGAATGCCGACTTTGGACGGATCATCTCCCTCAGCCCGAGAAGGGTCTCCGGGAGCCGGTTCCCAAAAGATGCGCCGATCAGGCTCGAACTCCACCACATAGTTGAGCATGGAGGTAATCGTCACCGAGCCGATGCATCTTCATGGTGAAGGTGTCACCGACCTCGGAGATCGGTTCGTCGATACTGCGCCCCGAGCATGTCGGACCCGTCGAAATCCATGTGGCGTTGCGGATTCGCCAGGATTTCAAAGATGAGGGCCGCCGATGCTTCAATTCTGAGTGATACTTCGACCGGCTTGCTTTTCTTTGCCATGGTCCAGTCCCCTCCGTGGCTGATCCGCCCTCTTTCTAGATGAGCGCACCCCAGCAGGTCCCTACTAGCTGGACGCTATGGGTTCCGCGAAATTCATTTCATCGGTCAATTTCAGATTGGGCCCGATTCGAGGTCAAGTGGAGTGTTTCAACAAGGCGGACCATGCCCCCGGGGTTCTTAAATTGAGACTTCCTGCAGGCGATGAGGTTCATCCGTAGCATACAAAGATCCGTTCCGTAAGGGCTGTATTGGCCAAGTACATATGCGGGGGACGACGGCAACGTAGCCGATGGATAAGCAACAGCCAGCTCGGTGAGGTTCGCCACGTCGGAATTCAGTGAGCTTTGCGATGGTCGGGGCGACGTACTGCTCGTTGTCGTAGAGGTGGTAATTGCTGGCCCCTTCGACCAGCGCAGCGCCCTGAGACCCTGCTGCGTTCTGGAACGCTTCCACGCTCATCCAGGAGGTCACAGTTCGGCAGCCGGACGTTCATCACCAGGGGCGCCGGATGAGGCTGACGAAGCGGAAAACGTCGAATAGCGCCAGGCGGTCGATGCTGGACCAGGTGAGGAACTTGGCCGAGCGGGGGTGCTGGGCGAGGTGCAGTAGTACTCGAATCCTTCGAAGACGTGCTGGCCCCGGGCGCGGGCCTCCTCGGCCGGGGTCAGGGAAGGTTCCAGTCTTGCAGTCGCTGATCTGGCCGCGATCTGCGCCCTGAAGTTGACCTCAATCCCCAGGTCGAGGTGCTCGCCAACGCTTCCAAACATGCGAATGCCACGGCTTCTGGATTGGCACAGGCCTCTCGCGGCACGCCGAGTCGACGTTGAATACGCTCGTGTCTATGTCTCCGCAGGATCGACCGCGTCATCAAGACGATGACCGTCGTTTCGCGACGATCGTCGGCTTGGTCGTGGTGATTGTGACCGTGGCCGATGTCGTGTTGACCATGATCCTTCCGCGGCGACCGTCGGGTATCGAGCGGTTGAGCCTCCAGGTCAACCGGAGCGTTCGGGTGTGCTTCGTCCTGGCGTCCCGCCTGGCAAAGACCTACGAGCGCCAGGACGCCATCCTGGCGCCGGCCGGCCCGGTCGCCCTTGTCGTGCAGCTGCTGTTCTGGGCGGCCTGCCTGGTGCTCGGGTTCGCGCTCCTCCTCGTCGGGGCCGGCGTATCGTTCGCCGATGGGTTGCTCCAGGCCCTGACCGCGCTCTTCACGGTAGGAGCAGTCCATAGCGGCGGCCCGGCCGACACGGGCGTGGACATCTCCGTCGGCGCCATCTGGGTCGTGATTGTCGCCCTCAGATCGCGTACCTGCCGGCTCTCTACAGCTCGTTCAACCGACGCGAAAACCTCGTTGCCCTGCTTGAGAGTCGGGCCGGCGTCCCGGCGTGGGGTCCCGAACTCCTGGCCCGGCACCAGCTGGTCGGAATCACCGACACCCTCCCGGACCTGTATGCCGCATGGGAGGAGTGGGCGGCCGACGTGGCCGAAACCCACACCACCTACCCCGTGCTGTCCTCTTCCGGTCTCCCCGAGCCGTGGTACTCGTGGCTCCTCGGGCTCATCGCTGTGCTGGATGCCGCCGCCATGCATCTGGCGCTCGCCCCGAGCCAGGCTCTTCGCCAGGCCCGTCTGTGCCTTCGGATGGGATTCACGTTGCTCAACCGGATCGCGACCACGCTCGGATGGGAGGTCGACCCTGATCCGAATCCCGAGGGCCCCATCGACCTGACGTTTCCAGAGTTCGAGCGAGGCAGTGGCCATGCTCGTGAGTGTGGGCTTCGCCACCGAGCGAAGTGCCGAGGAGGCGTGGTTGACTTTCGCGGCTGCACGTCAACTACGAGAGCGTCGCCTACCGACTCGCCGACCGCCTGACCGTACCGCCGGCCCCGTGGTCTGGTCCGCGGCGTCACATGCGATCGGGCTCCGGTCGAACCCCGGCGCCCGCCCCAGCGCCGCCCCGGCGGCGGCCAACCTTTCGTCTACGAACGGCCGCCAGTCGTCATCGAGCCCCGGCCCAGCCTCCTCCGCCGCGATCGGCCCCGATCCTGAGATTCCTTCCGTCCTCGACAGGCTTGCAACCACCCACCACACCGTGTGCCGTCAGGACAAAGATACCGGCATCTTGAGGACGTCCCCAAGAACATTTACATTCCTGGTCGAAGGCCAGTCGACCACGGAACGGCAGCTGACGGAAGGCGTGCCCGGCGACCGCCTGCACGGGGCTGCCCAGGGCAGAGTTGAGAATGTCCGAGAAAAAGCCCCGATGAACCCCATCTTCGGCGCCGGCATCTCACCGACACGAAAAACGCTGGTCAAACGCCCGTGCCCTATGTGTCAGACGCCGACCAGCGATTCCAATGGTGGCGGGGGTTCACGACCACCGTTCGCCTTTGGGGCCTCAAACCCGACGAAGTTGCTGGTCACGGCTTCTGCCCGGGATCTTGGCGTGGGTGATCGGTCCGTGATTACGCTGTTATTTCATTCGTCGACCGAGCTGGCATGAGCATGTACGAGGGAGATGCGGCGTCGACGAGACCCGCTGTTCCGGTGCGGATCCCTGATCCGCGCGCATGGCAGGTACAAGCCGCCGGAGAGCCCGTCGACGTACTCCACCTCGTCGAACTGGAGCCTCCACAACCAGAACCCGGGCAGGTCCGTCCTGCCGGTTCCTCGAGGCGGCAGGCATCGGGCTACCTGACGTGCTGATGTGCCGTGGAACCTACCCCCTGACCCCACCTCTGCCGTTCACGTCGGGCCAGGAAGCCACGGCACGATCACTGCTACCGGCGCCGGAGTCGACCTCCCGATCGGCGCCCGCATCATGTGCGTGACCGCCTTCACCGAGGGGTCCGGTTTGAGCATGCGCGGGAAGAGTGTCTCGCCCCAGTTGATTCGGCCTTCGCCGTACCCGAAGGTCTCACCGACCGCCAGGCGGCCGGGTTCTGGATCCCGCACCTCACCGGCTGGATCGGTCTGGTGGATCGCGGTCACGTCGCTCGAGGAGAGTGGCTGGCCGTGCTGGGAGCCGCAGGTGGGAGCGGAATCGCCGCCGTCCAGTTGGGACGGGCGCTGGGGGAAGACCCGGGTGGTTGCCGTGGTGAGCAATGAAGGGCCAGAGGCGTCGTTCTGCCGTAAGCTCGGGGCCGACGCCAACGATCAACCACACCGACGGTCCAGTGGCTCCAGCACTCCGGGGAGATCACGGCCGGACGAGGGATTGACGTGATCTTCGACCCCGTGGGCGGCTCCCTGGCCGAGGACGCCGTCGCGGCACTATCCCGACATGGGCGACTCCTCGCCATTCGGTTTTGCCCAGCGGCCAATGGCCGAAGCTTGCGACTCTCGACCGCGTCGTCACGAACACGTCGCTCGTCGGCGTGTTTGCCGGTGGCTATACCCGTCCTGGGCTGCGACGATATTCGCCGCGAACCTCTCCCGCCTCGTGAGGAAGGGTCTGTTGACAAATGCAGTGGACGGCCGATTCCTCGTTCGACGAGCTGCCCGGAGCGCTTCAACGCATAGCTGATCGCCGTGTGGTGGGCAAGCTCGTGATGGTGCCGTGATCCCGAGTACTTCGACGCGACCGGGAAGGTCGTGATCGTGACCGGCGGCAGCAAGGGTCTCGGTCGCGAGATGGTGCTCGGGTTCGCCGAGGCGGGCGCGGATGTCGTCGTGGCTAGCCGCAAGCTCGGCCATTGTCGATTGCCGAGTTCGCCGAGGAGGTCCGGGAGATGGGGCGGAACGCCCTGGCGGTAATGTTGCCATGTCGGCGACTGGGCGCAGTAGCAAGAAGCGCTCATTCGACGTCACCGTCGCGGAGTTCGGGCGCATCGACGTGCTCGTCAACAACGCCAGAATCACGCCGTTTCCGCCGTCGCTGCTCCCCACGTGACCTCGGACCTGCTTTGACAAGACGATTCAGGGGTCGTCACAAGGTGGCCGCTTCTCCGGCTCGCATGGCGCTCAGCAGCCCAGCACATGCCCCCCGGGCGGATCGGTTGTCAACATCATTTCCAAGGCGTCGCTCTACCCCTCCGCCTTCACCGTCGTCTCTGCCGCCGCCAAGGCCGGCCTGAACGCGCTGACCAAGGCGGCGGCCAAGAGTTCGGGCTCGCGCGGCATTCGGGTCAACCCATCGTGTGCGGCACGTTCCACACCGACAGCCTCCACGCATCTTCTCCCGTCGCCGGACCCGCAGGCGCAGATGGCGTCCAACGTCGCCCTCGGTCGGATCGCCTCCGCCGAGAGATCGTCGGACCGCCCTCTACCTTGCCAGCGACGCCTCGTCCGTACCTCTCCGGGGAGCTCATCCTCCTCGACGGCGGCTGACAGATAAGATAACAGGGCACAAAAGAGCGGCATCGACTTGCAAGAGAGGGGGGACAACGTCGTGATCGGCCCAGGCCGGGTGGCAGTGATCACCGGAGCCGGCCAGCAGGTATTGGACGTGCACTCGCTCGGGCATTTGCAGGCAGCGGGGTGCAGCCGTTTATCGTTGCCGACCTCGACGGACGACGAGGCGAAGGAGTCGTCTCGACAGGGTATCAGTTCCACGAGGGGCGTCGCTCTCGCCGCTCAGAGGTGGATGTGTCCGATGCCGCCTGCAGTCGACCAGCTCGCGGCGGCAGACGTGCCGCTGGAACGGTTCGGGCGGGCGTCGACGTGTTGTGCAACAACGCCGGCGTCTCCACGTTTCAACCTGATCCAGCGACCAGACTCTCGACGACTGGAGATGGGTGGTGGGCGTCAACTTCTGGGGCGTGGTGCACGGGAGTGACACCTTTGTGCCGATCATGCGCAGCCAGGGGCACTCCGGCGCACATTGTCAATACAGCTTCCGATAGCGGGACTTCTCAGCGGTGTCGCCTTCATCGGGCCATACAGTGCCACCAAGGTGGCGGTGGTCTCGATCTCCGAGACCCTTGGCTCAGGAGCTGGCGATCGAAGCAGTCTCCCCATTGGCGTGAGTGTCCTCTGCCCTAGCTCAGGTCGACACCAAAGTGATGGAGTCCGAACGCGGGCGGCCCGGACACACGTTGGGTCTCGAGCACCAAAGACGGAGATGGCGGAGTCGGTGCGCCTGACGATCATCCGCGAGGAGCTTCACGGGGCCCGACCGGTCTCACACGCCGGCACAGGTCGCCGTGACGGGTCCTCGAAGCCGTTCGCAACGGGAGGACTTCTGGATCATCACCCACCCCGGCGAAGCTCCGACGGTCGAGGCCCGCTTCGCCGGCACTCTGAGGGCTTCCCGAGCGAGGGAGGTTGAGGTGGCATGGGACTTCGAGACTGAACCCGAGTTCGAGGAGCAGCTGCCTGGATGCGGGCCTTCATCGACCCGGTTGATCCCAGCTCAACCCTTCTGACGGGACTCCCGGCCGAAGATATGGAGCGGTGGTCAAGGCCCAGCCTTCCAGGACCAAGTGAAGGCCCAGGGCCTGTGGGGAGCATTCCTCGATCCAAGCCTGGGCGGTCAGGTCTGGGACAGCTCGAACTGGCGCTGATGTCGGAGATCATCGGTCGCTGCATGATGTCGATGACGATCTTCGGTGCTGGCCCAGGCACCCGACAGCGGGAACATCGAACTGTTGCGCTCACGGGGCGACCGACGCCCAAAAGGATCGCTGGCTCTGGCCCAAATCTTCGGGGCGAGATCTCCAGCGTGTTCGCCCTGACCGAGCCCTTCTTGCCGGTTCGGATCCGACTGTTATCGGACGAAAGCCATGAAGGACGGCGACCAATGGATTATCGATGGTCACAACTGGTTCATCACCAACGCCTCGGTCGCCGACATCGTGCTCGTGCTCGCCGAGACCAACCCCGAGGGCGGCCCCACAGCCACGTCGGTCCTCGTCGTCCCCACCGGCACGCCCGGTATGGAAATCGTGCGCGACATCGGCACCATGGCGCACCCCGACGTCGAATACGGGCGATCGGGAACCACGCCGAGACGTGTTCCGGGACTGCCGGGTTCCCGCCGACCACCTGATCGGTGCAACCCGGCGAGGGGTTCACCCTGGCCCAGCAGCGGCTCGGCGGGGGCCGCATCCACCACGCCATGCGCTGGCTGGGACAGGCGCAGCGGTCGCTCGACATCATGTGCGAGCGGGCCTCTCGCGGCGTCGCACGGCCATCTCCTCGCCGCAGCACCAGATGATCCAGGACTACGTGGCCTTGCCGCACATGGAGATCCAGTCGGCCCGGTTGCTCACCTTCCAGACCCGCGTGGAAGATGGGACAAGCACGGGGCCGCTGCCGTCCGCGCCGACCTCGGGATGATCAAGGCCCACGTGTCGAAGGTCGTCCTCGGCGTGCTCGACCGAACAATCCAGGTATGCGGCAGCGCTCTCGGCTACTCCAGCGATCTCCCGGGTAGAAGGCGTGGTACCGGTCGACCCGGTTCGGCCCGATCGGCGATGGCCCCGACGAGCTCCACAAGTCGGTCCTGGCCCGCACCCTCCTGAAGGGCTACCGCCAGTGGAGGGGTGGCCGACCGAGCACCTCCCGCGTAGCCAGTTGCGAGGAGAAATGGGCGTCGCTGCCGAGGCGAAGTGGGCCTGAGCTGCGGCACCCTCGGCGGCGTCGTCGGCGTCCCTGCGTGGTTCAGGCGGGAGCCGGTCCCCTCTTCGACTTCGCGGGCACGCTGTTCAGCGATCGAGCACTACGCGACGCCCACCTCCGCCAGCTGAGGTTCGTGGCCGGGGCGGCCGACGTCGACGCCACCGATGACGAGCTCCGGGCGCGCTCTACCGCCAGGGATGGGGGTGGCCTACAGGGCCGGGCGGCCCAGGCCTCGCCGCCACCGCGCCCGTCTCGGTGCCGCTCTTCGCCGCCACGGCCGTCGCCCCTCGGCGGGGCGATCGACGAGGCCACCGCCCAGGAGCGCCGTGGATCGCCAATACCGGGCCACCGTCGAGGAGGCCGACTCCGGCCCGACTGCATGGAGACGCTGCGCGGCGCTGCGGCTGGCCTCGACTCCACGTCCAGGTCGTGTCCAGACATCGACGACGAGCAGCTCGATCCCATGCTCGCCCGCCTCGGGCTCCATGAGGTGATCGACGCGGCGACGAGCTCCGAGCAGGCGCGCTCCTGCAAGCCCGACGCCGCCATCTACCGCCTGGCGCTCGGAAGGCCGCCGCCCCCCAGACCAGGCCCTCTTCGTCGGCGACAGATCCGCCACGACATCGAAGGACCGGCCGCCATCGGTATGAGCACAGCCGGCGGCGCCCCGCGCCGACGCCCGACCCCGGCCGACGCTCGGCCCGACGCCGTGATCAACACCTCGGGGACGTGCTCCGAGCTCGTCGGCGGGGGTGCGGCCCGATGACCGGAGGCGACCCCCTCGAGAGTTACCTGACGGTCGGCCCTGGGTGATCGTGTCGCCGATCCGGGTGACGCCATGGTCGGGGGTGGATCGTGTGAGGTTTTCGGCGTCGCACCGGGGGAAAGCGGTGGGTGCTTCGGCGGGCTCCAAGCACCCGAGTTCGGCGACCGCCCACGACGTGCTGCGAGAGTTCCGTATCCTCGACGCCATCAAGGACGAGCCGGTGACTCATCGCCCGGCCGGTGTTGGCGTGCGACGACCCGGATGCCTTGGCGCGCCGTTCTACATCATGGAGCGCGTTGAGGTGTTGCCCGCCTCCAGGCGGTGCCCGTCGCCTGGTCGGCGGCCCGCAAGAGCAGTCCAGGCGCTCGATGAGCTGTCGACGCCCTGGTCGCGATCCACGCGGTCGATTGGCGCGCCGCGGGCTGGGCGATCTGGCCCACAACGACGACTATCTGGCGCGGCAACCGACCGCTGGATATCCAGCTCGGTTCCTACGGCGGGCGGGAGCTCTCGGCCGCCACCGCGTGCCGCCTACTGGCTCGAGGTCATCGCCCCGTCGATCAGTCCCAGCGCTTTGTGCCATGGGGACTACAAGCTCGACAACGTGCTGTTCGCTCCGGATGCGCCGCCGCAGCTGCTTGCGGTCGTGGACTGGGAGATGGCGGCATCGGTGACCCCGTCGTCGATCTGGCCTGGGCACCTGATTTTCCATCCCGGGCCCGAGGGGAATCCGCCTGGGATGCCCGGGAGCCCGGGTTCGATGGTCGCCAGCTCCCCGACCGCGATTTTTGTTGATCGTGCTACGGCCGCGTTCCGGTCACGACATGACGGAGATCGGTTGGTATGATGTGTTCGCCCGCTGGAAGCTGGCCATGGTGCTGGAAGGCAGCTACGCCAAGTTCCTACGCGGCGAATCGACGAAGCATGCACGAGTACTTCGGCGCAGCCGACTTGTTGCTCGCGAGCGCCACCAGCATCGCCGAGGAGCACTGATGGGCCGAGCAACGACCTGAAGCTAGAGGCCGACGATATCGTCGATGCCGCGATCGTGATCTTGTCCGCGAGCGAGGTCTGGACGCAGTGGCAGTTATGCGCAGCGTCGCTGAGCGACTCAGCGTCTCGCCCATGCCGCTCTATGCCCAGGGTGGGGAACAAGGGCCGGTCCCCTGATCGACGCGGTGGCCGACCAACTCCTCGCCGACCTGGCACCGCCGGCCGGCGCGGATGAGGCGTGGCATGCGTATGCCGAGCGATGGTGCCGAGAGTTGCGAAGCCGACTCAAGCTGGCTCCCGACAGTCGTCTCTATCTCGGCGCAGCCCGGGAGGCGTACGTGGAGGCGTCCCGACCGTTGCTGATTGCGATGCATGAGGGAGGCCTGTCCGCGGAAGCCGCCGTGCAGGCGTGCCGACTTCTCATGTGGGCTACGGTCGGTTTCGTGGCCATGGAACAAGGGTCGAGCCTGCACGCTCCGGGCAGGCGCGCAGCAAGCTGTGTCGGGAAGCAATCCGGCCGGGGTGACTTCCCAAAGCGGACGAGTTGTTCGAGATCCAAGTCGGTTTCATCACCGCCGGGCTCGCTCGATTGCACGAGCCGTTGCGGCTCTGAAATGAGAAGCTCCGAGAATCCGCCCGCTCCTTAGCTGTCCTTCAGGGAGCAGCAGAAGGGCCGACCCTCTCGGATCGGCCCTGTCTTGCGACGTCTGAGTGGCGGGGGCACCGTGCGTCGGTTTCCGAGCCGCCCGG
Organism: uncultured Acidimicrobiaceae bacterium; assembly: GCA_963717035.1. GTDB lineage: Bacteria > Actinomycetota > Acidimicrobiia > Acidimicrobiales > RAAP-2 > DASXMT01. Next base: position 4,514 of record CAVQVK010000032.1, on the reverse strand, counting down.
TCCTCCGCAGCGGTGAACGTGCTGGTCACGTCCGTCTGCCCTTGCAGCCGTATGGCGCTGTTCTCCTCGATGTCGACTCTCGCCATGGGAGTCCCGGAGACCCGCCAGCACGGTCAACCTTCGGGTTCGGGTCCCCGATGGCACGATGCACTTGGGCCAGCTCCGAGACTGAACTCCCGATCTACCGATTCAGCGGGCGGACCGTCTACGTACCTAGGTACGCCAGCACAGCCAGGACGCGGCGATTGTCGTCTTCGGACGGTTGCAGTCCCAGGCGAAGGAAGATCGACGCCGTGTGCTTGGCAACGGCGCCCTCACTGATCACGAGCCGCTGGGCGATGGCGGCGTTGGACCGGCCCTCCGCCATGAGGCCGAGCACCTCGCGTTCGCGCGGGCTCAACGCACTGATGGCGTCGTTTTCGGTGTTGCGGGCAAGCAGGCGAGCGATCACCTCGGGGTCCATCGCCGTTCCCCCGGCGGCAACCCGGCGTATGGCCTCGACGAATTGGGCACTGTCGAGCACCCTGTCCTTCAAGAGGTAGCCGATACCACCGGTGGCGTCGGCCATCAGCTCACGAGCGTAGAGCTGCTCCACGTACTGCGACAGCACCAAGATGGGCAGTCCGGGCACCTTCTTACGTGCCGCGAGCGCTGCGCGGATGCCCTCGTCGGTGAAGGTGGGTGGGAGCCGGACGTCGACTATCGCAACGTCGGGGGGATCAGCGGTCACCGCGGCGACCAGGTCGTCTCCATTGTCGACGGCCGCACCGATCTCGATGCCGTGGGCCTCGAGCATGCGAGTGAGACCGTCTCTCAGTAAGAACTGATCTTCGGCAATCACGATTCGCATGGGATCTCCAGCTTGACGACCGTCGGCCCTCCAGGTGGGCTGCTGAGCGCCATCGCGGCGTCGAAGGCCGCAAGTCGACGTTGGATCCCACGCAGCCCGGTGCCGCGTCCAGCGTCGGCCCCACCTCGACCGTCGTCTGTGACACAGATCGCCAGCTTCCCTTCCTGATAGCGAATGTCGATCCATACACGGTGGGCCTCGGCATGCTTGGTCACGTTGGCCAGCAACTCGGACACCGCAAAGTACGCAGCCGACTCGATCGGGGCCGGCGGGCGCTGGATCGGATCGGCCGTCACTTCCACTCGCGGCACCGAGTCCAGAGCCAGAGCGCGGATGGCGTCGACCAGGCCCCGGTCGGCGAGGACCGGCGGGTGGATGCCACTGACGAGGGCGCGCAGCTCGGCCAGCGCCGTGCCCGACGCCTGACGAGCCTCAGCCAACAGCTTTCGGGTCGCCTCGGGGTCGGTATCGAGGAGATCCTCCGCGGCGCCGAGCGTCATGCCCATCGCCACCAGTCGGGCCTGCGCCCCGTCGTGCAGGTCCCGTTCGATGCGGCGAATCTCGGCCGCACTGGCGTCGATGGTCTCAGCACGCGTCTCGGCCAGGTGCCGGACCCGCTGGGCCAACTCCCGGTCTTGGCGTGGACCGAGGACGGCGCGAGCCAAGCCGCCGTAGGCATGCAACAGAAGCGGCGCCGACCACACCGCCAAGACCGTCACGGCTCCGCCCACCAGCCCGAGCACGACGCGGCCGAGGACCGACACATCGAACATGCCGACGATTCCGTAGCCGACGCAGCCGATCAGTCCCGCCACCGCCAGGACGAGTGGCGTCACTGCGAGGAGCCACCCGAACGAGGCGTTGATGACCATCCAGAGTATGTCCCACCAGGTGGCAGAGTCCGAGAGCATCCACCGCAGTCGGGGAATGCTGAGCCCCGTCACGTCTTCGTTGGTCGCCCGCACGTAGGAGTCGCGGATCGGAATCTGCAGCCATTCGTCCGAGAGCCGCCGGGTGATTTGGGCCAGTCGGCGAGACCCCCACGAGCGCGCCTACGAGGCCATAGCGCACCACCAGGACATCGCCGGCCCAGAACAACACGGCAAGCATGAGAGCCAGGCGGGGACCGAAGCCGTGCAGCGCCAGCAACCCCAGCACGGCCAGGCCCGGCACGAGCACGGGAACGAGGAGGAGGGCGATGCCGGCCACGGCCAGGCAGAAAAAGGCTGGTCCGCGGGCAAACGCGAGGGAGCTGGCCCGCGGGCTCCAACGAGAGCTGCTGCGCCGCGTCTCCATCACCTCGCATCACCTATGGCCCATCACGTCCCTCGTCCTGTATCCCCAGTGTGCCGGACCCGACGCCTCTTGGCAGTAGGGCTAGGACACCCAATGGGGTGTACCTACGTCCACCCCGAAGACGCCGTCTAGCCGTATTTCCTGCTGACGACTCTCTTACCACACTGAAGACATCCACCCACGGGGCCGAATTCATGGAGGACACATGAGTCAGACAACGAACACGAACCGCGACCGCGACGAGGCGAGGCGGCGGCCATGAACGTCATCGAGGCGCGCGACCTCGGGAAGTCCTATGGGCAGACGAGAGCGCTCCACGACTGCAATCTGGCGATTCCGGATCGGCACGTGGTCGCGCTCGTCGGTCCAAACGGGGCCGGCAAGACGACCCTCTTGAACCTCTCGGTCGGGCTCGCACTGCCGACGGCAGGCGGGATCACGGTGCTCGGCGGACGTCGCGCCGGTTCGCTCGCCGCACTCGATGGCATCGCCTTCGTTGCCCAGAACGCCCCGCTCTACAGGAACCTCTCGCTGCCGATCTCATCACGAGACGCGCAACTTGAACCGTCGCTTCGACCAGCGCTACGCGAACCAGCGGCTCGACGAGCTCGCAATCCCGCTGAAGCGCAAGGCAGGGACGCTGTCGGGCGGCCAGCAGGCGCAGCTCGCGTTGACGCTGGCACTCGCCCGACGGCCGCAGCTGCTCGTCCTCGACGAGCCGATGGCCGCCCTCGATCCGATCGCCCGGGAGGACTTCATGGCGACGGTGATGCGGGCCGTCGCCGAGAACGGCGTCTCGGTTGTGCTGTCGTCGCACGTCCTCGCCGAGCTCGGGCGGGTTGCCGACTACCTCGTCGTCGTCTCGCACGGCGGCATCCAAGTGGCCGGCGAGGTCGAGGAGCTGCTCGCCACCCATCGCTTGCTCACCGGCCCGGCGTCCGGGTCAGAGCGGTACGCGCGGGAGTGGGGCGTCGTCCATGCGACAAGCGCAGGATCGCAGGCGCATCTGCTCGTGCGAACCGAGAGCCGTTCCGAGCCGGTGCCACCCGGATGGAGGCCCGCGCCGTGACGCTCGAAAAACTGACGATGGCCTACCTGCGCGAGCCGGGCATGGCGGCGGTGTCCCCCTCGGCGAGCGGGTGGGACGAGGCAACGGAGGTGACGAGATGACGTCATTGGCTCCAACCATCGCTCCCGCCGAGGAAACGCGCCTGCGGCCGTTGCCGTGGCGTCGGATGTTCTGGGTCACGTGGCGACATCATCGCGTCGCGCTCGGTGGTGTGGCGGTGTTTCTCGGCGTGCTCGCGGTCTGGCTGTGGACTACTGGACTGTTGGTGCACCACGCGTTCGCCGCCGCGGTGGCCTGTCGGCCTGTGGGATCGGCAAATTGCACCAACCTCGCCATCGACTTCGAGAGCACGAATTCCTTTCTAAAAGGTGGCTTCGTCCTCCAGCCCATCCCCGCGCTGATCGGGGCATTCATCGGGCCAGTCGTGCTTGCTCGTGAGTTCGAGACCGGAACGTTCCGCTACGCCTGGACCCAGGCCTTCGGCCGCTGGCGATGGGCGCTCGCCAAGCTGGTGCTGCTTGGGGTCGCAGTGGGGATCCTCGCCGCAGCCTTCAGTGTGCTGCTGTCCTGGTACTACCAGCCCTACGTCGCCGCGCAGAACGGCCCCAACGTCGCCGGGGCGAGCCCTTTCTCTGCAGGGCTGTTCGACCTCCGTGGCCCCGCGTTCATCGGATGGACGCTCGCGGCGTTTGCGATCGGCGCCCTTGCCGGGATGCTCATCCGTCGGATCGTGCTTGCGATCGTCGCCACCCTCGCCACCTACACCGCATTTTCCCTGCTGACGACGAACGTATTCCGTGAGCACTACCTGACGCCGCTCATCGCGAAGAACCTGCATATCCCGAACTCGGCATGGATCCTGAGCGAGTCGTGGACCAAGGGCGGAAAGTATGTGTTCGGGAGCCGGATCCAGCTCGACGTGCTCCCCCAGCTCTGCCCGTCCTCTTTCACTGCAGGCCCACGGGGCGGCGTCAGCAGTTCGGGGCCGATGACCGCGACGCAGTGCCTCATGCAGCACGGGTACGTCGAGTGGGCGAAGTACCAACCAATCAGTCGCTTCTGGCCGTTCCAGTGGATCGAGGGTGGGTGCCTGCACGCGCTGTCGGCGCTGCTCGTCGCCGCGACGGTCTGGCTCGTCCGGCGGAGGGCGGCGTGACCAGCGCTCGGACCCGCCAGCTCCGCGCACGGGGCACCTCCTCCGTAACGGTACTGTTGATCGTGCTCGCGCTTGGCGACGTGGTGATCGGGTTCGTCGCCGACCGAGCGATCGCCTCCTTCACGCCGGGGTCGTGGAGCCGT